>NZ_JBVIGN010000001.1:0-120938 GCF_055570785.1 Streptomyces sp. NPDC031100
ATCAACATATCTGGCGTTGATTTTTGGCACGCTGTTGAGTTCTCAAGGAACGGTCGCTTCCTTTGTACTCACCCTCTCGGGCTTTCCTCCGGGCTCCCCTTCGGTGTTTCCGACTCTATCAGATCCTTTCGGCGTCCGATTCCCGGTCGGCGGGATTGTCTGAGGCTTTGGGCTTTCGCCTGTCGGCCTTTCGACATTCACTACGTTAGCCGATTCCCTCGGCAACTCATAATCGAGTCTCGCGAGATTCGAATTCGGGCACACAGGCGCGCCGAAATCGACCCCGCTGAGGGGTTGTAGCTAGGTAGTGGGTTGGCCGCTCCGGCTGCAGGCGATTGCCGTACCCGGTTCAGCGGCTCGGGCTACATTACGCACCTTCCAGGGGCGCGTCAACTTGAGCGACGCCTCGGAACATGGGCCCGATAGGGGCTCACCGTCGGGTCGTTGGCCACCCAGAAGCGCCAGGGATGGATGTCGCCGTTGCCTCCCTCGCCGGCGACTCCGGTGCGCGGACCGCTGCGTACCTGGTCGGAGGGCACAGGCGTGCCGGTCAGCATCCTCAGCGGTGTCGCGCCCGAGGCGCACGCGTCCGTGCCGTCCAGGGCGCGGTCGACCTCCAGGGCCGTGGCGAGGCGGGCCGGCCCCTTGGCCAGTTCCTTGTCACTTCGGGCCGAAAGTCGACGTTTGCGGGCGAGCTCGGCACCCTCGATCACCTCGCCGGCGCGAAGCAGCACCGCGCTCGCTGTGCCCTCGGGTCCGCAGACCAGGTTCATGCAGTGCCACATGCCGTAGGTGAAGTAGACGTACACATGCCCGGGCGGCCCGAACATCACTTCGTTGCGGGGGGTGCGGCCGCGGTAAGCGTGTGAGCCGGGGTCGTTGGGGCCGTCGTACGCCTCGACCTCCGTGAGACGCACGGCGATCGGGCCGTCGGGGGTCGTACGGACCAGGATGCGTCCCAGGAGGTCGGGGGCGACGTCCATGACGGGGCGGTCGAAGAACTCTCGCGGGAGTGGCGTACGGTCCGGGGGCGCGATCATGCCGTCCGAGGGTAGTCCAGGCGTTCCGTGCCAAGGGGTGGTCAAGGATTGATCCCCTTGCCAGGGTGTGGCCTCGGAACCGGTTGTGGCCGGATCGCGTTTGTACGGGTCGAGGGTCCGTTCGTAAAGGGAGAGTCATGGCGTTCAAGAAGCTGCTCGCGAGCCTCGGGGCCGGTGGGGCCTCGGTCGAGACGGTGCTGACCGAGGTCAATGTCGTACCGGGCGGCGTGGTCCAGGGCGAGGTGCGGATCCAGGGCGGGTCCGTGAACCAGGACATCGAGGGCCTGTCCGTGGGCCTGCAGGCCAAGGTCGAGGTGGAGAGCGGCGACGAGGAGTACAAGCAGAACATCGAGTTCACCAAGGTGCGGCTCGGTGGTGCCTTCGAGCTTCAGGCGGGCGCTGTGCACGCGGTGCCGTTCGGGCTGGAGATCCCGTGGGAGACGCCGGTCACGATGATCGACGGGCAGGCGCTGCGCGGGATGAACATCGGGGTGACGACCGAGCTGGCGATCGCGCGAGCCGTCGACTCCGGCGACCTGGACCCGATCAACGTGCACCCGCTGCCGGCGCAGAAGGCGATTCTGGACGCCTTCATCCAGCTGGGCTTCCGCTTCAAGAACGCGGACATGGAGCGCGGACACATCCGGGGTACGCGGCAGCGGCTGCCGTTCTACCAGGAGATCGAGTTCTACCCGCCGTCGCAGTACCGGGGTCTGAACCAGGTCGAGCTGAGCTTCGTGGCCGACGAGCACGCCATGGACGTCGTCCTGGAGATGGACAAGAAGCCGGGTCTGTTCAGCGAGGGCTCGGACACCTACCGCTCCTTCCAGGTGGGTCTGCACGACTTCCACGGGACCGATTGGGCGGCTTACCTGAACCAGTGGCTGTCCGAGGTCGGCAGCAAGCGGAACTGGTTCTAGGCTCGGACCTACTGAACGAGAACGATCAGGAGGTACCGAGGTGACCGACCTCAAGCGGCGGCCGCTCCCCCATGACTTCCACCCGCCCGTGCCGTCGTTCACGGTGACGAGCGAGGACGTCGAGGAGGGCGCGACGCTCGGGAGTGCCCAGGTCTATGCGGAGGGGAACACCTCGCCGCAGCTGCGGTGGGAGGGGTTCCCGGCGGAGACGAAGAGCTTCGCGGTGACCTGCTACGACCCCGACGCGCCGACGGGCAGCGGGTTCTGGCACTGGGTCCTGTTCGACATCCCCGCCTCCGTGACGGAGCTGCCGGCGGGTGCCGGCAGCGGCAAGTTCGAGGGCCTGCCCGAGGGTGCGGTGCATGTGCGCAACGACTACGGGTCGAAGGACTTCGGCGGTGCCGCTCCGCCGCCCGGGGACGGCCCGCACCGGTACGTCTTCACGGTGTACGCGGTGGACCAGGAGAAGCTCGGCCCGGGTGCGGACGTCTCTCCAGCCGTCGTCGGTTTCAACCTGCGGTTCCACACGATCGCGCGTGCCCAGCTCATCGGTGAGTACGAGAACCCCGCCAAGGGCTGACGCACCGCTCTGATTCAGCCGAGCGTTCATTGAACGTTTGCCCGCCTCCGGTCTTGGAAGTGATCGGAGGCGGGCATTTTTTATTGCGTTGTCCATCTCGGCGCGCCCGTCCAGAGTTGATCCAAGCCCGCCGGGGGGGTGGGCAGGTGCACACGGGAGGTGGGCTGGATGCGTGACACGCTGGTTCTGAACGCGAGCTTCGAGCCGCTGTCGACGGTGACTCTGAACCGAGCCGTTGTTCTGGTGCTCCAGGACAAGGCCGTCGTCGAGCAGGCCCATCCCGAACTGCGGATGCGTGGTGCCGATGTGGACATACCCGCGCCCCGGGTGATCAGGCTCTGCAGGTACGTAAGGGTGCCGTTCCGAAGACAAGCCCCGTGGTCGCGGCGGGGGGTGCTGGTCCGGGACCGGCACCGGTGCGCGTACTGCGGGCGCAGGGCGACGACCGTGGACCATGTGCTGCCGCGGTCGCAGGGTGGGCAGGACACGTGGCTGAATACGGTCGCCGCGTGCGCGGAGGACAACCACCGGAAGGCCAACCGGACTCCGGAGGAGGCCGGTATGGCTTTGCTGCGGGAGCCGTTCGAGCCGACGCCGGCTGATGCGATGTTGCTCGCGCTGGGGCAGGAGGACCTCGCCGCGCTGCCTGAGTGGCTCGCTCGGGATGCGGCCTAGTCGTCTGCCGGGATCTATACAGCCCCGCGCCCCATTTCAGGGGCGCGGGGCTGTATACGTCGACATAAGTCGCCGTCAGTCGATGGACGGCTTCTCTCGGCGTTCCGTGCCGCCGTTGCTTCCGTTGCCCGACGAGCCGTTGTTGCCCGAACCGCCGCCCAGCGGGCCGAAGTTGCCCATCGCGCCGGAGAGGCCCTTGAGGGCGTCGCCGATCTCGCTGGGGACGATCCAGAGCTTGTTGGCGTCGCCTTCGGCGATCTTCGGGAGCATCTGGAGGTACTGGTAGCTCAGGAGCTTCTGGTCGGGGTCGCCGGCGTGGATCGCCTCGAAGACCGTACGGACCGCCTGGGCCTCGCCCTCGGCGCGCAGGGCGGCTGCCTTGGCCTCACCCTCGGCGCGCAGGATCTGGGACTGCTTCTCGCCCTCGGCGGTGAGGATGGCCGCCTGGCGCGTGCCTTCCGCGGTGAGGATCGCGGCGCGCTTGTCACGGTCGGCGCGCATCTGCTTCTCCATCGAGTCCTGGATGGAGGTGGGCGGCTCGATGGCCTTCAGCTCGACGCGGTTGACGCGGATGCCCCACTTGCCGGTGGCCTCGTCGAGGACGCCGCGCAGGGCCGCGTTGATCTCCTCGCGGGAGGTCAGGGTGCGCTCGAGGTCCATGCCGCCGATGATGTTGCGCAGCGTGGTGACGGTGAGCTGCTCGATCGCCTGGATGTAGCTGGCGACCTCGTAGGTGGCGGCCCGGGCGTCGGTCACCTGGTAGTAGATGACCGTGTCGATGTTCACGACCAGGTTGTCCTGGGTGATCACCGGCTGGGGCGGGAACGGTACGACCTGCTCACGCAGGTCGATGCGGTTGCGGATGGTGTCGATGAACGGGACCACGATGTTCAGGCCCGCGTTCAGGGTCCGCGTGTAGCGGCCGAAGCGCTCGACGATGGCGGCGCTGGCCTGTGGGATGACCTGGATGGTCTTGATCAGGGCGATGAAGACCAACACCACCAGAATGATCAGGACGATGATGACCGGTTCCATCGTGTTCCCCGTACCCCTCTCCGCCTCGGCCTCTCGGGCAGATCTTATGGATGTTGAAGATCTTGCTGGTCGAGTCTGACAGACCGCCGCGCAACTCGCCGGTCAGATGGCTCAGATGACGATCGCGGTGGCTCCCTCGATCTCCACGACGTCCACCTCCTGGCCCACTTCGTAGGCGCGACCGGTGTCGAGGGAGCGGGCGGACCAGACCTCTCCGGCGAGCTTGATCCGGCCGCCGGAGCCGTCGACGCGTTCCAGGACGACGGCTTGCTTGCCCTTCAACGCGTCCACTCCGGTGGCGAGTTGAGGTCGTTGTCTGCCGTGCCGGGCCGCGATGGGGCGGACGACGGCGATGAGGGCGACCGAGACGACGACGAAGGTGAGGACCTGGATCACTGCGCCCAGGCCGAGGGCTGCGACGACCGCGGCCGCTACGCCTCCCACCGCGAACATGCCGAACTCGGGCATCGCGGTGACCACGAGCGGGATTCCGAGTGCCGCCGCGCCGACGAGCCACCACACCCATGCGTCGATGTCGTCCACATGGTCATGGTAGGGCCGCGGGTCGGGCGGCGGACAGGGCGCGAACGGGAGCGGCGCGGCGTCAGGACAGGGGCAGGCCCTGGGCGGTCCAGCGGTCGCCGACCTGCTCGACGACGAGCGGGAGGCCGAAGCAGAGGGAGAGGTTGCGGGAGGTGAGCTCGAGCTCGATCGGGCCGGCGGCGAGGACCTTGCCCTGGCGGATCATGAGGACGTGGGTGAAGCCGGGAGCGATCTCCTCGACGTGGTGGGTGACCATGATCATCGAGGGGGCGATGGGGTCGCGGGCGAGCCGACCGAGGCGGCGGACCAGGTCCTCGCGGCCGCCGAGGTCGAGTCCTGCGGCGGGCTCGTCGAGCAGGAGCAGTTCGGGGTCGGTCATCAGGGCGCGGGCGATCAGGGTGCGCTTGCGCTCGCCCTCGGAGAGGGTGCCGAACTTGCGGTCCACGTAGTCGGTCATGCCGAGGCGGTCGAGGAAGGCGCGGGCGCGCTGCTCGTCGACCTCGTCGTACTCCTCCTGCCAGTGGGCCGTCATGCCGTAGGCGGCGGTGAGCACGGTCTCCAGGACGGTCTGGCGCTTGGGGAGCTTCTCGGCCATGGCGATGCCGGCCATGCCGATGCGGGGGCGGAGGTCGAAGACGTCGACCTTGCCGAGGGTGTCGCCGAGGATGGTGGCGGTGCCCTTGCTGGGGAAGAGGTAGCTGGAGGCGACGTTCAGGAGAGTGGTCTTGCCGGCGCCGTTGGGGCCGAGGATGACCCAGCGCTCGCCCTCCTTCACCGACCAGGAGACCTGGTCCACCAGGGCCCGGCCCTCCCGGACCACGGATACGTCCTGAAGCTCCAGAACATCGCTCATGAGCGCGTTGTCTCCCCTTGCAGTGTGCCGGTCTCGGCTGTCGCGTACGCCTGTGGCTCGGTCCGCCGCGCCGGTGGGCGCAGCCCTTATGAAATCTACGCCACGAGTGCGCCGCTCCATTCCATCGGTCCTGTCCTTAGGGTGGGGGCATGCTCTCGGAACCGCGTTCAGGACGCCTTGCCGCTTGGGGAAATGCCCTTTTGGCCGGACTTGTCTCTCCGGATGACGCCGTTCTCGCCATCGTGGGCGAGGACGCGGTGCACCGGGTGGAGGGGCTGCCGGGTGAGCCGGCGCCGGTCGGACTCACGCTCGCGCTGGGCCGGCTGCGGTCGCTGGGGGTGACCGGCCTGCGGGTCGCACTCCCCGCGCCCGGTCATCCGCTGGGGCTGAGCGGGCCGCCGGAGTTCAATGCGCGGGCGCTGGAGGCCGAGGAGGCCGTGGTCTGTTTCGGTGCCGCGTTCGGGCTGGTGCCGGACGTGTACGCGGCCGGGCCCGAGGGTGATCTGCATGTCGAGGTGGTCTGGCGGGTGCTGGCGGTGCGGGAGGCGCCGCCCGCGGATGTGCCGTCGCTGGGCGAGGCGGAGCGGGAGCTGGCGGAGGCCCTGCGGGACGCGACCGAGGTGCTGTCGAAGCTGGATGTCGCCGGGTCGGGTCCGGTGGCGGAGGCGGCGATCGATGCGTACCGGGCGCGGGCCGAGCGGGGGCGTGAGGTGCTGGCGCCGGGGTATCCGCCGCGTGCGGTGCGGGTGTTGGAGCTGGCGCAGCGGGTGGGGCTGCTGGTGTCGCTGGCCTACGACCGGGGGCACGGGGGCGCGGTCAGCTCCGCGGAGATGGCGGCGCGGTCGCAGGCGCTGCGGCCTGTGGAGCGGACGGCACGGCGGGCGCAGGTGGCGGCGTACAACTCCATCGTGGAGGAGCGGGAGCGGGGACGCTGACCGCTGTGGTCAGCGGCGTTGGTGTGGACGTGTCCAAGGGCGGCCGCTTCGGCCCGAACGGCCTTGTCGTAGAGCGTCGGACGGGCTGGACATCGGTCGGCGCCACACAGTGACAGGCCTCCCGGTGCACTCGGGAGGCCTGTGGTCGCTGTGGGCGGATCCTCAGTGGTTGACACCGAGGTTGCCGAAGGCCGGGTTCAGCACGCCGATGACGTTCACGCTGTTGCCGACCGCGTTCACCGGGACGTGCACCGGGGCCTGGACGACGTTGCCCGAGATGACGCCCGGGGAGCCGTGGGCCTCGCCGCAGGCGTGGGCACCGGTCGTGGCGGAGGCCATCCCCGCACCGGCGGCCACCAGACCGCCGGCCACCATCGTCACGGCCGCCGCCTTCTTCAGGTTCTTCACTTTCCAACCCCTCCTAGACGTTCACCGCGGCGGTTCGCCGCAGCACGCACTGGAGAACGGCGGGGATCGCCCGAGGATGCGCCGTCCGGGTGACATTCCCACGACGGTATGAATCTCAGTCCGGAACGGAACCCTCCGCGTTGCCGTCGGTGAGGCGTTGGGGAGGGCGTTTCAGCCGGTCACGCCATGGCGAACGGCCCACAGCGCGGCCTGGGTGCGGTCGGCGAGGTCCAGTTTCATGAGGATGTTGGACACGTGCGTCTTGACGGTCTTCTCGGAGAGCACGAGGGCACGGGCGATCTCCCGGTTGGAGCGGCCGTCGGCGATCAGGCCGAGCACCTCGCGCTCCCGCTCGGTGAGCGAACCTCCCCTGCCCTGGCCCGAGTTGGTCTCCTCCTGGGAGAGCAGGGCGCCGGCGACCTCGGGCTGGAGGAGGATGTGGCCGGCGTGCACGGAGCGGATGGCGCAGGCCAGCGCGTCGGGGTCCACGTCCTTGTAGACGTACCCGGCGGCGCCCGCGCGCAGGGCCGGGACGACCGTGCGCTGCTCGGTGAAGCTGGTGACGACCAGCACGCGCGCGGGGTTGTCGAGTTCGCGGAGTCTGCGCAGCGCGTCGATGCCGTCCATGCCCGGCATCTTGACGTCCATGAGGACGACGTCGGGCCGCAACTCCTCGGCGCCGGCGACTCCTTCGGCGCCGTCGGCGGCCTCGCCCACGACCTCGATGTCGTCCTGCACCTCCAGGAAGGTGCGCAGGCCCCGGCGGACGACCTGGTGGTCGTCGACGAGCAGCACCTTGATTGCGTCAGCCACCGGGGACCTCCATCTCGATCGTGGTGCCCTTGCCGGGCGCCGATTGCACGGTCAGTGTGCCGCCGGCCCCGCTCGCCCGGTCCCGCATCGAGACCAGGCCGAGGTGGCGTCCGGCGCGGCGGACCGTCGTCGGGTCGAAGCCGCTGCCGTCGTCGGTGACGCGCAGGACGGCTCCGGAGCCGCGCCGCTCCACGGTCACGTCGACGTGCTCGGCACCGGAGTGGCGCAGGGCGTTGTGCAGGGCTTCCTGGGCGACCCGCAGCAGAGCCTCCTCCTGGGCGGCGGGCAGGGCGCGGAAACCGTTGCCGGCGAACGTCACGCGCGCGATGTGGGCGCGGTCGAGGACCTGTATCTGGGTGCGCAGGGTGGCGATCAGGCCGTCCTCGTCCAGGGCGGCGGGGCGCAACTCCACGACGGCGGCGCGCAGTTCGTCGGCCGCCTCGGCGGCGAGCGCGGCGACCTGATGCAGCTCGCCCTTGGCACGGGCGGGG
This sequence comes from Streptomyces sp. NPDC031100, assembly GCF_055570785.1. Taxonomy (NCBI): domain Bacteria; kingdom Bacillati; phylum Actinomycetota; class Actinomycetes; order Kitasatosporales; family Streptomycetaceae; genus Streptomyces; species Streptomyces sp. NPDC031100. The sequence continues at coordinate 8,294 of NZ_JBVIGN010000001.1, forward strand.
TCGCGGTCGACCAGGGCGGCGGCGGCCTGGGCGGTCAGGCGCAGGGAGAAGAGCTTCTGGCTGACCGCGTCGTGCAGTTCGTGGGCGAGGCGGGAGCGCTCCTCGGCGATGGTCAGCTCGCGGCTGCGCTCGTAGAGGCGGGCGTTGGTGAGGGCGATGGCGGCGTGCTGGGCGAGGATGGAGAGCAGTTCCTCGTCCTCCGCGGTGAAGCCGCAGGTGCCTTCCGGCTTGGGGCAGCGCTTGTTCGCGAGGAACAGGGCCCCGATGACGTCCTCGCCGTCCTTGATCGGCAGGCCCAGGAAGTCGGACATCTGCGGGTGGGCCGCGGGCCAGCCCTCGAAGCGCGGGTCCTTGCGCACGTCGGCCAGGCGCACGGGCCTGGCCTCGTGCAGCATCGCGGCGAGGATGCCGTGCTGGCGGGGCAGCGGGCCGATGGCCTTCCACTGGGCGTCGCTGACACCGTCGACGACGAACTGGGCGAAGCCGCCGTGGTCGTCGGGGACGCCGAGGGCGGCGTACCGCGCGTCGAGCAGCTCGCGGGCGGAGGCGACGATCGTCTTGAGGACGTCGCGCACCTCGAGGTGCCTGCTCATGGCCAGCAACGCGGAGCTCACCGCGGCGAGGCCGGACCGGGGGCCTTGACTCATGCCCTCACGGTACCGGCGGGGTGTGACAGTGCGGATCGGACCTGTGACGGCGGGGTCCGGTCCGATGGGCCTAGGTCCGGCGGGGTAGGCCCTCCGCCCCCGGACGTGCGGCGTACGTCGAAGGGCCCCGCCGTTTTGCGGCCCGCGGCCGAGGCGGCGCGGTGGGTGCCGTTCCTACGTTGTGGGCACCGCCCGACACGGGCGGCAAGCGACGAGGGGACGGTTGTCATGCCGGTAGCGATCATCACGGGGGCTTCCAAGGGCCTGGGGCGGGCGCTCGCCGAGGCGCTGGCCGCGCGGGGCTGGGATCTGGTGCTCGACGCCCGGGGTGCGGATCCCCTTCACCAGGCCGCGCAGGCGGTCGCCGGGCACGGTGTGCGGGTGGAGGCGCTGCCCGGGGACGTCACGGACGCCCGGCACCGGGCCGAGCTGGTGGCCGCCGCGTGGAAGCTGGGCGGTGTCGACCTGGTGGTGAGCAACGCGAGCGCGCTGGGTGCCGAGCCGCTGGTGCGGCTGGCGGAGCTGCCCCTGGAGGGCCTGCGGCGGGCGCTGGAGGTGAACGTGGTGGCGGCGCTGGGCCTGGTCCAGGAGGCGCTGCCGCTGCTGCGGGAGTCACAGGCGGGCGCGGTGATCGCGGTCAGCTCGGACGCGGCGGCGGAGGCGTACGAGACGTGGGGCGGCTACGGCGCCTCGAAGGCGGCCCTGGACCAGCTGGCCGCGGTGCTCGGCGCGGAGGAGCCGGGGCTCAGGGTGTGGGCGGTGGACCCCGGGGACATGGCGACGGACCTGTACGCGGCGGCCGTACCGGACGACGACGATCCGCGTCCGGCGCCCGACAGCGTCGTACCGGCGTTCCTGCGGCTGCTGGACGATCGGCCGGCGAGCGGGCGGTATGCGGCGCCGTCCCTGGTGGAGGGGCGATGACCACGGCGGTGACGGTTCCGGAGGAGCTGTCGGCGCGGGAGCCGGCCGAGCAGCGCGGGCCCGGCCTCGACCGGGACGCCGTACGGCTGCTGGTGTCGCGCGGCACCGAGGTGGCGCACCACGTGTTCGCCGAGCTGCCGCGGCTGCTGCGGGCGGGGGACCTGCTGGTGGTGAACACCTCGCCCACGCTGGCCGCTGCGGTGGACGGGCGGATCGGGCACGCGCGCGTGGTGGTGCACTTCTCCACACGCGGGGACGACGGGCGGTGGGCGGTCGAGCTGCGGGAACCGGACGGACGGGGTACTACGCGCGCGCGTGCGGGCGTGCCTGCGGGGACAGAGGTGGGGTTGCCGGGCGGGGCTCGGCTGGTGCTGGAGGAGCCGCTGAGCGCGCGGGGTGAGCGGCTGTGGTGGGGGCGGGTGTCCGGGGCGGAGGTCCTTCGGGTGCTGCGGGAGCACGGGCGTCCCATCCGTTACTCCTATACGGAGCGGGACCAGCCGCTGTCCGTGTACCAGACGGTGTTCGCGCTGCCCTCGGCGGACGGGGCGGGCAGTGCGGAGATGCCGAGTGCGGCGCGGCCCTTCACCGCGCGGCTGGTGGCGGAGCTGGTGAGCCGCGGGGTGCAGTTCGCGCCGATCACCCTGCACACGGGGGTGGCGTCGGCGGAGGCGCACGAGCCGCCGTATCCGGAGCGGTTCGCGGTGCCGGAGGCGTCCGCGCGGCTGATCAACGCGGCCAGGGCAGGTGACGGCAGAGTCGTCGCGGTCGGGACGACGGCCGTGCGCGCCGTGGAGTCGGCGACGGGGGCGGACGGGGTGGTGCGGGCGGCCGAGGGGTGGACCGATCTGGTGGTCACGCCCGAACGCGGGGTGCGGGTGGTCGACGGGCTGCTGACCGGGCTGCACGAGCCGGAGGCCTCGCATCTGCTGATGCTGGAGGCGGTCGCGGGGCGGGCCGCGGTCGACCGCGCGTACGACGAGGCGCTGCGCGGGCTCTACCTGTGGCACGAGTTCGGGGACGTCCATCTCATCCTCCCGGAGGAGAACCCTCACACAGAGCGTTGCGACGGCAACTCCTGGTGAGACTGTTACGCCGTCGATGTGAGCCCGCACATAGGGCCCACATCACGTACGAAGGTGCATAGGAGATAAACCACCCCAAGCTGAACGGGACAGACGGTCCAGTCTGTCCCGTTTTGCCCTTCCCTGATCCACTATCGGGGATCGTACGTCACACCTTTGCCAGGGCATTTTGCGGCCGCTAAGAATTGCTCCCGTCGCTCGGCGCTGCGGGTTCCCCCCGGCGGCGTCCGTACCGGAGGAGCCGATCCTCGGCGGACGCAGGAGAGCGACCTCCGCGCTACTCGAAGAGGTCCATCAGCCATGCCCAAGAACATCCTCACCCGTGGTCATAGTCGTGCGCTGACCAAGCAGCACAAGATCGCCATCGCCGGTGTCGGCGTCCTCGGTGCCGCCGCCCTCGCCTTCTCGGCCGTCCCCAGCAGCGCTGAGACCATCACCGTCGGTGCCCCGGCCGAGGCGGCGCAGGTGGCTGCCCAGCCGGCCAAGGACGTCAAGGCCGCGCTGACGAACCAGCTCGCCACCGAGACCGTCAAGCTCGACGGCTTCGCCGCCAAGAAGCAGGCCGCCGAGGCCGCCGTGGCCAAGAAGCAGGCCGACGCCCAGGCGCAGCAGAAGGCCGCCGCCGAGGCCGCCAAGAAGGCTGCCCAGGAGCGCGTCGCCAAGGAGGCCGCGAGCCGTTCCGCGCAGCGCCCCCAGGTGCAGCTGGTCGCCGCGAAGACCTACTCGAACAACCTCGACGGCTGGATCCGCCAGGCCCTGGACATCATGAAGTCCAAGGGCATCCCGGGCAGCTACCACGGCCTGCACAAGAACATCATGCGGGAGTCGTCCGGCAACCCCATGGCCATCAACAACTGGGACGTCAACGCCATCAACGGCATCCCGTCCAAGGGCCTGCTGCAGGTGATCCCGCCCACCTTCAACGCCTACCACGTCGCCGGCACGTCGTGGAACATCTACGACCCGGTCGCCAACATCACCGCCGCCGCCAACTACGCGGCGGACAAGTACGGCTCGATCGACAACGTGAACAGCGCGTACTGAGGCCGGCGCGGACCTCTCACGTAACGCGGAAGGGCGGCACCCCCTGGGGGTGCCGCCCTTCACGTCGTCCGGGTGCGGTTACTTCCGCATGACCTCCGGCTCGTGCCGGCGCAGGAAGCGGGCGACGAAGAAGCCGCAGACCACACCGAGGGCGATCAGCGCGACCATGTCCAGGCCCCAGGCCGAGGCCGCGTGGTCCCACAGCGGGTCCGTGTTGCCCGGGTCGTCGGCGTTCGGCGCGATGTTGTTGAAGTCCAGCGTGGCGCCCGCGGCGGCCACCGCCCAGCGCGACGGCATCAGGTACGAGAACTCGTTGACCCCGAGGGTGCCGTGCAGGGTGAAGAGGCAGCCGGTGAAGACGACCTGGATGATCGCGAACATCACCAGCAGCGGCATGGTCTTCTCGGCGGTCTTCACCAGCGAGGAGATCACCAGGCCGAACATCATCGAGCTGAAGCCGAGCGCCATGATCGGCAGGCACAGCTCGAACAGCGTCGAGCTGCCGAGGACGAGCCCCTCGTCGGGGATCTCACGGCTGGAGAAGCCGATCACGCCGACCATCAGGCCCTGGAGCACGGTGATCACGCCCAGGACCACCACCTTCGACATCAGGTAGGCCGACCGGGACAGGCCGGTCGCGCGCTCCCGCTCGTAGATGACCCGTTCCTTGATCAGCTCACGCACGGAGTTCGCCGCACCGGCGAAGCACGCGCCGACCGCGAGGATCAGCAGCACGGTCGTGGCCGTACCGTTCGGGATGTGCTGGCCGGTGCGCGGGTTGACCGCCTCGTTGACCAGCAGGCCCCGGTTGTGGTCGATCAGCAGGCTGACCGCGCCGAGCACCGCCGGCAGGATCACCGTCAGCGCCAGGAAGCCCTTGTCGGAGGCGATGACCGCCACATAGCGCCGGATCAGGGTCATCAGCTGGGAGCCCCAGCCCTGTGGCTTGGGCGGCCTGATGGCCTGCGGCGGAGGCATGTGTACGGACTGCGGGGCGACCGCGTCGATGTCCGCGGCGTACATCTGGTAGTGCTGCGAGCCCTTCCAGCGGCCCGCCCAGTCGTAGTCGCGGTAGTTCTCGAAGGCGGAGAAGACGTCGGCCCAGGTGTCGTAGCCGAAGAAGTTCAGCGCCTCCTCGGGCGGGCCGAAGTAGGCGACCGCACCGCCCGGCGCCATCACCAGGAGCTTGTCGCACAGGGCCAGCTCGGCCACCGAGTGGGTGACCACGAGGACGGTGCGGCCGTCGTCGGCGAGGCCGCGCAGCAGTTGCATGACATCGCGGTCCATGCCCGGGTCGAGACCCGAGGTCGGCTCGTCCAGGAAGATGAGCGACGGCTTGGTGAGCAGCTCCAGGGCCACCGAGACGCGCTTGCGCTGGCCGCCGGAGAGGGACGTGACCTTCTTGTCCTTGTGGATGTCCAGCTTCAGCTCGCGCAGCACCTCGTCGATGCGGGCGTCGCGCTCCTGCGCGGTGGTGTCGGCCGGGAAGCGCAGCTTGGCCGCGTACTTCAGGGCCTTCTTGACGGTCAGCTCCTTGTGCAGGATGTCGTCCTGCGGGACCAGACCGATGCGCTGGCGCAGCTCGGCGAACTGCTTGTACAGGTTCCGGTTGTCGTACAGCACCTCGCCCTGGTTGGCGGGCCGGTAGCCGGTGAGCGCCTTCAGCAGGGTCGACTTGCCGGAGCCGGACGGGCCGATGACCGCGATCAGGGACTTCTCCGGGACGCCGAAGGAGACGTCCTTCAGGATCTGCTTGCCGCCGTCGACCGTGACGGTCAGGTGGCGCGCCGAGAAGGAGACCTCACCGGTGTCGACGAACTCCTCGAGACGGTCGCCGACAATACGGAAGGTCGAGTGGCCGACACCGACGATGTCGTTCGGGCCGAGCTGGACCGAACCGCCCTTGGGGATCGGCTGGCCGTTGACGTAGGTGCCGTTGTGCGAGCCCAGGTCCCGGATCTCGAAGCGCCCGCCGGGCATCGAGTGGAACTCGGCGTGATGCCGGGAGACCTGCAGGTCGGAGACGACCAGCTCGTTCTCCAGGGCACGACCGATGCGCATCACGTGGCCGATGGCGAACTGGTGGAACGTCGTCGGGCTGCGGTCGCCGTAGACCGGCGGCGCCCCCGCGCCACCACCGGGCACCTTCTGCGCGTACTGCTCGGCCGGAGCACCCTGCTGCTGCGGAATCGGCGCGGCCTGCTGCGGCTGCTGCCAACCGGCCTGCGGGGCCTGCTGCGGCGGAGCCTGCTGCGCCCAGCCGGGCCCCGCGCCCTGGGCAGCGTACGGCGCGGCCTGCTGCTGAGGCTGCGCGGTGGCGGCGGCACCGGAGAGGTTCACGCGCGGTCCGTCGGTCCCGTTGCCGAGGTGCACCGACGAGCCGGGGCCGATCTCCATCTGGTGGATCCGCTGGCCCTGCACGAAGGTGCCGTTGGTGCTGCCGTGGTCCTCGATGACCCAACTGCGGCCGTTGAAACTGACCGTGGCGTGGCGCCAGGAGACCCTGGCGTCGTCGAAGACGATGTCACCCTGCGGATCGCGTCCGAGGGTGTAGGGCCTGGACGGATCGAGCGTCCAGGTACGTCCGTTTGATTCGAGTACGAGTTCCGGCACTCCATGCCCCACTGAGTTGTCCCCCGAGTTACCCCCATCACAGGGAGTCTAGGGATGTCGAACATCGTGGGGAACTATTTCAGGCTCGGCCCCGTGACCGAAAGTCGGGCCTTGTGAAGGGCGCCGGTACGCGCTTCAAGTCGCCCCGTTGACGGGGTTGAAACCGGGCCGGAGAGTGGTAATCCCCCGCGAGGGGGACACGCGCGGCTGCGGTGCCGCGCCGCGGATCGGGGGGTCTGCCATGAGTGCTGCCACGGGCGTCGAGACCGCACGGCACGGCACCTCGCTGCCGTGGACGGACATCCTGCTGTCCGCGATCGCCGCCGTCAGCTGGTCGTTGATAGGGATGGCGGGCACGGCCGCGCTCGGTCTGCATCTGCTGCAGGCGGACGCGGCGGGCTCACTGGGCCCCATGACGGCGGCCGTTGTGGCGCTCGGGGCGGGTGGTTCGGTCTCGCCGTCGGGCGATGTGTCCGCTTTCGGGCTGAAGGGCGCCGAGGCGCACACGGCTGTCGAGATCACGCCACTGGGGGTGAGCCTGGTCGGCGCACTGCTGCTGTCGTGGTTCTTCCTACGGTCCCTGCGCGCGGCCGGAGTTGTGATCGCGCCGTCCGAACTCCTCGCGCGTGCGGGCGCGGTGGTCGTCCTCTTCGTGGCGACGCTCGGCGGCCTGGCCTGGGCCGGGCACGACGTCATCACCCTCGACGGCGGCTCGCTCGGCCTGGACGACCTGCCCGGTGGGGACGGCAAGGGGGGCGGCCTCAGCATCCCCGGCCTGGGGGATGTCGGCGGGCTGCTGCCGGACCGGATCGGTGATCTGATCGACGCGAAGGCCGCCGTCGGCTTCAGCGTGGACACCGCGCCCACCCTGCTCGGCGGCCTGGGCTGGTCCGCCGGAATCCTGCTGATCGCCCTGCTCGCTTCCCGCCGCACTCCCCTGCCGCCCGGCTGGGACGCCGTGCACCGGGTGGTGCGGCCGGCCGTCTCGGCGCTGGTCACCGTACTGCTGGTGGCCGTGGCTGCCGGGCTCGCGGCGGCGGCGTACGCGGCGATCGGCGACGACCACCCGGGCCGGATCGCGGGCGCGGCCCTGCTGGGCGCGCCGAACGGGGTGTGGCTCGGCATCCCGATGGGACTGTTCGTCCCATGGGACGGCAAGGCCACCGGCGCCCTGGGCACCGTGCTGCCCCACCCCCTCGACCAGCTCCTGAGCGCGCGGTCCGACCAGCCCGTCACGCTGGGCCGGCTGGCCGAGCTGGACGGGCGGGTGTGGCTGCTCACGATCGCGGCGGCGCTGATGATGCTGCTGGCCGGGGTACTGACGGCGGTACGGACGCCGGTGCCCGGCACGGGCGGCGCGGCGGGGTTCGCCGGCCGCTGCGCCCTGCGGCTCGGGATCGTGACCGCGCTCGCCCTGCCCTTCCTCGCCTGGCTGGCGGACGTCTCGGTGGACGCCTCCCTGTCCGTCCTGGGCTTCGACGCCTTCGGCGCGGGCATCCAACTGCACGGCCATCTGGGTATGGCCCTGCTCCTGGGCGCCGTGTGGGGCGCGGGGGCCGGGGCGACGGGGGCACTGTTCGCCTGGGTCACGGGGGCGGCGGGGGCACGGGTGGTGGGGCCGGCGCGGGGTGAGGCGCCGGCTGGAGTGCGAGGCGCGGATTCGGGGTACGGCGGTGGGGCCGGGCGCGCTGCGTACGACGGTGGTTCCGGAAACCCGGCGTACGGCGGTGGTGGCGGGACCTCGGCCCAGGGCGGCGCCCCCGGGCGCTCCCGGTACGGCGGCGAGTCCGGGCCGTACGTGCCGAGCAGGCCGTACCGGCCGCCGAACCCCGAGACGAACCCCTATCTCCGGGTGCCGGAGGAGCTGCAGGCGGAGCCCGAGGACGCGCGGCCGCAGCCGACCGGGGGCGATGTGTACGGCGCCCCCACCCTCGCCCGCCCCGTCGACATGCCTCCCCCGTCGCCCCGACGCCGTCCCGGCTCACACCCACGCTCGCGTGACCGTGCGCCCGATGCGCCGGACGCGCCGGACGAGGGGCCACCGCCACCTCCACCCCTGCCGCCGCGTCCGCCCGGCAGGCCCAGGAAGTGAGCCCCCGGCCTCCGTGAGAAGCGGACGCCCTTGTGCTGCCCGTCTGCCCATCTGTCTGCCCGTCGCGAGCGCGGGCGTGGCACAGTCGTGGTAGAGCACGCAGCCGTACGCCGGTGGCGCACCGCGCGGGCCGTCGTGCAGAGGCAAGATCCTCGACATCGGCCCGACACCCATTGTTCCGTGTCCGTCAGGCGGACCTCACGGGCGGAAGGCACTGGGTGCCGGATACGGTGGTGACACCATGAGCGCTTCGCAGACCTCCGAGGTCCCCACTCTCCTCGTCAAGATCTTCGGCAAGGACAGGCCGGGCATCACGGCCGGCCTCTTCGACACCCTTGCCGCGTACCTCGTCGACGTGGTCGACATCGAGCAGGTCGTCACCCGGGGGCGCCTGGTGCTGTGCGTTCTGGTCACCCAGCCGCCGGCCGGCCTGGAGGGCGACCTGCGGGCCACCGTGCACAGCTGGGCCGAGTCGATGAAGATGCAGGCGGAGATCATCTCGGGACACGGCGACAACCGTCCGCGCGGTCACGGGCGCTCCCTGGTGACGGTCCTCGGTCACCCCCTCACCGCCGAGTCGACGGCCGCCGTCGCCGCCCGGATCGCGAAGACCGGCGGCAACATCGACCGTATCTTCCGCCTCGCCAAGTACCCGGTGACGGCCGTGGAGTTCGCCGTCTCCGGAGTGGAGACCGAGCCGCTGCGCACGGCCCTGGCGACCGACGCGGCGGCACTGGGTGTCGACATCGCGGTCGTCTCGGCGGGCCTGCACCGGCGCGCCCAGCGGCTGGTGGTCATGGACGTGGACTCCACGCTCATCCAGGACGAGGTCATCGAGCTGTTCGCCGCGCATGCCGGCTGCGAGGACCAGGTCGCCGAGGTGACGGCGGCGGCGATGCGCGGGGAGCTGGACTTCGAGCAGTCGCTGCACGCGCGGGTGGCGCTGCTGAAGGGGCTGGACGCCTCCGTGGTGGAGAAGGTGCGCAGCGAGGTACGGCTGACGCCGGGCGCGCGCACCCTGATCCGTACGCTGAAGCGGCTCGGCTACCAAGTCGGCGTGGTCTCCGGCGGGTTCACCCAGGTCACCGACGATCTGAAGGAGCGGCTCGGGCTGGACTTCGCCCAGGCCAACACCCTGGAGATCGTCGACGGGAAGCTGACCGGGCGGGTCACCGGCGAGATCGTGGACCGCGCGGGCAAGGCGCGGCTGCTGCGCCGGTTCGCCGCGGAGGCCGGGGTGCCGCTGTCGCAGACGGTGGCGATCGGCGACGGCGCCAACGACCTGGACATGCTGAACGCGGCCGGTCTGGGTGTCGCCTTCAACGCCAAGCCGGTGGTCCGCGAGGCCGCGCACACCGCGGTGAACTTCCCCTTCCTGGACACGGTCCTGTATCTGCTGGGCATCACCCGCGAAGAGGTCGAGGCGGCCGACACCCACGACGAGGGCTGAGCCGCCCCGGACCGCTCGTGCACACACGGCAGGAGGGCCCGGCACCGCTCGGTGCCGGGCCCTCCTGCCGTGTGTGCCGTCACTCGGATGGCGCCCAGTAGTCCGTCAGCGTGGCCACACCCGGCTCCAGGCCCTTCCAGGCGCCGTCGAAGGTCAGCAGCGCGAAGGCCGCTGTGGGGAAGCCGCGGCGGCTCATCCGCGTGAGAGTGTCGCCCTCGGCCTCGCCTGCCAGGACGTCGGCCAGGCCGTGCACGCCGGGGTTGTGGCCGATCAGGATCACGCTCTGCACGTCGTCCGGGGTCTCGTTGAGCACGGCGATCAGCTCGCCCGGCGAGGCCTCGTAGACCCGCTCCTCGTAGATGGTTTTCGGCCGGTGGGCGAGTTCGTGGACCGCGAGCTTCCAGGTCTCGCGGGTCCGGACCGCCGTGGAGCACAGGGCCAGGTCGAAGGTGATACCGGTGTCGGCCAGCTTGCGCCCGGCGACTGCGGCGTCCTTGCGGCCCCGCTCGGCGAGCGGGCGCTCGTGGTCGGACACCTGGGGCCAGTCGGCTTTCGCATGCCGGAAGAGGACGATCCTGCGGGGTTCTGCGACGCTCATGGGCTCAGCTTCGCATGAAACAGACCATGCGGCGCAGGGAGTTGACATGCGGATTCACCGCGTGCGGGGGCTCCGCGTCAGCGCGCGAGCAGCTGCTGCACACGCTCGAAGAGCTGCGTGATCGCCGGGTCGCCGCTCGCCGCGTGGGCGTCCGACGGGTTCAGTATCAGCGCGAGCAGCGCGATGAAGGCGAGCGCGGGCAGGGCGAGCGCCCACCAGGGCAGCCGGATGTCGACGCCGCCCGTGTGCGCCGGGTGGGGCCGGGTGTGCGTGCGGGCCGGCATGGTCGCCTCCGTGGGTCTTCGAGTCTCCTGGCCGCCTGGTGCGGTCACATCTCGAAGCTACGGAATCCGGGGCCGCCAACCCATCCGGAGATCCACCCACTTGACCCTGACCCTGACCCCCTAGGGGATGGGGGGGCTAGCCCCACCATCAGGGTGCGAACCGGGTCAGGGCGAGGCGATCGTCGCGATGACGGCGATGATCACGAAGATGGCGAAGAACGAGCCGAAGACGACCAGCATCTTCTTCTGGCCGTTCTTCGGGTTCGGGTCGAGCACAGGCTGCATGCGCCCAGTCTCGCACCCTTCGTCCGGACCCGGTCCGCCGGGGGCCGGCTACCGGCTCGCTTCGTCCTCCACGATGCGGTCGCGTCCCGCGAGGAAGCCCACCGCCATCTGGGGCAGCATCAGGCCCGTCATGAGGGCGATCGGCAGCCCCCAGCCGCCGCTGTGCTGGTACAGCACGCCGACCAGCAGCGGGCCGGGGATGGAGATCAGATAGCCGGTGCTCTGGGCGAACGCGGACAGCTGGGCGACGCCCGGGCCGGTCCTGGCCCGCATGCCGACCATGGTCAGCGCCAGCGGGAAGGCGCAGTTGGAGACGCCGAGCAGCACCGCCCAGGCCCAGGCGCCGGCGGCGGGGGCGACGTACAGGCCGGTGTATCCGGCCAGGCCGCAGGCGCCCAGGAAGAGCACGATCGGCCCCTGGTGGGGCAGCCGGGTGGCGACCCGCGGGATGACGAAGGCCAGGGGGACGCCCATCACCATGGTGACGGCGAGGAGCAGGCCGGCCGTGCTCGCGGGAACGCCGGAGTCGCGGAAGATCTGGGGCATCCAGCCCATCGTGATGTAGGCGGCGGTGGCCTGGAGTCCGAAGAAGACGGCGAGCGCCCAGGCGGTGCGGCTGCGGGTGATGCGCAGTGGGGCCTGCTGCCGCTGCTCGCCGGGCTCCCGCACGGACGGCGCGGGCGCCTGGACGGGGGCGGCGCCCCGCTCTCGTACCAGTGGCAGCCAGGGCAGGACGGCGGCGGCCGCGAGCCCGGCCCACACGGCGAGGCCGGACTGCCAGCTGCCGCCCAGGGCGTCGGTCATGGGCACGGTCACCGCGGCGGCCAGCGAGGTGCCGAGGGCGAGGGCCATGGAGTACAGGCCGGTCATGGAGCCGACCCGGTCGGGGAACCAGCGCTTGACGATGACCGGCATCAGCACGTTGCTGACGGCGATGCCCATGAGGGTGAGTGCGCTGGCGGCCAGGAAACCGGCCGTGCTTCCGGTGTACGGCCGTATCAGCAGGCCCGCGGTGATGGCGGCCATGCCGGCGCACACCACGGCGGCCGGTCCGAAGCGGCGGGCCAGGCGGGGTGCGGTGACACCGAAGACGGCGAAGCAGAGCGGGGGCACGGAGGTGAGCAGCCCGGCCACGCTGCCGCTCATGCCGAGGCCGTCGCGGACCTCCTCCAGGAGCGCGCCGAGGCTGGTGATGGCCGGGCGGAGGTTCACCGCGGCCAGCACGATGCCGACGACGACCAGCCGGGTCGCCCACACGCGCATGGCGGGCGTCCGGGGCGCACCCGCTTCGGTGGTCGTACCGCGTGCGGTCGACGACGCGGCCTTGGGGGGTTCGGGCGGAGACGTCGCCGTACGGGGTGCCGAGGTCCGGGTTTCCTCACTAGCCATGCCGGCCATCATAGAATCATGGGATGATTGGTTGTCCATTCCCCGTGCGGTTCCCCCCGGGCCTCTCGTGCGAAGGTGTGCCATGCCCTTGAGCCACCCGCGCCGTTCGGCGCTGTCCGAGCAGGTCATCGCCGAGCTGCGCAATCAGATCGCCTCCGGCGAGTGGCCGGTCGGCTCCCGCATCCCGACCGAGCCGGAGCTGGTCGAGCAGCTGGGGGTCGCCCGCAACACCGTCCGCGAGGCCGTTCGCGCGCTCGCGCACAACGGTCTGCTGGACATCCGTCAGGGCTCGGGCACCTATGTCGCGGCGACGAGCGAGCTGGCCGGCGTGATGCACCGCCGGTTCGCGGGAGCCGACCCCCGGCACATCGCCGAGCTGCGCTCCACGCTGGAGTCGGCGGCGGCCAAGCTGGCCGCCGAGCGGCGCACCGAGAAGGATCTCAAGCAGCTGGACGCGCTGCTGGTGCGGCGCGAGGAGGCCTGGGCGGCCGGCGAGGCCGAGGCGTTCGTGACCGCCGACGCGACCTTCCACCTGGCCGTGGTGGCCGCCTCCCACAACGACGTCATGACGGCGATGTACGCCGACCTGGGCGAGGTGCTGCGGGACTGGCTGCGCGCGGACGTCGGCGCCGAGCTGACGCCCGAGACGTACATGGAGCACACCGGGCTGCTGGATGCGATCCGCGCGGGCGACGCGGAGGCGGCCGCCACGGAGGCCGCGAGCTATCCGTTCCTGTGCCGCCCGGACCGGTTCAACGCGCCTTCTGGTGGCTGATCCACACCGAGCGGACTTCCTTCCAGCACCGGCCGGTCAGCCGGACGGTCATGGCGGGCGCGGTGTCCACCGGGGCGCTGTCGGTGTCGATGTCCCACCAGCGCGCGCACTCGATGTGCAGGCGGACCCGGTCGGTGTCGACGTAGGGGTTGTGGCAGTAGGCCACCACGTGGGAGCGGCGTACGGTCGTACGGCAGGCGGCGCCGAACAGGCTCGGGGCGGGCGGCTTGCCGTCGCCCACGCGCGCGTGGGGCATCGCGTCGTACGGCAGGGAGAGCACGAGGGCTACGGCCACGATCACCGGGGCCAGGCTGCGGGACAGGCGCACAAAAGGACCTCCTCGGCCGGGCTGCGGAGGGATGCGCGGGTGAATCCGTAATCCAGGGTGCGCCGCCCGCACCCGGCCCTGCCCGGCCGAGTACGCCGAACGAGTGACGCCCCGCCCCCGCGGACGTGCGGGGAACGGGGCGTCGACGTCAGGCGAGGGTCACGCGCCGATGGCGTGCAGACCGCCGTCCACGTGGATGATCTCGCCGGTGGTCTTCGGGAACCAGTCGCTCAGCAGGGCGACGACACCACGGCCGGCCGGCTCGGGGTCCTTCAGGTCCCACTCCAGCGGGGAGCGGGTGTCCCACACGGAGGCCAGGTCGGCGAAGCCCGGGATGGACTTGGCGGCCATGGAGCCGAGCGGGCCGGCGGAGACGAGGTTGCAGCGGATGTTCTGCTTGCCCAGGTCGCGGGCGAGGTAGCGGCTGGTGGCCTCCAGGGCGGCCTTGGCCGGACCCATCCAGTCGTACTGCGGCCAGGCGAACTTCGCGTCGAAGGTGAGGCCGACGACCGAGCCGCCGTTCTGCATCAGCGGCAGGCAGGCCATGGTCAGCGACTTCAGGGAGAACGCCGAGACGTGCATGGCGGTCGCGACGGACTCGAACGGCGTGTTGAGGAAGTTGCCGCCGAGCGCGTCCTGCGGCGCGAAGCCGATGGAGTGCACGACGCCGTCGAGACCGCCCAGCTCCTCGCCGACGATGTCGGCCAGCCGGGCCAGGTGCTCCTCGTTGGTGACGTCCAGCTCGATGACCTTGGTCGGCTTCGGCAGCTTCTTGGCGATGCGCTCGGTCAGCGTGGGCCGCGGGAAGGCGGTCAGGATGATCTCGGCGCCCTGCTCCTGGGCGAGCTTGGCGACGTGGAAGGCGATGGAGGACTCCATCAGCACACCCGTGATCAGGATGCGCTTGCCCTCGAGGATTCCGCTCATGGTGATCAGTGACCCATTCCCAGTCCGCCGTCAACGGGGATGACGGCTCCAGTGATGTACGAGGCGTCGTCCGAGGCGAGGAACCGCACCGTCGCGGCGATCTCCTCCGGCTGCGCGTACCGGCCGAGCGGCACCTGCGACACGATGCCGGCGCGCTGCTCGTCGCTGAGCACCTTGGTCATGTCGGTGTCGACGAAGCCGGGCGCGACGACGTTGAAGGTGATGTTGCGCGAGCCCAGCTCACGGGCGAGGGAGCGCGCGAAGCCGACCAGGGCGGCCTTGGAGGCGGCGTAGTTCGCCTGGCCCGCCGAGCCGAGCAGGCCGACCACGGAGGAGATCAGGATGACGCGGCCCTTCTTGGCGCGCAGCATGCCGCGGTTGGCGCGCTTGACGACGCGGAAGGTGCCGGTGAGGTTGGTGTCGATGACCGAGGTGAAGTCCTCCTCGGACATGCGCATCAGGAGCTGGTCCTTGGTGACGCCGGCGTTGGCGATCAGGACCTCGACCGGACCGTGCTGGTCCTCGATCTCCTTGTAGGCCTGCTCCACCTGCTCGGCGTCGGTGATGTCGCACTTCACGGCGAGGAAGCCGGCCGGCGGCTCACCCGAGCGGTACGTGATCGCGACCTTGTCGCCGGCATCGGCGAAAGCTCGGGCGATGGCGAGGCCGATGCCCCGGTTGCCTCCGGTGACGAGAACCGAGCGGCTCAACGGATCACCCTTTCGATTGCGGTCTGATGCGGTCGTACAACCCGCCCGGACACCTGGATGGCAGGCGGCTTCATCGAAAACCTATCGGTAGCGGCCCTTCCGCGGGCAAGCGGGCACCGACAGTGGCGCGAGTGCGACGCTGTCGGATCCCTACAGAAAAGGCTCGTACCGGAGCGAAACCTGTGGTCCGCCGGGCCGCTCCCAGGACATGATCGGATGCGACAGGCCACGACAGCAGGGAGACCTCCGTGCCTCATTCCATCGACGAAGCGTTCACGGCGCTTCCGCTCAGGGCCCTGGCCGACGCCGCGCTCGCCCGTGCGCGTGCGCTCGGGGCCGAGCATGCGGACTTCCGGTTCGAGCGGGTGCGCAGCGCGTCCTGGCGGCTCAGGGACGCCAGGCCCGCCGGGTCGTCGGACACCACCGACCTCGGGTACGCGGTCCGGGTCGTGCACGGCGGTACGTGGGGCTTCGCGTCCGGGGTGGACCTGACCCTGGACGCGGCCGCCAAGGTCGCCTCGCAGGCGGTGGCGATGGCGAAGCTCTCGGCGCAGGTGATCAGGGCGGCGGGATCCGAGGAGCGGGTGGAGCTGGCCGGTGAGCCGGTGCACGCCGAGGAGACATGGGTCTCGTCGTACGAGATCGATCCGTTCTCGGTGCCCGACGAGGAGAAGGCCGCGCTGCTGGCGGAGTGGAGCAATCGGCTGCTGGCGGCGGACGGCGTGAGCCATGTGGACGCCTCGCTGCTCACCGTGCACGAGAACAAGTTCTATGCCGACACCGCGGGCACCGTGACCACCCAGCAGCGGGTGCGGCTGCATCCGGAGCTGACCGCCGTGTCGGTCGACGAGTCGAGCGGCGAGTTCGACTCGATGCGGACCATCGCGCCGCCGGTCGGCCGCGGCTGGGAGTACCTGACCGGGACCGGCTGGGACTGGGACGCCGAGCTGGAGCGCATCCCGGAGCTGCTGGCCGAGAAGATGCGGGCGCCGAGCGTGGAGCCGGGCCTGTACGACCTGGTGGTCGACCCGTCCAACCTGTGGCTGACCATCCACGAGTCCATCGGGCACGCCACCGAGCTGGACCGCGCGCTCGGCTACGAGGCCGCGTACGCCGGCACCTCGTTCGCCACCTTCGACCAGCTGGGCAAGCTGAAGTACGGCTCCGAGCTGATGAACGTCACCGGTGACCGCACCGCCGAGCACGGGCTCGCGACCATCGGCTACGACGACGAAGGCGTCGAGGCGCAGTCCTGGGACCTGGTGAAGGACGGCAGGCTCGTCGGCTACCAGCTGGACCGCAGGATCGCGAAGCTGACCGGGTTCGACCGGTCCAACGGGTGCGCGTACGCCGACTCCCCCGGGCATGTCCCGGTGCAGCGCATGGCCAACGTGTCCCTGCAGCCGGATCCCGCCGGGCTGTCCACCGAGGACCTGATCGGGGGCGTCGACCGGGGCATCTACGTCGTCGGCGACCGGTCCTGGTCGATCGACATGCAGCGGTACAACTTCCAGTTCACCGGGCAGCGCTTCTTCAAGATCGAGAACGGGCGGATCACCGGGCAGCTGAAGGACGTCGCCTACCAGGCCACGACCACCGACTTCTGGGGCTCGATGGCGGCCGTGGGCGGCCCGCAGACCTATGTCCTCGGTGGCGCCTTCAACTGCGGCAAGGCCCAGCCGGGCCAGGTCGCCGCGGTCTCCCACGGGTGCCCCTCCGCCCTCTTCAAGGGCGTCAACATTCTGAACACCACGCAGGAGGCCGGTCGATGAGCGCGCCCACCACCAAGGCGAACAAGCCCCACGAGATCGTCGAGCAGGCGCTCGCGCTCTCCCGGGCCGACGGCTGTGTCGTCATCGCCGACGAGCAGTCCACCGCCAACCTGCGCTGGGCGGGAAACGCGCTCACCACCAACGGCGTCACCCGCAGCCGTACCCTCACCGTGATCGCGACCGTGGACGGGCAGCAGGGCACCGCCTCCGGTGTCGTCTCGCGGTCCGCCGTGACCGCCGAGGAGCTGGAGCCGCTGGTGCGGGCCGCCGAGGAGGCCGCGCGCGGGGCCGGGCCCGCCGAGGACGCCCAGCCGCTGGTCACCGGTGTTCCTGAGTCCCCGGACTTCACGGACGCGCCCGCCGAGACCTCCTCCGTCGTCTTCGCGGACTTCGCCCCCGCGCTCGGCGAGGCCTTCGCACGCGCGCGTGCCGGCGGCCGCGAGCTGTACGGGTTCGCCAACCACGAGATGGTGTCGACGTACCTGGGCACGTCCACCGGGCTGCGCCTCAGGCACGACCAGCCGAGCGGCACGCTGGAGCTGAACGCCAAGTCCCCGGACCGGGTCCGCTCGGCGTGGGCGGGCCGGTCCACGCGGGACTTCAAGGACGTCGACCCGGGCGCCCTGGACGCCGAGCTGGCGGTACGCCTCGGCTGGGCCGAGCGGCGCGTGGAGCTGCCCGCCGGCCGGTACGAGACGCTGCTGCCGCCGACCGCGGTGGCGGACCTGCTCATCTACCAGCTGTGGTCGGCCTCGGGCCGGGACGCGGCCGAGGGCCGGACGGTGTTCTCCACGCCGGGCGGCGGCACCCGTGTCGGCGAGAAGCTGAGCGAGCTGCCGCTGACCCTGCGCAGCGACCCGAACGAGCCGGGCCTGGAGTGCGCGCCGTTCGTGGTCGCCCACTCCTCCGGCGGCGACCAGTCCGTGTTCGACAACGGGCTGCCGGCGCATCCCACCGAGTGGATCGGCGAGGGCGTGCTCAAGCACCTGACCACGACCCGGCACAGCGCGGGCCTGACCGGGCTGCCGGTCGCCCCGGCGATCGGGAACCTGATCCTGGACGGCGGGCAGGACCGCTCCCTGGAGGAGATGGTCGCGGGCACCCAGCGCGGGCTGCTGCTGACCTGCCTGTGGTACATCCGCGAGGTCGACCCGGCGACGCTCCTGCTCACCGGACTGACCCGGGACGGCGTCTACCTCGTGGAGAACGGCGAGGTGACCGGGCAGGTGAACAACTTCCGGTTCAACGAGTCGCCGGTGGACCTGCTCGGCCGGGCCACCGAGGCCGGGCGCACGGAGAAGACGCTGCCGCGCGAGTGGAGCGACTACTTCACCCGGACCGCGATGCCGGCGCTGCGGATCTCCGATTTCAACATGAGCTCTGTCAGTCAGGGCGTATAACCTCGTAGGCGGCTGTCACCCGACTGCCCCAGGATCACCGAGGAGACACGAGAACCGTGACGGACATCGTCGACGAGCTGAAGTGGCGTGGGCTGTTCGCCCTGTCCACCGACGAGGACGCTTTGCGCAAGGCTCTCGCGGACGGTCCCGTCACGTTCTATTGCGGTTTCGACCCGACGGCGCCGTCGCTGCACGTGGGGCATCTGGTGCAGGTGCTCACCGTGCGCCGGCTCCAGCAGGCCGGGCACCGGCCGCTGGCGCTGGTCGGCGGCGCGACGGGCCTGATCGGTGACCCGCGCCCCACCGCCGAGCGCACGCTGAACGACCCGGAGACGGTGGCCGGCTGGGTGGGCAGGCTGCGCGCCCAGATCGAGCCGTTCCTGTCCTTCGAGGGCGAGAACGCGGCCGTCATGGTGAACAACCTCGACTGGACCGCGGGCCTCTCGGCGATCGAGTTCCTGCGGGACATCGGCAAGCACTTCCGCGTCAACAAGATGCTGACGAAAGACTCGGTGGCCCGCCGCCTGGAGTCCGACCAGGGCATCAGCTACACCGAGTTCAGCTACCAGATCCTGCAGGGCATGGACTTCCTGCAGCTGTACCGGCGGTACGGCTGCACGCTCCAGCAGGGCGGCAGCGACCAGTGGGGCAACCTCACGGCCGGTCTCGACCTGATCCACCGGCTGGAGCCGGACGCCGAGGCGCACGCCCTGGCCACCCCGCTGATGACCAAGGCGGACGGCACCAAGTTCGGCAAGACCGAGGGCGGCGCCGTCTGGCTCGACCCGGAGATGACGACGCCGTACGCGTTCTACCAGTTCTGGCTGAACGTGGACGACCGTGACATCTCGAAGTACATGCGGATCCTGTCCTTCAAGTCCCGCGAGGAGCTGGAGGAGCTGGAGGAGCAGACGGCGGAGCGTCCGCAGGCTCGTGCGGCGCAGCGCGCGCTCGCCGAGGAGCTGACGACGCTGGTGCACGGCGCCGACCAGACGGCCGCCGTGATCGCCGCGTCCAAGGCCCTGTTCGGCCAGGGCGAGCTGACGGAGCTGGACGACCGGACGCTGGCGGCCGCGCTGTCCGAGGTGCCGAACATCCAGGTGGCCGAGCTGGGCCCGGTGGTCGACCTGTTCGCCGAGGTCGGGCTGGTGGCCAGCAAGTCCGCTGCGCGGCGCACGGTCAAGGAGGGCGGTGCCTACGTGAACAACGTCAAGGTCACCGCCGAGGACGCCGTCCCGGCCAAGGAGGATCTGCTGCACGGGCGGTGGCTGGTGCTTCGGCGGGGCAAGAAGAATCTTGCTGCAGTGGAGGTCGTTTCCGCGTAGCGCCGTGGGGGGCGTGGGCGGTGTGCGGGGCTGCGGCTTCGTCGTGGTTTCTCGCGCCCCCGCGCCCCTGTCGGGGCGCTCCGGTTCAGGCTTGCTGCTTCCTCTTGCCGAGCGTCGCCATGTAGAGCGTGTCGACGGCGAAGACGATGATGATCGCGGCGACGAGCTGGAAGGCGTGCCGGCTCCAGTCGATGCCCGGGGTCGCCGCGACACCGAAGGCACGGGCGATCGCGTTGCCCGCGATGGCCCCCAGGATGCCGCAGATGGTGGTCAGCCAGAGGGGGCTGTGCTGCTTGCCGGGGATGATCGCCTTCGCGATGAGACCCAGCACGAATCCCACGATGATCGCCCACAACCAGCCCATGGCTGCCTCCTCGTACGGCTCGACGTGAGCATTACGGTCAGTCTGGGTCCGTCCGCCGTACGACGCATGTCGGGTGCGCCCGTACGCGGCGCGGCCGAGGGCATCGGTGCAGGCAGGCGGCGACCCGGTCTCGTGACCGCTGCAGTCGCGGCGTAACGTGGACTTGTTCCGGCCCGGTTCCCCGCGGGGCAGGGACGAAGGAGCGGGCCGGGGAGAGTCCCATGCGGGCGGATGGTGGATGTGATGCGGAAACAGCACGGGGGCAGCGGCCAGGTGTTCCGGATCACCGGTGCCCGGACCGGGCTGGCCGAGGACGTACGGGGGCGGCAGCGGCGCTACGTCATCTCGATGACGATCCGTACCGCCTCGGTGATCCTCGCCGCCACGCTGTGGAACGTGGAACGGTACGTCGCCGTCGTGGCGCTCGTGTTCGGTGCGCTCCTCCCCTATGTCGCCGTGGTGATCGCGAACGCGGGCCGGGAGCGGCCGCCGTCGCTTCCGTCGACCTTCGTCGCCGCGCCGACGCGGCCGATGATCGCGGCGCCGCGCGCGGAGGAGCAGACGGCGCAGGCGGAGTCCGAACGACCCGAAGGGGCGTGACCACGGCGGACGCGGCGGAGGTGGCTGCCGGCCCAGTCAAGCTCAAGAAAAGCTCAGATCAATCGTGTAGTTCCAGTGCCGGGCGATGGGTGACCCGTGACATACTGCGTACGCGCTCCGCATCCCCCGTCGGAGCGACGGACCGACGCCGGGCAGCTCCCCCCGTGGCTGCTCGGCGTCGCCTTGTTTTGCGGGGCTCTGTGAGACGGAACCAGTGACGAAGCTGTGAGTGACGAGACCCCCATCTGCTCCGCCAAGGGCTGCCGTGCCGATGCCGTGTGGGTGCTGGCGTGGAACAACCCGAAGATTCATACGCCGGAACGACGCAAGGCGTGGCTCGCCTGCGAGGAACACCGCGAGCATCTTTCGCAGTTCCTCGGGGTGCGGGGGTTCTTGAAGGACGTGGTGAAGGTCGAGGACTGGCAGGCTCCCGAGGAATCCTGACTAGCCGCCGATTGCCGACATCGGGCGGTCCGGCTGGACGAAAGAAGGATCGTCCAGACCCGCCCCTGCCTTCTTGCCCCACATCGCCAGGCGCCAGATGCGGGCGATCTCCTCGTCGGGGGCGTCGGAGCGCAAGGCGGCTCGGAGGTCGGTCTCCTCGGTGGCGAACAGGCAGGTCCGTATCTGGCCGTCGGCGGTGAGGCGGGTGCGGTCGCAGGCCGCGCAGAACGGGCGGGTGACCGAGGCGATCACGCCGACCCGCTGCGGGCCGCCGTTCACCAGCCAGCGCTCCGCCGGGGCCGAGCCGCGCTCGTCCGCGCCCTCGGGGGTGAGGTCGAAGCGGGTGCGCAGCGACGCCAGGATGTCGCCGGCGGTGACCATGCCCTCGCGCTTCCAGCCGTGCTGGGCGTCCAGGGGCATCTGCTCGATGAAGCGCAGCTCGTACTCGTGCTCCAGTGCCCAGGCCAGCAGGTCCGGGGCCTCGTCCTCGTTCAGGCCCGGCATCAGGACCGAGTTGACCTTGACCGGGGTGAGGCCGGCTTCGCGGGCGGCGAAAAGGCCCTCGATGACGTCCTTGTGGCGGTCGCGGCGGGTGAGGGTCTTGAAGACGTCCGGGCGCAGGGTGTCCAGGGAGACGTTGACCCGGTCCAGGCCCGCCGCCTTCAGGGCGGAGGCGGTGCGCCTGAGACCGATGCCGTTCGTGGTGAGGGACATCTGGGGGCGGGGGGCGAGGGCCGCGACGCGTTCGACGATGCCGACCAGGCCGGGGCGCAGCAGGGGCTCGCCGCCGGTGAAGCGGACCTCCTCGATGCCGAGCAGGCGGACCGCGATGTCGATGAGGCGGACGATCTCGTCGTCCGTGAGGAGGTCGGGCTTGGCCAGCCACTGCAGGCCTTCCTCGGGCATGCAGTAGGTGCAGCGCAGATTGCACCGGTCGGTCAGCGAGACCCTCAGGTCGGTGGCCACACGGCCGTAGGTGTCGATGAGCACGTGGCCCCCTCCCTCGATCCGGAGCGCTTGTCTTCCGTCACTTGCGAGCCTACGTGAGACCACTGACATCGACAGCAGCCCGATCTTACGAGGTACGACGCGGCCGCGTCGTAGGACCGTACAGTCCCGAACGACGCGGCCGTCCGTACGAAGCTCAGTGGGCTCCTGTCCCGGTCAGGGACCGCACCTCCAGTTCCGCGTACTTGCCGGTGTCCGGGGCCTCCTTCGACAGCAGGGTGCCCACGGCGCCCAGCAGGAAGCCGACGGGGATCGAGATGATGCCCGGGTTCTCCAGCGGGAACCAGTGGAAGTCGACGTCGGGGAACATCGAGGTCGGCTTGCCGGAGACCACCGGCGAGAACAGCACCAGGCCGACCGCGGTGACCAGGCCGCCGTAGATCGACCACAGGGCGCCGGAGGTGGTGAACCGCTTCCAGAACAGGCTGTAGAGGATGGTCGGCAGGTTGGCGGAGGCGGCGACCGCGAAGGCGAGGGCGACCAGGCCTGCGACGTTCAGGTCGCGGGAGAGGGCGCCGAGGACGATCGAGACGGCGCCGATGCCGACGGTCGCGTAGCGGGCCGCGTTGATCTCCTGCTTCTCGGTGGCCTGCCCCTTCTTGATGACGTTGGCGTAGATGTCGTGGGCGAAGGAGGAGGACGAGGCCAGGGTCAGGCCCGCGACGACCGCGAGGATCGTGGCGAAGGCGACCGCGGAGATGGTGGCCAGCAGGATCGCGCCCCAGTTGGAGTCCACTCCGCCGAGGTGGAGGGCGAGCAGGGGTGCGGCCGTGTTGCCGGCCTTGTTGGAGGCGATGATCTCGTCCGGTTTGATCAGTGCGGCCGCGCCGAAGCCGAGGGCGAGGGTCATCAGGTAGAAGGCGCCGATCAGGCCGATCGCCCAGATCACGGACTTGCGGGCGGCCTTGGCCGTCGGGACCGTGTAGAAGCGGATCAGGATGTGCGGCAGGCCCGCGGTGCCGAGGACCAGGGCGATGCCGAGCGAGATGAAGTCCAGCTTGGTGGTGCCGGTGGCGCCGTACTTCAGGCCGGGCTCCAGGAACGCCGAGCTCTTGCCGCTGTTGTCGGCGGCCTTGCCCAGCAGGTCCGAGATGTTGAAGTGGAACTTCAGCAGGACCAGGAAGGTCAGCAGCAGGGCGCCCAGGATCAGGAGCACCGCCTTGACCATCTGGACCCAGGTGGTGCCCTTCATGCCGCCGATGGTGACGTACACGATCATCAGGACGCCGACCAGGGCGACGATGCCGATCTTGCCGCCGTCACTGGTGATGCCCAGGAGCAGGGAGACCAGGACGCCCGCGCCGGCCATCTGGGCGAGCAGGTAGAAGATCGACACGACGATCGTGGAGGTGCCGGCGGCCGTGCGGACGGGCCGCTGCCGCATCCGGTAGGCCAGCACGTCGCCCATGGTGTAGCGGCCGGAGTTGCGCAGTGGCTCGGCGACCAGGAGGAGGGCGACGAGCCAGGCGACGAGGAAGCCGATGGAGTAGAGGAAGCCGTCGTAGCCGAAGAGGGCGATGGCGCCGGCGATGCCGAGGAAGGACGCGGCGGACATGTAGTCGCCGGAGACGGCGAGGCCGTTCTGGAAGCCGGTGAACTGGCGGCCGCCGGCGTAGAAGTCGGACGCGTCCTTGGTCTGCCGGCCCGCCCAGACGGTGATGACGAGGGTCGCGGCGACGAACACCGCGAACAGGGTGATGATCAGCGGTCGGTGTTCGCTCGCCTCGCCGGCGGCGAGCAGGGTGTGCTGCGCGGGGCTCATGCTCCGCCCTCCATCCGGGACTTGATGGCCTCGGCCTTGGGGTCGAGCTCGGCGGCGGCGTGCCGCGCGTACCACCAGGCGATGAGGAACGTGGTGAGGAACTGGGCGAGGCCCAGGACCAGGGCCACGTTGATGTCGCCGACGACCTTGGTGCCCATGAAGCCGCCCGCGTAGTTGGAGAGCAGGACGTACAGCAGGTACCAGGCGATGAAGGCGATCGTCAGGGGGAAGGCGAAGGAGCGGTGGGCGCGGCGCAGTTCACCGAACTCCGCGCTCTGCTGCACCTCGACGAACTCCTCGGTGGAGGGAAGGTGGGCTTGGGGTTTCGCGGGTGGCGGTGTCTCGGTAGCCACGGAGTCTCCTCGCGTCACGGACATGCGCTGTCTGGCCTCACAGGGACGGGATCACATTACAGGGAGTCACCGACAGACTCCCCTGCGTGATTCCGGCAGGGCCACGATCCTCACGGGCCCTCTGTCCACGGTCACGGCGCCACGCGCGGAGCGGTTCAAGCCCGCCTGGCTCTTTCGGAGATCAGTCCCGAGAGATAGCTTCGCCCTGCACCACCCGTCATGTACCTGCCCGAACAGCACCTGCGTCTCGGGCTGTCTCGTATCCGGATGATGTGGAGATCCCATGGCTCATCTGCGCTCCAGACGTCGGCTCGCGCTCGCCGTGCCGGTCGTGCTGTCACTGACCGCCTCGCTCGGTTTCCTTCCGTCGGCGGCCTCGGCGGCGACCCCGGCGGCCACGGCGGCGCGGGCGGCGGACGGCCCCAACCTCGCGTATGTGGTCAACACCAGGACGGACCACCACACGATCGAGTCGGTGCAGCAGGAGATCACGCGCAACGGCGGCACCATCGTGGCGAGTTACGACCGGATCGGTGTGATCGTCGCCCACTCCGCCAACCCCGACTTCGGCGCGCAGATGCGTGCCGTACGCGGTGTGCAGTCGGCAGGCGCCACGCGTACCGCTCCGCTGACGGCGGCGGGCACGACCGACGAGGGCGCGGTGCAGGTCCTGTCGAAGGCGGAGGCCACGAAGATCGCCCAGGGCGCGACGGCGGGCGAGGAACCCCTTGAGGCCGACCAGTGGGACCTGCGGGCGATCGGCGCCGACAGGGCCGCCACGATCGACCCGGGCAGCAGGAACGTGACCGTCGGGGTGATCGACACCGGCGTCGACGACACCCACCCGGACATCGCCCCGAACTTCTCCGCTTCCCAGTCGGCGAACTGTGTGAGCGGCAAGGCGGACACGACCTACGGCGCCTGGCGGCCGGTGGACGCCAGCCACTACCACGGCACGCATGTGGCGGGCGAGATCGCCGCGGCCCGCAACGGCATAGGCGTGGCGGGTGTGGCGCCGGGTGTGAAGGTCGCGAGCATCACCGTGTCCCAGCCGGACGCGACCTCGCTGTTCTACCCCGAAAGCGTGGTCTGCGCCTTCGTGTTCGCCGCGGACCACGGCATCGAGATCACCAACAACAGCTACTACGTTGACCCGTGGCTGTACAACTGCATGGACGATCCCGATCAACGTGCCATCGTTGACGCGGTCAACAGGGCCCAGCTGTATGCACAGCGCAAGGGCACGCTCAATGTGGCATCGGCCGGCAACTCCAACCACGACCTCGACGCGGACTCGATCGTGGACACCTCCAGCCCGGACGACTCCACGGCCGTGTCGCGGACGGTCGACCCGCACGAGTGCTTCGACGTGCCGACCCAGTTGCCCGGCGTGGTGACCGTGAGCGCGGTGGGCGTCAAGGGTGCCAAGTCGTACTACTCCAGCTACGGCCAAGGCGTCGTGGACGTGGCGGGCCCGGGTGGCGACAAGTACCAGATCCCGGACACGCCGTCGAAGAACGGCCGCATCCTGTCCACGCTGCCGAACAACCAGTACGGCTTCCTCCAGGGCACGTCGATGGCGTCCCCGCACGTGGCCGCCGTGGCCGCGCTGCTGAAGTCGGCCCACCCGTACGCCACCCCCGCCCAGCTGCAGGCCCTCCTGAAGGCCCAGGCGGACAACCCGGGCTGCCCGGCCGACCCCTACGACGGCAACGGCGACGGCGTCGTGGACGCGACCTGCGTCGGCGGCAAGCGCGTCAACGGCTTCTACGGCTTCGGCGTCGTCAACGCGCTGCGCGCTGTCCAGTAGGCGTCCATATATTGATTCAGTCAATACTGCATAGTGCAGTCATGACTGACATCAAGTACGCATGGTCCGTCCTGGGCGGCCGTCCCGGCCCTGCCGAACGGGTCACCACCGTGGTGCGGGAGGGCGCGCTTCCGGCGCGCCTCCCCGTACGGCGGCTGGCGCGCGCGTGCGTCGGCGCGTGCGCGCTGGCCGCCGCCGAGCTGGGGGCGCGGCGGGCGGGGCTCGCCGAGGTGCCGGAGGTCCGGGTCGACGACGGTGCGGTCGCCGCCGCATTCCACAGCGAACGGCTGCTTCAGGTCGACGGGCGTGCGCCGGTCGTCTTCGCACCGCTGTCGCGGTTCTGGCCGACGGCCGACGGCTGGGTGCGCACGCACGCCAACTACCCGCACCACCGGGCCCGGTTGCTCGGCGCACTGGGCCTGCCGGCGAACGCCTCGGTGGAGGAGGTGGCCGGCCGGCTCGCCGAGCGCTCCGCCCTGGAGGTGGAGGAGGCGGTGTACGGCGCCGGAGGCCTCGCCGTGGCCCTGCGCACCCCGCAGGAGTGGGCGGCGCACGCGCAGGCCGCCGAGGTGGCCGCTCGGCCCCTGGTCGAGCGGGAGCGGCTGGACCCGGCGCCCGCGCGCGTACTCCCTCCGCTCGATCCGGCCGCCGCTCCCCTGCTGCCGGCCGCCGGGCTCCGCGTGCTCGACCTGACCCGGGTGCTGGCCGGTCCGGTCGCCACCCGGACGCTGGCCCTGCTCGGCGCGGACGTCCTGCGCGTGGACGCCCCGCAGCTGCCCGAACTCGCCGACCAGCACACGGACACGGGCTTCGGGAAGCGGTCGGCGACCCTCGACCTCGCCACCGACCGGGACACCTTCGAGGAGCTGCTGGCCGCGGCGGACGTCGTGGTCACCGGCTACCGGCCGGGTGCCCTGGACCGGTTCGGGCTCTCCCCGCAGGCGCTGGCCGAGCGGCGCCCCGGCCTGGTCGTGGCGCAGGTCTCGGCATGGGGCGCGTACGGGTCCTGGGGCGGGCGGCGCGGCTTCGACAGCCTGGTGCAGGCAGCGACGGGCATCGCGGTGACCGAGGGCTCGGCCGGGCAGCCCGGTGCACTGCCCGCGCAGGCCCTGGACCACGGCACCGGCTATCTGCTGGCGGCGGCCGTACTGCGGGCGCTGACCGAGCAGTCGTACGACGGATCCGGTCGGCTCGTCCGGCTGGCGCTCGCCCGGACCGCGCTCTGGCTGACCGACGGGATCCGACCCGACTCGGCCGTGGGAGGCGCCGCGTACGAGGGCCCCAACGCCTGGCTGGCTGAGACGGACAGCGCCCTCGGCCGACTGCGGCACGCCCTGCCACCGGTGTGCTTCGCGGGCGGCCCCGCCCACTGGGTACGGCCTCCGGTGCCATGGGGTTCGGGCCCGGCCGCCTGGAAGTGAGCGCGCGGGCGACCGGAAGCGTACGAATGGGTGGAATGCCGTAGCGTCAGCTGTTTTCCTTGAGTTGCCCTGCTCTGCGACGGCTGGTGAGGATCACGGGTGACCTTGACACGACCGACCGCCGAGGCCGCCGACGGGGACGACCCGGCCCGGCGCTCCGGCATCGGCCGGGCCGTCGCCGTCGTGGTCCTGGTGGCCCTGGCCGCCCTGATCCCGCTGTTCGGGCCTCCCGCCGCGCTGCACGGCAGCGGGGAGGCCGCCGCGCCCGGCGTGGGTGGCATCGCGCTGCTGCGCGGGGTGCTGTTCGCCGCCCTGTGCGTCCCGCTCGGCGAGCTGTTCGTGCTCCGGCTCGCCCGGCACCTGCCCGGTGCCCCGCCCGAACGGCCGTGCAGCTGGGCTCTGTTGGCGGCCTGCACGGGCTTCGTGGCCGCGCTGGCCCTCGCCTCGGTGGTCTCCACCGGCAACCTGGTCCCGCACAGCCTCGGCCAGATCGACGTCGGCGCCCTGTACGACTCCCGCGACGGCAAGCTGGCTCTGGTGGAGGTCAACGCCTTCCTGCTGACGGCGGTGTGCGCGCTCGCGCGTCGCCCGGCGGCCCAGGTGTGGCCGCCGGCCGCGGTGGTGGTCGCGGAGGCGCTGCGCGCACACCCCGCGACCGAACACAACCCGCTGGTCGGCTCGGGTCTGACGCTGGTGCACCTGACCTGCGCGGCCCTGTGGGCGGGCGGACTGCTGCACGCGCTGCGGACCCTCAGGCTGTGGCGCGGCGACGCGGCCGGGGCCGCGCTGCTGGGGCTCTACGCGCGCGTGGCCGCGGTTCTGCTCGCGGCCCTCACGGCGACAGGCGTGTGCAGCGCACTGCGGCGCATGCCGGCGGCCACGATCCTGGACCAGCTGACGACGACGGCGTACGGACGCACCCTGCTGGCCAAGGTGATCCTGGTCGCCGTCGTCGCCGTGCTCGCCCTGTGGGCACGGATCCGGCTGAGCCGGGCGGCCGACCCGCTGACCGCGTACGCCCCCGCGCGGGCCGAGGTGATCGCCCTGGGTGCGGTGGTCGCGGTCTCGGGTCTGCTCACGGCACTGCCGCTGCCGATCCGCTGGTCCTGATCAAGTGTGGACAGTGACGTTGATTCAGCGATGTTGACGCAGCCGTCGTTGATTCAGTCGTTGGTGACCAGCACCTTGAGGGCGGTGCGCTCGTCCATCGCCTTGTAGCCGTCCGGTACCCCCTCGATGCCGACGGTCATGTCGAAGACCGGCGAGGGGTCGATCGTGCCGTCCAGGACGTCCGGCAGCAGGTCGGGGATGTAGGCGCGGACCGGCGCGACACCGCCGCGCAGGGCGATGTTCCGGTCGAACATGACGCCGAGGTCCGGCCGGTGCCTCCCCCAGTGCCTGAACGGCCTGGGGGCACCCCCAGCCGTGGGGCACGCCCACGAAGCCGATGGCGCCGCCGTCGCGGGTGATGTTCACGGCCGTCCGCATGGACTGCTCGGTGCCGACGGCCTCGACGACGGCGTGCGCGCCCTGGCCGCGGGTGAGGGCGCGGACGGCCTCGACGGCCGCGTCCCCGCGCTCGGCGACGACGTCGGTGGCGCCGAAGCGGCGCGCGATGTCGGTGCGGACCTCGTGGCGGCCCAGCGCGATGATCCTCCCCCAGTCTCGGCTTCGCTCGACCGGGGGCACCCCCATGGCGCCCAGCCGCTTGGCGGCCGGCACCGCGCACAGGCCCACCGCGCCGTCGCCGACCACGCCGACCACGGCGACCGTGGCGCCCGGGCGGGCGCCCGCGCCGAGGGCGGCGTGGTGGCCGGTGCCGAGCACGTCGGAGAGGCCCAGCAGGGCGGACAGCAGGTGGTCGTCGGAGGCCGCCTCCTTCGGCAGCTGGACGAGGGTGCCGTCGGCGAACGGCACGCGCACGGCCTCGCCCTGGCCGCCGTCGTAGCCGACGGAGCCCCAGAAGCCGCCGTGCTCGCAGGACGTCGTCAGGCCCTCGCGGCAGTAGTCGCAGACGCCGTCGGACCACATGAAGGGCGCGACCACCAGGTCACCGCGGCGGACGGCCGACACCTCGGAGCCGGTCTCCTCGACCACGCCGAGGAACTCGCGCCCGATGCTCCCCCAGTGCCTTAAGGGCCTGGGGGCACCCCCAGCCCCGGCTGCCGATCCGCCTCGCCCCGGTACGCCCACAGGTCGCTGCCGCAGATGCAGGCGCGCCGGCGGTGCGCCCGGGGGGCGAGCGCACTTCACGGTACGTCGTGGCTGCCGCGGGCCGCGCGGCCAGGGTGCTGGTCCGCTACACCCCCACCGCGCCCAGCAGCGTCCCCGCCACGTACGTCACCCCCATGGCCAGTGCCCCGCCCGCCACGTTCCGCAGCACCGCGGGTTTCGGGTCGGCCGCTCCCAGCCGGGCGCTGCTCCACCCGGTGAGCACGAGCGCGGCCAGCACGGACGCCACTGTGAGCGGAAGCCGCCGGTCGGCCGGGGGCAGCACCATGGCCAGCAGGGGCAGCAGTGCGCCCACCGTGAAGGACAGGAAGCTCGCCCAGGCCGCGTGCCAGGGGTTGGTCAGCTCGTCCGGGTTGATGCCCAGCTCCACGCGCGCGTGGGCCTTCAGCGCGTCTCGGGCGCTGAGCTGCTCGGCGGCTTCCCGGGCGACCTCCTGGGTCAGCCCGCGCCGCTGGAGGAGCTCGGTCAGCTCCTCCAGCTCCTGCTCGGGCTGTTCGCGCAGCTCCCGCCGCTCGAGGGCCAGTGCGGCCATCTCCGAGTCACGCTGGGTCGACACCGACACGTACTCCCCCGCCGCCATGGACATCGATCCGGCGAGCAGGCCGGCCAGACCGGCGGTGAGCAGGGCGGAGCGGGAGTCCGTGGCACCGGCCACGCCGACGACGAGTCCGGCGGTGGACACGATGCCGTCGTTCGACCCGAGGACGGCCGCCCGCAGCCAGTTCAGGCGGGAGCCCAGCGCACCGCCGTGCGCCTCGTCATGGGTTGGTTCCGTCACAGCAGGGAGGATCGCACCCCGGCCGTCACCAGACCCGTACCGACGCTCCCCGCGCGAACACCGGGCTGGTGGCGTCCGTCGGCGGCTCCTCCAGGGGCTCGGCGATCTCCTCGACCGTCGGGCCCACCTTCGCCGCGATGGGGTCCAGGAGGTCCAGGTCGAAGCCGTAGACGCGGGCCGCGTTGCCGCCGAGCATGGCCGCCAGCTCCGCGCGCGGGACGCCCGGGCAGGCGAACCGCAGGCCCTCGCGGGTGTACGGGTAGGTGCCCTCGTCGTGCGGGTAGTCGCTGCCCCACATGATCTTGTCGATGCCGATGCGGTCGCGCAGCGGGACCTCGTGCGGGCGCATGAAGCTCGCGCCGACGTAGCAGTGGTCGCGCCAGACCTGCGACGGCGCCTCGCCCATGCCCTCGGCCAGGCCGGCGCCGAACCTGGCCTCGGCGGTGTCGGCCGTCGAGGCCGTCGAGACCAGGCGGCCGTGGTAGTAGTCCAGCATGTCGAGGACGCCCGGGATCCAGCCGGAGCCCTGCTCGGTGAGCACCAGCTTCAGCCCCGGGTGCCGACGGAAGACGCCGCCGAAGACCAGGTGCCACAGCGCGCGGTGGGAGAACCAGGTCGTCTCGACCATGAAGACCGCGCGGGCGGCCGGTTCGTCGCCGAGCGGCGGGGAGGCGGAGCCCGCGTGGTGGTTGACGGGGACGCCGAGTTCCGCGCAGACGGCCCAGATCGGGTCGTACGTGCGCGAGTACAGCTCGGGCAGGCCCGAGCCCGGCGGGGTGCCGGGCAGCATCAGGCCGCCCTTGAGGCCCGCCGAGGCGGCCCGCCTGATCTCCTTGACGGCCTCCTCGACGTCGCCGAGGAGGATCTGGAAGACGCCGGCCCGGCGGCCCGGCGCGGCCGCGCAGAAGTCCGCCAGCCAGCGGTTGTGGGCGCGCAGGCCCGCCCAGCGCCGTTCGAGGTCCTCGGCGGTCTGCGGCTGCGTCATCAACGAACTCGACGGGAAGAACGGCGGGATGGTGTTCGGGAAGATCACCTCCGCGACGATCCCGTCCGCCTCCAGCTCCGAAAGGCGCCGCTCGGAGTTCCAGTTGCGGTCGGCCGTGTCGGCGAGCAGGTCCTCGTGCGGGTTGACGTAGGTGGCCGCCCAGACGTCGAACTCGTCGTGGTAGCGCTTCTCCAGGTACGGCTTGTAGTCGAGGAGATCGGCTCCCGCATGGCAGTCGGCGGAGATCACCGTGTACCGGTCGCTCACTGCGTCACCCCCAGCGTCGGGAAGTCGTGGTCGGTCAGCCAGTGCCGGCCCACCTCGCGCGAGCGCGCCCAGGAGGCCTCCACGGCCGCCTGGTCGGCCGGCTGGCCGAGGTCGGCGGGGGTGGGGCCGATGCGCTCGGCCAGAGGCGTCAGCCGTGGTACGTCGAAGCCGAAGACCTCCGCCGCGGCCAGGCCCAGCATCCGGCGGGTCTCGCTCACCGGGATGTCGTGGAAGGTGCGCCGCAGCCACGCGCGCGTGTCGGGCCAGGTGCCCTCGGGATGCGGGAAGTCGCTGCCCCAGAGGATGTTGTCGACACCGATCTCGTACCGCTGGGCCAGTTCGCGCCGCTTGGTGTTGGTGGCGCAGACGAAGATCTGCCGGTCGAGGTACTCGTGCGGCGGGCGCTTCAGCTCCTGGAACGGGGAGAGCTTCTTGCCCCCGTGCGCGCCGAGGTAGAGGCGGTCCATGAACCACAGCAGGTTCGGCAGCCACCAGCAGCCCGACTCCGCGACCCCGAACCGCAGTCCCGGATGGCGTTCGAACACCCCGGACCAGAGCAGGAACCACAGCGGCCGGGCCGGCCACCAGGTCACTTCGCTGACGTAGATGCCGAGGTGGTCGCCGTACTCCTCGCGCGGGGCCGTGCCGGAGTGGGTGAGCACGGGCATCCCGCACTCGGCGGCGGCCGCCCACACCGGGTCGTAGCGGCGGTCGTGGTACGGCTCCCGGCCGGCCCACAGGGCGGGGATCATCAGGGCGCCGAGGCCGGACTCCTTGGCGCGGTACACCTCGGCGACCACCCTGTCGGTCTCCCCGGTGACCGGCAACAGAGCCACTCCGCAGTGCCGTTCGGGGTGCTCGGACACGAACTCCGCGAGCCAGCGGTTGTGCGCCTGGGCGCCCGCCATGCCGAGCTGCGGATCGTGGTCGCCGGAGAGGCCGAGGCCCACACCGAAGGGCGCGGCGGTCTGGCTGTCCACGGCGTCGGCGTCCGGGAAGACGACCTCGGCGGCCACGCCGTCCCCGTCCAGCTCCTTCAGGCGCTGAGCAGCGTCCCAGCCGCCGCGCAGGCCCTCCTCGTTGTCCTGGAACCACTGGGCCGCGAACGCCTCGTTGCGGATGCCGAGGCGGGTCATCTCCGCGCGGCGCCGGTCGCGGCCCGCGAGGAACTCGTCGAAGTCCCGGTGGAAACGGGACTCCAGGTAGGGCCGGTACTGCTCGGTGGGCAGCCCGGCATGGCAGTCGGAAGAGATGATCAGGTACGGGTCCTGGCCGGTCACAACCGCCTCCCGGTCAATCGAGTACGAAGCTTTCGAGGTACGACGGGTTCGCGCGCTCCAGCATCGAGCGCGCCCGCGCGCGGATCTGGGCGTCGCTGTGCTCGCTCGCCGGCAGCAGCCAGAAGCGGTCCGCGCGGATGCCGTCCACGACCGACCCGGCGACCTCCTCGACGGGCGTGAAGCGGACCTCCTGGCCGGCGTCGCGCATCGCCGCCTCCCACTGGTCGAGGCTGCGGTACGGCGTCTTCCGGGGCCGCTGTTTGGCGTAGCGGGCGGGCCGGTTGCGGTGCGACTCCCACAGACCGGTGCGCAGCATGTGCGGCCCGGGGAAGAGCACCGAGGCACCCACGCGCGCGTGCTCGGCCTTCAGGTGGGCGTACAGCGACTCGGTCATGGTGACGACGGCCGCCTTGGTGACCGCGTACACGGAGGCGGTCGGCAGGGGCGCGATGCCGCCGTCACCGGACGATGTGTTGACGACATGACCAGGTTGACCGGACTTGATCATCCGTGGCACGAACGCCTGGATGCCATGGAAGACGCCCCACACATTGACGGCGAAGGCCCACTGCCAGTCGTTCGGTTCGTGCTCCCACATGCGCCCCTCGGCACCGGAGCCGACCCCCGCGTTGTTGCACAGGACGTGTACGGCGCCGTAGGTCTCGTACGCCGACCGGGCCAGTTCCAGGACCTGTTCGCGGACGCCGACGTCGACCACGCGCGCGTGCACGTCGGCGCCCTGCGCGCGCAGGTCCGCCGCGGCCTTGTCCAGGGCCGCCTCCTCGACGTCGGCGAGGACGACCTTCAGGCCCTCGGCCGCGAACCGGCGTGCCATCGCCAGCCCGATCCCGCTCGCCGCCCCGGTGACGACGGCGACCTGTCCCGCCCTCAGGTCCATCTCACGCGCTCCCCTCGGGCGGCCCGTCATGGATCTGGAGCGGGTCGTCGTAGCGCTGGTGGACGTACGGCAGCAGGGCCTGTGCGTCGACCCGCTCGACGACCCGGCCGCTCTGGTCGCTGGTCTTCTCGCCGATGGTGATCTCTCGCAGGCGCAGCACCGGGAGGTCGGCGACGGGGTCGTACAGGGACTCGCGCAGGACGACGTCCCCGGTGACCCGCTCCAGTCGGCGCACCTTCTCGTGCCGTACGCAGTGCACCAGCACGGGGTCCGCGTCGAAGCCCGAACCGTCCACTGCGGGAAGGAACTTGAAGTAGAAGTCGGTCTTGCGGGACGGCTCCGGGAGGGGCAGGTCCCCGCTCACCGCGCCGCGCACCTCCACGAACACGATGCCGTGCCGGGCCAGTGAGGCCCGGACGACGAGGCCGTCGCGTTCGACGGTCACCTCGCCGAGCTTTTTGGGCTCCCCGAAGACCTCGCGGCCGCCGGTGAGGGCGCGCTCGTGGGTCATCGGCATCACCAGCGGGTACCAGCCCTCGACCTCGCCGTGCGCCGCGGCGACCGCGAAGGAGCCCGCGCCGAGCGGGTATCCGGGCAGGTCGACCTTGCTGATGTTCACCCGGACAAGTGGGATTCCGGTGGGTTTCAGGGGCGGTGGCAGCACCGCCGCGACCGCGTCCGGGTCGGTCTCCCAGACGGCCACCACTCCGGTGGACCAGATGTCGGGGAGCCGCGCGCTCGCGGTGCGTGTCGCGGTGATCTCCTGCTCGGTCCGTGCGCCGTACCGTACGCGTGTCATACGCCGTACCGCCCTTCTTCTGACAAGCCGTCATCTGTAACACAGTTACAGCAGACTGGGTGAGGGGTAAATACGCGTGCACCGAATGGAGTTGGGGGGATCATGGCGAGAGGGGCGCTGAGCCGGGAGGAGGTCCTTGAGGCCGCAGCCGAGCTGGTGCGGCAGCACGGCCCGCAGGCGCTGACCATGCGGGGGCTCGCGGCCGAGCTGGGCACCGCCGTCACCTCGATCTACTGGCACGTCGGGGGCCGTGAGGCCCTGCTGGACGCCCTGGTGGAGCGGACCGTGGCCGACCTGGGCGAGATCCGTCCCCTCGGGCGCACGCCCGAGGAGCGGATCGTCTCCGTCGCGCGCTCCCTGCGCCGGCAGCTGCGCGACCACCCGCATCTGGTGGCCCTGGTGCATGAGCGCGGGCTGACCGAGCGGATGTTCCTGCCCGCCCAGCAGGCGCTGGTGCGCGAGGCCCACGCGGCGGGGCTGCGCGGCGCCCGGGCCGCCGAGCTCGTGCGGGCGGTGCAGTTCCAGGTCGTCGGCCATGTGCTGGTCGAGCGCAACCGCGAGCGTGCCCCGGTGCAGCAGCCCGACGAGGAGGAGCTGTGGAGCACCGAGGCCGCCGGCGACGACCCCGCCCTGGCCCGCGTGCTGGCCCGCCCCGTCGACACCGATCAGCTGTTCGTCACCGTCGTACGCGCGTTGGTGGGCGCACTGCTCGCACCGCACGGAAAATGAGTGGCGGCCGGACTTCCCCTGCGCCTAATGTTCCTGATCGCGGGGGCGGCTCCGCAAGCGTGCTTCCTTCTCTCCCTTTCCTGGACATCGCAGCGCGCTCACTCTCCGCCTCCGCCTCGACCACTTTCTTTCTGTCACTTCCGTCCCGCCGGGGGATTCCGCTTGTCCGTACTGTCGTCCGTGCTGCTCCGCCGCCTCCGTACCGTCTACGTCGACCAGGCCGGACCACGCCCGGGCGATCCGTCGACGGCGGAGGGACTCGTCGCCCTGGAGGGCGAGCTGCTCGACCGGGGTTTCGCACCGACGGCACAGCTGCGGGCGGCACTGGCCTGGCTGGGCCCCGCGGGGCTGGCGGACGCGGGCCGGCAGCTGATCCGGCACATCGACGCCGAACTGGGCGCGGACCGCACCCACATGCCGCTGTTCCGCAGCTTCCCGGCCTCGGTCCCCGACGACACGTTCCAGCTGTACGTCGACCGGGTCTTCGCCCTGCTGCTGCAGTGGCCCGCGCAGCCCTGTGTGCTGTGCGGCACGGTGGGCAGCGTGCACCCGGTGGCGCCGTGCGCGCACCTCGTGTGCCGCGCCTGCTGGGACGGCGCGGACTACACCGGCTGCCCGCTCTGCCACCGCCGGATCGACCCCGCCGATCCCTTCCTGGTGCCGGGCGAGCCGCGCCGCCCGCGCGATGTGCCGGCCGGCCCGCTGAAGCTGCTCACGCTGGGCACGGACAGCGCGGCGGACACGGTGCACGCCCTGCGGACGCTGTCGGCCCGCCGCACTCCCCTGCCGCCGCAGGACCGCGCCGACCTGAAGGTGCTGCTGAGCCACGCACCCGTGGACCTCGGCCGGCTGCCGCAGGAGATCCCGGTCCGCGAGACCAAGGCACTCGTCCTCGGCACGCTGCTGGCCGACCGGCACACGCGCGTGGCCGTCACCGAGCTGCTCGCCACGTATCTGACCACCGCGACGGACGTGCTGCGCCTGCTGTGCGTGTGGGCGGGCGGCGAGGGGGATCTGCTGGAGCCGCCGCGGCTGCGCTCGCTGCCCCGCGCGCTGCGCAACCGGCTGCTCGGCGTGCTCGACGGTCTGGCGGTCCCGTCGCTCGTGGAGGACGTGCTGCGGCACCCGGGCCCGTGGAAGCGGGCCGCCGAGCTCCTCCACCCCTTCGAGCACCACGCCCGCCACCCGCGGGCCGCCCTCGCCTTCGCCGTCCTGCGCGGCACCGACACCACCGGCACGTCCCTGGGCGAGGCCCTGCTGCGCACGGCCGCCGAGCATCCGCAGGCCGTGCGGGTCGTCGGCGGCCGCATCCGGGCGGCCACCTGGGGCGCGCGGGTGGAGCAGGCTCTGTACGAGCGAGATGCCCGGGCCGCGCTGGCCCTCCTCTCGCAGCGGCCGGGCGAGCTGCTGCGCCGCCTCGACCACCTGCTGCGGCTGCGCCAACTCGACACGCTGCCCGACGAGTTCGCCGAGGTGCTGGAGCGTGTCCTGCCCAAGGCGGGCCCCGGGCCGCTGCTCGCCGCGCTGGGCCGGATGCGGATCCGTCATCTGCCCTGCGAGCGGCGGGTGTTCTTCCCGCGCGGGCAGGTGACGCACGCGTTCACGGTCGACGACACGCGGGCACCGCTCGCCGAAGCGGTCACCACGCGCGCGTGCGCGCTGCTGGAGGCCGAGGCGCTGCGCCGACTGGCCGGGCGGCCCCGGTTCGACCTGGCGGTGCTCGACTCGGCGCTCGCCGGGCTCGCGGTACCCGCCGCCGAGCGCGCCGCCGCCAAGGCACTGGTGTCGGTGCCGCGCGGCAGCACCCAGCCCCTGCCCGAGGGCGCGGTGCTGCGGCTCTTCCTGCACTGGATGCAGCCCGCGAAGACACGCGTGGACCTGGACCTGTCGGTGGCCCTGTACGACGAGCACTGGACGTTCGCCGGCCTGTGCGACTACACGAACCTCGTGTACGGCGACCGGTGGGCCGTCCACTCCGGCGACCTGACCTCGGCACCCGCACCGGACGGCGCCACCGAGTACGTGGACCTGGACCTCGCGGCGCTCGGCGAGCTGGGCGTGCGGTATGTGGTGCCGGTCGTCTTCAGCTTCAACAACATTCCGTTCGAGGAGCTGCTCGACGCCTTCGCGGGCTTCATGGCGCTGCCGTCAGCGGCCGAGGAGGAGCGCGGCGCCGGGTACCACCCGCGCACGGTGCGTCAGCGCTACGACCTGGTGGGCGACTCGCGCATCCATGTGCCGATGCTGGTCGACCTGCGCCACCGCACGTTCCTGTGGACGGACCTCCATCTTCCCTCGGCCGACGGCTACCACAACGTGTACCGGCACGGTGAGGACCTGGGCCGCGTGGGACGGGACCTGTTCCAGTACTTCGCGTCCGGTCGTACGACGCTGTGGGACCTCGCGGTGTGGCACGCGTCGGCGCGCGCCGACGAGGTCCTGGTCGTCCGGCGCGCGCCCGATCCGGGCGTCGTCGACGAGCTGTGGCACTACCGGCGCCAGGACGGGGAACCGGACACCGCGTTCGCCGCCCGGGTGCGCGCCCTGGAGCCGCCGCAGCGGCGGGAGCCCGCGACGGACGCGGCGGACGCCGACACGCGTGCGGGTGAAGCGGCCGCGAAGAAGCATGTGTTGCTCGCGCTGGTGCACGGCGGGGTGGCGCCTCAGGGCGCGAGCGGAGCCGTGTACCGGCTGCTGCCCGGCCCGGCCGACGGCTGTGGTCTGGAGCCGCTGACGGCCCAGGATCTGGTGGCCGCGCTGGGGTGACGTCCGCCGGCGCCCCGAACTGTCCTGCGGGTCCGCCTTATTACGGGCACGCACGCGTGTGCGGCGGCCGAGCAGGAGGGCGGGTGCGCGTGGCCGGTGCCGCCCCCTGTGGGACGGCGCTGTCAGTCGCGGCCCGTATCCTCAATGACCATGCTCGAAGACCGTGCGACCGCAGTGTCCTCCCCCACCCAGTGGCCGGCCGCGTATCCGAAGGGATACGCGGTCGTTGACGTGGAGACCACCGGCCTGGCCCGGGACGACCGGATCATCTCGGCGGCCGTCTACCGGCTGGACGAGCGCGGCGAGGTCGAGGACCACTGGTACACGCTGGTCAACCCGGAGCGCGACCCGGGCCCCGTGTGGATACACGGTCTGACGAGCGAGGTACTCGAAGGGGCGCCGCTGTTCGCGGACGTCGCCGAGGAGTTCGCCGCCCGGCTGGACGGCCGGGTGCTGGTCGCGCACAACGCGGTCTTCGACTGGCAGATGATCGCGCGCGAGTACGCGCGCGCGGAGCGCGAGGCGCCGGTGCGGCAGCGGCTGTGCACCATCGCGCTGTCCAAGGAGCTGGGACTGCCGCTGCCCAACTTCAAGCTGGAGTCGCTGGCGGCGCACTACGGGGTCGTCCAGCAGCGGGCGCACCACGCGCTGGACGACGCGCGCGTGCTCGCCGAGGCGTTCCGGCCCAGCCTGCGGGCCGCGGCGGTGGGCGGTGTACGGCTGCCGCTGCTGGAGTGCCGGCCGCTGACGGAGTGGTCGGACGCGCCCCGGATCGGCCGGCAGGCGAGCGGCGGTTACGGCGGCTACCGGCCGTCCGGTTGGCGCCCGTCCCGGAAGCGGCCCGCCTGCCCCTACCCCAACCCGGGGCGGTACGAAGACGGCAAACGCCTCAAACAGGGCATGCGGGTGGCGTTCTCCGGGGACACCTCCACCGAGCGGGAGCTGCTGGAGGACCGGGCGACCGAGGCAGGGCTGCACGTGGCGACGAGCCTGTCCCGGCTCACCAGTCTGCTCGTCACCAACGATCCCGACTCGGGCACCTCGAAGGCGGTCAAGGCGCGGCAGTACGGCACGCCGGTCGTCGACGAGGCCGCGTTCGGGCAGCTGCTGCGGGATGTCGAGAGCGCCGACGAGTGACCGTACGGATGGGTGATTCCCCACGACTCGCCCGACGCCCGCTCGCCCGGGCGTCGGTGACGGCTCACCCTGTGCCCCATGGCGAAATGCGAAGTTTGCGGCAATGACTACGGGATGACCTTCGAGGTCCACGCCCAGGGTGCAGTCCACGTCTTCGACTGCTTCACCTGTGCCATCCACCGCATGGCCCCCATCTGCGAGCACTGCAAGGTGCGGATCATCGGCCAGGGCGTGGAGGCCGACGGCCACTTCTACTGCGGCGCCCACTGCGCCCGCGAAGAGGGGAAGGTGGGGATCGTCGACCGCGTGTGACCCGGTACCCGCCCGATCGCACCCCACGACCGAGTTGTACCGTCGTGGGGTGCACCGCTACCGCTTCCTGCTGACCCGCCAGTGGGTGATCCTCACCCTCTGCGCGATCGCGCTGATCCCGACGATGATCCGGCTCGGGTTCTGGCAGCAGCACCGGTACGAGGAGCGCACCGCCCGCAACGACCTGGTCTCCCGGGCGCTGCACGCCGAGCCGGTCCCCGTGGAGCAGCTCACCTCCCCCGGGCACACCGTGA
Organism: Streptomyces sp. NPDC031100; assembly: GCF_055570785.1. Lineage (NCBI taxonomy): Bacteria > Bacillati > Actinomycetota > Actinomycetes > Kitasatosporales > Streptomycetaceae > Streptomyces > Streptomyces sp. NPDC031100. Next base: position 48,138 of record NZ_JBVIGN010000001.1, read on the forward strand.
CCCGCACCGAGAAGTACCGCACGGTCACCGCGACCGGCACCTTCGACACCTCCCGGGAGGTCGTGGTCCGGCGCCGGACCAACTCCGACGACGAGGTCGGCTTCCACGTCCTGACCCCGTTCGTCCTGACGGACGGCAAGGTGCTGCTGGTCAACCGCGGCTGGATCCCCGCGAACGGCGTGCAGACCGCCTTCCCCGAGATCCCCGCGCCGCCCGCCGGCCGGACCACGATCACCGGGCGGCTGAAGACCGACGAGACCACCGCGGCGAGCGGCATCAAGAACGTCAAGGGCCTGCCGGACCGGCAGATCATGCTGATCGACAGCGCGGAGGAGGCGCGGCGGCTCGGCGCGCAGGTGCTCGGCGGCTACGTCGAGCAGACGGCGCCCGAGCCGAAGGGCGGCTCCCCGGAGCAGATCTCCGACCCGGGCAGCGAGGACGCCCCGCTGAACTACGCGTACATGATCCAGTGGTGGCTGTTCGCCGCGGGCGTCCCGGTGGGCTGGTGGTTCCTGGTCCGGCGCGAGATCCGCGACCGCGAGGAGGCCGCGGCCGAGGAGCAGCCGGAGGAAACGGAACCGGCCACGGTGTGAGCCCGGCCCGTCCGGGACAGGCGTCACTCCCCCGGCGCACCACCTGATTGGCCCCCAGGTCCGCCGGGAACCCGCATCGCGTGAACGCGCGCATCGAGGACTACGCCCTCATCGGCGACGAACAGACCGCGGCACTGGTCGCCAAGAACGGCTCGATCGACTGGCTGTGCCTGCCCCGCTTCGACTCCGGTGCCTGTTTCGCCCGGCTCCTGGGCGACGAGGACAACGGCTACTGGAGGATCGCGCCGAAGGGGGCGGACACCTGCACGCGCCGCTCCTACCGGCCCGACACCCTCGTCCTCGACACCGAGTGGGAGACCGCCGAGGGCACGGTGCGGGTCACCGACCTGATGCCGCAGCGCGACCGCGCCCCCGATGTCGTACGCATCGTGGAGGGCGTCAGCGGACGCGTCACCGTCCGTAGCACCCTCCGCCTGCGCTTCGACTACGGGTCCATCATTCCGTGGATGCGCCGCTCCGACGGCCATCGGGTGGCCGTCGCCGGGCCGGACTCGGTGTGGCTGCGCACCGAGCCCCACGTGGACATGTGGGGCGAGGACTTCGGCACCCACTCCGAGTTCGCCGTCGCCGAGGGCGAGCGGGTCGCGTTCGTGCTCACCTGGCACCCCTCGCACGAGCCGCGTCCCCGGCTCGTCGACCCTTATCACGCGCTGAGCACCAGCGTCCGGGACTGGCGGCGCTGGGCGTCCCGCTGCCGCTACGACGGGCCGTACCGGGACGCCGTCGTACGGTCCCTGATCACGCTCAAGGCCCTCACCTACGCCCCGACGGGCGGGATCGTCGCCGCGGCCACCACCTCGCTGCCCGAGGAGCTGGGCGGTGTGCGCAACTGGGACTACCGCTTCTGCTGGCTGCGCGACTCCACCCTCACCCTGGGCGCCCTGCTGTCGGCGGGCTACCACAAGGAGGCCGAGGCCTGGCGCAACTGGCTGGTGCGTGCGGTCGCGGGCGACCCGGCGGACCTCCAGATCATGTACGGCCTGGCGGGCGAACGACGGCTGCCGGAGTTCGAGCTGCCCTGGCTGTCCGGCTTCGCCGACTCCGCACCCGTGCGCGTCGGCAACGGCGCCGTCAATCAACTCCAGCTGGACGTGTACGGCGAGGTGATGGACTCGCTGTCGCTGGCGCGCTCCTCGGGTCTGTCCACCAAGCCCCACATGTGGGCCATTCAGCGCTCGCTGATGGACTTCCTGAAGTCGCAGTGGCAGCAGCCCGACGAGGGCCTGTGGGAGGTGCGCGGCGGCCGGCGCCAGTTCGTGCACTCCAAGGTGATGGTGTGGGTGGCCGCCGACCGCGCCGTACGGACCCTGGAGGAGTACGACGAGCTGAAGGGCGACCTTGCGGGCTGGCGGGCGATGCGCGACGAGGTGCACCGGGAGGTGTGCGAGCACGGCTACGACTCCCGGCGCAGGACCTTCACCCAGTACTACGGCTCGCGCGAGCTGGACGCCTCCCTGCTGCTGATCCCCCGCGTCGGCTTCCTGCCGCCCGACGATCCGCGGGTGAGAGGCACGGTCGACGCGATCCGCGCGGACCTGGGCCACGGCGGCTTCGTGCGCCGCTACGACACCGACGCCGTCGGCGTCGACGGAATGCCGGGCGGCGAGGGCGCCTTCCTCGCCTGCTCGTTCTGGCTCGCCGACGCCCTGCACATGACGGACCGCACGGACGAGGCACGCGAGCTGTTCGAACGGCTGGTGGGCCTCACCAACGACGTCGGACTGCTGGCCGAGGAGTACGACCCCGAGCTGGGCCAACAGGTGGGCAACTACCCGCAGGCGTTCAGCCACATCGCGCTGGTGAACACCGCCCTCACCCTGTTCGGGGGCGACGGGACCACAGGGACCGGGCACGGGGCAGGATAGGGGCCATGGATCTTGGACTGAAAGACCGGGTGTACATCGTCACCGGCGCCACGCGCGGGCTGGGCAACGCCACCGCGCGGGAGCTGGTGGCCGACGGGGCGAAGGTGGTCATCACCGGCCGGGACGAAAAGCGAGTGGCCGAGGCCGCCGCGGAGCTGGGCCCGAACGCGGTCGGCGTGAGCGTCGACAACGCCGACGCGGGCGCGCCCGAGCGGCTCATCGCGGCCGCGCGGGAGCACTTCGGGGGCTTCGACGGAGTCCTCGTCAGCGTCGGCGGACCGGCGCCGGGATTCGTCGCCGACAACACGGACGAGCAGTGGCGGAACTCGTTCGAGTCGGTGTTCCTCGGCGCGGTGCGGTTCGCCCGCGCGGCCGCGGCGGAACTGGAGCCCGGCGGGGTCATCGGGTTCGTGCTGTCCGGGTCGGTGCACGAGCCGATTCCGGGGCTGACCATCTCCAACGGGCTGCGGCCGGGGCTCGCCGGCTTCGCCAAGTCGATCGCCGACGAGTTGGGGCCGCGGGGGATCCGGGTGGTGGGGCTGTTGCCGGCTCGCATCGACACGGATCGCGTGCGCGAACTTGATGCGATGTCCGCGGATCCTGAGGTTACCCGGGCGGCGAACGAGGCTCGGATTCCGTTGCGGAGGTATGGGACGCCTGAGGAGTTCGGGCGGGTCTCGGCCTTCTTGCTGTCTCCGGCTGCCTCCTATCTGACGGGGATCATGGTGCCTGTGGACGGGGGGATGAGGCACGGGTTCTGAGGGCCGGCTTTCGGGTGCATCAAGTCACCCTCTCCGCACGGTGCTTGATCCCCCTCAGTCGTACCTCCGCCGGGAGTGATGCCAAGCCTGCCGACTCTCGTGCGTGGGTCAGGGCCTGGGCCGTGAAGTCCGTCAGTGCGGTGCCGGGGTCCACGTCCGGTTCCAGTCGGAGCCAGGCCCGTACCGCCGGAGCCGTACGGCGGCCCGTCAGCAGGGTTTCGGTGTGGGACACGCCCTGCCGGCGGGCCGTGTCCTCGGCCAGGGCGGACTCCAGGGCCTTGCCGCGCAGCAGGGCGCCCTCGCCGTCGCCGGTGTCGACCAGGACCTCGGTCAGGCGGCGTCGGCGGAGGATCGCGGTGAGCCACCACAGGGCGAGCAGCACGAGAAGGGCCAGGGCGGCGATGACCGTCGGCCACCACCAGTCGGCGTCCCGCCAGCGGGTGCGCTCGGCGCTGCTGAGCAGGACGTCGTGCGGGCCGGTGTGCAGCCACCAGTGCGGTGGCGGTGCGCCCAGGCCCACGGCCAGCACCGAGCCGCCCAGGGCGAGCAGCAGCAGGCCCACGATGGCGAGCAGGACGCGGTTGACGGTACCGCTGCGCATCCGGCTCACCCCTTCCGGACGGGGCGTCGGACCTGCACCGACAGCGCGGGCGGGCGGCTCAGTCCGAGCCCCCGGACCGTGTCGGCGAGCACCGCGTCCAGGTCGGCGTGTACGTCGTCCAGGTCGCGGAAGTGCGAGACCGCGCGGACGTCGGCCCGCTTCCGGCGCATCCGCACCCGTACCGCCCGCACGCCGGAGACCTCCATGGCCCGGTCGCGCAGCACCTGGGCGGCCGCCTCGCGCCCAAGTCCGGCGCGGACGTCGGGGTGCGGGCGCCGCATGGGCAACAGGTCCCTGAGGCCCGGGGTGACGGCCAGCACGATCAGCCACAGGCCGAGGGCGGCGACGACGCCCGCGCCGGCCAGCACCCAGGTGTCGTCCAGGGGCCGCTCGGCGAGCTGCCGGGCCAGCGCGCGGCGCCAGTGCAGCGCGGGACGGTGGGCGCGTACGGCGGCGATGTCGTACAGGAGGACGCCCGCGCCGGCGAGGAGGAGCAGGGCGACGATGCCCGCCGGGACGCGGCGCGCCGACCAGAAGCGGCCGCTTCCCTCGGGCAGCAGGGACGGTGGGGCTTCGGGGGTCTTGTCGAGGTCGAGGACGGGCAGTGGCTGCGTGGTGTTCGCGGTGGGCCGGGGCTCGCTCATGGCGTCCTCCCGTGGGGTGCGCCGGGTGCCGGAGCCAGATGCAGTCGCTCGACCTGGACGGCGACCTCCGGCACCTCCATGCTCACCAACGCGCCTACCCGCTCCACGACATGACGACGCACGGCGGCACAGCGGGCGCCGACGTCGCAGGGATAGCCGAGTTCGAGCTGGACGCGGACGCGGGCTTTCTCATGGTGGACGACGACCGTGGCGTGCGGGGCCGCGGCGCCTTCGGGCAGCGGGGCGAGCGCCTCGCGTGCGGCCTGGGCGGCGATCTTCGCGACGACCCGGTCGGCGATCCTGGTGGCGCCGCGCTCACCGGGCGGCACGAGGTCCAGGGGCCGGCGTGCCGGGCCCGTCTCCGCGCTCACCGCGGTCACCGCCGCCGGTCGCGCCGGTCGTCGCGGGTGCGGAAGAAGTCGCCCAGTTCGAGGTCGCCTTCCAGGAACCGGCCGGCGATGAACCCGACGGCACCCAGCGCCGCCACCAGCAGGAAGGCTCCGAACCCGCCGAAGTACCCGGCGAACCCCAGCGCCATTCCGGCGATCATGCCGACCACGGCCAAGCTCATGCAGCGCTCCTCAGTTCGTCAGGTGTGCGGGGGTCGGCCGCCCGGCTCCTCACTGGATCCGGGGCGCCTCGGGCTCCTCTTCCTCTTCTTCGGGGAGCTTGACGTCGCTCACCGCGATGTTGACCTCGACGACTTCGAGTCCGGTCATGCGTTCCACGGCGGCGATCACGTTCTCCCGTACCGCGCGGGCCACGTCGCCGATGGCCACGCCGTAGTCCACGACGATCTCCAGGTCGAGTGCCGTCTGCACCTCGCCGACCTCGGCCTTGACCCCCCGGGTCACCGACTTCGAGCCGCCCGGCACCCGGTCGCGCACGGCCCCGAACGTACGGGCCAGTCCGCTGCCCATGGCGTGCACGCCGACCACCTCCCGGGCGGCCAGCCCGGCGATCTTCTCCACGACACCGTCGGCGATGGTCGTCCGCCCCCGGGTCGCCGGGTCTCCGCCGCCGCGCCGGGTGGCCTTGCGGGTGGACACCTGCGGTTCGCTGTCACCTTCGGGAGTCGTCGTCATCTCGGTCATCGCCGTACATCCCTTTCGGTCGTCGTCCTGCGACCACCGTAAGCAAGGATGCTCCGTAGCGCGCCGGGTATGCGGCAGGCTGGAGGAATGACCGGGGAACGGTGGGCACAGACAGTCGGGCAGCAGCTGCGGCTGGGCAGGCTGCTGCCGCTCGGCGGCCCGCGCGCCGGGGCGTGGATCACGGAGGCGGCGGCCCGGGCGGCCCTGGAGCGCGCGGTGGCGGCCGAGGTGTCCGGGGTGCGCCTCGGCACACTGCGCATCGCGCTCGCCGATCCGGAGAACGTCCACGAACCCGTCGTACCGCCTCCGCCGAGCGCCCTGCACCCGGGCATGCTCCGCGTGACGGCGGACTTCGCGGCCACGGCCGCCGAGCCCCTGCCGACGACGGCGTCGCGCCTGCGGCGGATCCTGGCGACGGCCGCGACGGAACGCCTGGGCCTCGCGGTCTTGGAGGTCGACCTCCGGGTGACGGACCTCTTGGAGGCGGTCGACGGGCAGGCGGCCGAGGTCCGTGCACCACAGCCGCCGCCGGCGCGGGAGACCACGGACCCGGACGAGTCCCGCGTGGCCGCCGCCGCGCTCTCCGTCCCCGGCGTGACCCGCTTGACCGGCTCACTGGGAGGGCTCGGCCGCGCCGTGCACATCGAGCAGCACGCGAACGACACATCGCTGCCCCACCGCCACGTCCAGGTGGAGGTGGCGGTGGGCACGGACTACCGGGCCGTGGAGGTGGCCGGGAAGGTGCGCGCGGCGGTGCGGGACGCATTGGACGGCCACCCGACCGTGGCGGTACTGGTCACAGCGGTCGGATGACTGCTCCGCCCCGCTGTGGCCGACACCGGGCGCCTGCCCGGCTGACGGTTCATTCGCCTACGCCGGCCAGGTCCCGCAGTCGCCGACCCTGAGCAGCCCGCTCCGCAGCACGCTGAGCCTCGTAATCCCGCTCCAGCGCACCCCGCAACAACGCCTTGGTCTCCACCACCGCATCCCGCGGCGCAGCCAGCATCGCACCGGCCAAGTCCTGCACGGCAGCGTCGAGTTCGCCGGCGGCCACCGCGAGGTTGGCCAGCCCGGACGTCACCGCTTCCGCCGCCCCGACGAACCGCCCGGTCACACAGATCTCGAGCGCGCGGGCATACCCGACCAGGCCGACCAGCGGATGCGTGCCGGTCAGGTCGGGGACGATGCCGAGGGCGGTCTCGCGCATGGCGAACTGCACGTCGTCCGCGACGACGCGCAGGTCGCAGGCGAGCGCGAGCTGGAACCCGGCGCCGATGGCGTGCCCCTGGACGGCGGCGATGGACACGATGTCGTTCCGCCGCCACCAGGTGAACGCCTCCTGGAACTCGGCGATGCTCGCGTCGAGCGCGGCGTCGTCACGGCGCGCGAGATCGGTGAACGTCGGCTCGCCCGGGATCCCCTCCGGGGTGAACATCTGCCGGTCCAGCCCGGCGGAGAAGGACTTGCCCTCGCCGCGCAGCACGACGACACGGACGGAGCCCGGCAGCAGCCGGCCGGCCTCGGCGAGCGCCCGCCACAGGGCGGGGCTCTGTGCGTTGCGCTTGGCCGGATTCGTCAGCGTCACCGTGGCGAGCGCGTCGTCGACGGTGAGCCGTACGCCGTCCTTGTCGAGTACAGGAGCGAGGTCCTGGTCGGGCGAAGCCATGGGGCGCCTCCGATGAGTGCGGTCATCACGCAGTGCCGAAACGGCATGGTGCCGTGACTGGCATGCTAAGTGACTGCACAGTAACCACCCGGTCGATCGGACAACCGACCGGGTGGCCACCATCGAAGCCGGTGGGGCCGCCCGGGGTCAGACCGAGGCGGCCTTCTTGCCCCGGGTCGCTCCGCCGCGCCCGCGCAGCACAACGCCCGACTCGCTGAGCATCCGGTGTACGAAGCCATACGAGCGGCCGGTCTCCTCGGCCAGCGCCCGGATGCTCGCACCGGAGTCGTACTTCTTCTTCAGGTCTGCCGCGAGCTTCTCGCGCGCGGCGCCGGTCACCCGGCTGCCCTTCTTCAGAGTCTCGGCCACCCGTGCCTCCTCATGGGAAGTGCGCTCTGGTCTCCTCATGATCACCCCTCCGGGGCGTGATGGCCACCCATTCGGCAAGGTCTGTGAGACATCGTTGTGACGACGGGAGCACATCCCCACATGCGGAACCCGTGATTCCACAGCGGTGTTTCCACGGGGCCGAACGGGTGGATTCGCGAAGTGCCAGGTCAGCGATGCAAAGCGGCCGATCCCTTGGCGGGCAAGGGATCGGCCGCGAAATCGATGTACGACACACCTCGATACGAGGAGATCTCACACAGATGATGGATCACGGATGGGCCGAATGATCCATACGCAGTGGATCAGGTTTTCGATCAAGCCAGGGCGACGAGATCCGCGTAGTCGGAGCCCCACAGGTCCTCGACACCGTCCGGCAGCAGGATGATCCGCTCCGGCTGGAGCGCCTCGACGGCGCCCTCGTCGTGGGTGACGAGGACCACCGCGCCCTTGTAGGTGCGCAGGGCGCCGAGGATCTCCTCGCGGCTGGCGGGGTCGAGGTTGTTGGTCGGCTCGTCCAGGAGCAGGACGTTCGCGGAGGAGACCACCAGGGTGGCCAGGGCGAGACGGGTCTTCTCGCCGCCGGAGAGGACACCGGCCGGCTTGTCGACGTCGTCGCCGGAGAACAGGAACGAGCCCAGCACCTTGCGGACCTCGACGAGGTCCATGTCGGGGGCGGCCGAGCGCATGTTCTCCAGGACCGTGCGGTCGGCGTCCAGGGTCTCGTGCTCCTGGGCGTAGTAGCCGAGCTTGAGGCCGTGGCCGGGCACGACCTCGCCGGTGTCGGGCTGCTCCACCCCGCCGAGCAGACGCAGCAGGGTGGTCTTGCCGGCGCCGTTGAGGCCGAGGATGACGACCCTCGACCCCTTGTCGATGGCCAGGTCGACGTCGGTGAAGATCTCCAGGGAGCCGTACGACTTCGACAGGCCTTCGGCCATCAGCGGGGTCTTGCCGCAGGGCGCGGGCTCGGGGAAGCGGAGCTTGGCGACCTTGTCGGACTGGCGGACCGCCTCCAGGCCGGAGAGCAGCTTGTCCGCGCGGCGGGCCATGTTCTGCGCGGCGACCGTCTTGGTGGCCTTGGCGCGCATCTTGTCGGCCTGTGCGTTGAGCGCCGCGGCCTTCTTCTCGGCGTTCTGCCGCTCGCGCCTGCGGCGCTTCTCGTCGGCCTCGCGCTGCTGCTGGTAGAGCTTCCAGCCCATGTTGTAGACGTCGATCACCGAACGGTTCGCGTCCAGGTAGAAGACCTTGTTGACGACCGTCTCGACCAGGTCGACGTCGTGGGAGATCACGATGAAGCCGCCGCGGTAGGTCTTCAGGTAGTCGCGCAGCCAGATGATCGAGTCCGCGTCGAGGTGGTTCGTCGGCTCGTCCAGGAGCAGGGTGTCGGCGTCCGAGAAGAGGATGCGGGCCAGCTCGATACGGCGGCGCTGACCGCCGGAGAGCGTGTGCAGGGGCTGGCCGAGCACGCGGTCGGGCAGGTTGAGCGCGGCGGCGATGGTGGCGGCCTCGGCCTCGGCGGCGTACCCGCCCTTGGTGAGGAACTCCGTCTCCTGGCGCTCGTACTGCTTCAGGGCCTTCTCGCGGGTGGACCCCTTGCCGCTCGCGATGCGCTCCTCGTTCTCGCGCATCTTGCGGATCAGGACGTCGAGGCCGCGCGCGGACAGGACGCGGTCGCGGGCGAGGACGTCGAGGTCGCCGGTGCGGGGGTCCTGCGGGAGGTAGCCGACCTCGCCGGAGCGGGTGACCGTGCCGGCGGCGGGGATGCCGTCGCCGGCGAGGACCTTGGTGAGGGTGGTCTTGCCTGCGCCGTTACGGCCGACGAGGCCGATGCGGTCGCCCTTGGCGACACGGAAGGTGGCGTTCTCGATGAGGACGCGCGCACCGGCGCGCAGCTCGATACCGGAGGCGGAGATCACGGACAGACTCCAGGACGTACAGGAAGGGGCGGGTGGGCGGCTGAGGACGTTCCCGCCGTCTAATGCGCGAGGAGAATGGCCATGGGCCAAGTCTAACGGGGCGATGCAAGCGCTTTTTCTGCGTACCCGTGTTCGACCCCGGTCCGGCCCCGTTCGCACCGCGCCGGTCGGCGGGCGACGATGGCCTCAGCTCCGGCCCGCTGCGACACCTTCCGCTGAGGCGCTGTCAGTGGTGGCTGCAAGACTCGGAACCACGACGGAACCACGACGACCACGACGACCACGACGACCACGACGGAATCTCGACGGAACCGACGCATGAAGGAGTGATCGGCATGGCAGGCACGGGCGCACGGCCGAGCATCTACCCGACGCTGCTGTACGCGGACGCGAAGGCGGCGATCAGGCAGCTCACGGAGGCCTTCGGCTTCACCGAGCTGTCGCTCTACGAGACGGAGGACGGCGTGGTGATGCACGCCGAGCTGGTCCAGGGCCACGGCGCGGTGATGGTCGGCTCCAAGGGCCGCGGCGGCCTGTTCGACACGGCGATGAAGGACGCGGGGCCCGCGGGGGTGTACGTCGTCGTGGACGACGTGGACGCCCACCACCAGCGGGCCGCGGAGCACGGCGTGGAGATCCTCATGCCGCCGACGGACCAGGACTACGGCTCACGGGACTACATGGCCCGGGACGCCGAGGGCAACATCTGGAGCTTCGGCACATACGCCCCCGAGATCGGCGGCTGAGCGGGTCCCTGCCGCCGCCCGCCGAAAGGTGCCCTATCCCCCGGTGTGCACCTGGAAGGCGGCCCGGCGTACGGCCTTGGCCAGGGCCGGGTCCGGGTGCGCGGCGGCGAGCGCGACCAGGACCTGCACGGTGCGCGGGTGGCCGACGGCGCGGACCTCGTCCAGCAGCACCGGGACGGTGGGCTGCACGGCGGCCTCCAGGTGCCGTACCAGCATCTCCGTCTCGCCGTGGTCGGAGACGGCGGCGGCGGTGTCGACCCACAGCCAGGTGGCCTCCTCGCGGGTGAGGACCTCGTGGGCGTCCTCCGGGTCGATGCCGTCGTGCTCGGCGAGCCACAGCAGGGCGTACGGGCGCAGGGCCGGCTCGTCCAGCACCGCGCGTACGTCGGGCTCGGCGGGGGCGCCGACGACGCGCAGCGCCTCGAAGGCGAGGCCGCGCAGCAGGGCGTCCTCGCCGCGGGCGGCGTGGATCAGTTCGGTGACGGCGCTGCCGACGGGGCGGGCGGCGAGCCAGGCGCGGTACTCGGCGCGGGCCGCGTTCGGGCGGAGCTGGGCGCAGCCGCGGAGCATGTCCTCGGCGGACTGCTCGATGTTCCCGGCGGGGCTCTGCGCGGCCACGCAGATCTGCTCCAGCTTGACCCAGACCGCCCAGCTGCCCAGCGGGGTGAGCGTGGCCTGGGCCTCGCCGCAGGTCAGGGCGCCGACGGAGGCGAGGGCCTGCAGGGCCCAGTCGAGGAGGGGGCCGAGCGGGGTGTCCCCGGCGAATGCGGGCTCCGCCGGTCCGAGGCGCCCGGCGGTCCCGGCGGAGGCGGGCTCGTAGGAGACCTCGCAGCGCTCGGTGCGCAGTTCGGTGACCCGCTGCTGGAGCAGGTCGAGCAGCTGCTCGACCGGGACGGGACCGGCGGAGAGCTGGAGGAAGGAGAGCACCTGGGGCATGGCCGAGACAACCTCGCCGACGACGGCGGGCTCGTGGTCCTCGGGTTCCGGGCAGGCGAGCGACCAGGCGTCGAAGAGCGCGACCCAGCCGCGCAGCACGGCGCTGTCGTCACGGTCCCAGGCACGCAGGCGCCAGCCGGGGCGCGCACTGTCCCCGTGCACCTCGACCAGTCCGGCGAGGCGGGCGGTGTCCCAGTCGGCGCGGACCTGAGCGCTGCTCAGGCCGAGGTCGGCGGCGGCCCGTTCGGCGGTCGCGTCGGAGAGGGTGGCCTTGCCGTCGGCGGTGGCGCCGTTGCGGCCGGGGCCGAGGGCGGTGTCGGCCCAGCGGGCGACGCGGACCGCGCCGGCCAGGCCCCTGCGCGCCATTCTGGCCAGTTCGGACGGGGCCGGGGTCCCCTCCGGCGGCCGGGGTGCGGGGCGCCGCGGGCGCCGCTGGTTCACAGCTCTGGGGGCGGCGGCCAGGGGTCGCGGTCGGACGAGTCGAAGCCTGGAGTCGCGCGGGATACGGGACGTCACGGGTGCAGTCTTCCGGTTGACGGTCCGAAAACCCAAACGGAATGTCACGGGGGGCGACGGGGCTGGCCAACGCACCGGCTCCGATACCGGCCGCAGAGTCATGATCAGGCCAGTCGTACGGCCTTAAACGGAACGAACGGAACCGGGGCTTCCGACTCGTGCGGGGCGGATCGGGGACGTCCTCACATCAGCGGGGTCAGGAACCGGCGCAGCCGTTCCTCGTACTCCGCCGGGTCGGCGTTCCACATCGCCGCGTGCGGGGCCTCGGGCACGGTGTGCAGGGCGACGCGGTCGGGGCGGCGGGCGGCGAGGCGGCGGGAGTACTCCCAGGGGGCGACCGTGTCGTCAGGACCGTGGACGATCAGCGTGGGTACGGCGAGCCGGCCGGGGTCGGCGGTCTCGGCGGCCCGGTCGGCGTCCAGCCCGGCCCGGCCCTGCGCGGCCCACACCGCGAGCGGGAGCAGGGGCTGCGGGGTGTGGCGGGCGTGGGCGAGGGCGCGCAGGGTGGCCTGCCAGCTGAGCACCGGCGAGTCGAGGATCAGCCCGGCGACCCGGTCGCGCACGGCGGAGCGTTCGGCGGCGCGCAGGGCCATGGTGGCGCCGGTGGACCAGCCGAGGAGGACGACCCGGCCGGCGCCGTGGCGGACGGCGTGGCGGATCGCCGCGTCCACGTCGCGCCACTCGGTCTCGCCGAGGTGGTTCAGACCGTCCGGCGGGCGCGGGGCGCCGAGGTCGCCGCGGTAGGCGAGGGCGAGGACCGGCAGGCGGCGGGCGTGCAGGAACTCCATGACGTTCATGGCCTGCTCGCGGGTGGCGCCGAGACCGTGCACGGCGATCACCCAGGTGTCGCGGGCCCCGGGCACGAACCAGGCGGGCAGGGAGCCGAGTTCGCCGGGCACGTCGAGGTCGTCGTGGTCGAGGCCGAGGGCGGTGCGCGGATTGCCGACGTGCACGTTCGGGGTGAGCCAGACGGCGTCGCCGGAGGCGAGGGTGCCGTGCGTGACGCGTATGAGGCGGCGTACGACGGTGTCGGCGGTGTGCTCGGCCGTCTCCAGGACAGGGCCGACGACCGCGTGGGAGCCGTCGTCGGCCAGGCCGTAGGTGCCGGGGCGCAGGGAGGCCAGGTCGCGGGTGAGGGTGATCCGCCCCGCTGCCGTGCCGTGCACGGTGAGCCGGGGTTCGGTGGGCAGCGGACGGCCCGGGGGCGCCTTCAGCGCGGCGTCACTGGCCAGACGTCCGGCGGCCACGGATGCCGCGCCGGCGGCCAGGACCGCGGTGAGTGCGGCGGCGGTCGCTTTGACGGTGCGCACGGGTTCCAGTGTCGTGGGGGTCCGGGCCGACGGCCAGCGGAAGAGCCGGGACATGGAACAAAGGGGTGGGCGGGCATGGGGTCACCGCTGCTGGCCGTACCCCTTCAAACGTGTCGCTGCCTCGGTCATCTGGGCATCGGTCAGCAGGGAGGGGGTCAGGCCCGGTACGGAGGATGCCGTCAGCCACAGGCGGCACATCCACTCCAGTTGGGCGGTGCGGTCGTAGGCCTGGTCGAGGGTGGTGCCGTAGGTGATCGTGCCGTGGTTCTGCAGCAGGCAGCCGGAGCGGTCGGCGAGGGCGCGGAGCATGTTCTCCGCCAGCTCGTCGGTGCCGTAGGTCGCATAGGGGGCTACCCGGATGCGACCGTCGCGGCCGCCGAGCCCAGCTGCCATGTAGTGGACCGGGGGCAGCTCGCTCACGAGGGTGGAGACGGCCGTGGCGTGCACGGCGTGGGTGTGGACGACGGCGCGGGCGTCGGTGGTGCGGTAGACGGCGAGGTGCATGGGCAGTTCGCTGGTCGGCACGAGCGTGCCGAGCACCTGCCGGCCGCCGAGGTCGACGCCGGTGATGTCGTCCGGGGTCAGCCGGTCGTAGGGCACGCCCGACGGGGTGACCAGCACGAGGTCACCGACGCGCGCCGAGACGTTGCCGGAGGTGCCGACGACCAGCCCGTCGGCGACGGTCCGGCGGGCCGTCGCGACCAGCGCCTCCCAGACGTGCACCGCTTCCTGTTCCGCTTCCTGTTGCATGTCCCGCCGCTCTTCAGCCATGCCGCGATCCTGCCAGCCGGCCCGGCGCGGGGGCTGCCGTCCCGTGTGCGCGGGGCCGGAACGCGTACCGCCGAGAGGGTGAAGATCCCGCCGAAACGTCGAAGATCCGCCGATCTTTCATGATCATCAGGCATTCAATGATCTTTCCAACTCACTGGACGACGTTCCATCGCCACTCCAGGGGGACGCGTGGCTCGTGATCGCACACCTTTCCGTTCCGTTCGCCGCGCGGGCGCGCTCGCGGCCGCCGTCGCCGCGCTCGCCCTCGTGGGCGCCCAGGCCGCGACGGCGGGGCCGCCGATGTACGCGGCGGACCCGCTCCGCGGGCAGGACGTGTCGTCGGCGTACCCGGCGGGCTCGCTCCGCGGGCAGGACGTGTCCTCGCACCAGGAGCACGTCGACTGGCCGTCCGCCCGCTCGGACGGCGCCCGGTTCGCCTACGTCAAGGCGACCGAGTCCACGACCTACCGCAACCCCTACTTCGACCGGCAGTACGGCGGCGCGCGCCGGGCGGGCCTGGTCCGCGGCGCGTACCACTTCGCCCGGCCGGACCGGTCCCCGGGCGCCGAGCAGGCCGCGTACTTCGTGCGGCACGGCGGCGACTGGCGGGCGGACGGCTGGACGCTGCCGCCGGCGCTCGACATCGAGTACAACCCGTACGACAAGGACCACAGGTGCTACGGGCTGGGCTGGAAGCGGATGGTCGACTGGATCCGGTCCTTCAGCGACGAGGTCGACCGGAAGACCGGCCGCCGCCCGGTGATCTACACCACCGCCCGCTGGTGGAAGGCCTGCACGGGCAACAGCCGCGCCTTCGCCTCGGACCACCCCTTGTGGATCGCCCGGCACGGCACATCGGACCCGGGGTCGCTGCCGGGCGGCTGGTCGGACTGGACCTTCTGGCAGTACGGCACCGAGGGCGGCCTGCCGGGTGACCAGAATCTCTTCGAGGGGCCGCCGAGCCGGCTGCGGGCCTTCGCGCGGGGCCGGTAGCCAAGGGGCGCTTGGGGCGTCGACCCTGAAGGCAATCCCAATCCCCCGTTGACGACACCCTGACGCCCGCCCCAGTTCACCTTCCGTTCATCCAGGTTGCCTACGGTCCAACGGCCGATGACCTCTAACGATTGCCTGGGTAAATGGAAAGCTTCTCGCTGATCCTCGCGATTGTGGTGGTAACCGCACTCGCGTTTGATTTCACGAACGGTTTCCACGACACCGCCAACGCGATGGCCACGACCATCTCGACCGGCGCCCTCAAGCCCAAGATCGCGGTGGCCATGTCCGCCGCCCTCAACCTTGTGGGAGCTTTCCTCTCCGTGGAGGTCGCCAACACGATCTCCAAGGGTCTCGTCGACGAGACCGGCATACGTCCCGAGGTCATATTCGCCGCCTTGGTCGGCGCGATCCTCTGGAACCTGCTGACCTGGCTGGTGGGACTGCCCTCCAGCTCCTCGCACGCCCTGATGGGCGGCCTGGTCGGCGCCACCGTCGCCTCCGCAGGCTTCGGTGCCGTCCACGGTGACGTGCTCGTCACCAAGGTGCTGCTCCCGGCGGTCGCCGCCCCGATCGTGGCCGGTCTCGCGGCGATGCTCGCCACCCGGTTCTCCTACGGCATCGACAAGAACGCCGACAGCGAGGCCACCCGCAAGGGCTACCGCGCCGGCCAGATCGCCTCCGCCGGCCTGGTCTCCCTCGCCCACGGCACCAACGACGCCCAGAAGACGATGGGCATCATCACCCTCGCCCTGGTCGCCGGCGGCTCCCTCGCCCCCGGCTCCAACCCTCCCACCTGGGTCATCCTCTCCGCGGGTCTGGCCATCGCGCTAGGCACCTACATCGGCGGCTGGCGCATCATCCGCACCATGGGCAAGGGCCTGACCGACCTGGAGCCGCGCCAGGGCTTCGCCGCCCAGACCAGCGCGGCCACGGCCATCCTGGCCTCCTCCCACCTCGGCTTCTCCCTCTCCACCACCCACGTCGTCTCCGGCTCGGTGATGGGTGCGGGCCTGGGCCGCAAGGGCGGTGTGGTCCGCTGGTCCACCGCGACCCGCATGTTCGTCGCCTGGGCGCTGACCCTCCCGGCCGCCGCGCTGGTCGGCGCGGGCGCCGAGTCCGTCACGGACCTGGGTGACTGGGGCACCGCACTCGTCGCCGTCTTCCTGGTCGGCGCCAGCGCCGCGATCTGGAAGATCTCCCGCCGCGAGGTCGTCGACCACACCAACGTCAACGCCGTCGACGGCACCGCCGAGCCGGCCGGCGTGGTGACCACCGCCATCGCCGCGGTGACCCCGCCCCCCGCGGGCACCGTCACCGAGGACCTCACGGCCACCATCCCGGCCCAGACCGCCGCCGAACCGGCTCCGGCGACCCCGCCGGCCGCCACGGTCTGACCCCGAACCCGGACTCTGAAGGAAGCATCCCCATGAAGATCGACTGGGCGGCCCTCGGCTCCGTCTTCGGCGTCAGCCTCGCCGTGACCATGGGCCTGGTGGCCCTGTTCACCCTCGGCGTCACCGCGCTCGCCCGCCGGGAGAAGGCCGCGGCCCAGGGCAACTCCGCGGCGCTGGCCGTGACGAGCGCGTACGTCTGCTTCGCCGCCTGTGCGGCCGCGGTGGCGTACGGGATCCATCTGATCGTGGCGAAGGCCTGACGCCCGAGCGCACATCCTCCGCATCCGCCCTGCCGGTCCGGCGTGTTCAGCCGACCGGCAGGGCGGACGTGTGTCCGGGACGGGGTCCCACAGGGCCGTTCCACCCCGCCCGAAACAGCCGCGGTGTGGGCCTCAGCACAGTCCGGCGTCCCAGGTCAAAGGCAAGTTGACGGCCCTTCCGGGGGCGTGGTGGACTGCCCACGCCATGTACGGCGGCAGGAGAGGAAGCCGGTGCGAATCCGGCGCGGTCCCGCCACTGTCACCGGGGAAGGAATCCCGGGAGCCAGGAACTCTCACCGCCGGTCTCGTCGAACCAGGGCGCGGACACCCTGAGTGAGGACATATCGCCATGCGCGGCTGCCGTTCGAGGTTCAGTAACCGGGCCCTGCCTGCCCCCACGGCCGGCTGAGCCGATGGGTGCCGATCGCTCCTACGCGTACGGCGCCGCCGCCGGCCTTCTCGGCGACCTGCTCCTCGGTGACCCTCGCCGGGGGCATCCGGTCGCCGTGTTCGGGCGGACGGCCGCAGCCGTGGAACGCGCACTGTGGCACGACCACCGCGGCTGGGGTGCGCTGCACACCGCCGTGTGCGCCGGCGGAGCCGTCGCTCTGGGCGCCGCCGCCGAACGCGCCGTGCGCCGCTCCCCTGTCGCCTCCGTCGCGCTGACCGCCGCCGCCACCTGGGCCGTGGTCGGGGGCACTTCGCTCGCGAGGGAGGCGCGGACCGTCGGACGCGCCCTGGAGGCCGGGGACGTCGAGGCCGCACGGGCGCGGCTGCCGCATCTGTGCGGACGGGATCCGCAGGCCCTCGACGCCGACGGGATCGCCCGGGCGGTCGTGGAGTCCGTCGCCGAGAACACCTCCGACGCCGTCGTGGGCGCGCTGGTGTGGGGTGCCGTGGGCGGGGTGCCCGGGCTGCTCGGGTTCCGGGCCGTCAACACCCTGGACGCGATGGTGGGGCACAAGTCGGCCCGCCACCGCCGCTACGGCTGGGCCTCGGCCCGGCTGGACGACGTCGCGGGGTGGCCGGGGGCGCGGCTGACCGCCGTACTCGCCGCCGCGGCCGGCCCCGACCCCCGCGGCGCCGTGCGCGCCTGGCGGGCCGACGCACGCAAGCATCCGAGCCCCAACGCCGGGCCCGTCGAAGCCTCGTTCGCGGGTGCCCTCGGCGTGCGGCTGGGCGGGACGCTCTCCTACGGCGGGCGCGTCGAACACCGGCCCGTGCTGGGCGGGGGCGCCGGACGGGCCGTCCGGGTCACCGACATCGACCGGGCGGTACGGCTCTCCCGCCGCGTCGGCCTGCTCGCGCTCGGCGTCACGCTCGCTGCGCGCCGACTCGTGAAGGGACGTGGGAAGTGAACGGTGGTCTCCTCGTCGCCGGCACCACCTCCGACGCCGGCAAGAGCGTCGTGACGGCCGGGATCTGCCGGTGGCTGGTGCGCCAGGGCGTGAAGGTGGCGCCCTTCAAGGCGCAGAACATGTCCCTCAACTCCTTCGTCACGCGCGAGGGTGCCGAGATCGGGCGGGCGCAGGCGATGCAGGCCCAGGCCTGCCGGGTCGAGCCGACCGCGCTGATGAATCCCGTGCTGCTCAAGCCCGGTGGGGAACAGAGCAGTCAAGTGGTGCTGCTCGGGAAGCCCGTGGGCGAGCTGAGCGCACGCGGGTATCACGGGGGGCGCCAGCAGCAGCTCCTCGGCACCGTGCTGGAGTGTCTCGCCGAGTTGCGGGGCACGTATGACGCGGTGATCTGTGAGGGGGCCGGTTCGCCCGCGGAGATCAATCTGCGGCGGACCGACATCGTGAACATGGGGATCGCGCGGAACGCCCGGCTCCCTGTGCTTGTCGTCGGCGACATCGACCGCGGCGGCGTCTTCGCCTCCTTCTTCGGGACGGTCGCCCTGCTCTCGCCCGAGGACCAGGAGCTGGTGGCCGGCTTCCTGGTGAACAAGTTCCGCGGCGACGTCACTCTGCTGGAGCCGGGGTTGGACATGCTGCACGGGCTCACCGGGCGGCACACGTACGGCGTCCTGCCCTTCCAGCACGGGCTCGGCATCGACGAGGAGGACGGACTGCGAGTCTCCCTCCGTGGGACGGTACGCGAGTCGAACACCGCCCCGCCGGTCGGCGAGGACGTGCTGCGGGTGGCGGTGTGCGCCATCCCGCTCATGTCCAACTTCACCGACGTGGACGCACTCGCCGCCGAACCGGGTGTCGTGGTGCGGTTCGTGGACCGGCCGGAGGAGCTGGCGGACGCGGACCTCGTGGTGATCCCGGGGACTCGGGGGACGGTCAAGGCCCTCGCGTGGCTGCGGGAGCGGGGGCTCGCGGACGCCCTCGTCAGAAGGGCCGCGGAAGGACGCCCGGTCCTCGGCATCTGCGGCGGCTTCCAGATCCTCGGCGAACACATCGAGGACGAGGTCGAGTCGCGCGCCGGTCAGGTGCGGGGCCTCGGGGTACTCCCGGTGCGCGTGCGGTTCGCCCGCGAGAAGACCCTCACCCGGCCGACCGGGGAAGCCCTCGGCGAGCACGTCGAGGGGTACGAGATCCATCACGGAGTCGCCGAAGTAACCGGCGGCGAAGCCTTCCTGGACGGCTGCCGGGTCGGCCAGACCTGGGGCACGCACTGGCACGGCTCCCTGGAGTCGGACGGTTTCCGGCGGGCCTTCCTGCGCGAGGTGGCCGCCGCCGCGGGCCGCCGCTTCGTGCCGGCCCCCGACACCTCGTTCGCCGCGCTGCGCGAGGAGCAGCTCGACCGGCTCGGCGACCTGATCGAACAGCACGCGGACACCGACGCGCTCTGGCGGCTCATCGAGTCGGGCGCGCCGCAAGGACTGCCTTTCATTCCACCGGGAGCGCCTGCATGAGCACAGTGTTGTTGTTGTCGACCGCCGACACCGATCTGCTGGCGGCCCGGGCCTCCGGCGCGGCGTACCGGATCGGCAATCCGACCCGGGTCGACGTGGCCGGCGAGCTGCCCGGCCTTGTCGAGGGCGCGGACATCGCCGTCGTACGGCTGCTGGGCGGCAAGCGTGCCTGGGAGGACGGGCTGGCCGCGCTGCGGGCGTCCGGTGTGCCGACCGTGCTGCTGGGCGGCGAGGCCGTGCCGGACGCCGAGCTGATGGCCGAGTCCTCCGTCCCGGCGGGTGTCGTGGCGGAGGCCCTGAAGTACCTGGTCGAGGGCGGGCCCGACAACCTGACCGAGCTGGCCCGGTTCCTGTCCGACACCGTGCTGCTGACCGGCGAGGGGTTCGAGGAGCCCCGGAAGATGCCGGAGTACGGGGTGCACGGCTCGTACGGGATCCGGGACGGCCGCCCCACCGTCGGCGTGCTCTTCTACCGGGCGCACGAGCTGAGCGGCAACACCGCCTTCGTGGACACGCTGTGCGCGGCGATCGAGGCGCAGGGTGCCAACGCGCTTCCCGTGTACTGCGGTTCGCTGCGCGGTGCGGACGCCGGGCTGTACGAGCTGCTGGGCCGGGCCGACGCCCTGGTCGCCACCGTCCTCGCGGCCGGCGGTACGCATGCCTCGCAGGCCTCGGCGGGCGGCGACGAGGAGGCCTGGGACATCGGGGCCCTCGCCGACCTCGACGTGCCCGTTCTGCAGGGCCTCTGCCTGACCTCCTCCAAGAATGCCTGGGAGGAGTCCGACGCGGCCCTGTCCCCCATGGACGCGGCGATGCAGGTGGCGATCCCGGAGTTCGACGGCCGGCTGATCACCGTGCCGTTCTCCTTCAAGGAGCAGGGCCCGGACGAGGTCCCGGTGTACGTCGCCGACCCGGAGCGAGCCGGGCGGGTGGCCGGGATCGCCGTACGGCACGCCCGGCTCAAGCACAAGGCGAACGCCGACAAGAAGCTCGCGCTCGTCTTCACCGCGTACCCGACCAAGCACTCGCGCGTCGGCAACGCCGTCGGCCTCGACACCCCCGCCTCGGCGGTGCGCGTCCTGGACGCCCTGAAGGAAGCCGGCTACGGACTCACCGACTACCCCGACAACGGCGACGAGTTGATCCACCGGCTCATCGAGGCCGGCGGGCACGACGTGGAGTGGCTGACGGAGGACCAGCTGGCCGCAGCGCCCGCGCGGGTGCCGCTCGCCGACTACCGGGCCTGGTTCGAGAAGCTCGACCCCGAGCTGCGGGACGCGATGCTGGAAGCGTGGGGCGAGCCGCCGGGCAGCCTGTACGTGGACGGCGAGGACATCGTCCTGGCCTCCCTGCAGTTCGGGAACGTCGTCGTGATGATCCAGCCGCCGCGCGGCTTCGGCGAGAACCCGATCGCGATCTACCACGACCCCGACATGCCGCCCTCGCACCACTACATGGCGGCCTACCGCTGGCTGGAGAACAGTTTCGGCGCCGACGCGATCGTGCACATGGGCAAGCACGGCACGATGGAGTGGCTGCCGGGCAAGGGGCTGGGGCTGTCGCGCGGGTGTGCGCCGGACGCCGTCCTCGGTGACCTGCCGCTCGTCTACCCGTTCATCGTCAACGACCCCGGCGAGGGCACCCAGGCCAAGCGGCGCGGGCACGCCACGGTGGTCGACCACCTCGTACCGCCGATGGCGCGTGCCGACACCTACGGCGACCTGGCCAAGCTGGAGCAGCTGCTGGACGAGTACGCACTCGTCTCCGACCTGGACCCGGCGAAGGCCCCGGCCGTGCGGGCGCAGATCTGGACGCTGGTCAAGGCGGCCGAGCTGCACCACGACCTGCATGTGGACGAGCAGCCGGAGGACGACGACTTCGACGAGTTCGTCATGCACATCGACGGCTATCTGTGCGAGATCAAGGACGTGCAGATCCGTGACGGCCTGCACATCCTCGGCGGCGGCCCGGTCGCCGAGCCGCGCGTGAACCTGGTCCTCGCCGTGCTGCGCGCCTCCCAGGTGTGGGGCGGGCAGGCGAACGCGCTGCCGGGGCTGCGGGCCTCACTGGCGGCCCATTTCGGGCTCGTCGAGAAAGAGCTGCTGGCCGAGCCGGGCGCGCCGGTGAAGGTGCCGGTCGAGCTGACCGACCTGGTCGAAGGCCCTGCCCGTACCGCCGCCGACGCGATCGACCTGCTGGAGCAGCTGTGCCGGCGGATCGCGGAGGGCATGGAGGCCCGCGACTGGGCGGTGGCCGAGAGTGCGCCGCTCGTCCGTGAGGTGGTGGGCGCCGAACTCGCGGACGCGGTTGGGGTGTTGGAGTTCGCCTGCACCGAGGTGGTCCCCCGGCTCGCCCGCACGACCGACGAGATCGGCCACATCCTCAAGGCGCTGAACGGCGGTTACGTCCCGGCCGGCCCCTCGGGCTCCCCGACCCGCGGTCTGGTCAACGTGCTGCCGACCGGCCGCAACTTCTACTCCGTCGACCCCAAGGCCATCCCCTCCCGACTGAGCTGGGAGGTCGGCCAGTCGCTCGCCGACTCGCTCGTGCAGCGGTATCTCCAGGACACCGGTGAGTACCCGAAGTCGGTCGGTCTGACGGTGTGGGGCACGTCGGCGATGCGCACCCAGGGCGACGACATCGCCGAGATCCTGGCGCTGATCGGCTGCCGTCCGGTGTGGGACGAGGCCTCGCGCCGGGTGACGGGGTTCGAGGTGATTCCCCTGGCGGAGCTGGGCCGGCCGCGCATCGACGTCACGGTCCGCATCTCCGGCTTCTTCCGGGACGCGTTCCCGCATGTGGTCGGGCTGATCGACGACGCGGTGCGGAAGGTGGCCGAGTTGGACGAGCCGGCCGACCAGAACTTCGTCAGGGCGCACGCCGACGAGGACACCGCCGAGCACGGTGACCGGCGGCGCGCCACGGCCCGTATCTTCGGCTCGAAGCCGGGCGCGTACGGCGCCGGTCTGCTGCCGCTGATCGACGCCCGCAACTGGCGCTCCGACGCCGACCTCGCCGAGGTGTACGCGGTGTGGGGCGGGTACGCGTACGGGCGGGGGCTGGACGGGCGGGCGGCGCGCGGGGACATGGAGACCGCGTTCAAGCGGATCGCGGTCGCCGCGAAGAACGTCGACACCCGCGAGCACGACCTGGTCGACGCCGACGACTACTTCCAGTACCACGGCGGCATGGTCGCCATGGTCCGCCACCTGACCGGCGCCAATCCTGAGGCGTACGTCGGTGACAGTGCCGTACCGGACCAGGTGAAGACCCGCACGCTGGGCGAGGAGACCCACCGCGTCTTCCGGGCCCGGGTGGTCAACCCGCGCTGGATGGCGGCGATGCGCCGGCACGGCTACAAGGGCGCCTTCGAGATGGCGGCGACCGTGGACTACCTGTTCGGCTACGACGCGACGGCGGGCGTGGTCGACGACTGGATGTACGAGAAGCTCAGCGCGGAGTACGTCTTCGACCCCGAGAACCGGGACTTCATGAAGAAGTCCAACCCGTGGGCGCTGCGCGGGATCACCGAGCGGCTGCTGGAGGCGGCGGACCGCGGGCTGTGGGCCGAGCCGGACGCGGACACGCTGGAGCAGCTGCGCGCCACCTATCTGGAGCTGGAAGGCGACTTGGAGGGCGACGAGAAGTGAGTACCCCGTTTCCGTTCACGGCCGTCGTCGGCCAGGACGACCTGCGGCTCGCGCTGCTGCTGAACGCCGTGTCGCCGGCGGTCGGCGGTGTGCTGGTGCGCGGCGAGAAGGGCACCGCGAAGTCGACCGCGGTACGAGCCCTTTCGGCGCTGCTGCCGGAGGTGTCCGTGGTCCCCGGATGCCGTTTCTCCTGTGCCCCGGCGGCGCCGGACCCGTCCTGCCCGGACGGCCCGCACGAGCCGGCATCCGGTACGACGCGCCCGTCCCGCATGGTCGAGCTGCCCGTCGGTGCCTCCGAGGACCGGCTGGTGGGCGCGCTCGACATCGAGCGGGCGCTGGCGGAGGGCGTGAAGGCGTTCGAGCCGGGCCTGCTGGCCGACGCGCACCGCGGGATCCTGTACGTGGACGAGGTCAACCTCCTCCACGACCACCTGGTCGACCTGCTGCTGGACGCGGCGGCGATGGGCGCCTCGTACGTCGAGCGCGAGGGTGTCTCCGTACGGCATGCCTCGAAGTTCCTGCTCGTCGGCACGATGAACCCCGAAGAGGGCGAGCTGCGGCCGCAGTTGCTCGACCGGTTCGGGCTGACCGTGGAGGTCGCGGCCTCGCGGGAGCCGGAGCAGCGGGTGGAGGTCGTACGGCGTCGGCTGGCGTACGACGACGATCCGGCCGGCTTCGCCGCACGGTGGGCCGGCGAGGAGGCCACCGTACGGCAACGGATCGTCGCGGCACGGGAGTTGCTGCCGCAGGTGCGGCTGGGTGACGGGGCGCTGCGGCAGATCGCGGCGACCTGCGCGGCCTTCGAGGTGGACGGCATGCGTGCCGACATCGTGATGGCGCGTACGGCGACCGCGCTGGCCGCGTGGGCCGGGCGGACGGACGTGCTCGCCGAGGATGTCAGGCAGGCGGCTCTGCTGGCGCTGCCGCACCGGAGGCGCAGGAATCCCTTCGACGCGCCGGGCCTCGACGAGGACAAGCTCGACGAGACGCTGGAGCAGTTCTCGGGCGAAGGCGACGACGATCCCGAGCCCGACGGGCCGGGTGGCGGCGGCGGACAGCCGGCGCCCGACAGCGGTCCCCAGGGCGACGGCGGCAGTGCCGCGCAGCCCGAGGCCGGTGAGGGCGGGCAGCCGCAGGCGTCCGGCGCGCGGGAGCAGACGCCCGTGCGGGCCGCCGAGCCGTTCCGTACGAAGGTGCTGAGCGTGCCCGGGATCGGCGAGGGTGCCGCCGGGCGGCGCTCGCGCGCGCGGACCGAGCACGGGCGCACGACCGGGGCCCGGCGGCCCCGGGGGACGCTCACCAAGCTGCATCTGGCAGCCACCGTGCAGGCCGCCGCCCCGCATCAGCGGGCGCGCGGGCGGTCCGGGCCGGGGCTGGTGCTGCGCCGGGACGATCTGCGGCAGGCGACGCGGGAGGGGCGTGAGGGGAACCTCGTGCTGTTCGTCGTGGACGCCTCCGGGTCGATGGCGGCGCGGCAGCGGATGGGCGCCGTGAAGGGTGCCGTGCTGTCCCTGCTGCTGGACGCCTACCAGCGGCGGGACAAGGTGGGGCTGGTGACCTTCCGGGGCGCCTCGGCGGACGTGGCCCTGCCGCCGACGTCGTCCGTCGACGCCGCTGCCGCCCGGCTGGAGTCGCTGCCGACGGGCGGTCGTACGCCGCTCGCGGCCGGGCTGCTCAAGGCGCACGAGGTGCTGCGGGTGGAGCGGTTGCGGGATCCGGCGCGGCGGGCGCTGGTGGTCGTGGTGACCGACGGGCGGGCGACCGGCGGCCCGGAGCCGGTCGCGCTGGCGGGGCGTGCGGCGCGGCTGTTCGCGGCCGACGGGGTCGCCTCCGTGGTCGTGGACTGCGAGTCGGGGCCGGTGCGGCTCGGGCTCGCCGGGCAGCTCGCGGGTGAGCTGGGCGGTACGGCCGTCACGCTGGACGAGCTGCGGGCCGACTCGATCGCCGGGCTGGTCAGGGACGTGCAGGGAACTTCGAGGAGGGCTGCGTAATGCCGCAGGGACAGCCGAGTGTGATTCCGGACGACGGGCTGACGACCCGGCAGCGGCGCAACCGGCCGCTGGTCGTCGTGCACACGGGCATCGGCAAGGGCAAGTCGACCGCGGCGTTCGGGCTTGCGCTGCGTGCCTGGAACCAGGGATGGCCGATCGGGGTGTTCCAGTTCGTCAAGTCGGCGAAGTGGAAGGTCGGCGAGGAGAACGCGCTGCGCGTGCTCGGCGCCTCCGGGCAGGGCGGGACCGTCGACTGGCACAAGATGGGCGAGGGCTGGTCCTGGGTCCAGCGGGATGCCCAGATGGACAACGAGGAGAAGGCCCGGGAGGGCTGGGAGCAGGTCAAGCGGGACCTGGCGGCCGAGACGTACCGGCTGTACGTGCTGGACGAGTTCGCTTACCCGATGCACTGGGGGTGGGTGGACACGGACGAGGTGGTGGATGTCCTGCGCAACCGGCCCGGGACTCAGCACGTGGTGATCACCGGCCGTAACGCGCCCGAGAAGCTCGTCGGCTTCGCCGACCTCGTGACCGACATGTCCAAGGTCAAGCACCCGATGGACGCGGGGCAGAAGGGCCAGAAGGGCATCGAGTGGTGAGTTCCGTTCCCCGGCTGGTCATTGCCGCGCCGTCGTCCGGCAGCGGCAAGACCACCGTCGCCACGGGGCTGATGGCCGCGTTCGCCGCGCGGGGGCTCGCCGTGTCCGCGCACAAGGTGGGGCCGGACTACATCGACCCCGGGTATCACGCGCTCGCCACCGGGCGGGTGGGGCGGAACCTGGACGCGTATCTGTGCGGTCCTTCGCTGATCGGGCCGCTGTTCGCGCATGGCGCGCAGGGCTGCGACCTCGCCGTCGTCGAGGGCGTGATGGGGCTGTACGACGGGGCCGCGGGCGAGGGGGAACTCGCGTCCACGGCCCATGTCGCCAAGCTGTTGCGGGCGCCGGTGGTGCTGGTCGTGGACGCGTCGTCGCAGTCGCGGTCGGTGGCGGCGCTGGTACATGGGTTTGCCTCCTGGGATCCGGAGGTGCGGGTCGGGGGCGTGATCCTGAACAAGGTCGGATCGGACCGGCATGAGGAGCTGCTGCGGGACGCCCTGGACTCGGCCGGGGTGCCGGTTCTGGGGGTGCTGCGGCGGGTGGCCCGGGTGGATACGCCGTCGCGGCATCTGGGGCTGGTGCCGGTCGCAGAGCGACGGACCGACGCCTTGGACGCGGTGGCAGCGATGGCCGCGCAGGTGGAGCAGGGGTGCGATCTCGAAGCTCTGCTGGGACTGGCACGAGGTGCGGGAGCGTTGTCCTGTCCTCCTTGGGAACCGCCCGTCACCGCACCGGACCAGCGTGAGGTGGTTGCCGTGGCCGGTGGCCCCGCCTTCACCTTCTCCTACGCCGAGCACACCGAACTGCTCACCGCCGCCGGTGCCGAAGTGGTCACCTTCGATCCGCTCCGCGATGAGCAACTGCCCGAAGGGACCGCCGGGTTGGTCATCGGGGGTGGTTTCCCCGAGGTGTACGCCAGTGAGCTGTCCGCCAACGAGCCGCTCCGCAAGGCCATCGCCGAACTGGCGCTGAGCGGCGCGCCCGTAGCCGCCGAGTGTGCCGGGCTGCTCTACCTCTGCCGAGAGCTGGACGGACTCCCGATGTGCGGCGTCCTCGACGCCACCGCGCGGATGACGGAGCGGCTCACCCTCGGGTACCGGGACGCGGTGGCCGTCGGGGACAGTGTGCTGGCCGTCGCGGGGACGCGGATGCGCGGGCACGAGTTTCATCGCACGGTCGTCGAGCCCGGCGCCGGTGCCGCTCCCGCCTGGGGGCTGCGGGCCCCGGTGAGGCGGGTCGAAGGTTTTGTCCAACAGGGCGTGCACGCGAGTTATCTGCACACGCACTGGGCGTCCGAGCCCGGTGTGGCCCGTCGGTTCGTCGAGAGGTGCCGGACGTCATGAGCAGCAGGCTGGTCGGTGTCGGGGTCGGTCCCGGTGACCCGGAGCTGGTGACCGTCAAGGGGGTCAACGCGCTGCGCGCGGCCGACGTCGTCGTCGTACCGGTGATGGACACCGGGGAGCGGGGGCGGGCCGAGGCGACCGTGTTGCACTACGTGCCCGAGGAGAAGGTCGTCCGGGTGGTGTTCGCGCTGAACGAGCGGACGGACCGGGCGCGCCGGGAGGCGGCCTGGGATGCGGCGGGCGAGCGGGTCGCCGGGCTGCTGCGCGCGCACGGGTCCGTCGCCTTCGCCACCATCGGGGATCCGAATGTGTACTCGACGTTCACGTACCTCGCGCAGACGATCGCGGAGCTGGTGCCGGGTGTCGTGGTGGAGACCGTGCCCGGGATCACCGCGATGCAGGATCTTGCCGCGCGGTCGGGGGCCGTGCTCACGGAGGGCACCGAGCCGCTGACGCTGGTGCCGGTGACGGCCGGGGCGGCCGTGCTCAAGGAGGCGCTGGCCGGGCCGGGGACCGTCGTGGCGTACAAGTTCGGACGGCAGGCCGCCGAGGTCGCCGAGGCGCTGCGGGAGACCGGGCGGATCGGGGAGGCCGTGTGGGGCTCGGCGCTCGGGCTGCCGGAGGAGTCGGTGCGGCCGGCCGCAGACCTGGACGGGTCGCCGCTGCCGTACCTCTCCACGCTGATCGCGCCCCCGCGGCGGGACGGCGGGCGGGGCGGGAAGCTGTGAGGCGGCCGGTGGGGCCGGCCGCCCCGGACACCGACCACCGGTCGGCCGAAAGCCACCACCAAGCTCAACGGGGCGGCGCCATCGCTGCCGCCCTCCCCACAGATCGCGCCCCCGCGGCGGAGTGGGAAGCTGTGCCGCAGCCCGGCGCCCACGAGCCGCCCCAGGCGCGATCAGCCGCCGGACACCCCGACCACCAGCCAGATGAAGGCCGCGCCCGCGACCGTGCACAGCAGGGTGGAGCGGGCGGGGTGTTCGTGGTGGGCCTCGGGGAGGATCTCGGCGGCGGCGAGGTAGAGCAGGACGCCGCCGAAGAGGCCGAGATAGCCGCCGAGTACCGGTTCCGGGATGTGGAAGAAGGCGGTCGACAGGGCGCCGACCAGGGGTGCGCAGGCGTCGGCGAAGAGCATGCCTATCGCCCGCCGGCGCGCGTTGCCGTACAGGCTCGTGATGGTGAAGGTGTTGAAGCCGTCGGCGAAGTCGTGCGCGATCACGGCGAGCGCCACGGAGGTGCCCATGCCGCCGCCCACCTGGAAGGCCGCGCCGATCGCCACGCCGTCCAGGGCACTGTGGCCGACCATCGCGGCGGCCGCCGTCAGGCCCACCTCGGGCGCCCGGTGGTTGTGCTCGTCGGCGCCGTGCGCGGCCTGCCGGGCGGCAAGGAGACGTTCCACCAGATGGGCCAGCAGGAAACCGGCCACGAACAGCAGCAGGGCCGCGGGCACGCCGAAGATCTCGCGGTCCGCTGCGTGCAGCGCCTCCGGCAGCAGGTCCAGGCCGACCACGCCCAGCATCAGGCCGCCGGCCAGCCCCAGGACGAGATGGCGACGGTCGGTCACGCGCTGTGCCGTCCAGCCGCCGGCCAGCGTCATCAGGACCGCGCCGAGCGCGACGAAGACCGCCATAGGCCCTTGCTATCCGATGGAGGCGCCTTCGCGCACATCCGGCACCGCCCACACGTCTCCAGACCCTGACAATTCACCCACTTCTGACCTGCGTTTCCGTACGAGAGGACCCCTTCCCATGGCCGATGCCCCCACCGGCAAGGTGACGTTCGTCGGTGCCGGCCCCGGCGCCGCCGACCTGCTGACGTTCCGCGCCGCGCGCGCGATCGCGGAGGCCGACGTGGTGATCTGGGCGGCGAGCCTGGTCCAGGCGGAGGTCCTCGAGCACGCGCGCGAGGACGCGGACGTCCTGGATTCCGCGACCATGTCCCTCGAGGACGTCGTGGCCGTGTACGAGCGGGCCCGCTCCGAGGGCCTGAAGGTGGCCCGCATCCACTCCGGCGACCCCGCCCTGTGGGGCGGCACCCAGGAGCAGCTCGACCGGTGTGCGGAGATCGGCATCGAGACCGAGATCGTGCCCGGCGTCTCCTCCTTCTCCGCCGTCGCCGCGCTCGCCCGCCGCGAGCTGACCATCCCGGAGGTCGCCCAGTCCGTGGTGCTCACCCGGCTGGGCGGCGGCAAGACACCGATGCCGCCCGGCGAGGAGGTGCGCGAGTTCGCCCGGCACGGGACGACCATGGCGATCTTCCTGTCGGCGGCGCGCAGCGGCCAGCTGGTGCGGGAGCTGCTGGAGGGCGGCTACCCGACGGACACCCCCGTGGTCGTCGCCTACCAGGCGACCTGGCCGGAGGAGCTGGTCGTGAAGTGCACGATCGGCACGCTGGAGGAGACGGTCAAGGAGCACAAGCTCTGGAAGCACACGCTCTTCCTGGTCGGCCCGGCGCTGGACGCCCACGGGACGCGTTCGCACCTGTACCACCCCGGTCATTTCCACGGGTTCCGCAAGGCCGACCCCGAGGCGCGGCGGGCCCTGCGCGAGCGGGGGGCGAACAGTTGATCACGGTTGTCGGTACGGGGACGGGGACACCGGTCCCCGAGGACGCCCTCGCCGGTGCCGCTCTGGTCGTCGGCGGGCGGCGCCATCTGGACGCCGTACGGCTGCCCGAGGGCGCGGAGCGGATCGTGCTCGGGCCGCTGGCGCCCGCCCTGGACGCGATCGGGGAGTACGTCGGCAAGGAGCTGCCGGTGGTCGTGCTGGCCTCCGGCGATCCCGGGTTCTTCGGGATCGTGCGGGCGCTGGCCGAGCGGTTCGGGTCCGGGCGGCTGGACGTGCGGCCCGGGGTGTCGTCCGTGGCCACCGCGTTCGCGCGGATCGGGCTGCCCTGGGACGACGCGGTCGTGGTGAGTGCGCACGGGCGTGACCTGCGGACGGCCGTCAACGTGTGCCGGGCCCGGCCCAAGGTGGCCGTGCTCACCGGGCCGGGCGCCGGGCCCGCCGAGCTGGGGGCCGCGCTCGGCGACGACCGCCGTGTCCTCGTCGTGGCGAGCGCACTCGGTGATCCGGAGCGCGAGCGCGTGGAGCGGGTGACGCCCGCCGAGGCCGCGGCCCGGGACTGGGGTACGGCGGTGAGCGTGGTGCTGTGCCTGGACGAGGGCCGGGAACCGGGCGGCCTGCGTACGGTCGCCGGAGTGCCGTCGGGCCCTGCCCAATGGGCCCTGGACGAGAGCGAGTTCGCGCACCGGGACTCGATGATCACCAAGTTCGAGGTGCGGGCGCTGGCGCTGGCCCAGCTCGGGCCGCGCCTGGGCGACCTGGTGTGGGACGTCGGCGCGGGCTCGGGCTCGGTGGCCGTGGAGTGCGCGCGGCTCGGCGCGGCCGTGGTCGCCGTCGAGAAGACCCCGGACGGGGTCGAGCGGATCGGTGCCAACGCGGACGCCCATGGTGTCGACGTGCGCGTGGTGCACGGGGAGGCACCGGCCGCACTGGACGAACTCGACGATCCCGACGCCGTGTTCATCGGCGGCGGGGGCCGCGAGCTGCCCGCCATCGTCGCCGCGTGCGCGCGCCGGGCGCGGCGGACCGTCGTCGTCGCGATGGCCGCCCTGGACCGGGTACCGGCGGCGCGCGAGGCGCTGATCGGTGCCGGGTTCACCTGTGACGGGGTGCTGCTGCAGTCGTCGCGGCTGGCGCCGCTGCCGGGGGACGTGACCCGGCTGGCGGCGACCAATCCCGTTTTCCTGCTGTGGGGCGTCAGAACCCCGGCGTCTAGTGAAGGAGTTGCACAGTGATCGGCCTCATTTCCGCCACCGCGGCGGGGGCGGCGGCACGCGACCGGCTGGCCGCGGCCTGGCCGGACCGTACGCGGGTGTACGACGGCCCGGTCGGGGAGGCCGTCCGGGCCGCGTTCGCCGAGTGCGCGCAGCTGGTGTGCTTCCTGGCGACGGGCGCAACGGTACGCCTGCTCGCGCCGCTGCTCGGCGACAAGGCGGTGGACCCGGGTGTGGTGTGCGTGGACGAGGGCGGCCGGTTCGCGGTGGCGCTGGTCGGCGGGCACGGCGGCGGCGCCAACGAACTCGCCCGCGAAGTGGGCGCGTTGCTGGGGGCCGAGCCGGTGGTGACGACCGCGACGGACGCCGTGGGGCTGCCGGGCCTCGACACCCTCGGGTTCCCGTACGAGGGCTCGGTCGCCACGGTCTCCCGGGCGCTGCTGGACGGCGAACCGGTCGCGCTGGAGGCCGAGGTGCCGTGGCCGCTGCCGCCGCTGCCGACCGCGCCGCAGGGCTCGTACACCATCCGGCTCACGGACCGGGCCGTCGCACCGCGCGAGCAGGAGGTGCTGCTCAGGCCCCCGTCCCTGGTGGTCGGTGTCGGCGCCTCCAAGGGTGCGCCGGTCGAGGAGGTGCTCGGACTGGTCGAGGAGGCGCTGCGGGAGGCGGGCCTCGCGCAGAAGTCCGTGGCCGAACTCGCCACCGTGGACGCCAAGTCGGAGGAGCCGGGCCTTGTGGGCGCCGCCGAGCGTCTTGGGGTGCCCCTGGTGACGTACCCGGCCGAGGAGCTGGCGGCCGTGCAGGTGCCCAATCCCTCCGACGCGCCCCTCGCGGCCGTGGGCACCCCGTCCGTGGCGGAGGCGGCTGCCCTGGTGCGCGGCGGTGAACTCCTCGTCCCCAAGCGGAAGTCCGCGGCCCGGCCGGCCATGGCGACCTGTGCCGTCGTACGCCGTCCGGGGCGCGGGCGGCTCGCGGTGGTCGGGCTCGGCCCGGGTGCCCGGGACCTGCTCACCCCGCGCGCGGCGGCGGAGCTGCGGCGGGCCTCGGTGCTGGTGGGGCTCGACCAGTACGTCGACCAGATCCGCGACCTGCTGCGGCCCGGCACGCGGGTGCTGGAGTCGGGGCTCGGCGCGGAGGAGGAGCGGGCCCGTACGGCGGTCGCCGAGGCCCGCAAGGGGCATGCGGTGGCGCTGATCGGCAGCGGGGACGCGGGCGTGTACGCCATGGCCTCCCCCGCGCTCGCCGAGGCGTCCGACGACATCGACGTGGTCGGCGTGCCGGGCGTGACGGCCGCGCTGGCCGCCGGGGCGGTCCTGGGCGCGCCGCTGGGCCACGACCATGTGTCGATCAGCCTGTCCGACCTGCACACGCCGTGGGAGGTCATCGAGCGGCGGGTGCGGGCGGCGGCCGAGGCGGACATCGTGGTCACCTTCTACAACCCGCGCTCCCGGGGCCGCGACTGGCAGCTGCCCAGGGCGCTCGCGATCCTCGCCGAGCACCGGGAGCCGGCGACGCCCGTCGGTGTCGTGCGCAACGCCTCGCGGCCGGACGAGTCGAGCCGGCTGACGACCCTGGTGGCGCTCGACCCGGCGACGGTCGACATGATGACGGTCGTGACCGTGGGCAACACGGCGACCCGGAACATCGCGGGGCGCATGGTGACGCCGCGCGGCTACCGCTGGCAGGCTGCGTCGACGAGCGGCTCCGCCGCGGGGCAGGAGGGCGCCCGGTGAACCGTGTGGTCCACCCCATCGAGCAGGAGTCCTTCCGGCGGCTGCGGACCCGCCTGGACACCTCGCACTTCCCGGCGCTGACCCGGGCGGTGGTGGAGCGGGTCATCCACTCCGCCGCCGACCTGGAGTACGCGACCGACCTGGTCATGGACGAGGGTGACCTGGTCACGGCGCATGCGGCGCTGCACGCCGGGGCGCCGGTCGTCGTGGACGTGGAGATGGTCGCGGCCGGCATCACCCGGCGGGAGACCGTGTGCCGGCTGAAGGACGCCAAGGCCGGGCCGGGGCTGACCCGTTCGGCGCACGCGATCCGGCTGGCGTACGAGGAGGTCGGGCCCGGCGCCCTGTGGGTGATCGGCTGTGCGCCGACCGCCCTGGAGGAGCTGCTGACCCTGGACGCCTCCCCCGCGCTCGTCATCGGTCTGCCCGTCGGCTTCGTCGGTGCGGCCGAGTCCAAGGAGGCGTTGCGGGCGAGCGGTCTGCCCGCCGTGAGCAACGTGTCCGAGAAGGGCGGGTCGGCCGTGGCCGCGGCCGCGCTCAACGCCCTGCTGTACCACCCCCTTTCGCATTCCGAGGAGACATCGTGACCACCCCGCCGCCCGCCCTGCTCATCGCCGGTCATGGCACCCGGGACGAGGCCGGAGCCGAGGCGTTCCGCGACTTCGTACGGGAGCTGGGCCGCCGCCACCCGGACCTGCCCGTCGCGGGCGGGTTCATCGAGCTGTCCCCGCCGCCGCTGGGCGAGGCGGTCACCGACCTGGTCGAGCGGGGCGTACGGCGGTTCGCCGCCGTGCCGCTGATGCTGGTGTCCGCCGGGCACGCGAAGGGCGACATCCCGGCCGCGCTGGCCCGCGAGAAGGAACGCCACCCGGGCATCTCGTACACCTACGGCCGCCCGCTCGGCCCGCACCCGTCGCTGCTGAACGTGCTGGAGCGGCGGCTGGACGAGGCCCTCGGGGGCACCGCTCGTACGCCCGAGGACCGGGCCGACGTGACCGTGCTGCTGGTCGGGCGCGGCTCGACCGACCCGGACGCCAACGCCGAGGTGTACAAGGCGGCCCGGCTGCTGTGGGAGGGGCGCGGGTACGCCGGTGTGGAGACGGCGTTCGTGTCGCTGGCGGCGCCGGACGTGCCGAGCGGTCTCGACCGCTGCGTGAAGTTGGGGGCGAAGAGGATCGTCGTCCTCCCCTACTTCCTGTTCACCGGCATCCTGCCGGACCGGGTGCGCCAGCAGACCGAGGGCTGGGCGGCCGCGCACCCGGAGGTCGAGGTGCGGTCCGCGGACGTCATCGGACCCGAGCCGGAGCTGCTCGATCTGGTGATGGAGCGGTACCAGGAGGCGGTGAAGGGCGATCTGCGGATGAACTGCGACTCGTGCGTGTACCGGATCGCGCTGCCGGGCTTCGAGGACAAGGTGGGGCTGCCGCAGCAGCCGCACTTCCACCCGGACGACGACGGCCACCACCACGGGCACGGGCACCACCATCACGGGGGGCACACCCACAGCCATGCGCACTGAGGACTCCGGGGACACCGGGCACGATCTGCGTCATCACGGGGACGCCGAGGTGCGGGACGACGGGGCCGCACTGGTCGACCTCGCCGTCAACGTGCGTGCGGACACGCCTCCGGCCTGGCTGCGGGAGCACATCGCCGGGTCCCTGTCGTCGCTCGCGGCCTACCCGGACGGCCGGGCCGCGCGGGCGGCGGTGGCGGCGCGGCACGGGCTGCCGGTGGAGCGGGTGCTGCTGACGGCCGGGGCGGCGGAGGCGTTCGTCCTGCTGGCGCGGGCGCTGAAGGTGCGCCGACCGGTGGTCGTGCATCCCCAGTTCACGGAGCCGGAGGCGGCGCTGCGGGATGCGGGGCACACCGTGGACCGGGTGCTGCTGCGGGAGGCGGACGGCTTCCGGCTGGATCCGGCGGCCGTCCCGGAGGACGCCGACCTGGTCGTGATCGGGAACCCGACCAATCCGACGTCGGTCCTGCACCCGGCCGCCGCGATCGCCGAACTCGCCCGTCCGGGGCGGATCCTGGTGGTCGACGAGGCGTTCATGGACGCGGTGCCCGGTGAGCGGGAGGCGCTCGCCGGGCGGACCGGGGTACCCGGTCTCGTCGTGCTGCGCAGCCTGACCAAGACGTGGGGGCTGGCCGGGCTGCGCATCGGGTACGTGCTGGCCGACCCGGAGATCATCGCGTCGCTGGAGCGGGCGCAGCCGCTGTGGCCGGTGTCGGCACCCGCCCTGGCCGCGGCCGAGGCATGTGTGGCGCCGCGAGCGCTGGCGGAGGCGGCACACGCGGCCCACCGGATCGCGGCGGACCGGGCCCACCTGGTGGCGGGGCTGGCCGCGTTCGCGTCCCGCGGGGTGCGGGTGGTCTCGCCTGCGGAGGGGCCGTTCGTGCTGGTCCGGATGGACGGGGCTGCCGCCGTACGACGTCGGCTGCGCGAGCTGGGCTACGCGGTGCGGCGTGGGGACACCTTCCCCGGGCTGGACGACGACTGGATACGGATGGCCGTACGGGACCGGGCCACCGTGAACGGATTCCTGGCGGGGCTGGAGCGAGCGCTGGGCTGACCCCGCCAGGAGTTCCCTCAGCTCTTCCGGCGCCGTGCCACCGTCACCGCTCCCCCGCCGACGAGCACCAACGCCAGCGCCCCGCCCGCGAGGTACGGCGTCGCCGAGCTGCCTCCCGTCTCCGCGAGGTCGGCGCGGGCGCCCTGGGGCTTCACGTCGGAGGCCGGGTCGTGGCTCGGTACGGGGTGCTTGGCCGACGGGACCATCGGTGACGCACAGGTCGCCTTGGCCAGGGTGATCGTTCCTTCAACCTCGGCGACGTTGAGCTTCAGCGGATTGACCGAGACCTTGAGTTCGAGGGCCGTCGCGGCTGCCGTGCGGGTCGTGGTGCTGTGCCGGGAGAGGTCGAGGCGGACCTCTCCGATGCCGGGCACCTTCACCTCGGTCGGGCCGCCGGCGGTCAGCGTGACGCGCTTGCCGAGGACGGTGACGGCGCCGAGGACGTCGGCGGAGGCGACGGGCTGCTTCCCGACCGCGCAGGTCGCCTTCGCGGTGACCGTGCCGAGCTGGACGAGGGAGAGCAGGGGCAGGCCCGGGACGTGCAGCTCGGCGTGGGCGACGCGGACCGAGCCCTCGGCGAGCTCGTCGTTCACCGTGGCTCTGGCCGACGCGACCTGCGCGCCGAGGACGGTGAACGGTTTGCCGCCGTCGACGCCGTCGAGCCGGGCCGTCAGCGCCGTCCTGTCGGCGCTCTCGGGTGCCTGGACCTCGTTGAGGGTGACCGCGAGCGGGACGTTCACGGTCTTGTTGAGCAGGGACACGTCGAGTCCGGTGCGGAGGACGACGGCGGAGGCGCGACCGTGGTCGGTGGTCGCGGGCGCGGCGCCCGCGCCCAGGATCGCGGGCCCTGCGGCCAGGGCGGTGACCGTCGCGACCGCGGCGAGACGGCGTGCGGGCATGCGGAAGTTGTTGCTGTTCAAGGCGGGGGACCCCCAGACGGAACATACGTGGGACCCGTCAACCTTGTACGCACTGTGGGTGAACGGTCAGCTGTCCTGGGTCACTTCACTCAAACGTGGATATACCGCACGAGCCTTCGAATCACCGGGCACAGATGTTCCCTCACTCCACCACGCGCCCGTTCAGCACCACCCGGCGCGGTGCCGCCAGCACGCGGACGTCCGCCCGTGGATCGGACTCGTACACCACCAGATCGGCCGGTGCGCCCTCCTCCAGGCCGGGGCGGCCCAGCCAGGCCCGGGCGCCCCAGCTGGTCGCCGACAGCGCCTCGACGGGCGGGATGCCCGCGGTGACGAGTTCGGCGACCTCGCCCGCCACCAGGCCGTGGGCCAGGGAGCCGCCCGCGTCCGTGCCGACGTAGACCGGGATGCCGGCGTCGTAGGCGCCGCGCACGGTGTCGTAGCGGCGCTCGTGCAGCCGGCGCATATGGGCCGACCAGCGCGGGTACCTGGTCTCGCCGCCGGCCGCGAGCAGCGGGAAGGTGGCGATGTTGACGAGGGTCGGGACGATCGCGACGCCACGCTCGGCGAACAGCGGGATCAGGTCCTCCGTCAGGCCCGTGGCGTGCTCGATGCAGTCGATGCCCGCCTCGACCAGGTCGCGCAGCGGGCTCTCGGCGAAGCAGTGCGCGGTGACCCGGGCGCCGAGGCGGTGGGCTTCGGCAATCGCCGCCTCGACCGCCTCACGGGGCCAGCAGGCGGACAGGTCACCGAGGTCGCGGTCGATCCAGTCGCCGACCAGCTTGACCCAGCCGTCGCCGCGCCGGGCCTCCTGGGAGACGTACGCGACGAGTTCCTCCGGCTCGACCTCGTGGGCGTAGTTCCTTATGTAGCGGCGGGTGCGGGCGATGTGCCGGCCGGCTCGGATGATCTTCGGGAGGTCGTCGCGGTCGTCGACCCAGCGGGTGTCCGAGGGCGAGCCCGCGTCGCGGATCAGCAGGGTGCCGGTCTCCCGGTCGGTCAGCGCCTGCTTCTCGGCGGTGTCCGCGTCCACCGGGCCGTCCGCGCCGAGGCCCACGTGGCAGTGCGCGTCGACCAGGCCGGGCAGCGCCCAGCCCTCGACGGTCCGGATGTCCCGGGCGTCGGCGGGGCGGTCGTAGGAGATACGGCCCCCGACCACCCACAGCTCGTCGCGGACGTCCTCGGGCCCGACCAGGACCCGGCCCTTCACGTGCAGCACCGCGTGATCGCTCATGTACCGCACCCTAATGAGTTACGGCTCCGACTTCCCCACCTGGTCCGAGGTCTCCTCCTCCACCTCGGCCATCGCCGGGTCGAGCAGGCGGGACAGGAAGTGACGGGTGCGCTCGTGGCGGGGGCTGCCGATCACCTGGTCCGGGGTGCCGTCCTCGACGATCACGCCGCCGTCCATGAAGACGACCCGGTCGGCGACCTCGCGGGCGAAGGTCATCTCGTGCGTGACGACCATCATCGTCATGCCCTCGGTGGCGAGCATGCGCATGACGGCGAGGACGTCTCCGACCAGTTCCGGGTCGAGCGCCGAGGTCGGCTCGTCGAAGAGCATGACTTGCGGGCCCATCGCCAGCGCGCGGGCGATGGCCACGCGCTGCTGCTGGCCGCCGGAGAGGGAGGACGGGTAGGCGTCGGCCTTCTCGGACAGGCCGACCCGGGCGAGGTTCTCGGCGGCGACCTCGGCCGCCGTGGCCTTGTCCCGCCCGAGGACCCGGCGCTGCGGGAGCGTGAGGTTCTCGGTGACGTTCAGGTGCGGGAAGAGGTTGAACTGCTGGAAGACCATGCCGATCCGGCGGCGTACGGCGTCGATGTCGACGTCCGGGTCGGTCAGCTCGGTGCCGCCGACGAAGACCTGGCCCTTGGTGGGCTCCTCCAGCAGGTTCACGCAGCGCAGCAGTGTCGACTTGCCGGAGCCGGACGGGCCGATGACGCAGACGACCTCGCCCTGGTTGATCTCCAGGTCGATGCCGCGCAGGACCTCGTTGTCGCCGAAGGACTTGTGCAGCCCGCTTACCTGAATCTCCGGGCGGCTCACCGGATCGCCTCCTGGGACTTGGACTCCATACGGCGCACGACGAGGCTGAGCGGGATCGTGACCAGCAGGTAGCACAGGCCCGCGACCAGGATCGGCGTGGAGTTGGCGGTCGTACTGGCCAGGTCGCGGCCGTACTTGGACAGTTCGCGCTCCTCCAGGGTGACGCCGAGGAACAGCACCAGCGAGGAGTCCTTGAAGAGCAGGACGAGTTCGTTGGTCAGCGGCGGCAGGATGATCCGGAAGGCCTGCGGCAGGATGATCGAGACCATGGCGCGGGCGGGCGAGAAGCCCAGCGAACGGGCCGCCTCCATCTGCCCCTTGGGCACGGCCTGGATGCCGGCGCGGATGGTCTCCGCCATGTACGCGGCCGAGACCAGGCCGAGCGCGAGGGCGACCTTGCCGTAGGTGCCGCCGGGGATCTCGGTGCCCGGGAAGGCGAGCGGCACGGCGACACCGACGAAGATGAAGATCAGCAGGGCGGGCAGGCCGCGGAAGATCTCGATGTAGACGCTCGCCAGCCAGCGGTACGGCCCCACGGACGACAGCCGCATCAGCGCGATGACCATGCCCAGCACGAGCCCGACGACGAAGCCGGACAGGGTGTAGAGCACGGTGTTCTTCAGCGCCAGCGTGATGACGTCCGGGAACATCTGCCGGGCGATGTCGGCCTGCGCGAACTGGTTCTGCAGCCGGTCCCAGTCCGCCGTGACCGCGAAGGCGATCACGGCGGCGACGAAGACGGCGTACTGCACGCCCCGGGACAGGCTGCGCTTCTGACGCCGGGTCAGTCCCTTTTTCTTCGGCTGGAGTCGTACGTCGGTATCGGTCATGAGGCGGCGGGAGAGGCGACGGAGGCCTCGTACGGGCCGATCCACTGCTCGTAGAGCTTCTTGTAGGTGCCGTCGGCCTTGGCGTTCTTGATGGCCTTGTTGATGGCCTCGCGCAGGGCGGTGTTGCCCTTCTTCACCGTGAAGCCGTACTGCTCGCCGGTCTTGAGGTTGTCGACGACCTTGAACTTGTCCGCGTTGGCCTTGTCCTTCAGCCAGCCCTGGACGACCGGGTAGTCGATGACGACCGCCTGGACCTGTCCGGTGCGCAGGCCGTTGAGGACCGCGTCGGAGGACTCGAAGGAGATCGGGTCGAAGCCCTTGCCCTTGACGTAGTCCTCGCCGGTGGTCTGCGCCTGGGCACCGAGCTTCTTGCCCTTGGTCTTGACGTCGGCGAGCGAGTTGATCCCGCTGTTCTTGTCGACCAGCACGGCCTGGGTGGCCTCGAAGTACGGGTCGGAGAAGTCGACGTTCTTCTTGCGCTCGGCGGTGATGGTCATGCCGGCCGCACCCAGGTCGCACTGGCCGGAGTTGAGGAAGGCACCCGTCTTGAAGTTCTCGAACGGCGTGTCGAAGATCTGCTGCCTGACGCCCAGGTCCTTGGCGACGAGGTCGATCAGGGAGACGTCGAAGCCCTGCACCTTGCCGTTGATCTCCGACTGGAACGGCGGGTACGGCAGGTGGGTGCAGGTGGTCAGCTGACCGGCCTTGGCGAGGTGGACTCCCTTGACGGTGGTCTTGCCGTTCCCCCCGTTGTCCGAGGAGCAGCCGGCCACGAGCACGAGCCCGGCCGTCGCGGTGGTGACGGCCAGAAGGCGGGTCCGGCGTCCGAGCGTTTTCATGGGGCGATCTCCATGTGGGGGAACTGTGGGTTCCGATTATAAGGAAGAGTTTGAGTCTCTCAAACCAAACCCATGGTTACGGAACCGTTCCACTTAAGATCGATGGAGTCGCCCCCAGCGCTGCCGCCGCTGGAGGGTGCGATCCGCGCGGCGGCAGGCCCCGACCCGCACTCGCCCACCCGGAGGTCGGCGAGGCTCGAAAACCGGCCGGAATTCAAATTGCTTTCACAATTCCTGCGCATTCATTAGAAGATAGCTTCCCATCGTCTTCTGCCCGCTTTTTGCGAGGCTAAACAACAAGGTTTCGTAGGGATTTCCAGGCTGTGACGTACTCCACAACGGGATGGTTTTGTCATAGTTTACGGTGGGGCAAGCCGGACATTTCACCACCCCGAGCCCCCGCCTCGATCAACGCGGCCGTGCATTTCTGAAT
Source organism: Streptomyces sp. NPDC031100 (assembly GCF_055570785.1). Lineage (NCBI taxonomy): Bacteria > Bacillati > Actinomycetota > Actinomycetes > Kitasatosporales > Streptomycetaceae > Streptomyces > Streptomyces sp. NPDC031100. The sequence continues at coordinate 88,214 of NZ_JBVIGN010000001.1, forward strand.
TTGCCTCGCTAAATTCCTTCCGCATGACTGCGCGACCAGCAGACCTGTTCATCGACCGACCAGCGGTGGCCGACGGAGCCGCGCTCTGGCGCCTCGCCAAGGAGTCGAAAACCCTCGACCTGAACTCCTCGTACAGCTACCTGCTGTGGTGCCGGGACTTCGCCGGCACCTCGGCGGTGGCGCGCGGCGCGGACGGCGAGCCCGTCGGTTTCGTCACCGGGTACGTGCGGGCCGACCGCCCCGGCACCCTGCTCGTCTGGCAGGTCGCCGTCGACGCCGGCCACCGGGGCCGCGGCATCGCCGGCCGGCTGCTGGACGGGCTGACCTCCCGGCTCGCCGCCGAGCGCGGCATCACGCAGGTCGAGACCACCATCACCCCCGGGAACACCGCCTCCGAGCGTCTGTTCACCTCGTTCGCCGGCCGGCACGGCGCGGACCTCACCCGCGAGGTGCTGTTCCCCGCCGAGGTGTTCCCGGACGGACCGCACGAACCGGAAGTCCTGTACCGCATCGGCCCGTTGACCCCCTCCACCTCGCACTGAGGAGCGATTCACCGTGACCATCACCCAGCCCGACCTCAGCGTCTTCGAGACCCTCGAGTCCGAGGTGCGCAGCTACTGCCGCGGCTGGCCCACCGTGTTCGACCGTGCGCAGGGCAGCCGGATGTACGACGAGGACGGCCATGCGTACCTCGACTTCTTCGCCGGCGCCGGATCACTCAACTACGGCCACAACAACCCGGTACTGAAACGGGCGTTGATCGACTATCTGTCCCGGGACGGGGTCACCCACGGCCTGGACATGTCGACCACGGCCAAGCGGTCGTTCCTGCAGACCTTCCAGGACCTGGTGCTGCGCCCGCGCGAGCTGCCGTACAAGGTCATGTTCCCGGGGCCGACCGGCACCAACGCGGTGGAGTCCGCGCTGAAGCTCGCCCGGAAGGTGAGGGGACGGGAGGCGATCGTCTCCTTCACCAACGCCTTCCACGGCATGTCGCTGGGCTCCCTCGCCGTCACCGGCAACGCCTTCAAGCGGGCCGGCGCCGGCATCCCGCTGGTGCACGGCACGCCCATGCCGTTCGACAACTACTTCGACGGCACGGTCCCTGACTTCCTCTGGTTCGAGCGGCTCCTCGAGGACCAGGGGTCCGGGCTCAACAAGCCCGCCGCCGTGATCGTGGAGACCGTGCAGGGCGAGGGCGGCATCAACGTGGCGCGCCCGGAGTGGCTGCGGGCGCTGGCCGACCTGTGCGAGCGGCAGGACATGCTGCTGATCGTCGACGACATCCAGATGGGCTGCGGCCGTACCGGCGCGTTCTTCTCCTTCGAGGAGTCGGGCATCACACCCGACATCGTCACGGTCTCCAAGTCGATCAGCGGGTACGGCCTGCCGATGTCGCTGTGCCTGTTCAAGCCCGAGCTCGACGTCTGGGAGCCGGGCGAGCACAACGGCACCTTCCGCGGCAACAACCCCGCGTTCGTCACCGCCACCGCGGCCCTGGAGACGTACTGGGCCGACGGCTCCGCCATGGAGAAGCAGACCCGGGCTCGCGGCGAGCAGATCGAGCAGGCGCTGATCTCGATCACCGAGGAGAACCTCGCCGACGTGAAGGAGTACCGCGGGCGCGGTCTGGTGTGGGGCCTGGAGTTCCACGAGAAGGCGCGGGCCTCCCGGGTCGCCCGGCGCGCCTTCGAGCTCGGCCTGCTCATCGAGACATCCGGACCGGAGGGCGAGGTCGTCAAGATGCTGCCTGCGCTCACCGTCACCCCCGACGAGCTGGACGAGGGCCTCAGCATCCTCGCCCGGTCCGTCCGCGAGACCGCCTAGCACCATCCACCGAGGAGGAAGCGCAACACCGTGATCGTCCGATCGTTCAAGGACATCGAAGGCACCGACCGGCATGTGAAGGCGAAGTCCGGCACCTGGGAGAGCAAGCGGATCGTCCTGGCCAAGGAGCGGGTCGGCTTCTCCCTGCACGAGACCATCCTGTACGCCGGGACCGAGACGTCGATGTGGTACGCCAACCACGTCGAGGCCGTCGTCTGCACCAAGGGCGAGGCCGAACTCACCGACCACGAGGCCGGGACGACGTACACCATCACCCCCGGCACCCTGTACCTCCTCGACGGGCACGAGCGGCACACGCTGCGGGTCAAGGAGGACTTCCACTGCATCTGTGTGTTCAACCCGCCGGTCACCGGACGGGAGGACCACGACGAGAACGGCGTCTACCCGCTGCTCACCGAGCCGGAGGAGGTGTGACACCCATGACCACCGTCACCGATCTTTACCCCAGCCGCGGCGCCGCCGAGGTGACCGTCCCGCGCCAGGACCCGGTCGTCTGGGGCTCCCCGGACACGCCCGGCCCGATCACGACCGCCGACCTCCAGTCGTACGAGCGTGACGGCTTCCTCGCCGTCGACCAGCTGATCACCCCGGACGAGGTCGAGGTCTACCGGCAGGAGCTGGACCGGCTGGTCGCCGACCCGGCGATCCGGGCCGACGAGCGCTCGATCGTCGAGCCGGCGTCGCAGGAGATCCGCTCGGTCTTCGAAGTGCACCGGATCAGCGAGCTGTTCGCGAACCTGGTGCGGGATCCGCGGGTGGTCGGCCGGGCCCGGCAGATCCTCGGCTCCGACGTGTACGTCCACCAGTCCCGGATCAACGTCAAGCCGGGCTTCGGCGCGAGCGGCTTCTACTGGCACTCGGACTTCGAGACCTGGCACGCCGAGGACGGCCTGCCGAACATGCGCACGGTGTCGGTCTCGATCGCGCTGACCGAGAACCACGACACCAACGGCGGGCTCATGATCATGCCGGGCTCGCACCGGACGTTCCTGGGCTGTGCCGGCGCCACGCCCAAGGACAACTACAAGAAGTCGCTGCAGATGCAGGACGCGGGCACCCCGTCCGACGAGGCGCTGACCCGGCTGGCGAGCGAGTACGGCATCCGGCTGTTCACCGGCAAGGCCGGTTCGGCGACCTGGTTCGACTGCAACTGCATGCACGGCTCCGGCGACAACATCACGCCGTTCCCGCGCAGCAACGTCTTCATCGTGTTCAACAGCGTGGAGAACACGGCGGTCGAGCCGTTCGCGGCGCCGGTGCGGCGGCCGGAGTTCATCGGCGCAAGGGACTTCACCCCGGTGAAGTAGCCCCAACAGCCACCGGGCCGGGGCCTCCTCGTGTGGGACGGGAGGTCCCGGCCCGGTCGTGCCGTCAGCCGGACAGCGCGTCCAGCAGGCGGTCCACGTCCGCGGGCGTGTTGAACAGGTGGAAGGCCGCGCGCAGGTTGCCCGCGCGGTCGGAGACCTCGATGCCCGCACGGCTCAGTTCGGGCTGGCGGCCGCCGAGTCCGGGCACGGAGACGATCGCCGAGCCGGGGGCGGGCACCGCCTCGTGGCCGAGGGCGGCGAGCCCGGCCCGGAACCGGTCGGCGAGGGCCACGTCGTGGGCGTGGACGGCGGCCACGCCGAGTTCCTCGATCAGGTCGAGCGAGCGGCGCAGGCCCGCGAAGGTGAACAGGGCGTGGGTGAGGTCGAACCGCCGGGCGGAATGGGCGAGTTCGGCGACCGGGCCGTAACAGCTGTCCCACGGCTTCTCGGCCGCCACCCAGCCCGCGAGCAGCGGGGTCAGCCCGCCGAAGTCCTCGGGGACCGTGAGGAAGGCCCCGCCGTGCGGGCCGAGCAGCCACTTGAAGGAGACGGACGCGGTGAAGTCGTAGGCGTCGGCCTCCATCGGGAGCCAGCCGGCCGCCTGGGAGAAGTCGACGTAGGTGCGCGTCCCGTGCGCGCGGGCGGCCTCCCGCAGGGCGGGCAGGTCGGCGATCCGCCCGTCGGCGGACTGGGCGGCACTGACCGCGACCAGCGCGGTGCCCGGGCGGACGGACTCGGCGATCCGCTCCAGCGGCACCGAGCGGACCTTGAGGTCGCCGCGGACGTGGAAGGGGTTCAGCACGGAGGTGAAGTCGCCCTCGGCGGTGAGGACTTCGGCGCCGGCCGGCAGCGAGGCGGCGATCACGCCCGTGTGCGCGGCGACCGAGGAGCCCAGCGCCACCTGGGTGACCGGGACTCCGGCGAGCCGGGCGTACGCGGCCCGGCAGGCCTCCACGTCCTCGTACAGCGGGGTCAGCGGCCGGCCCTCGGCCCGCAGCAGCGCCGCCTCGTGCAGGGCGGCGACGGTGCGGGCCGGCAGCAGGCTGTTGCTGGCGGAGTTGAGGTAGGTGGTCTTCGGGGTGAACTCGGCGCGGACGAGGCTTTCGAACGTCTCCGTGGTCTCCATGGGTCCACTTTGTGGCCCGAGGAAGTCATAGTCCATTGCTGATTTTTACGTGGATCCACTTAGGAGCACTTATACGTCCGCGCCGACCTGCGGTTTCTCAGTGCTGGGGCACCGCGCACCCGTCCGGGCCACAGGCCGCCCCATCCCCTTGGTCCCCCTGGTCGACCAGCTTCAGCGGGGACCGCTCGCCCCAGGCCTGGCCGAGCGCCTGGGTGAAGACCTCGGCGGGCTGGGCACCGGAGACGCCGTACGTGCGGTCCAGGACGAAGAAGGGCACACCGGTCGCGCCGAGCTGGGCGGCCTCGCGCTCGTCGGCGCGGACCTCGTCGGCGTAGGCGGCCGGGTCGGCGAGCACCGCGCGGACGGCCTGGGCGTCCAGCCCGGCCTCGACGGCCAGCTCCACGAGCCGCTCGTCGCCCTCGGTGAAGACGGACCGCTCCTCGGCGAAGTTCGCCCGGTACAGGATCTGGATCAGCTCGTCCTGCCTGCCCTGCTCCTTGGCGAAGTGCAGCAGACGGTGCATGTCGAAGGTGTTGCCGTGGTCGCGGTCCCGGGTGCGGTAGTCCAGGCCCTCGGCGGCGGCCTGGGCGCCCAGGTTGTCCTCGCCGGCCTGGGCCTGCGCCTCGCTCATGCCGTACTTCCTGGTGAGCATGGTGATCACCGGCTGGACGTCGCCCTTGGCACGGCCCGGGTCCAGCTCGAAGGAGCGGTGCACCACCTCGACCTCGTCGCGGTGCGGGAAGGCAGCCAGCGCCTTCTCAAAGCGGGCCTTGCCCACGTAGCACCAGGGGCAGGCGATGTCGCTCCAGATCTCGACGCGCATGTCTTCGGCTCTCTCCAGGTCGTACGGGCGCGGAGGCTCTCTCCGCCCAGTACGTGAACGTTCAAACAGCTATGTTCATTCCCCGGGCACGGCGAAGCGGAGGAAGAGGTGGTGATCGCCCTCGGCGGGCGGGTTCTCCGGGTCGGGGATCCAGCCTTGGCGGGCGTAGAAGGCCTGGGCGCGGGCGTTGTCCGCATGGACGTCGAGCACGGCCGTCCGCTTGCCGTCGGCCTGCCACTCCTCCAGGCAGGCCGTGTGCAGGGCCGTACCGATGCCGGCGCGCCAGTGGCCGGGGTCGACGTGGAACTGGAACAGCTTGACCGTGTCCGCGGGTGCGCCGTCCGGGGTACGGAAGGAGGCGATGCCGACGATCCGGCCCTGCTCCACGGCGCACAGCACATGTGCCTCGGGGCGCTCGATGGAACCGCGCCAGGCCTCGACCCAGTCGAAGTCGGCCGGCGGGAGCCCGTCCGGATAGTAGGTCGAGCGCGCCCGGACGTGCAGATCGGCGATGACCTCGGCTTCGGCGGGCAGGGCGGTGCGGATCACCAGAGCACGGTTCAGACGTTCACTGATCATGCAACGGAGGACGTACCCGACACCGGCTCCGGTTCCGCGCCCCGCCCTGCCCGTCGGCTCACCTGCCGTCCCGCAGATCGTCGGGCCAGCCGGGCCGGAACTCGATGTGGTCGTAGGTCACCACGCACCCCTCGCCCATCGGCGACTGGGTCATGAAGCCGACCAGCGCCGCGCCGGTCTCCTTCTCCTCGCCGAGGGTGAAGAGCCGGACGAAGGTCCAGCGCCGGCCGTCCCGGGAGGCGTGGAAGGCGAAGGCCCGGCCGGTCCGGCTGACCCGCAGCCACACCGAACTCCCCTGCACGGTAAAGGAGTTCGCGTCGTCGGAGTGTCCCCGGGTGACCACCGTGCAGACGGTGGGCACGTCCGGGGAGTACTCCAGACAGAGCTTGGCCCAGGCGCGGTCGCCGACATGGACGTAGAGGACTCCGGCGTCGAAGGCCGCGTTGAACCCGACGGTGACCCGGGCTATCAGCTGGAAGTCGCCCTCGGGCGCCCCGAGCAGCCGGGGCGCGTCGGAGGCGGGCTCCAGGGCCTCCCCGGTGGGCGTGACGAACCGATCCTGCCGGGGCCCGGCCCACCCGGTGAGCACACCCCCCTCGTAGGACCAGTTACCGTCAGGCCCGTAGGTGCGCAGGGCGAAGGGGAGTTCGGGAAGTTCCACGTCCATGGCGTGAGTGTCCCAGGTTCCCCTTTCCGCCGTCTCGCGCATGCGATCAGCGTTCGAGGCTGCCGTTGAACCGCCGCGGGAGTCCCAGCGGGTTGTCGTCCCGGAGCTCCGGCGGCAACAGGGCCTCCGGCGCGCTCTGGTAGGTGACCGGCCGCAGCCACCGCTCGATGGCCGTACCGCCCACGGACGTGGACGTGGAGGTGGTGGCCGGGTAGGGACCGCCGTGATGCTGGGCCGGAGCCACCGCCACGCCCGTCGGCCATCCGTTCACCAGTACACGGCCCGCCAGCGGAGTCAGCTCGGCAAGGATCTCGGCGCCGCGGCCCTCGCCGGCGGCCTCCTCCGTCGACAGATGGACCGTCGCCGTGAGGTTGCCCGGCAGCCGCGAGAGAACCGCGGTCGCCTCGCCCTCGTCCTCGTACCGGACCACCACGGTCACCGGCCCGAAGCACTCCTCCAGCAGCAGGTCGTACGCCCCCTGCTCGGCCAGTTTCGCCGCCGGCACCATGAGGAACCCGGCGCTGACCGTGTGCTCGCCGCCCGCGCCCGGGGTGACCGGCGAGTCCACCTCGGGCAGCTGTGCGCGCTCGGCGACGCCCGCCACGAAGTTGTCCCGCATGCGGTGGTCGAGGAGGACACCCGCTTCGGTGTCGCTGACGGCGGCCGTGAGCGCCTTGACGAGGCCGTCGCCCGCGGCGCCGGACGGCACCAGCACCAGGCCGGGCTTGACGCAGAACTGACCGACGCCCAGGGTCATGGACCCGGCCAGCCCGGAGCCGATCGCCTCCGCCCGCTCGGCCGCCGCCGCCTCGGTCACCAGGACCGGGTTGAGCGAGCCCAGCTCGCCGTGGAACGGGATCGGCACCTCACGTGCGGCGGCCGCGTCGAACAGGGCCCGCCCGCCGCGCACCGAACCGGTGAAGCCCGCGGCGGCGACCAGCGGGTGCCTGATCAGCTCGACGCCCGCCTCGAAGCCGTGCACGAGGCCGACGACGCCCTCGGGGATGCCGTGCTCGGCGGCGGCCCGGCGCAGCACTTTGGCGACCAGCTCGGACAGGGCCGGGTGGTCGGGGTGGGCCTTGACCACCACCGGGCAGCCCGCGGCCAGCGCGCTCGCGGTGTCGCCGCCCGCCACGGAGAAGGCGAAGGGGAAGTTGGAGGCGGAGTAGACGGCGACGACGCCGAGGGGGACCTTGTAGCGGCGCAGGTCCGGTATGGGCGGGGTGGCGGTGGCGTCGGGGTGGTTGATGATGACGTCCAGGAAGGCACCCTCGTCGACGCTGTCCGCGAAGGCCCGCAACTGGTAGGCCGTGCGGGCGAGTTCGCCGGTCAGCCGGACCGGGCCGAGGGCGGTCTCGGCGTCGGCCGTCTCGATCAGACCGTCCTTGGCCGCCTCCAGGCCGGCTGCGGCCGAGCGGAGGAAGGCGGAGCGCACGGCACGGTCGGCGAGCGCGCCGCGCACGGCGTGCGCCGCCCGGACGGCCGCGTCCACCTCCTGGGCTGTGGCCTCGACCGCAACCTGTTCACGCTGCTTCCCGGTGCGCGGGTCGACACTCCAGACTGGTGCTGCTGCCACCGCGGATCCCTCCAAGTAAGGCCGCATTTCCTGGGTCAACCATCAGTCGCGTTCGATATACTGAACACTGTCTCTGATGATGAATACGCTGCTCGGAGACTATATATCCAGGCTCTCGTCGAACGAAGGGGTCAAGGGCGATGTCGGCAGGCGAGACAGGCGGGGCTCAGGTCAAGTCCGCGGTGCGGACCGTTGAATTGCTCGAGTACTTCGCCGGCAAGCCCGGTATGCACTCCCTCGCGGCCGTCCAGGAGGCCGTGGGCTACCCCAAGTCCAGCCTGTACATGCTGCTGCGCACGCTCGTGGAGCTGGGCTGGGTGGAGACGGACGCGACGGGGACGCGGTACGGCATCGGGGTGCGGGCGCTGCTGGTCGGCACGTCCTACATCGACGGCGATGAAGTGGTGGCGGCGGCCCGCCCGACCCTGGACCGCCTCTCCGACGACACCACGGAGACCATCCACCTGGCGCGTCTGGACGGCACGAACGTCGTCTACCTGGCCACCCGCCAGTCGCAGCACTACCTGCGCCCCTTCACCCGCGTCGGCCGCCGCCTGCCCGCCCACTCCACGTCCCTCGGCAAGGCACTGCTCGCCACCCACACCGACGAGCAGGTCCGCAAACTCCTCCCGGAGACCCTCCCGGCCCTCACCGAGCACACCATCACCGACCGCGAGAAGCTGATCGAGGAACTCCACCAGGTCCGCGAGCAGGGCTTCGCCGTCGACCGCGAGGAGAACACGCTGGGCCTGCGCTGCTTCGGCGTGGCGATCCCGTACCGCACCCCCGCCCGGGACGCCATCAGCTGCTCGGTCCCGGTGGCCCGGCTGACCCCCGCCCACGAACAGATGATCAAGGACGCCCTGTTCGACGCGCGGGACCGGCTGACGCTGGCGACGCGGAGGCTGTGAGAGCCTGTGTCATATCTCCGGTCGGATCAGCGCGCGGCGTCTGGTGCGTGCGATCGCAAGGCGCCGGAGCGCCCTCGATGGGGGTGCCCCCGCGCGAGCGAAGCCGAGCGTGGGGGAGGAGCCACGTGGGTGGTTCGGCAACGCGGCTGGGGGTCCCCCCACGCCCTTAAGGCAGTGGGGGAGTGCGTGCCAGACGCCGCGCGCCCGGCCGGGGATATGACACAGGCTCTGAGGAGGACGGGCGTCTCCGCCGAGCGGCGGAGGCGGATCGTCGTCGCGCAGGAAGTGGGCCGACCCCTGGGCGCGGGAGCGTTGAGGCATGACTTCCTCAACCGCTGCCGACGCCACCAGCCTGCGGCTCCGTCCCGTGCTGCGGCTCATCGCCATCGTCTCCTGTCTGCCGTACCTGTCCCTCAAGCTCGCCTGGATCTCCGGGAGCCATCTCGGTATCCCGGACGGGAGTCCGTTGCTCGAGCACCGGATGGTCATGGCTCTGGCCAACGGGCTCACCGTGCTCATGGACGCCGCCGTCATCGTGCTGGCGCTGTTGCTGACCCAGGCGTGGGGGCGGCGGGTGCCCGCCTGGGTGCTCGCGGTGCCGATGTGGGTCGCCACGGGGCTGCTCGCGCCGATCATGGTGGGGTTCCCGCTGCAGCTGGCAGTGCACGGGGGTGCGGACAGCGGTGACGACCGGCCGTTCCTCGACGGGTGGGTGTTCGGGGTCGTGTACGGGGGGTTCATCGTGCAGGGGCTCGCTCTGGGGACGCTGTTCGTCGGGTACGCCCGCGAGCGGTGGGGCCACCTGTGGCGGGGGCGGGTGTGGGAGCTGCCCGCGCACAGCACGGTGGCCGCGCAGCGGATGACCGCCGTGGCGGCCGGGCTGCTCGCGCTCGTCCCGTGCGCGCTACGGCTGCTGTGGGCCTGTGGGTTCACAGCCGGGCGGAACATCAGCGGCGGCCGGCTCATGGAGGTCGTCTACGTCGGCTTCCTGGCCGCCGCCGTCACCGGCGCCTGCCAGCTCGCCTTCCGCCGTGGCCGCCCGCTGCCGGTCACCGTGCCCCTCGCCCTCGCCTGGGTCGGCTCCGGCGCGGTGGCCTGCTGGGGAGCCTGGATGTCGCTCGCCGCCCTGGTGAACCACAACCTCGCCGACCGCCCGACACCGGCGATGAGCCTCACCTACGCTGTCCAGATGATCGTCGGCCTGCTCGTGGCGACCGTCGCCGCGCACCACTTCGCGGACCGGTCCGCCAGGACCCCACAGTGACACAGGCGTTGGGGCTCCTCTTCGGGGGGCGGGCGCGCCGTCGCTGGATCCATCTGATCCTGGGCGGCGCGCTCGCCATGCCGTACGTCCTCGTCGGCTCGGTGATCGTGGGACCGATCACCGGCGTGGACGACGTGTTCGGGTCCCTGCCCCTGCAACTCGGCTCGTTCGCGCTCGGGTTGCCGCTCGCCACCGTGACCTCGCTCTTTCCGCTGACCCGCCCGCTGGAGTCCGGCGCCGCCCGCGCCCTGTGCGGCATCGAGGCGGACGCCCTCGCCCACGGCCCGGCCCGGACACGCTCCGAACGGGGCCGTACGGCCGCCTGGTTCACGCTGCATCTGGGCCTCGGCGGGATCATCTCCGGGATGTCGCTGGCCGTACCGCCGTTCGCGGTGTTCCTCATGATGCTGCCCCTGTTCCAGGGGCTGCGCGACACCCGGCTCGGGACGCCCGAAGTCCTCGACCACGGCTGGGCGTTGGCGCTCTGCCCGGTCGCGGGCCTCGCCATCCTGCTCGCCCTCGCCGCCTGCGCCGCCGTCTGCGGGGCCCTGCTCGCCCGCTGGGCGCCCGCCCTGCTCGGGCCCACGCCCGCGGACCGGCTGGCCGCGGCCGAGGCGCGCGCCGCCGACCTCGCCGTGCGCAACCGGCTCGCCCGCGAGCTGCACGACTCCGTGGGGCACGCGCTGAGCGCCGTCACCCTCCAGGCGAGCGCCGCCCGCCGCGTCCTCGACACCGACCCGGAGTTCGTCCGCGAGGCGCTGGCCGCCATCGAGGACACCACCCGGCGCACGGTCGGCGAACTGGACGCCGTCCTCGGCGTGCTGCGGGACGGCGACACCCCCGGCACCGCCCCCGCGCCGACCCTCGCGGCCGACCTGGACGGGCTGCTGCGCCGGACCAGGGCGGGCGGGCAACGCGTGACCGCCACCGTCGACACCGACCCCGCCGCCCTGCCCCCGCTGGTCTCCCGGGAGGCGTACCGGATCGTGCAGGAGGGTCTGAGCAACGCCCTCAAGCACGCCGGCGACCCGGTCACGCTCCGCATCACCACCGCCGACGGCCACCTGGAGATCACCGTCGACAACCCCCTCGGCGCCTGCCCCGCTCCCCGCCCCGGTGGCGGCCACGGCCTGCGCGGCATCGCCGACCGGGTACGGCTGCTGGGCGGTACCTCGCACGCGGGCGCGTCCGGGGACACCTGGCGCCTGCACGTCCGACTGCCGCTGAAGGGATCCACGTGACCGACGAGAAGCCCGCCGTCCGGGTCGTCCTCGCCGACGACGAACGCATGGTCCGCACCGCCCTGCGGGCCATCCTCTCCGCCGAGCCCGGCCTGGAGGTGGTCGGCGAGGCGGCCACCGGCGCCGAGGCGGTGTCCGTCGTGCGGGAGCTGCGCCCCGACGTCGTCCTCATGGACGTCCGCATGCCGGAGGTCGACGGCATCCGGGCCACCGAGCAGATCCTGGCCACCCTCGACGAGCCGCCCCGGATCGTGGTCGTGACCACCTTCGAGAACGACTCCTACGTGTACGACGCGCTGCGCGCCGGAGCCGCCGGGTTCCTGCTGAAGCGGGCGGACGCCGACACGCTCGTCCAGGCGGTGCGGCTGGTCGCGCGCACCGACAGCCTGCTGTTCCCGTCGGCCGTACGGACCCTCGCGACCGAGCACGCGCACCGGGCGCCGGCACCCCCGGCCTGGGTGGGCCGGCTCACGGGACGCGAGAGCGAGGTGCTGCGGCACATGGCCGGCGGGCTGACCAACGCGGAGATCGCCCGCCGTATGGACGTCGGCCCGGCCACCGTGAAGTCGCACGTCGCGGCCGTCCTGGCCAAGACGGGCACCCGGGACCGGACGCAGGCCGTGATCGCCGCGTACGAGGCCGGTTTTCTGAACACACGATGAGAAATGCGGGCGTACGGGAACGATCGCCCCCGTCTCGATCGTCTTCACGAGCGGGATGAACAAGACGATCAGGCGGGCGTCCGTCTTCGCGCTGCTGCTCGTGCTCGCCCTGCTGGTCAGGGCGACCTGGGTGCAGTTCTACGACGGCAAGGCCCTAGCGGACGACAACGACAACCGGCGGAACGTGATCGAGACGTACTCACGACCGCTCGGGAACATCATCGTGGCCGGGAACGCGATCACCGGCTCGGCCCGGACGAAGGGCAGCGACCTCGCGTACAAGCGGACGTACAAGGACGGCAGGCTGTACGCGGCGGTGACGGGCTACGCCTCACAGGCCTATGCCCCGACGCAGCTGGAGGGTATCTACGGGGAACTCCTCAACGGCACGGACAACCAGCTGAAGACCGTGCTGGACACGGTCACCGGCAAGCGCGCCGACCCGGGCAACGTGCTCACGACGATCGACCCGGCGGTGCAGAAGGCGGCGTACAAGGCGCTGGGCGGCAACAAGGGCGCGGCCCTCGCCCTCGACCCGAAGACCGGCAGGATCCTCGCGGTGGTGTCGACCCCGTCGTACGACCCCGCGCAGCTCACCGACGCGAACACGGCCGGGGTGGCCTGGAAGCGGCTGAACGCGGACAAGGACAAGCCGCTCACCAACCGGGCGCTGCGCCAGCCGCTGCCGCCGGGCTCGACGTTCAAGCTGGTGGTGGCCGCGGCCGCGCTGGAGAGCGGGCTGTACAAGAACGTGGACGACCCCACGAACAGCCCCGACCCGTACACCCTGCCGGGCACGACGCGCGTGCTGGCCAACGAGAACAAGTCGGCCCCCTGCGAGAACGCCTCCATCCGGGTCGCCCTGCGCTACTCCTGCAACAACGTCTTCGGCAAGATGGCCGTCGACCTCGGCCAGGACAAGGTGAAGGCGATGGCCGAGAAGTTCGGCTTCAACGACGACGAGCGGGACGTGCCCGTGCGGGCCTACGCCAGCGTGTACCCCTCGGGCATGGACAAGGCGCAGACCGCCCTCTCCGGCATCGGCCAGTTCGACGTCACCGCGACCCCGCTGCAGATGGCCATGGTGTCCGCGGCCATAGCCAACGGCGGCAAGCTGGTCTCGCCGCACATGGTCTCTCAGATCACCGACAGCGGCGGCGATGTGTTGAAGGACTACGACGACAGCGCGGACACCAAGGAGATCGTGAGCTCCTCCACCGCCGAGCAGTTGCAGTCGGCGATGGAGACGGTGGTGAAGGACGGCACCGGTACGAACGCGCTGATCGACGGGGCGACCGTCGGCGGCAAGACCGGTACCGCCCAGCACGGCGAGAACAACAGCAAGACGCCGTACGCCTGGTTCACCTCGTACGGCAAGTCGGACAGCAGCGGCAAGGAAGTCGCTGTCGCCGTGATGGTGGAGCAGTCGGATGCGGCCCGCTCCGAGGTCAGCGGCAATGGGCTGGCGGCGCCGGTGGCCAGGGCGATGATGCAGGCGGCGCTCAAGTAGACAGGCGGTGAGGGGGCGGTTCGGCAGAACCGCCCCCTCAACCTCACTTGACTCCCAGCATCTGCTCCACCGGATCGATCGCGAAGTACACGAGGAACAGTGCCGAGACGCCCCACAGCAGCCAGTTGACCTCCCTGGCCTTGCCGAGGACCGTCTTGATGAGCACGTACGACAGGAAGCCCGCGCCGATGCCGTCGGTTATCGAGTACGTGAACGGCATCGCGGCGATGGTCAGGAACGCCGGGATCGCGATCTCGTACCGGTCCCAGTCGATGTGCTTGACGTGGGTCATCATCAGGAAGCCCACCGCGATCAGCGCGGGCGCGGCCGCCTGGAGCGGGACGATCGTCAGCAGCGGGGTGAGGAAGAGCGCGAGGCCGAAGAGGCCGCCGGTGACCAGGTTGGCGAAGCCGGTGCGCGCGCCCTCGCCGACACCGGCCGCGGACTCGATGTAGGCGGTGTTGGAGGAGGCGGAGCCGACACCGCCGACGACGGCGGCGGCGCCGTCGATGAACAGGACGCGGCCGATGCCCGGCACCTGTCCCTGCTCGTCGAGCAGTCCGGCCTCCGCGCTGATGCCGACGATGGTGCCCATGGCGTCGAAGAAGTCCGACAGGATCAGGGTGAAGACCAGCAGGACGGCGGTGAGGACGCCGGCCTCGGCGAAGCCGCCGAACAGGTTGAAGTGACCGACGAGCCCGAAGTCCGGGGTGGCGACGATCTTGTCCGGGACCTTCGGGGTGGTCAGACCCCAGCTCTTGATGTCGGCGACGGCGTTGATGACGATCGCGACGACGGTCATCGTCACGATGCTGATGAGGATCGCGCCCTTCACCCTGCGGGCGAGCAGCGCGATGGTCAGCAGGACGCCGAGACAGAAGACGAGGACGGGCCAGCCGGTGAGGCGGCCGACGGCACCGAGTTGCACCGGGACGGTGGTGTGCGCGGCGTCCGGGATACGGCTGACGAATCCGGCGTCCACGAAGCCGATGAAGGCGATGAACAGGCCGATGCCGACGCCGATGGCCTGCTTCAGCTGCTGCGGGATCGCGTTCATGATCGCCTTGCGGAGCCCGGTGAGGACCAGGACGCAGATCAGCACGCCCTCCAGGACGACCAGGCCCATCGCGTCGGACCAGCTCATCAGCGGGGCGAGCTGGAAGGCGACGACGGCGTTGAGGCCGAGGCCGGCGGCGATCGCGAGCGGGAGGTTGCCGCCGACACCCATGGTGATCGTCATCACGCAGGCCACCAGCGCGGTGGCGGTGACGAGTTGGCCGGTGTCGAGGGAGTGGCCGAACTTGTCCTTGGCGCTGCCGAGGATGATCGGATTCAGGACAAGGATGTAGGCCATCGTGAAGAACGTGGCGAAGCCGCCCCGTATCTCCCGGCCGAAGGTGGATCCCCGCTCGGAGATTCTGAAGTACCGGTCGACGCTGCTCCCGGCAGGTGGCGCGGCACCCGGCCGCTGGTCCACCTTCTGCGTCTCGGACATGGTCGTACTCCTCGTTGCCTGATGAGCGTGTGCGGATGCTGGCTGGATTGTTCCCCCGTTGAACCCGTTTCAGGTTTTCCCCGTGTTACGGAATCGAGTTCGGCCTGCCGTACGATGTCCGATCTCGACCACCCGGTGGCGTATGCGCGGGGC
Source organism: Streptomyces sp. NPDC031100 (assembly GCF_055570785.1). Lineage (NCBI taxonomy): Bacteria > Bacillati > Actinomycetota > Actinomycetes > Kitasatosporales > Streptomycetaceae > Streptomyces > Streptomyces sp. NPDC031100. The sequence continues at coordinate 103,376 of NZ_JBVIGN010000001.1, forward strand.
GTGGTCGCCAACCTGGCCCGCACCCGGATCCGCAGCGCGGTGCGCGAGCGGCGCCGGATCGCGCTGTTCTGGTCGCACCGCGAGGAGAAGACCGAGAACCCGGACGTCGCGGGCGTGGTGGCCGTGCAGTCGGCGCTGCGCCGCCTGCCCTTCCGCAAACGGGCGTGTGTGGTGCTCCGGCACGCGTTCGACCTGTCGGAGAAGGACACCGCGCTCGCCCTCGGGGTGTCGGTGGGTACGGTTAAGAGCCAGACGTCCAAGGGCATGGCCGAACTGCAGCGGCTGCTCGGCACCCAGGGCGTTCCGCAGAAGGCGCACGCGGCGATGGCGCGCGGTGGCGAGAGCGGAGGAAGGAACCGATGAGGCAGCAGGACGTGCACGACGAGCTGCGCGTCCGGCTGCACGAGGCGGCCGAGGCCCACGAACCCGACCGCGCACGCATCCTGGCCCGCGTCGAGCGTGGCATGGCCGCACAGGACCGCCCCGACCACCGGGCCACACGCCCGCCGGTGTTCGGCTGGGCGCGTGTGGTCAGCGCCACCGCGGCGGTGGCCGGAGTCCTCGCGATCGGCGGGTACGCGGTGGCGTCCGCGGTCAAGGACGGCACTCCCCCGCAGCAGACGGTCGCGGTCTCACCCACACCGACGCCCGCACCGACTCCGGATACTTCGACGCGGCCGCCGGCGCACTCCGCGGACCCGGCACCCGGCACGGGCGCCACGCACCCGTCCCGCACGCCGAGTTCCTCACCGTCGAAGGCCCCCAAGACCTCCGCACGGCCGCCCGTGCCCCACGGCGAACAGGACGGCCCGCTGTGGTCGGACGGCTCGGTGGACCCGCACAGCAACGATTTCTGGGCACAGAGCAACCTCACCCTCAAGACGAGCGGGCAACTCACCGCCCTCACCGTGCAGTTGAAGGTCGCGCAGACCGGCGGAGTCGGTTCGACCGGCGCCTGGCGCTCACTGCCGGAGCAGGACTTCGACCTCACGGTCGGCGAGCAGAACGGCTTCCTGGTCTACACCTGGGTGCTCAAGGCGGGCCGTACGGTCCCCAAGGGCGAGTGGGTGTTCGCCGGGCAGTACGACCACGAGCGCGGCGGCCGGGACGCGAAGGACGACAGCTACTCGATCACGGCCACGGCGAACGGCCGACAGCACGCGGTCTCCGGCGACTTCGCCTCGCACGACGGCAGCGACGGCGGCTCGTAAACTCGGCAGCGGCGGCGAGGCCGGCCCCCCTCGGTCAGCAGAAGAGCGCCCCGCCGGTGAAGACCGGCGGGGCGCTTTCCTGTGCCCTCGACTGCCGCGAGGCGCCGAGTGCGAGCGGCTGCTCAGGACCTATGGATGAACGTCAGGAGACGAAGTAGGTCGGGTTCGGCAGCTTGTAGGTGCGGTCGGCGTAGCCGCCCTCCAGGTCCGAGTACTGGTCGCCGAAGTTGGCGATGATCTCGTACCCGAGGTCGTCCTCGATGTGCTTGCGGGTGCCGGACTTGTACTGCACCGTCGTGCAGGTCCAGGCGCCCGGGGTGGCGCAGTCGCCCAGGTAGGCCGGCGGGTTGGCCTTGTCCTTGAGGAACATGTGGTCGGCGTCGAGGTTCACATCGGCGCCGATCTTCTTCAGGTTCGCGACGGCGGCGGTGCGCTGCGCCTCGCTGAGACCGGAGTTGTAGAAGACCTCGACGCCGCGGGACTCGGCGTACTGCACCAGCTCGGGGCTGCCGAAGACGGCCGGACGGTCGGCCTTGTTCACGTAGTCGGCCCAAGTGGCCGAGTTGTACGTGTAGTTGTAGCGCTTCTCGTAGTCGAGGCTGAGCAGCAGCGTGTCGTCGATGTCGAAGACGACGGCCGGCTTCTCGCCGTGGCGGTACGCCTTGCGGGCCGCCTTGTCTATGTAACGCTTCGCGGCAGCGTCGATGTCCGCCAGGTCCTGGGCGTACGGGCTGTCCGGGGACGCCTGGTAGACGCCGTTGCTGTCGGCGGTGGTGCCGTAGTAGGTGTCGATGTCCTTCGCCAGGAGCCCGATGTTGTAGGGCTCGTGGGTCGAGTTCGCCGTCGACTGACCGGCGGTGGCCGCACCGGCGCCGTACAGGACGCCACCGGCGAGGGCACAGGCGGCGGTGACCGCCGCGATCCGCAGTGATTTATGCATGACAGGTTTCTACGCGCGTCACCCAGTCGAATGCGAGATCCGTTGCATGATCGATACACACCAATTTGGTTGAAGGGAGGGCAGTCAGTGGCAGGGCGGGTCGTAGGGCTCGCCGGGGACGTAGGCGTTCCATTCGTCCTCGGTGATGACGTCACCGATGCTCTTGCAGAGGATGTATCTCAGGTCCTTGGGGTTGGTGGCCCAGACGTCCACGGTCGTGCCGGCGGCGGCCAGCAGGGGCTTCCCACTGGAGCTGTACGACAGGCTGCCGAAGCCCCCGAGGCTGCTACGGTCGTAGGCGAACGCGGCCTTGTAGACCGGAGTCTCCGGGTCGCTGACGTCCCACAGCTCGATGTGGCCGACGATCTCGTTCCCATCGGTCGTGCTCGGGTCGCCGGCGCTTCCCCAGGCGAGGGTGCGGCCGTCAGGGCTGAAGGCGATGCCTCCTCCTGAGCCGATCGTGCGCATCACCACCGGATAGTGCGAGTCGTCCGTGATCCGGCCGTCCTTGATCGGCCACAGGCGCGTGGTGTCCCCGGTGTCGGTGACGGCGAGCCATTTGCCGTCGGGGCGGAAGGCGGACTGCGACACACCGGCGCCCCGGGTGAGCCACCGGGTCGGCTGAGGTACGGGATGCCGTGGGTTCGCCACCGTCCAGGAGAGCAGCGTGTCGGCGGTGTTGGCGACCAGGAGGCGACCCTTCGGGGAGAAGGCGAGGTAGAAGACATCACCCTTCATGGACGCGGTCCGGCGGGGGCGGGAGACGTTGGTGACGTCGAACAGCTTGACCGAGGGTGTCTCGCTCCGGACGTCGATGTGGTCGTTGTTGTCGGCCACGGCCAGCAGGTGTCCGTCAGCGCTGAAGGAGACGTCCTCGACGCCGTTGGCGATGTCCGTGATGGTGGCGATGACGGGTGCGCCGGACCGGCGGGTGTCCCGCAACCGGACGACATGCTTGTTCCCGCTCAGCTCGCTGAGTGCGAGGATCTTCCCGTCGGGGCTGAAGGCGGCTCCTTCCGCACCGATGTCGCCGCTGCCCGGCAGCCGGGCCACGCTCTTGTGGAGCGTCGCCGCACCACTCAGGTCCCACAGGGCACCGCCGTCGGCACCGTGAATGACCAACAAGCGCCTCGAACCGCCGCTCAACGTCGCGGTCGTCTGGAACCCGGACGGAGTCTGCCCGAAGCTGGCCGCGGCGGTGGGCGTTGCCGTGTTCTCCACGTACCACAGCTGGACACCACGGCCGGTGGCCCGCAGCAGTCGGTGGCCGCGCGGCGTGAACAGGGCGGGACCGGCCATCCCGTTGGCCTCGCTGGCGCCCTTGAGTTGAGTGGACTGTCGCAGATGCGGACGCGAGCCGACGTCCCAGAGATAGGTGCTGTTGCCACAGGCGGTTGCAAGATTCTTTCCGTCGGGACTGAACGCGGCGGAGGCCAGGTTTGTCGAACAGTCGGTCAGGAACTTCTCCTGCACCGTACCCGCCGACGTCGGCTGCCCATGGTCCCGCAGTTGCCACAGCCGGAGCCCGATCTGCTTCCCGTCGCCCGGCCCGGCCAGCAGCCGTCCGTCCGGGCTGAACGCCACCTGGTGCAGCGCCTTTCCGTTCAGGTCGTAGGTCTGGGAGCCCAGTTTGAGGCCGGGAAGGACCGCGAGGGCCGAGGTCCGCCGCCGGTCCGACGTGTCCCAGAGCCGCACCTTGCCGTCACTGCCGGCACTCGCCAGGAGACCCCCGGACGGGGCGAAGGCGACCGAGTGGACGGCTCCGGTGTGGCCGCTCAGGGTGCGCAGCGGGCGTGGGGCGGACCGGTGGGCGATGTCCCACAACTGGACGCTTCCGTCGACGCGGCCGAGAGCGAGCATGCGGCCGTCGGGGCTGAGGGTCAGCGACAGAGCCTTGACCTGCTGTCGGCCGGGGACAGCGATGCGACGCGGGTCGTTCGGATCGGTGACATCCCACAGCCCCAACGAGCCACTCGCCGTGCTGCCCGCACGCACGACGGCCAGGAGCCGTGCGTCGGAGCTGAGCGCCACCGCTCCGGTGCGCATCTGGCCAAGGTGTCCCAATTGCTTCCTCTTGCCCTGCTCCGTGTCCCACAGGACGGCATCGGACCCGGTCGAGACGGCCATCCGGTCGCCTCGGGCGTCCAGCGAGATGTCGCCGGCGGAGGCATCGGACATGAAGACGCCCGGCAGCTCCATCGCGGCGATCATGGAAGCCGTGTCGGTCTGCGGGTCCAGTCGGTTCGCGACCAGGCTGAGTTGCTTGGCCAGCCCGGGTCGGCTCTCCCTCAGCTTCTCCGCCTCCACCGTGACCAGCCGTGCGACAGCCTGCCGACGCTGAGCCGCCTCCTTCTGCCCCGACCACCACGCCAGGCCTCCCCCCGCCCCGGCCAGCAGCGTCAGCACACACATACAGGCGATCACAGCCCTGCGGATGCGCACCCCACGCCGTTCCTGACGCCACGACTGGTTCAGGAACTCCGCGAGCCGTGGTTCGAGTTCACCGGCCTGACCCTTGCCCTCGGCGGCAGCGGTCAGACCCGCCCCCTCCAGGCGTTCACGCGTGGCGGCGAGCCGAGGGCCCCGATAGAGCAGCGAGGGATGCCTGTCCGCCTCCCACCAGGCGGCGGCATCGACGGCCACCTGCTGCCGCGCACGCAGCCAGTCCCGGTCCGCGTCGATCCACTCGCGCAACCGGGGCCAGGCGTGCAGCAGGGCGTTGTGGCTGATGCGGACCGTCCGCTCGTCGAGGACCAGCAGGCGCGCCGCGGCCAGCAGGTTCAGGGCCCGCTCGGCCGCCGCCGGGTCCGGCAGGCCGTCCAGCAGTACGGTCCGGTCGACGGGGCGGCTGGTGTCCGGGGCGTCGTCGTCGATGTGCACGAGACGCGGCAGCATGCGGCGGGCGGCGGCGCGGCCCGCGTCGTCCAGGTGGTCGTAGGTGTCGTCGGCGGTCTGTTTGATGGCCTCGTCGATGCCTCCGCTCTCGCGGTAGCCGGCGACGGTCAGCCGTCTGCCCTGCCGGTGTCGCCAGGTGGACCAGAGTGCGTGGGAGAGCAGGGGCAGGGTGCCGGTCTGGGACCGGGTCAGCCGGGCGGCGCCCAGTTCGTGGATGAGCAGGTCCGCGAGGCCTTCGTCGAGTTCCAGGCCGACGGCACCGGCCGGACGCTCGATCGCGGCCCTCAGCTCCTCCTGCCCCATCGGGCTGACGAGCACCTGGTTGGACCGCAGCACCGTGTCCAGTTCGGGCAGCGCCTGGGCGTGGCCGTAGAAGTCGGCGCGCAGGGCGGCGACGACGAGGGTTCCGGCCTCGGCCAGGGCCGTCAACGCGGCGAGGAAGGCGGTGCGTTCGGTTCGGCTGCGGCAGAGGGTGAACAGCTCCTCCAGCTGGTCCACCACCAGCACCAGCCGCCGCCGGTCCGGAACGAGGTCGTGGACCCAGCCGACGGCGGCTTTCGGGTCCTCGGCCGACAGGAGGGTGTCCCCCCGCAGGGCGGTCGTCAGGCTGCGGAGAGGGTGTTCGCCGGGGGTCAGGACAAGGCTGGGCCAGGCGGCCGAGCCGGGCAGCAGCGGGGTTCCGGCCCGTAAGGCCGCGAGGAGCCCGGCGTGCAGCAGTGAGGTCTTGCCGGCGCCGGACGGCCCGACCACAGCCAGCGGCCGGCCCTGCTCGACGGCCTGGAGGCAGCCGCGGAGCAGCTCGTCGACCAGCTTCTCCCGGCCGTGGAAGAACTCCGCGTCGTCCACGGTGAACGCGTCGAGGCCCGGGTACGGGCAGGGGCCCGGCGCGGGCTCCTCGGCCGCGGTGGCGTCCGGCTCGTCGGTCGTGGGTGTGGCCGCGTTGACGGCCACCACCAGTCCGCCCGAGCGGTCGCCCGCCTGGCGGCGGGGCAGCGGACCGCCGCGGGCCCGTAACGCGCGGAACAGGTGGTCGTAGACGTCGTCCAGGGTGAGCAGGCGCGGTGCGCGTGGATCGCCGTCACGCAGAAGGGTGATCAACTCGCCGGTGAGGGCGGTGTGTTCGGCGTCGTCGGGGGCCAGGGCCAACTGCTCGGCGGATCCCAGCAGGTACATCCCGTGTCCGGCGGGCAGGCTGAAGGCCGCGGGCTGGGGCGTACCGTTGCCCAGCCGGGCGCGTCCGGAGAAGCAGCAGTCCAGGATGACGATCACGGACGCGGCGCGGCACAGGGTGAGCGCCTCGCGCAGGGCCGAGAACGACAGGGCCTGGTGTGCGGCGAGGCCCGGGGTCAGCCGGTCGGTGGCGCTCGCGGCGAGGTACAGCTCGTCGCCGGGGCCGATGAGGCCGTGTCCCACGTAGTACACGAGCAGGGTGCTCTCGGCCTCCTGCGCCGCGTCGGCGACGGCCAGGGCCATCGTGCGGGCGTCCGCCGGGTCGATGAGCGTACGCAGCCGGTCGGGGGTCACTCCGCAGCGAACGGTCAGGGTGGCCGCCAGGGCTTCCACGCTGCGCGGCACGGCCGGTACGGAGGTCAGTGTCGGGCCGTGGTGGGTGCCGGTGCCGATGAGCAACACCCGGGCGCCGGAAGACGCCAGCGCGGTGCCGGGCGTGGGGACGGTCGGTGACTCGGTGGACCTGGTGGTCATAACGCGCCGCCGTCCGGTTCCGGGCCGCCCTGGCCGCCCTGGCCGCCCTCCAGGATCCGGGAGGTGTCGGTCACGAAGGTGCGCAGTTCCTGGGGGGTCATCGGCCCGACGAGCTTCGTGGAGATCTCCAGCGAGGCGCCGTCGGGCCGGGTCGCCTTCACGGTGACGTCGCTGTGCCGGCTGCGGATCCAGGCCACCAGGGCGGTGGTGAGTCCGGTGACCGCGCCGCCGGAGCCGAGCGCGACCACCAGGCCGTCGAGGACCGGGCCCAGTGTGCCGGGCACGGGTGGTCTTTCCTGCGGAGTGACCCGGCCGCGCAGCTCGCCCTCCTGGGTGAGCCAGGCGAGCAGGGACCTCGTCTCGTCGGCTGCGCCGGCATCATCCGTAACGCCGACGCGGACATCCACGCGTACGTCCACAGGTTCCCCCGATCCTGCATCCTGTCCCAACGGACCGTCGGACAACAGGGTAGAGGGAGCGGGGGAAACCTGACCCGGGAATTCCGGTCACTGGTCCGTCCTCTGGTCCACCTCGAACGCGCCTCCTAATTCATGGTCGCCCCGATCGTCGTACTGCCCGTCGTCAGGAACGTCGTCGACGGCAGGGGGCCGTCCGACTTGCGGGCGTTGTACGTCGTCGACGCGTCCATGGAGACGAAGGACGGGGTGGAGATGCCGGAGTCCCAGTTGTTGCCGGCGGAGCCCACCGACGAGCCCTTGCTGACCAGCCCGCTGCCGTTCGGTGTTGGAGTTCTCCGTGAAGCCGTTGCCGCCGTCTCCGAGCCGTACGCGGTCAGGGTGATCGGGTTCGAGGAGGTGCCGTTGGCCGTGGACTGGAGGGTGGCCGTCGGGTAGTAGGTGCCGCCGCGCACCTGGATGACGGTACCGGCGGTGGCGTTCTTGATGGCGTTCGTCAGGTGGGTGGAGTTGCTGACGACCACGGTCGCGGCGTGGGCGGGCGCGGCGACGAGGCCGAGCCCGGCGACGGCGAGGACCATGAGGCTGCTCTTGATGCGACGCATGACGTGCGGGTCCCTTCGTCGACTCAGAGCGAGCGGTGGGGGTGGGAGTGGGGTGCCAGTCGCCGAGGTAAGCCGCCGGGGTGTGCAGACTGTTCTCCGTTCTCGGTGAAGCGCTTTCCGATCATTGTTCGAGATCTCGGTCATACGGAGCTGCGGTCGAGGGCGACTCAGCCCGCGTACGGGTCCTGCACCGTGCCCGGTCGCGCGAGGAACTCGAAGTCGCAGCCGGTGTCCGCCTGGGTTATCTGCTCGCTGTAGAGCGCGCCGTATCCGCGCTCGTACCGCACGGGCGGCGGTGTCCATTCGGCCCTGCGGCGCGCCAGCTCGTCGTCGTCCACGTCGAGCTGGAGAGTGCGGCTTGCGACGTCGAGCGTGATGCGGTCTCCGGTGCGGACGAGGGCCAGCGGACCCCCGACGTACGACTCGGGCGCGATGTGCAGCACACATGCGCCGTAACTCGTGCCGCTCATCCGGGCGTCGGAGATCCGGACCATGTCCCGTACGCCCTGCTTCAGCAGGTGGTCGGGGATCGGCAGCATGCCGTACTCGGGCATGCCCGGGCCCCCCTTGGGCCCGGCGCCCCGCAGCACCAGCACGCTGTCGGCGGTGATGCCGAGCGCCGGGTCATTGATGGTGCGCTGCATGGCCTTGTAGTCGTCGAAGACGACTGCGGGGCCGGTGTGCGCGAGCAGGCGGGGCTCGGCGGCGATGTGCTTGATGACGGCGCCGTCCGGGCAGAGGTTGCCGCGCAGCACGGCGACCCCGCCCTCGCTCGCGACCGGGTTGTCCCGGGGGCGGATGACGTCGTCGTTGTGCACCCGGGCTGCGGCGATCTGCTCGCGCAGGGTGTCGTACGACACCGTCGGCCGGTCGAGGTGGAGCAGATCCGGGATGCGGGAGAGGAAGCCGGGCAGGCCCCCCGCGAAGTGGAAGTCCTCCATCAGGTAGCGCTGTCCGCCGGGGCGGACGTCGGCGAGGACCGGGACCGTGCGGGCGATGCGGTCGAAGTCGTCCAGGGTGAGCCGTACGCCCGCCCGGCCGGCCATGGCGATCAGATGGATCACGGCGTTGGTGGAGCCGCCCAGGCCGAGCACGGTGGTGACGGCGTCCTCGAAGGCCTCGCGGGTGAGGAGGTCGGACAGCTTCCGGTCCCGGCGGACCAGTTCGACGACGGTCAGCCCCGCCCTCGCGGCCATCCGGTCGTGCCCGGAGTCCACCGCCGGGATGCTGGACGCGCCCGGCACGGTCACCCCGAGCGCTTCGGCCGCGGCGGTCAGCGTGGACGCCGTACCCATCGTCATGCAGTGGCCGGGCGAGCGGGCCAGGCCGCTCTCCAGCTCGGCCAGCTCGCAGTCGCCGACGAGGCCGGCCCGCTTGTCGTCCCAGTACTTCCACATGTCGGTGCCGGAGCCGAGGACTTCACCGCGCCAGTGGCCCGGGAGCATGGGCCCGGCCGGTACGAAGACGGCGGGCAGGTCCACGGATGCGGCGCCCATCAGCAGCGCCGGTGTGGACTTGTCGCAGCCGCCCATCAGGACGGCGCCGTCGACCGGGTACGAGCGCAGCAGCTCCTCGGTCTCCATCGCGAGCAGGTTGCGGTAGAGCATCGGGGTCGGCTTCTGGAAGGTCTCGCTGAGGGTGGAGACCGGGAACTCCAGGGGGAATCCGCCCGCCTGCCAGACCCCGCGCTTCACGGCCTGCGCCCGGTCCCTCAGGTGCACATGGCAGGGGTTGATGTCGGACCAGGTGTTGAGGATCGCGATGACCGGCTTGCCCAGATGCTCCTCGGGCAGATAGCCGAGCTGACGGGTGCGGGCGCGGTGGCTGAAGGAGCGGAGCCCGTCGGTGCCGTACCACTGGTGACTTCTGCGTTCCTCCGGCCGCTTCACAGGGACCACCCGGCGGCGATGGCGGCGACCTCGGCGCGCTCTTCTTCGGGCAGCTGCCTGCTGGGCGGGCGGACGTCCCGGCGGCACAGGCCGAGCGCGGCGAGGGCCTCCTTGACGACCGTGACGTTGTTGGCGGAGCCGTGGGCGGCGCGCAGTTCCTCGAAGCGGCGGATCTGCTCCCAGACCTTCATGGCGGCCGGGTAGTCACCGGATCGAAGCGCTTCGATCATGTTCAGCGAGACAGCCGGGGCGACGTTCACTAGCCCGGAGGTGAAGCCCGTGGCGCCCGCGGAGAAGTAGGAGGGGGCGTACGGTTCGGCGAGGCCCGCCACCCAGACGAAGCGGTCCAGGCCCGCGTCCCGGGCGAAGGCCGCGAACCGTGCGGCGTCCGGGACGGCGTACTTCACGCCGATGACGTTCGGGCAGTGGTCGGCGAGTTCGGCGAGGCGGGCGCCGGGCAGCTGGGCATTGCGGATGTAGGGGACCACGCCCAGTTCGGGCACGGACTCGGCGATGGCGCGGTGGTAGTCGACCCAGCCGGCGGCCGAGACGTACGGGTGGACGGGCTGGTGGACCATGACCATCTGCGCGCCGAGTGCGCGGGCGTGCCGGGCGGAGGCGATCGCGGTGGGCAGGTCGTGGCCGACGCCGACCAGGATCACGGCACGGTCGGCGGCCTCCGCCGCGGTCAACTCGGTGACCAGGCGCCGCTCTTCGGGGGTGAGGGCGTAGAACTCGCCGGTGTTGCCGTTCGGGGTGAGGGTTCTGATCCCGCCGTCGAGCAGGCGACGCAGCAGGGCCCGGTGGGTGTCCTCGGCGACGGAGCCGTCCTCGGCGAAGGGGGTCACCGGGATGGCCACCACGTCGGCCAGGGCCGTGCGTTGGGTCTCGAACGTCACGCTGCTCATTCCTGCCCGTCCTCGGGGTGGGGCTCGGTGTCCGAAGGGAAGGCCCGCTGGACGAACGACGCGATGTGGGCGTGCAGGGCGCTCGCGGCGCCGTCCGCGTCGCCGTCCAGTGCGAGCCGCAGGATCTCGCGGTGCTCGGCGGCCTCCCGCTCCCAGGAGGGGGCGGCCGCCCAGGCCACGGCCGAGACGAGGGCGGCCTGGTCGCGGACCTCGTCCAGCATCCGGCCGAGCAGCGGGTTGCCGCACGGCAGGTAGAGGGCGCGGTGGAACTCCCGGTTGGCCAGGGAGCGTTCGGCGGTGTCGGCGGCCGTGTCGGCGCGGGTGAGTGCCTCCCGGGCGGCATCGAGCAAGGCCCCGCGCCGCACGGCCCGCCGCAGCGCTTCCGGCTCCAGCAGCAGCCGCACGTCGTAGACCTCGCGCGCCATGTCCGCGTCCACCATGCGCACCGTGACGCCCTTGTACTGGTTCATCACGACGAGACCGGTCCCGGCGAGCGTCTTGAGCGCCTCCCGCACGGGGGTCTTGGACACCCCGAACTGCGCGGCCAGCTCCGTCTCGACCAGGGCCTGTCCGGGCGTCAACTGCCCCGTCAGGATGCGGTGTTTGATCGCGTCCAGCACGACTTGCGTGCGGGACGGGATAGGGGTGGGCACAGAGGTCATGCGGCCCTCTCGGATCTCACATATCGCGTCTCATATATGACGTACGACGTACGACGCGTTGAAGGTAGGAGGGGGCCCCTGGTTCGTCAATTCTTCTGACAAAGGAAGTTGAGGGGGAATCAGACCGTGCGGGTGTCGCCCTCGACGGCGGTGTACGTGGGCCGGCCGGCGATGTCCGCGGCGCGGGCGGTGGCGGCCTCACGGGTGAGCGTGGGCCCGACATGGGTGATGAGCAGCTCGCGCACGCGCGCGTCCCGGGCGATACGGCCAGCGTCCTCGGGCGTCAGATGGACCTGTCGGGGGTGTTCGCCTTCGCGATGCACGTCGATGTCCGCCTCGCACAGGAACAGGTCAGCGCGGGAGGCGAGTTCGGTGAGCGCGGGGCAGGGTCCGCTGTCTCCCGAGTACGCCAGCACGCTGCCCTGGCACTCGGCGCGCAGCCCGTACGCCTCGGTGTCGTGGGCGACGGCACGGGCGGTCAGCCGGAGGTTCCAGTGCCGGACGTCGTGGCCGTCGTACAGGTCCCGGAAGTCGAAGACGCCCTTCAGGAACTCGACGTCCGGGCGCCCGAAGAAGCCGGCCAGGCGCCGCGCGCAGTCCTGCGGCGCGTACACGGGGATCGGCGCGTGCGGGGTCATCCCGCCGAAGGCGAAGGCGTAGGCGGCGGCCAGGAGGTCGGCGCTGTGGTCGGCGTGCAGATGCGAGATCCAGATCGCGGTGAGCCGGGCGGGATCCGTGTGCCGCTGCAACGCGGCGAACGTACCGGGCCCCGCATCCACCCACACCTCGGCCCCGCCACCGGACACCAGGTACCCGGAGCAGGGCCGGTCCGGGCCGGGGTGCGGGGAAGCGGTACCGAGGACGGTGAGGGTGAGCGGCATGGAGGGAGGGTACGACGTCTCGGACCCGCCCCGGTCAGGTCTCCATCACGGCATCGCAGTCGGGGCAGACCACGGACGCGTACTCGGCGGGGTACCACGGCGCCCGAGGGTGCTCGGAAGGCTTCCAGCCGGCCTTCTCCATGGCGAAGGTGTCCTTGCCGCAGAGCGTCCGCGGGCCGGCGGCGTCCGGCCTGCCGGGGGCGGCGGGCACCGCGTGCACCCGGCGGGGGCGCCGCCCGGCGTCGGGCGAGCCTGTGGCCACCGGCTGGTCGAGCTCGTACACGACGACGATCTCGCTCATGTCTCCACCGTAGGCGCCTTCGGGGCTGATCCCTACGGCCGCCACCCCGGGTCCCGTCCGCTCAGCCCCACCGCGCGGTCCAGCAGCGGCGCCTGCTCCGGGACCGGGACGACCGGGCCGAAGAGGCCGTTGCCGCGTTCCGGGTCGTCGGCGGCGGCGCGGAGGAAGACGAGGGCCGGGTCGGGGGCGGCCGGGTCGGGGGCGGCCGGGTCGGGGGCGGCCGGGTCGGGGGCGTAGGGCCGGCCGGTCGCGCGGGCCAGGTTCCAGCCGTGGATCGGTGGTCGCACCGAGGTCCTTGCGGGCGGCGTCGCGGAAGGCGACGGACAGTCCCAGCACTGGCCGAGCAGGTTGCGTACCGCCAGGTCCGGGCACGGTGTGGGGGCGGACAGCTGGTCGTCGGTCACGGACTCGGCGAGCCGCGTACCCGCGCCCACGGTGACCGGCCGCCGCCGAAGCACCACAGCGCGATCACCGGGTCACAGAGCGCGCACCCGAAGGACGAGTCGTGGGCGAACGGGATGATCGGGTGGCCCTTGAGGTGGTGCACGACGTCCCACGCGGTGTGCAGCAGTCAGGTTCCGACGGATCGCCGCCGCGGCAACGGGCCGGAATAGGGCACCTGACCGATCTGCCCCTACCTCCCTTACGTCCACGATGACCTGGCATGACGACCTCCTGGACCGTGCTCCGCGTGCTGCGGGACCGCAATGCCGGGCTGTATCTCACGGGCTTGCTGGTGTCGGCCTTCGGCACCTCCTCGCTGTGGCTGGCGTCGGGCGTGTGGGTCAAGGACCTCACCGGTTCCGACGGCCTGGCCGCCGTGTGCATGCTCGCCCTGTGGGCGCCCACCGTGGCCGGCCCGGCGCTCGGCACCCTCGCCGACCTCTGCCGCCGCAAGCCCCTGCTGATCACCCTGAACCTGGGCCTGGCAGCCCTCCTCCCCACCCTCTTCACCGTCGACTCGCCCGGCGGCGTGTGGCTGCTGTTCGCCGTGCTGTTCCTGTACGGCGCCGTCGGTGTCGTCGGCGAGGCCGCCGAGTCGGCCCTGGTCGCCGCCGCCGTCGCCCCGGACCTTCTCGGCGACTTCAACGGACTGCGGATGACCGTCACGGAAGGCATGAAGCTCGTCGCCCCGCTGACCGGCGCGGGCCTCTACGCGGTGTGCGGCGGACCGGCCGTCGCCTGCCTCGACGCGGTCACCTTCGTGCTCGCAGCCGGGCTGTGCGCCCTCCTGCGGGTGCGCGAGGAGCGGCCGGTCCGCTCCGGTGACGGCTGGTGGCGACGGACGGCGCAGGGCGTCCGCCATCTGTGGGGGCACCCCGGGCTGCGCCCGCTGGTGCGGGCCGGCGGCACGACGATGCTGCTCGCCTCACTGAGCAGCACGACGGTGTACGCCGTCGTGGGCCGCCTCGGCCACTCCCCCGCCTACGCGGGCGTGCTGTACGCCGTCCAGGGCGTCGGCTCGGTGGCGGTCGGGCTGGTCTCCGGGCCGGCGCTGCGGCGGCTGGGCGGGCGCCGTTTCGCGGCGGCCGGGATCGCGCTGACGGCGGCCGGGGTGGCCGCGCGGGCCGTGCCGTCGGATCCCGTGGCCCTGGTGGCCGGAGCGGCCATCGGCCTCGGCCTGCCCTGCGTGCTCATCGCCGCGCTCACGGCCGTACAGCGCGAGACCCCGGGGCCGCTGCTGGGCCGGGCGACCGCCACCGCCAACACCCTGATGTTCACGCCGAACGTGATCGGGCTGGCGGTCGGGGCCGCTCTGGTCGAACTGGCCGGCCCCGGGCTGCTGTTGCCCCTGTACGGCCTCGCGCTCCTCGTGACGGGCGGCGCGCTCGCGGCTCACCGCGCGCCGAGCGCCTCGCGTACCGCGGTGAGGTCGCCGTCCGACGCCAACCCGGCGTGATACAGCCGCAGTTCCGTCGCGCCGTGGGCACGCGCGCGTGCCGCGTCCGCCGCGAGGGTGCCGGGGCTGCCGCCCATCCCGGAGACCATGGTGAAGTTGGCGGCCAGGACGGTGTGTTCGCGCGCGTGCTCGGCGAAGGGCGCCAGCAGGGCCGTACCGCCCGTGCACGGCACGACCACGCCGTCCGCGACGGAGAGGATGTGCGCGGGGTCGACGCCGACGTTGGCGCCGCAGTGGTACGGCACCGGGTCCGCGTGCAGCAGGACCTGGAAGCCGTCAGGTGCGGCGGAGCGTACGGCGGTGACGGCCTGCTCCTGGAGGGTGCGGGCGGTGGTGTCGCGCCACGCGCGCGTGGCGGCCGCCGTGTCCTCGCCGAGGAGCTTCTCGACCGTCGGCCGGCCCCCGTCGTCCGCGGCGCCGCGCCACAGGGGTTCGAGAGCGTCCCGTACGGCGGCCGCCAGCCCGTCCGCGTCGAGGCCCTGTTCGCCGTATCCGGCGCGGCAGGCCGGGCAGAAGCAGAGGGACATCAGGTACTGCCCGGCGTCCCCGAGGCCGACGCCGGAGGTCTTGTCGTGGGCGTGCAGGTGCTGGAGGCCGTACCAGCCGAGGGACTCCAGTTCGGTGCCGCGCGCGCCGGGGCGTACGGCGGCCTCGGCGGCGAGGTCGACCAGGTACGCGCGCATGGCGGGCTGGGCGATGCAGGGGGCCCACGGGTAGCGGTCGCCGTAGGCGTTGACGACCGAGGTGTCCGGATGTTCCGCGCCCAGACGGGAGTTGTGCGCGAGGACGACCCAGGTGTGCACCTCCAGACCGGCCGCCGCGAGCGCCTCGGCCGCCTCGCCGTAGGCGTCGCCCGGGGCCCAGCGCCCGGCCGGGTACGGGCGCAGGCCGCGGCCCGCCCAGCGGCTGCCGACGGGGTACAGGGCGGCCGCGTACTCGGCGGTGACGATGCGGTGGCGCGGGTGGCGGGGGGTCAGGGCGCGGGTGGAGTGGTAGGCGGACGCGAGGGTCGCCTGCCGCACGCCGAGTGCGGCGATGCGGGCGGGGGCCTCGGGGTCCCCGTTGACGTCCCAGGGGTAGACGAACGCCGAGGCCTTCACGCGTCCTCCTCCAGCAGCGCGTATCCCCGCTCGATGAGCTGGGCGAGCTGTTTGACGTGGTCCTCGCCGGGCTCGTGCAGGGGCGGCCGGACCTCGCCCACGTCCAGGCCGCGCAGCCGTACGCCCGCCTTGACGAGCGAGACGGCGTAGCCGCGGCCCTGGGCGCGCAGTTCCACGAACGGGCGGTAGAAGCCGTCCAGGAGGCGGCGCACGGTGTCCTGGTCGCCCTCTTGAAGGGCCCGGTGGAAGGCCAGGGCGATCTCGGGGGCGAAGCAGAAGACGGCGGAGGAGTAGAGGGTGATGCCGAGGGCGCGGTAGGCGAGCTGGGTCTGCTCGGCGGTGGGCAGGCCGTTGAAGTACAGGAAGTCGCCGGGGGCCTCGGTGCGGACGGCGCTGACGATCCGCTGCATGAGGTCCAGGTCGCCGAGGCCGTCCTTGAGGCCGATGACGCCCTCGGTGCGGGCGAGTTCGACCACGGTCCGCGGAGTGAAGACGGCGTTGTCGCGCTGGTAGACGATCACCGGCAGGGCGGTGGCCGCCGCGACCTGGCGGTAGTGCCGCAGCAGGCCCTCCTGACCGGCGAGCACGAGGTACGGCGGCATGGCGAGGAGCCCGTCGGCGCCCGCGGCCTCGGCGAGACGGGCGTAGCGGACGGCGAGCGCGGTGCCGTAGCCGGCGCCCGCGATCACCGGGACGCGCCCCTCGGCCGCTTCGACGGCCGCCCGGACGCAGGCCTCGAACTCCTCCGGCAGCAGCGCGTGGAACTCCCCGGTGCCGCAGCAGGCGAACACGGCGGCGGCACCGGCGGCGACGCCCCTGCACACATGGGTGCGGTAGACGTCGAGGTCGACCGCGCCGTCGGGGCCGTAGGCCGTGACCGGGAAGAACAGCGGCCCGCTCGGATCGCGGAGCCGGGCGGCGAGAGGGACTGGCGTCACGGGCGCTCCCTGTCGGTGCATGTTTCTGATCGACGTCCATATTTCTGAACATCGTTACGCTAAAGGCCCGCCTCGGGGCGGGTCAAGCGCGCAAACCCGCGACACAGCAACGGTTTCCCACTCCAAGGCACACTTGACTAGGTCCGACGCAGCTCCCTAGCGTGTCCATGAATGTGAATCCCGTCCATGCATGCGGCCACCGTCGTCAAGGAGATCGAGGATGCCCGCTCCCCGCACCGTTCTGCTCACCGGCGCCGCCGGCGGGCTCGGCACGCTGATGCGGTCCCTGCTGCCGGAGTACGGCTACACCCTGCGCCTGTTCGACGTGCGCCCCATCGAGGACGCGCCGCAGGCCGTCACCGCGGACCTCACCGACAAGGAGGCGCTGCGCGAGGCCGTGCGGGGCGTGGACGCGGTCCTCCACCTCGCGGGCATCTCCCTGGAAGCGCCCTTCGAGGACATCCTGAAGTCCAACATCGAGGGCACCTACAACCTCTACGAGGCCGCCCGCCTCGAAGGCGTGCCGCGGATCGTCTTCGCCTCCTCCAACCACGCCGTCGGCTTCACCCCGGCCCCGCGCCCCGGCGACCCACTGATCCCGATCGACACCCCACACCGCCCGGACACCTTCTACGGCCTGTCCAAGGCCTTCGGCGAGGACCTCGCCCAGCTCTACTGGGACAAGCACGGCCTGGAGACCGTCTCGGTGCGCATCGGCTCCTGCTTCCCCGAGCCGACCAGCGTGCGCATGCTCTCGGTGTGGATGAGCCCGGCCGACGGCGCCCGCCTCTTCCATGCGGCCCTGACCGCCGAGGAGGTCGGCCACACCGTGGTCTACGGCTCCTCCGCCAACACCCGCCTGTGGTGGGACCTGACGACCGCACGGGCGCTCGGCTACGAGCCGCAGGACGACTCCGAGCCGTACGCCGAGAAGCTGATCGCCGAGCAGGGCGAGCCGGCCCCGGAGGACCCGGCCCACAGCCACCTGGGCGGGCACTTCGTGAGCGACCCGCCGATGTGGCCGTACTGAGCGCTCAGCACTCCCTCGGCAGATCCCCTCAGCGGCGGAAAACGATCGCTCACGGCGGCGGGGGGGGAAAAGAAACCCCCCCACCCCCCCCCCCCCCCGCCCCCCCCCCCCCCCCCCCCCCCCCCCCCCCGCCCGGGACCGGGACACCTTCGTCCTGCTCTGGCTGGGCCACGGCGTCGGCGC
>NZ_JBVIGN010000001.1:120948-602811 GCF_055570785.1 Streptomyces sp. NPDC031100
CGAAGGGGGTGAATGGGGGAATCCTCAACCCCCCCCTAAACGCCCCCCCCCAGGGGAGAAAAACGACCCAACAGGGCGGGGGGCGAAAACAACCCCCCCCCCCCCCCCGCCGCATTCGGGCATCCGGACCGCCCGCTCCCACCCCGCACCGGACAGCCGCGCAGGTCCGAGGCGGGCACCCCGTACGGCAAACGGGCACACACGGGCAGTATCGGACCCACAACAGACCTGGTCAGCGCCGCACACCCGCTGTAGAACTTCCCACATGGGCCCGAACGGGCAGCTCCACAGGGAAGTGGGTGACGACATGACCACGAGGACGGCGGAAGAACGCCAGCGCGAGATCGTGCTGGCCGCGCGCGCCACCGGCGCGGTCGACGTCACCGCGCTCGCCGCTCAGCTGGGCGTGGCCAAGGAGACCATCCGGCGCGACCTGCGCGCCCTGGAGGACCACGGGCTGGTCCGTCGCACCCACGGCGGCGCCTACCCGGTCGAGAGCGCCGGTTTCGAGACGACACTCGCCTTCCGCGCCACCAGCCACGTCCCCGAGAAGCGCCGGATCGCGGCCGCCGCGGCCGAGCTGCTGGGGGACGCGGAGACGGTCTTCGTCGACGAGGGCTTCACCCCGCAGCTCATCGCCGAAGTCCTGTCCACGGACCGGCCGCTGACCGTGGTCACCGCGTCCCTGCCCGTCGCGGGCGCCCTCGCCGAGGCCGAGAACATGTCGGTGCTGCTCCTCGGCGGGCGGGTCCGCGCCGGCACGCTGGCGACCGTCGACCACTGGACGACGAAGATGCTGGCCGGCTTCGTCGTCGACCTTGCTTACATTGGTGCCAACGGCATCTCTCGCGAACACGGCCTGACCACCCCGGACCCCGCGGTCAGCGAGGTCAAGGCCCAGGCCGTCCGGGCCGCGCGGAGGACGATCTTCGCGGGCGTTCACACCAAGTTCGGAGCGGTCAGCTTCTGCCGGTTCGCCGAGGTCGGCCAACTGGAGGCGATCGTGACCAGCACACAGCTCCCGGCGGCCGAGGCCCATCGCTACTCCCTGCTGGGCCCGCAGGTCATCCGGGTCTGAAAAACAAACTCACTCCCCCGAGGGCCTCTCCATACCCTGTACTGCCCCTTATATCCCGATAAATCCAGGAGCGATCCATGCGAACCCCGAGCCGACGGAGGCCGCGAGCCACACTCGCCGCGGCCGCCGCAGGGACGCTGCTCGCCCCGCTGCTCTCCGGCTGCTGGGCCGGTGCGGGCGGGTCCGGTTCAGGCGGCGACTCCATCAACGTGTTGATGGTCAACAACCCCCAGATGACGGAGCTCCAGAAGCTCGCCCCCCGCTTCACCCAAGAGACCGGAATCAAGGTCAACTTCACCGTCCTGCCCGAGAACGACGTCCGCGACAAGATCAGCCAGGACTTCGCCAACCAGGCGGGCCAGTACGACATCGCCACCCTGAGCAACTACGAGATACCGATCTACGCCCGCAACGGCTGGCTGCACGAGATGGACTCGTACGTGGCGAAGGACCCGTCGTACGACGAGCAGGACGTGCTGAGGCCGATGCGCGAGTCCCTGACCGCCAACGACGGCAAGCTCTACGGCCAGCCCTTCTACGGCGAGTCGTCCTTCCTGATGTACCGCAAGGACGTGTTCGCCGCGAAGGGTCTGACGATGCCCGCGCATCCCACCTGGCAGCAGGTGGCCGACCTCGCCGCGAAGGTGGACGGCGCCAAGCCCGGCATGCGCGGCATCTGCCTGCGCGGCCTGCCCGGCTGGGGCGAGATGATGGCGCCGCTGACCACCGTCGTGAACACCTTCGGGGGCACCTGGTTCGACAAGAGCTGGAAGGCCCACCTCGACTCCCCCGAGTTCGAGAAGGCGACGAAGTTCTACGTGGACCTCGTCCGCAGCCACGGCGAGTCCGGTGCGCCCCAGTCCGGCTTCGCCGAGTGCCTCAACAACATGACCCAGGGCAAGGTCGCCATGTGGTACGACGCCACCTCCGCGGCCGGCCTGCTGGAGGCGAACGGCTCCCCGGTCAAGGGCGAGCTCGGCTACGCGCCCGCGCCCGTGGAGAAGACGCCGTCCTCCGGCTGGCTCTACACCTGGGCCTGGGGCATCCAGAAGGCCTCCCGCAATCCGGACAAGGCCTGGAAGTTCGTGTCCTGGGCGTCCAGCAAGCAGTACGAGCAGCTGGTCGGCGACACCAGCGGCTGGTCCAACGTCCCGGCGGGCAAGCGCGCGTCGACGTACACCAACGCCGCCTACCGCAAGTCGGCCGCCGCCTTCCAGGAGATGACGAAGGAGGCCATCGAGACCGCCCGCCCGAACGACCCCGGCGTACAGCCGCGCCCCGCGCCCGGCATCCAGTTCGTCGGCATCCCCGAGTTCACCGACCTCGGCACCAAGGTCTCCCAGGAGATCAGCGCGGCCATCGCCGGGCGCCAGTCCACAGGCTCGGCCCTGAACAAGTCCCAGCAGCTCGCCGAGCAGATCTCCAAGGAGTACAAGGGGCGATGACAGCGACGACAGCACCCTGTGCAGCAACACCGGTACGCGCGACGCGGAAACCCTCCGCCCGCCTGCGCGCCTGGGCCACCCGGGCCCCCCTCATGCCCGCGCTCGTCTTCATGATCGTCGTGACCCAGCTGCCGTTCGTGGCCACGGTGGTGATCTCCCTCTTCGACTGGAACTCCCTCTACCCGAAGGCCCGCCACTTCGCCGGCTTCGACAACTACCGCCATGTCCTGACCGACGCGGACCTGCGCCACTCGGTGCTGACGACCGTGCTGCTCACGGTGACGGTGGTCCTGGTCAGCCTGGTCCTCGGCCTGGCGCTGGCGCTGCTCCTGGACCACAGGTTCCTCGGCCGGGGCATCGTCCGCACCCTGCTGATCGCCCCGTTCCTGGTGGTCCCGGTGGCCGCGGCCCTGCTCTGGAAGCACGTCCTGTACAACCCCGAATACGGCCTGCTCAACGGCCTGTTGCACTACGTCGGCGGCCCGCAGCCCGACTGGATCTCCAACACGCCGCTGATGGCGGTCGAGGCCGCCCTGGTGTGGCAGTGGACGCCCTTCATGATGCTGATCCTGCTCGCCGGTCTGCAGAGCCGTGACCCGGAGCAGATCGAGGCCGCGCGGGTGGACGGCGCGAACGAATGGCAGGTGTTCCGCTATCTGACGCTCCCGCACCTGCGCCGCTACCTCGAACTCGGCGCCCTGCTGGGGTCGATCTACATCGTCCAGAACTTCGATGCGGTCTTCACGATCACGTCCGGCGGCCTGGGCACCGCCAACCTTCCCTACACCGTGTACCAGAGCTTCTACCAGGCCCACGAGAACGGCCTCGCCTCGGCCGCCGGCGTCCTGGTGGTCATCGGCTCGATCATCATCGCGACCTTCGCCCTGCGCGTGGTGTCGTCCCTGTTCCGCGAGGAGGTGTCCCGCGCATGAGCGGCATCGCCGAACTCATCAGAAAGCACCGGGGCCTGAGCATCGGCCTGATGGCCTGGCTGGCCGGCATCGTGTTCTTCTTCCCCATCGCCTGGATGGCGCTGACGTCCTTCCACTCCGAGGCGGACGCGGCGACCAACCCGCCCTCCTTCGGCGCCGCCCTCACCCTGGACGGCTACCGCGAGTTCTTCGGCAGCGGCGGCGGGGCGAGCCCCTGGCCGGCGCTGATCAACTCGACGGTCGCGTCGGTGTTCTCGACGGTCTGCGTGCTGCTCCTCGCCCTGCCGGCGGCGTACGCGCTGTCGATCCGGCGGGTGAAGAAGTGGACGGACGTCCTGTTCTTCTTCCTGTCCACGAAGATGCTGCCGGTGGTGGCCGGGCTGCTGCCGATCTACCTGTTCGCGAAGAACACCGGGATGCTGGACAACATCTGGTTCCTGGTCATCCTCTACACCTCCATGAACCTGCCGATCGCGGTGTGGATGATGCAGTCGTTCCTCGCCGAGGTGCCGGTGGCGGTGATCGAGGCGGCGCAGATCGACGGCGCCCGGCTGCCGACGATCCTCGCACGCGTGGTGGCCCCCATCTCGCTGCCCGGCATCGCCGCCACGGCCCTGATCTGCTTCATCTTCAGCTGGAACGAACTGCTCTTCGCCCGAGTCCTCACGGGCGTGGTCGCCGGGACCGCCCCCGTCTTCCTGACCGGCTTCATCACCAGCCAGGGCCTGTTCCTGGCCAAGGTGTGCGCCGCATCGCTCGTCGTCTCCCTGCCGGTGCTCGCCGCGGGGTTCGCCGCCCAGGACAAGCTGGTCCAGGGCCTGTCGTTGGGAGCCGTGAAATGAAGGCCGCCGTCATCGAGTCCGTGGGCCGCGCCGTCGTCGCCGAGGTACCGGACCCGACGCCGGGCCCCCGCGAGGTGGTCGTCGAGGTGGCCGCCTGCGGCCTGTGCGGCACCGACCTGCACATCCTCCAGGGCGAGTTCGCGCCCAAGCTGCCGATCGTGCCCGGGCACGAGTTCGCCGGCGCGGTGGTCGGCGTGGGCAGCCAGGTCACCGAGGTCGCGGTCGGCGACCAGGTGGCGGTGGACCCGTCCCTGTACTGCTACGAGTGCCGTTACTGCCGCACCGGTCACAACAACCTCTGCGAGCGCTGGGCCGCGATCGGCGTGTCGACGGCGGGCGGGGCGGCACAGTACGCGCTGGCCCCGGTGGCGAACTGCGTGAAGCTGCCCGAGCACGTGCGCACCGCGGACGCGGCCCTGGTGGAACCCCTGTCCTGCGCGGTGCGCGGCTACGACGTCCTCCAGTCCCGCCTCGGCGCCCACGTCCTGATCTACGGCTCCGGGACCATGGGCCTGATGATGCTGGAGCTGGCCAAGCGGACCGGCGCGGCCAGCGTGGACGTGGTGGACATCAACCCGGCCCGCCTGGAGACGGCCCGCCGGCTCGGCGTCTCCGGTGCGGCCGGCAGCGCGGACGAGCTGGACCGCCCGCAGGGCTGGGACGTGGTGGTCGACGCGACCGGCAACGCGAAGGCGATCCAGGACGGCCTGGACCGGGTGGCGAAGGCCGGCACGTTCCTGCAGTTCGGGGTGGCCGACTACGCGACCCGCGTGACGATCGACCCGTACCGCATCTACAACCAGGAGATCACCATCACCGGTTCGATGGCGGTCCTGCACAGCTTCGAACGGGCGGCCGAGCTGTTCGCGAACGGAGTGCTGGACCCCGAGGTGTTCATCAGCGACCGGATCCCGCTGGAGCGGTACCCCGAGGCGCTGGAGCAGTTCGCGTCGGGGGTGGGGCGGAAGATCGTGGTGGTGCCCTGAGCCGATCGGGGGTCCGCTCGTCGGTAAGGGAACGGTAAAGCGGTGTCGTTCGTTCACCCGGCATGACAGCTATGACCCCTGGCTCGAACATCCCTCTGTCGGTCGCCCGCGTGACGGTGGACGTCTCCGCACCGGTGCGGCTCGACGTGTCGGGCCTGCTGCTCACCGCCGACGGCAAGGTGCGCTCCGACGACGACTTCATCTTCTACAACCAGCCCGCCGGCCCGGGCGTGACGTACACCTCCGGCGGCGGTGCGGCACCCGACGCGATCACGGTCGACACCGCCGCCGTGCCGCCGGAGATCGAGAAGATCGTCGTCACGGCCAGCCCGGACGCGGCCGGCCAGACCTTCCAGGGCATCGAGCCGACGGCCACGATCCGGGACGCGGACGGCGGCTCGGCCCTGGCCACGTTCACACCGCCGCAGCTCGGCACGGAGACGGCACTGGTGGTCGTGGAGATCTACCGGCGCAACGGCCAGTGGAAGGCCCGCGCCGTCGGCCAGGGGTACGCCAACGGACTGGCGGGCATCGCGACGGACTTCGGCGTGACGGTGGAGGAGCCGGCCGCCGCGCCGACGGCCCCGCAGCAACCTGCCCCGGCACCCGTCGCACAGGCACCGGCCGCCCCAGCCGCCCCGCCGGCTCCGGCGCCCGGAGCCGGGAAGATCAACCTGGACAAGGGCCGGGTCAGCCTCCAGAAGAACCAGACCGTGTCCCTGGTCAAGGGCGGCCGCCCGCTGCTCTCCCTGGTGCAGATGGGCCTCGGCTGGGAGCCCGCGTTCCGCGGCAAGGACATCGACCTGGACGCCTCCGTCATCGCCTACGGCCCCCAGCGCAACGCCATCGACAGCTGCTACTTCGGCAAGCTGACGATCCTGAACGGCGCGATCAGGCACTCCGGCGACAACCTCACCGGCGAGGGCGGGGGCGACGACGAGGTGATCACCGTCGACCTCGGCCGTCTCCCGCAGGAGGTCACCGGCCTGGTCTTCACGGTCAACTCCTTCTCCGGCCAGAAGTTCACCGAGGTCGCCAAGGCCTACTGCCGCCTGGTGGACGCGGCCACCGGCGAGGAACTGGTCCGCTTCGACCTCACCAACGCCGAGCCGCAGACGGGCGTGATGATGGCCAAGCTGATCCGGCAGTTCTCCGGCGAGTGGGACATGACGGCGATGGGCGACTTCGTGAAGGCGCGCACGGTGAGGAACATGGTGGATCCGGGGGCACGGGCGCTGTAACTCCTTGGCTGCGAGCGCGCGGGGGCTGGTCGCGCCCACGCGGCGGAGCCGCATCTGGGGGGACCCCCAGGGCGGCACGGGTGGGCGCAGCGGCACCCGGCCAGTGCCGGTGAGCGCGCCCACCCCCGGCCCAGCCCGACAGCGGCACCGGAAAGCCCGCTCCAGCTACGGCCGCAGTCCCTCCGTCAGCAGTGACAGATAGCGCCGGATCTCCCGCCCCTGCCCGTTCGCCAGCTCCGACGCCAACGCCACGCCATGCGCCAGGCGCAAGACCTCGACCGGCTCAATGTCCTTCCGCAGGCTGCCCTCCCGCTGCGCCGCCCCCACCAGCCGCCGCGCCGCATCCGACAGAGAGGTCCCGCAGGCCGTGGCCGCGACGGAGCTGCCGTCGGTGACGGCCGAACCCAGGAGCGCCTTCATGCCGCGCACCTGGATCGTCCCGACGCACACCTCGTTGAGCCACTCCACCAGCGCCTCACCCGGCGGCAGCTCCGCGGCGAACTCGTCGGCCCTCGCCGCCATGGCCTTGATCCGGTCCACGTACGCGGCCTCCAGCAGATCCTGCCGGGTCGGGAAGTGCCGGTAGAGGGTGCCGGAGCCGACGCCGGCGCGCTTGGCGATGTCGTCCAGCGACGCGTTCTCCCCATGCTCGGCGAAGGCCTCGGCCGCCACCTTCAGCAACCTCTCGTAGTTGCGCCGAGCGTCCGCACGCATGGGTCTGACCCGCGTCATCCAGATACTCCTTGCGAACCGGGGATCCTCTCCGCAGCCTATCGAGCACCGATCGCAGACGGTCCCCGCCGCCGCCCGGTCAGTGCCGCTCCGGTGGCTCGTACCCGCCGGTGGCCGGGTCCGGTCCGAGGTTGCGGCGTACCGCGCCGGTGCCCAGGCCGATCGTGGCCCGCGTCCGCATGGGGCCGTCACCGCGGCGGGAGAGCAGTTGGATCTCGTCCACACGCGCGTGCAGCACGCCGAGCCGCGCGGCGCATTCGGCCGCGAGGACGCGCGGGACGCGGGTGCGCCCGAGGGAGAGGTGCGGGGTGAAGCGCGGGAAGCGATCCGTGCAGTACGGGAAGGGCTCCGCCAGCGCGCGCCGGAGCTCCGTCCAGGGCGCGGCGTCGGCCGCCGCGGGGTCGAGCCACACGGTGGCGTAGGACCGGTGGCGGAAGGCGTGGACCCCACTGAGCCGGATGTCGAAGGGGTCGCACCCGGCAGCCGCGGCGGCCAGCAGCGGGAGCGCCGCCGGGAAGTCCTCCTCCGGTACGAAGCCGAAGACCAGGTTCACATGGGGCGGCCAGCGACGGATCTGCGGGTCGTGCTCGGCGCGGATGCGCTGGATGGCGGGCCAGAGTTCGGCCGGGGGAAGCCATACCACGGCGGTCCGGGGTGTGGCGGCCGACTCGAGGCGGCCGAAGGGTTCGGCCGGGCCGGGCGTCGAGGGGCGGGACACACCGCCATCATGGCCCCGCCCGCCGACGGTCGCCGCCCCTGGACTCCGGCGGATGGCTCACGGCCCCCGGACACCCACAGCGCGGAGCGCTCAGGCAACCGACGTCTGCATGTCAACCGAAGTGTGGGAGAGACGCTCAACGCCACCCACGGACTTGCGACTGTGCTTCGACACCGAGTACTTGTGACCGTGCTTCGCCCCGTGGTGCTTGTGGCCATGCCTCGACACCTGGTGCTTGTGACCAGGCTTGGACACGTGGTGCTTGTGGTGCTTGTGGTGCTTGTGAGCGGGCTTCGACACCTCATGCTTATGCCCAGGCTTCGACGCCTCGTGTTTGTGACCAGGCTTCGACGCCTCGTGCTTATGAGCAGGCTTCGACACCTGATGCTTGTGCCCGGGCTTGGACGCCTCGTGCTTATGACCAGGCTTCGACACCTGGTCCTTGTGACCAGGCTTCGACGCCTCATGCTTATGAGCAGGCTTCGACGCCTGCTGCTTTTGACCAGGCTTGGGCGCCTCGGGCTTGTGCACAGGCTTCGACGCCTGCTGCTTACTCCCAGGCTTCGACGCCTGCTGCTTCTGGTCGTTCCCCTTCGCCTCCTGCGGAGTCCCGTGCGCTTCGGAGTGCGACTCGACGGTCGAGGCTCCCGACGTGACCACGGCGCTGGCCTGAGCGGAAGCCACCGCGGAGACCTGTTGCGGACCGTCGGAGTCGTCGGCGAAGCCGACGCCTACGCCGAGGGTGGACATCCCCGCGACCACTGCGGCCACGAGTGCTGCGCGCTGAAACGTGCGCATCTTCTAACCCTTTCTCACCTTAAGTATGATGTCTCAAGCTTGAATACTTAGCGTGAGAATAGAATCACAGATCGTAGCAATTAGTGATCTTAGGCAGGTTGCCGTGTCGGCGACTGGAACAGGGCACTGTAGGCGTTCAGCGCGGGCTGTCCGCCCAGATGGGCGTAGAGCACGGTCGAGTCCGCGCCGATCTCGCCGCGCCGTACGAGGTCGATGAGCCCGGCCATGGACTTCCCCTCGTAGACGGGGTCGGTGACCATGCCCTCCGTCCGCGCGGCGAGCCGCATCGCCTCCAGGGTGGCCTCGTCCGGGATGCCGTAGGTCCCCGCGTGGTACCGCTCGTCCAGTTCGACGGTCATCTCGCCCTTCACCCCGATGAGTCGACCGGTGGCGTGAGCGATCCGGGCGATCTGCTCGCGGGTGCGGGCGGGCTCGGCCGAGGCGTCGATCCCGAGCACCCGGCGCGGCCGCCCGCCGGCCTCCTCCAGCGCGCGGAATCCGGCGACCATGCCCGCCTGGGTGGACCCGGTGACCGAGCACACGATCACCGTGTCGAAGAAGAGCCCCAACTCCTGCTCCTGCTCGGCGACTTCGTACGCCCACCGGGCGAAGCCGAGGCCGCCGAGCGGGTGGTCGGAGGCGCCCGCCGGGATCGCGTACGGCTTTCCGCCCGCCTCCTCGACGTCCCGCAGCGCCTGCTCCCAGCTCTCCTTGAACCCGATCCCGAACCCGGCCCGCACCAGCCGCACCTCGGCCCCGGCGAGCCGGCTGATCAGGATGTTGCCGACCTTGTCGTACACGGAGTCCGGCCACTGCACCCAACTCTCCTGGATCAGCACGCACTTGAGCCCGGCGCGGGCGGCGACGGCGGCGACCTGGCGGGTGTGGTTGGACTGCACCCCGCCGATCGAGACGAGCGTGTCGCAGCCCTGTGCAAGCGCGTCGGCGACCAGGTACTCCAGCTTGCGGGTCTTGTTCCCGCCGTAGGCGATCCCGGAGTTGCAGTCCTCCCGCTTGGCCCACAGGGTGGCGCCGCCGAGGTGGGCGGTCAGGCGCTCCAGGGGGTGCACGGGCGAGGGGCCGAACAGCAGCGGATAGCGGGCGTAGGACGACGGGGACACGGGGCCTCCAGGGTCAGTCGGGGTCGGCCAGGTCGGCGAGGGTGCGCCAGATGTCGGCCGTGACCCGGACCGCGCCGGCCACGTCACCGTCGGCACAGGCCCCGATCAGCCGCTCGTGCAGCCCGGCCGAGCGGCAGGAGCCGCCCTCGCCGAAGCGCTGCCGTTCCAGGCGGCGGATGAGGGGGGTGTAGCGGGCGACGGTCGCGGCGGCCGCACGGTTGCCGCTGACCCGGATCAGGACGTCGTGCAGCTCGTCGTCGGCGCGCAGGGCCTCGTCCACATCACCCGCGCGTACAGCGGCGGCGAACCGGTCGTTGGCCGCGCGCATCCGATCGACGTCCGCCGGGCGCAGCCGGGGTACGGCGACCCGGGTGACCAGTTCGTGCAGGGCACCGACCACGGCCGCCGCGTCCCGTACGTCGGCGGCGACGAGCGGGGTGACGCGCGTGTAGCTCTGCGGCTTGCTCTCCAGCAGCCCCTCGTCCACGAGCCGCGCGAAGGCCTCGCGCACGGGTGCCCGGGACAGCCCGAGCCGCTCGGCCAGGTCGGCGTCGCGCACCACCGCGCCGGGCTCGATCTCCCCCGCCACGATGGCATCCCGGATCGCTGCGTAGGCGCGGTCCCGGAGCAGGGTGCGGGGAAGGGGTCGTAGCGTCTCCACGGACTGAAATGTTAGATATCAGTGGCATTCATGGGAAGGGGTGTGGCCCGCACCCCCCGTAGAAGTGCGGGCCACGATCAGGTCCGGCCGCGGTTTCAGGCCTCCCACGGCCAGCTGGAGTCGCGCGCGCCCTCAAGCAGGCTCACCATCCGGAAAGCCGAGTCCGAAAGGCCGCCGAACGTGTGCCGGTTCCCCGTGCCCGACGGGCCGTGGCCCGCCCGGTAGCCCTCCAGGTTCCAGGTGTAGACCGGGATGCGGTCCGGGATCTGGGCCGTCGGGTCGCCGTGCTGGTGCGGGGCGTACTGCTCGTCGGTGACGATCAGCACCCGGTCGTGCTTCTTGTAGTGCCGGCGGACCGCCTCGGTGGTGTCGGTGCCGCCCAGGTTGCCGAAGCGCTCCAGGATCTTCAGCACCGACTCGCCCTTGCGGAACTCCACCTCGGCGCTGGTCGAGCCGAACTCGACCAGGTCGGCGTCCTCCGCCCGCAGCGCGAGCGCCGTGCCGAAGATCGCCGCCGCGTCGGCCCGGGTGAGCTGGGCGCGCTCGGACACCGGCGACCAGAACATCGAGCCCGAGCGGTCGACCAGGACCAGCGTCCGGCCCGGCAGCGCGGGCACGTTGGCCAGCGAGTGGCCGAGTGCCTGCTCCAGCGGGTACGCCCAGCGCAGCGAGGGCGCGTGCCGATAGGCGGCCAGGTAGCGGAACGGGAACTGTCGCGAGCGTGCCACCTGCTCCGGGTCGCTGATCTTCGCCGCGACCCGGGCGGCGACCTCGTCCGAGACGCCCGCCTCGTCGAAGTTCCGCAGGTTGCGGACCAGCGCCATCGCGCCCATGGACGGGATCACGGCCTCCCAGGCCGCCTTGTCCATCGGGCCCTGCAGCCAGCCGGCCAGCGCCTCCCACGTGATACCGGCCGCCGCCAGCCGCTCGGCGCCGCCGGGTGCGGTGACGACCGCCCGCCGCTGCTCGACGGGCAGCGCCATCAGCTCGCGGTGCGCGGTGAGCACCGGGCTCGACGCGGGCGGCTCGGCGGTGTCCGGGTTGTGCCGCCGGTCGAGCGCGTACCGGAACAGCTCGCCCTGCCACGACTTGTCCGCGGCCGGCGCCGCGTGCACCAGGTTGAGGATGTCGCCGAAGCGGTAGCCCTTGGACGCGGTGTCGTACTTCAGCAGCGACTTGGCGTGGTACAGCCGTCGTACGGCGTCGGCGACGCCGCGCTTGACGGGCTTGGGGATGGCGCGGCCGTACGTCGCCGTCCAGTAGGCGAGCAGTTCGCCGGGCTCGTCCGGGCGCTGGAGCACGGAGTCCACGACCTGCCGGTTGGACGGGCCGTCGGTGGCACCCGCCGTCAGCCGGGCGTGCACGTACTCGGCGGCGCCCACGATCGAGGCCGTCCGCATGTTGCCCTCGCCGCGCAGCCAGCGGAGCAGGCCGGCCGTAAAGTCCGGGTCGCTGACGGCGAGGTCGCGGACGAGGCGGGTGAACCGGTCGTCGCGGTCGGCGCCGCTCTCGTAGAAGGTCTTCTGCGAGACGAAGTCGGAGACCGCGAGAAGGAAAAGCTCGGAGCGCGGCTCGCGCTCCTGGCCCAGGCCGCCCTGGTAGGTCCGCAGAATGCGGCCCGTCGACGTCACCGCCGACTTCAGCTGCGCCTTGGCGGCACGCGTGTTGAATCGCGCCATGGTGAATTCCCCCGAATTCATTCGTGTTTCGGAGGGAGGCACAGCAAATGGAGGGTGTCCGAGGTCAGGAGTCGGCGGCGGACTTTACCCAGATGCTCTTCCGATTGAGCTACACCGACCCGAGGTCGATGACGGGACTCGAACCCGCAACCGTCCGATCCAATGAAGTAACCGCTGCCTGCGCACCGGACACCCACCATGTGCTGCGCCTCCCGAGATCAATTCGGCGGCGGTCATGGGATTCTCTTTGGAAAAGAAGTAACCGCAGCCTGCGCACCGGGAGGTGCATGAAGTTTTCGGTGTCCAGAGATCGAGGTCGGCGGAACCGACGTGTTGGTGCTCTAACCCCTGAGCTACACCGGCTTGTTGGAGCCGGTGGCGGGACTCGAACCCGCGGCCTCCCCGTTATGAGCGGAAGTAGGTCCTGCCTGTCGCACCTGGACGAGGATCACTTTAGGAGGGGAGCCGCGGGACGAGCGAGCGAATTAATCACCGTGCGGACGTCAGTCGCACTTCTGCCGCTTCCAGGGGCCGGTGATGGCGAGCATGATGCCGGGCTCCTGGATGTTGGCGAACAGGGTGCGGCCGTCGGGCGAGAAGGTGACGCCGGTGAACTCGCTGTACTCGGGGGCGGATTCGGTGCCGATGTTGAGCTCGTTGCGGGCGATGGGGTACGTACGGCCGCTCTCCGTCGCGCCGAACAGGTGCTGGATGCCCTCGCCGTCCTCGGCGATGACCAGGCCGCCGTACGGGGAGACGGTGATGTTGTCCGGGCCGTCGAAGTTGCCGTTGTCGGCGGCAGGGTCCGGGTTGACGCCGAGGAGGACCTTGAGGGTCAGGGTGCGGCGCTTGGGGTCGTAGAACCAGACGGCGCCGTCGTGCTGGACGGGGCTCTCGGTACGGGCGAAGGAAGACACGACGTAGGCGCCGCCGTCGCCCCACCACATGCCCTCGAGCTTGCGGGCGCGGGTGACCTGGCCCTCGGTGAACTGCTTGCGCACCGAGACGGTCCTGGCGTCACGGTCGGGGACGTCGACCCAGTCGACGCCGTACACGGTCCCGATCCTGGTGGCGCGAGACAGGTCGTCCACGAACTTGCCGCCGGAGTCGAAGCACTTGAAGGCCTGGAGCACGCCCGCGTCGTCGGCGAGGGTGCGCAGCTTGCCGCGGCCGTGGCGGTAGCCCTCCGGCGGGGTCCAGCGGTAGAGCAGGCCGTTGGGGTTGCCCGCGTCCTCGGTCAGGTAGAGGTGGCCGCGCCTGGGGTCGACGACGACGGCCTCGTGGGCGTAGCGGCCCAGCGCCTTGACGGGCTTGGGGGCCTGGTTGGCGCGGCGGTCCTCGGGGTCGACCTCGAAGACATAGCCGTGGTCCTTGGTCATGCCGTTCTGGCCGGCCTTGTCCTCGGTCTCCTCGCAGGTCAGCCAGGTACCCCACGGGGTGTTGCCGCCCGCGCAGTTGGTGGAGGTACCGGCGATGCCGACCCACTCGGCCACGTGGTCGCGGCGCACCTCGACCACCGTGCAGCCACCGGAGGCGGCGGGGTCGTAGACGAGGCCCTCGGTGAGCGGCACCGGGTACTTCCAGTTGGCGCGCGGGCCCTTCAGCTCGTGGTTGTTGACGAGGAGGGTGGCGCCGCGGGGGCCGTCGAAGGTGGAGGTGCCGTCGTGGTTGGACGGGGTGAACTCGCCCGACTCCAGCTTGGTCTTCCCGCTGTAGGTGATGATCCGGTACTCGAAGCCCTCGGGCAGCGCGAGGATGCCGTCCGGGTCGGGGATCAGCGGGCCGTAGCCGACGCCGTGGTGCCCGTACGCCGACTCGCCGTCCACGGTCTCGATGTCGTCCGTGGCGGCGAGGGCGTTCGGGGCGGTAGCGAGGGCGCCGACACTGCCCGCCAGTGCGACCCCGGCACCGGTGATCGCGGATTTTCTGGCGAAGTCCCTGCGGGTGAGCGACATGGTCTCTCCTGTGACGGTGGGCGTGCCGTGGAGGGTGGCGGGGCCGCGGTTCGGCGCACACGCTCCCGCCACCTTTTGAACGGGAGTTGAACACCCGGCTACGTCAGATACCCCGGTTCCATGAATCCGTCGGCATCGCCCCACGGCCAGCAAAAGCACCAGCCATGGTCACACCCGGCAGCGACTCACCCCGCTTGCTGGGAGCGCGCCTTGAACGCGGCCTTCCGGGCCTCCTTGGCCACCTTCTTGTCCGGATGCAGCCGCCCCATCGCCTCCAGCACCTCCGCGGTGGCGGGATGCTCGACCCGCCAGGCGGCCGCGAAGAACCCGCTGTGCTGCTCGGCCAGCCCCTCCACCAGCGCCTGGAGTTCCTCCGAGTTGCCCTCGGCGGCCAGCTGCGCGGCCACCGTGTCGATGGTCAGCCAGAACACCAGCTCCTGCGAGGGCGCGGGAACGTCGGAGGCGCCCCGCTCGCTCAGCCACACCCGGGCGAGCCCGCCCAGCTCGGGATCGTCGAGGACATCCCGCAGCGCCGGCTCGGCCTCCGGGCCGACCAGGGACAGGGCCTGCTGGCAGCGCAGCCTGCGCAGCGGCGCGGCCGGGTCGGCGCCCCGCGCCGCCGCCAGCAACTCCCGTGCCGCGGCGAGCGGTTCACGCCGGTCCAGCCACTGTTCGGTCTCCGCCCGCGCGGCGAACTGCCCGAAGTGGGCGGTGCCGTCGAGCAGTACGTCCGCTCCCTTGTCGGCGAGTTCACCGACCGCGGGCGCCTCGAATCCGGCCTCCAACAGCCGCGCCCGCAGCCCGTACACGCCGAGCGGGGTCAGCCGGACCATGCCGTAGCGGGAGACGTCGGTCTCGTCCACCGGTGCCGCGGGCTCCTCGTCCGCGTCGGCCATGAGTGCCTCGTCCACCGGCTGGTACTCCACGAGTCCGACCGGCTCCAGCATCCGGAACTGGTCGTCGAGGCGCATCATCGCGTCGGAGACCTGTTCGAGGACATCGTTGGTGGGCTCGCCCATGCCGCTGGGGACGATCATCGAGGCGGCGAGGGCGGGCAGCGGCACCGGGCTCTCGCCGGGGCCGTCCTCACTGACGGTCAGCAGATAGAGGTTGCCGAGGACGCCGTCGAGGAACTCCGCCTCGGCCTCCGGGTCCCAGTCGAGTGACGAGAAATCGACCTCGCCGCCCTCCTCCATCGCCTCGACGAGACCGTCCAGATCGGGCACGCTCGCGTCCCCGACGACGGCTTCCAGGGCGGCCAGCCACACGGTGAGCACGTCGTGCGGGGAGCCACCGGTGAGCAGCGCCAGTTCCGCCCCGGCGGCGACGGTCCCGGCCTCCTCGTCGGTGATCTCGACCAGCCCGGCGTCCAGGGCCACCCGCCAGGCCTCGCCGGCATACGCGGCGGCGTCGTCCCCGCTCAGTCCGAGCAGCTCGGCGGCGGCCGGAAGCTGTTCCTCCACCAGCCCGCCGCCGGCGTCCACGCGGGTGTCGGGCCCGGCCCAGCGGGCGAGCCGGGCGGCACGGGAGAGCACCGGCGTGGACAGCGCGGCACGCGCCAGCTCCGCTTCGGGGTGCAGCCGTACGGGCGGCAGGGGGGAGCTGTCTGACATCGGCTGGTTCTCCTCGGACCGTGAAAGCACTCAGCCGCTCAGCGTAGACGGATTTCCACCCATGCCGCCCGGTTCATCTCTCCGTCGGCGGCCGCACATGGCCGAAACCTTGACAACTCCCGCCAGCAGGCAGGAGATTGACGCGCGTAGAAGTTGGGGGGACAACTGTTCACTCTGCTCTACGCGTGTCACACAGGGCTACGGCCCGGCACGCTCCCGTCACCACCTCGTCCCGGCGCTCATGTACGCCCCCGGAGGGATTCCCTTGCCGAGCAGGTCTTCCGCGCGCCTCGCCGCGCTCACCGTCGCCGCCGTCTGTTCCGCCGCGTCGGCCGTCGTCCTCACCTCGCCTGCGCACGCCGACTCCGTGCGCATCCACGACATCCAGGGCACGACCCGAATATCGCCGTTCGCGGGCCAGAAGGTCACGGAGGTGCCCGGCGTCGTCACGGCCACACGCACCTACGGCTCCTCCAGAGGCTTCTGGATCCAGGACCCGACGCCGGACGACAACCCGGCGACCAGCGAGGGCGTGTTCGTCTTCACCAGCTCCACGCCGAAGGTCGCGGTCGGCGACTCGGTCACGGTGACCGGCACGGTCTCCGAGTACGTCCCGGGCGGCGCCTCCTCCGGCAACCAGTCGGTGACGGAGGTCACCAAGCCGACGATCACCACCGTCTCCACCGGCAACGCGGTGCCCGCGGCGACCCTGATCGACGAGGACTCGGTGCCGGACGAGTACGCCCCGGCCGGCGACACGGCCGCGGCCGGCTCCGTCAACGGCCTGGCCCTGGACCCGTCGACGTACGCCCTGGACTACTACGAGTCCCTGGAGGGCATGAACGTCCAGGTCGCCGACGCCCGCGTGGTCACCGCCACCGACCCGTACAGCGAGCTGTGGGTCACGGTGAAGCCGTGGGAGCACCGCAACCGCCGCGGCGGCACGGTCTACGGCTCCTACGAGTCCCAGAACACCGGCCGGCTGCAGATCCAGTCGCTGGGCTCGACCGCCGACTTCCCGAAGGCGAACGTCGGCGACGCCCTGGAGGGCACCACCACGGGCCCGCTGGACTTCAACCAGTTCGGCGGCTACACCCTGGTCGCGAGCAAGCTCGGCACGCTGGAGAACGGCGGCCTCAAGCGAGAGACCACGCAGAAGCAGTCGCGCGGCGAGCTGGCGGTGGCCACCTACAACGTCGAGAACCTCGACCCGTCGGACGCCACCTTCGACCAGCACGCGGCCGCGATCGTGAACAACCTGCAGTCGCCCGACATCGTGTCCCTGGAGGAGATCCAGGACAACAACGGCGTCAAGGACGACGGCACGGTCGACGCGAGCGAGACGGTCAACAAGCTGATCGACGCGATCGTCGCGGCGGGCGGCCCGACGTACGACTGGCGCTCGGTCAACCCGGTCAACGACCAGGACGGCGGTCAGCCGGGCGGCAACATCCGCCAGGTGTTCCTGTTCAACCCGCAGCGCGTGTCCTTCGTGGACCGCGCGGGCGGCGACTCCACCACCGCGGTCGGCGTCACCAAGGTGAACGGCAAGGCGCAGCTGACGATGTCGCCGGGCCGGATCGACCCGGCGAACGCGGCCTGGAACAGCAGCCGCAA
The DNA here is from genome assembly GCF_055570785.1 of Streptomyces sp. NPDC031100. Lineage (NCBI taxonomy): Bacteria > Bacillati > Actinomycetota > Actinomycetes > Kitasatosporales > Streptomycetaceae > Streptomyces > Streptomyces sp. NPDC031100. The sequence continues at coordinate 138,367 of NZ_JBVIGN010000001.1, forward strand.
GCCGCTGGCCGGCGAGTTCGTCTTCCGTGGCAAGACGGTGTTCGTGATCGCCAACCACCTCAACTCCAAGGGCGGCGACCAGGGTCTGACCTCGCAGTACCAGCCGCCGGTGCGCAGCTCGGAGATCCAGCGCCACGCACAGGCGACCGAGGTGAACGCGTTCGTGAAGGACATCCTGTCGGTCCAGAAGAACGCGAACGTCATCGCGCTCGGCGACATGAACGACTTCGAGTTCTCCGGGACCGCGAAGATCCTCGAGGGTGACGGCGAGCTGTGGTCGGCGATCAAGTCGCTGCCGAAGAGCGAGCGTTACACCTACGACTACCAGGGCAACGAGCAGGTCCTGGACCAGGTCCTGATCAGCCCGGCGATCCGGCGCGGGTGCGACTTCGAGTACGACAGCGTGCACGTCAACGCGGAGTTCAACGACCAGATCAGCGACCACGACCCGCAGGTGCTGCGGTTCCGCCCGTAACCCTCTGCGACCTCAGGACTGGCTGAACACGCCGTTCAGCCAGTCCTGCCAGGCGGTCTCGTTCGCCTGGGCGTCGGCGTCCGGCGCGAAGTCGTGGACGCTGATGCCGAGCGGCGCGCCCCAGTGGCCGCGGCCGAAGAAGCGGATGAGGGCGTTGTCGGTGCGCAGCCCGATGAAGTACGGGTTGCGGTAGTCGAGTACGGCGTCCAGGGTCCGCCCGCCGGGCCCCCGGGCGCTGACCTTCGTGCCCGCGGCCGTGTCGTCCGCGAGGCCCAGCGCGCGTGCGACGGCGGCGAGCGCCTCCGTGGTCTGCGAGGCCGCGGGTCCCTCCAGCTGGGCGAAGGTGACCGGGCGGGGCGCGAAGTGCGTGAGGTACTCGCACAGGGTGTGCAGATAGAAGTTGGTGTGCTTGCTCGCGCCGTCGTACTGGTTGTTCCAGTCGTCGGTGAAGATGCCGCTGTGGACGTAGCGCACCCAGGCGCGGCGGCCCTCGTCGCGGGGCTCGATGGTGTAGTCGAGCTGGTTGACGGTCTGGATCGGGAAGCCGACGTCCTCACTGCGGTTGGTGTAGCGGTGGGGCGGGTCCCAGGCGGTCACGGTGGACCCGAAGGGCCCGCTGCCGCCCACCCGGGGCTCGGGCGGGTCCATCGGCCAGAGGTAGCCACCGGTTCCGGTGGTGATCGCCTCCCACACCTTCTCGGGCGGGACGTCGACCTCGAACTCGCGGACGATCTCGAATTCCTTGGACATGGCGGGGCTCCTGCTGCCTACTTTTCCGGTTCGGGGGCGGGCTGGTCCTTGACCGTGGGATGGAGGGCGACGACGATCCGGTGGTCACGGCCGCCCTCGGCGTCGGTGGCGTCGTACTTGCGGATCAGGGCGCTCACGCCCGCCGTCAGCTCCTGCACGAAGGCCGCGCGGTCGGCGGCGGAGGCGAAGCGGACCTCGCCGTCCAGGGCGTAGGTCGCCAGCCGCTTGCGGGCCCGTTCGGCGCCGGTGATCAGCGCGCCGACGTCCCGCACCAGGCGGGCGCCGAGCGCGAGCAGCCAGCGCGCGGAGAGCTGGTCACGGAAGCGGTCCGGGTCCGGCTGCACGGGGGCGAGCGCGGTCGGCGAGATGACGTACGACGCTGCGGTCGCGCGCATCAGCCGCTCGGTGACATTGCCCTTGCGGCGCTCTCCGGCCAGCTCGACCAGGCCATGCCGCTCCAGCGCCTTGAGGTGGTAGTTCACCTTCTGCCGGGGCAGTCCGACCTGGCCGGCCAGCATCGCCGCCGACGCGGGTCCGGCGGCCAGCTCGGCGAGCAGCCGGGCCCGTATCGGGTCGAGCGATACGGCTGCCGCCTCGGGGTCCTCGATCACGGTCACGTCCAGCATGCGTCCACCCTCGCACCGAAAACTTTTTTTGTCCAGGCAGTCAGAGTTTTCGGTGAGAGGGTGACGGGAGCCGCTCGGTGGAGCCGGGTGCCGGGGTGAGGTCAGTGGTGGTGCTGCCTGCGCCACACCATGCCCGCCGCGGCCGCGGCTGCGGCCAGTGCGCCCAGGACAAGGGCCTGTCCCGGATGGCGTGGGCCCTCGTGCAGCGCCTCGCGCAGGCGTCGCAGGGGTTCCGGTGCGGCGCCCTCCGCGCGGTGTCCCGTGCGTCCGGCCCGCTCCTGCAGGGCGTGCCCGGTCCTGGTCGCCCTGTCACGCACGGTGTGTCCGGCGTGGGCGGCCCGGTCCTGCACCGCGTGCCCGGTCCTGAACGCGCGGTCCTGCATCGCATGGCCGGTGCGGGCCGCCCGGTCCTGGACGGCATGCCCGGCGTGGGCGGCCCGGTCCTGCATCGCGTGCCCGGTCCTGCTCGCCCTGTCGTGCACGGTGTGTCCGGCATGGGTCGCACTCTCGCGCAGCTGGACGGTCATGGCGCCGGCCTTGTCCCGCAGGTCGGCGGCCCGGGCCCGGGCCCGGCCCGTCACATCGGCCTTGTCCACGAAGTGTGCGATGGTGTCGCCGAGTTGGCTCCTGGCATGCTCGATCTGCTGCCGCAGCTCGTCGGGTCCCTTGGCACCCGAGCCGTGCGGAGTCCTGTCCTTCATCGGTGTGCCCTTTCCCTGATCACGCCGACGTCCGCCGCGCCGCCACCGAGCGTCTCCTCGGGTGCGGGCGGGTCGGCGCGGCGCTGCCGGGCGCGTCCGGTCGCGGGCCGGGCGCGCGCCGTCGCGGTCACGGTGCTCCGCCTCCTCTCCGTACGGAACATCCGAGTACCCCGGCCGAGGGCCCTCAGCCCTTCTCCCCTCCCCCGGCCCCGCGCTCGCCGAGCCGCGCGAGCTGGGTCTGGAACCAGTCGAGCCGGGCCTGCAACAGGGCGGCCTCGGCGACGAGTTCGGGCACGCCGAACTCCCCGTCGGCCGCAGGCTCGGCGGGCGGTGCCGCCGCGGCGCCACTGCCCGCGACCACCCGCAGCCCCTCCCCGGCCAGCCGGGCGAATCCGGCGAGCGAGAGGGACGTACGCCCGCGTACACAGCCCGCGCACGCGGGGGCGAGGGCCCGCCAGCCGGGCCTGCCCCAGTCGGCGTCGGCCAGCGCGACCGCGGCGGCACCGCAGGCGCACGGACCGGCGGTCACCGTGCGCACCCGTTGCCGGGCGTAGCGGAAACCGCGCTCGAAGCGGATGTAGGCGCCGAGCACGGAGACCTCGAGCAGGACCGCGGCCCGGTGCTCCGCCGTGCACAGCAGGGCCTCGGCGGCCGCGCGGTCGTGCACGCAGTGGAAGCCGCAGTCGCACAGGCGCGCGGGCGGGCGGTGCCTGCGCCCGTAGACGCAGGCGGCGTCGTCGAGCACGCCGTACGGCAGCGCGCCGCCCAGTGACACACCGGTGAACCCGGCCCGGGTGCCGTCCTGGGACAGCACCGGGTGGGCGATCTTGTATCCGGTCGGCGGCTCCGTGGGGCGTTCCACCGGGAGCCGCAGCCTCATCGGGCCGCCGGTACCTCTTCGCGGGCCGGTTCGGCCGGTGCGGTGAGGGTCTTCTCCTCGGGGAGCTGCGGCTCCTCCGCACGGACGAGCGGCCGTTCCTCGGCCACTCCGGTGGCCAGTGCCTTGCCGAGCTTCATGGTGCCTCCCATGAGCGACGTCGATGACCGTCCGGGCCCCATAGTGACCCATGAAGGGCCGAGTTGGACACAGGGCCTTCGGCCGCCCGCTAGATTCATCAGAAATACTTAGCAATAGCCCTTAGGAGAATTAAGTAGAGCTTCAGCTTCGTCGTGCCGAGACTACTCCCATGACGAACCGACGCAAGCCCTTCGGCCGCACGCTCTGCGCGATGATCACCCCGTTCACCGAGACGGGCACGCTGGACCCGGAGGGGGCGGGCCGGCTGGCCGGTCGGCTGGTGGCCGAGGGCTGCGACGGCCTGGTGCTGAACGGCACCACGGGCGAGTCGCCGACCACCACGGACGCGGAGAAGGCGGAGCTGATCACGGCCGTCCGGGAGGCAGTCGGCAACGACGTCTCGCTGGTGGCGGGCGTCGGCACCGCCGACACCCGGCACACGATCGAGCTGACCCTGGCGGCCGAAAAGGCGGGCGCCGACGGGGTGTTGGTGGTGACGCCGTACTACAGCAGACCGTCGCAGGAGTCGCTGGAGGCGCACTTCCGCCGGGTCGCGGACGCGAGCGGACTGCCGGTGATGCTCTACGACATCCCGGCCCGCACGGGCACGCGGATCGAGCCGGAGACGATGATCCGCCTGGCCGAGCACCCGCGGATCGTGGCCGTCAAGGACTGCTCCTACGACTTCCTCGGCACCCAGAAGGTGCTGGCGCACACGGAGTTGGCGTACTACGCGGGCTGCGACGAGCACGTCCTCGCGCTGTACGCGGTGGGCGCGGCGGGCTGCGTGAGCACGGTCGCCAATGCCGTCCCGGGCCACATCGCCGCCGTCCTGGACGCGTTCGACGCGGGCGACACGGCCCGCGCGACCGAACTCCAGCTGCGCGCCACACCGTTGATCGAGGCGATGATGGCCGCGGGCCTGCCCGGCACGGTCACCGCCAAGGCCCTCCTCGGCACACTCGGCCATCCGGCGGGCCCGGTACGGGAACCCCTGCTGCCCGCGAACCGGGAGACGACCGACGCCCTGCGGGCCCTCTACGAGGAGCTGGCGGCGGCGTGACCTGCCCGCCACGAAAAATCCCCCGGCTCATACCGCCCGCCGCCATACGGTGACCCCGTGAGCCGCCCCCTGCTGTTCCTGGACGTCGACGGCCCCCTCAACCTCGGCTACGAACTGTGCTGGGCGACCGCGCGTGGCGGCCCACCACCCCGGACCTGCGCTATTGCACCACGTCGACCCGAGAGTCGGGCTGCGGGAGGAGGACTTCGCGGCGTTGGCAAACGCTCCGGGCGGGCTCGTGACACGGCTGTGACAGTTGGCGGACAAGGCCATGACCTGGGCGGATCAAACTCGAATAAAGAGGACGAACAGCCGATATCGGACATTCGCCCACTGCTTTCGAGGATGCGAGCAGCGACGACCCGTCGATCCGTCTAAGGAAAACCCATGAGCCTCACCCTCACCACCCCCGAAGCCGCCACCCCCGAGCTGGCGCCGCGTGAGCGCGAGACCCTCCGGCACATCGCCGCCGGCCGCACCTACCTGCAGACGGCGCGCCACATGGGCCTTTCCAAGCACACGGTCGACGCCTACCTGCGCCGCATCCGCGCCAAGCTCAACATCAGCAGCACGGCCGAGCTGACCCGGCTGGCGATCTCCCTGGGACTGTGACGGAGAGGCGGGCGAAAACATCGGCGGCCGCGGACGCGGCCGCCGTCGATCCTTTGAGTCTGTCAGTCGGGGTGTGTCAGCCGGGCGGGCAGCCGAACCAGTTCACCGTGCCGTTGCCGGAGGTGTAGCCCAGGCATCTGATGGTTCTGCTGTGCAGGGTCTCGGTGCGGTCGACCCCTCCGTTCAGGTACTCCGTCTTGTAGTGGGGCTGCACGAGGGTGTCGATCTCGACGGTGTACCAGCGGTGCCTGTTGTCCGGGATGCTGCAGCCGTGGCCGGTCACGTTGCGGCTGGGCCCTTCGCTCCATATGGCCCGTTCGGCGCGGTCGCAGTGCGCCCTGTCGGCGGCGCCCGCGGTGCCGGCTCCGGTGCCGAGCAGGGCCGTGGCGCCCGTGGCCACCGCCACGGCAGCGCCGAGCAGGCGCCTCAGGGTGAGGTTCATCGATTGGTCCTCCTGCCAGCTGTGGTGACGGCCTGGAGTCGCCATGTCACCTTAGGGTGATGATCACACTCATCCGGGATGTCCGGCTCGGCAGCCGACGGCACAGTCCCCCGACCCGGTGACGCCGGTGATGCCAATGCAGCAGGCCGCGGTCACCCCTGACCGGCCGACGAGAACCGTGCCCAGGAGTGCGAGGCGCCCTCGATGCGGCAGGGGTTCTCGTCCAGGCCCCTGTCGCCGAACGTCTGCAGGATGTGCAGACGCAACAGCCCGTCGTAACGGTCGACCGCGGTCGGGGCCAGACCGCACTCCGACAGCCAACGCAGGGTGCGCTGCTCGAAGTTCATTTCCCCGGCGTCCGGGTCACGCCAGTGGTTGCGCTCGATGTCGGCGCGGGTGAGGTGCTCAACGGTGCGCACTTCGATGTACTCGGCGACCGCGCTCTCCGGTGTGCGCACCGGGCGGCCGAGCTTGACGTGGCGGATGCGGCGTTCGGCGATCGGGCGACGTACGAAACGCTCGCCCGTGCCGAGCATCTCGCTGGCCTCGGCGACGGAGGAGGCGGTCATGAGGCGGTCAGCCATGGGGGTCACTTCCTTGGCGGTGCGCTCGGAGCGAGGGCGGGTCTGCGCGATGCACGCCCGGAGACCGCTGGTCGAGCAGCTGCCCTGCCCGTTCAGCCGAATGGGATATCGTGCCTCGTCGACCCGTCCCATTCGCGAATGGGGAGCGCAGAAGGAGACACGGTGTCCGATCTTGGGCGGCTCGTCGCCGGCCGGTACCTGCTGGTGGAGCGGGTGGGCAGCGGCGGCATGGGCACCGTGTGGCGCGCCGAGGACAAGTTGCTCGGCCGCCATGTCGCCGTGAAGAAACTGCGCATCCCGCCGCACCTGCACGACGACGAGGTCCAGACGCTCCATGAGCGCACCCGGCGCGAAGCCCGCAGTGCCGCCCGGATCGCCCACCCCAACGTGATCGTGGTGCACGACGTCGTCGATGACGAGGGCCTGCCGTGCATCGTCATGGAGTACATACCTTCGCTCACGCTGAGTGACGTCCTCAAGCGTCGGGGTGCGCTGCCACCCGATGAAGCCGCCCGGATCGGCCGTGCCATGGCCGCCGCCCTGCGCGCCGCCCACGACGCCGGGGTCCTGCACCGGGACGTCAAACCCGCCAACGTTCTGCTCGGCGACGACGGGCGGATCGTCCTCACCGACTTCGGGATCGCCATGGAGTCGGGAACGTCCTCACTGACCAAGTCGGGCGAGTTGATCGGCTCCGTCCGCTACCTGGCGCCCGAACGCCTCAGAAGCGCGAACACCAGGCCCGGTCCCGCCAGTGATTTGTGGGCCCTGGGAGCAACCCTCTATCAGACGGTCGAGGGGCGGCCCCCGTTCCACCGTGACACCCCGATCGAGACCGCGTACGCCATCGCCACCGAACCGTACGAGCCCCTGCGCAGCGCTGGGGACCTGGCCCCGGTGATCGAGGGCCTGCTCGTCAAGGAATCGGACCAGCGCATGGACGTACACGAGGTCGAATTCCGCCTGGGCGATCTGATGACCGGCACCCGAACCGCTCCCGTCGATTCCCCCACGCGGTCAGACCGGGCCGGCGACCTCGTGCCTCCTGGGCGAAAGGGCGGCAGCAACCGTCGTCGTACGGTGTTGCGGTCGGTCGTGGCAGTGGTACTCGCCGCCTGTGCGGCAGGCGGCGCACTGTGGTGGATGAAGAGCACTGCTGACAGGCCGACGCGTAGCCACACTGCCGCCGTCCCCTCTCCGAGTGCCAGCCCCACCCTGCCGCCGCTGCCCGTCGGATACCACCTCGAAAAGGCGGACAGCGGCATCTTTGTGCCCGTACGGGACGACTGGACCAGCAAGACGATGCCCGGTGGTGAGGTCGCCTACATAGACCCGACCGGCTTGGTGGGCCTGAGGATCAACGTCGTCCAGTTCGCGGGCACCGATCCGCTGCAGCACTGGCGTGAGACGGAAGAGGACCAGACCCGTCGCGACAATCCCGGCTACGAACGCGTGAGGATGGCTGCGACAACCTTCCGCGGACGACCTGCCGGATACTGGGAGTTCACCTTCGACGGCAGGGCACGGAAGTACCGGGCGGCCGAGCTGGCTTTCGCCGACGCCGACGGCACCCAGTACGTGATCTACCTCTCCGCGCCGGACGCGCAATGGCACCAGTACCGGCCGGTCTTCGACACCGCCGCCAAGGGAGTCCACCTGAGCAACAACGCCTGACGTGGCGACGGCACTGCCGAGTGGGAGAATCGACCGGCGCGTGAGCGCCCTGCCCGGGGCCGTCCTGGGGCCATGGCAGGGCACTCAACGGTGACACGGCCGCCGGTCACGGCCGCCGAGTGTCAGTTGTGGCGGAGGTGAGCTACAGGCCGTCGCGCTCGATCAGCGCGCCATCGGGCCCCAACGTGTAAACGCGCGGCGGCTGCATCGCTTCAACCGCTCTCCGTAGCGCCGCTTCCTGCTCGCCACGATCAGGCCCGTGTGGGTCTCGCACGTGGAATCCGTACAACTCGATGGCCTCCGCGTCGACATCATCGGACTGCGGACGACCTTCCTGGATGAAGCCGCAGAGCGCACGCAACGCGTCTTCGCCCAGGTCCAAGGGGTGAAAGGGCAGGGCGTACGGCTCGTCCTCCTCGCCGGGCCACGGGACGACGTCAGCCGGGCGGTCACCAGCCCAGTAGGGCAGCTCAAAGGGGAGCGGTTCGCCGATGTTCTCGATGATGCCGCTGTCCGGGGACAGGCTCAGGGAGCGGACGAGTCGTCGGCCGGTACCTGCCGGGAGGGGGCGTCGATCATCACCCTCTGATCGCCGACGACATTCCACTCCCGGCCAACTGGCCGCGTACGCCGTTCCCTTCAAGGGGTAAACGCCGTCCCAGAGATTCGAGCCCCCGCACTCCTCGATCTCCCAGCCCGGGTAGAGCCGTCGCATCATGGCGGTCGTCCGGTGACGTGTCGAGTCTCAGTTGATGGTTGACGGGTTGGCGTCGGGTGATGCTTGACGTCTGCCCTAGACGATCTTCCGGCGGTTGTGTTTGCCGGACTTGCGGACCACCACCTCCTTCCTGGTCACGCGCGGGACGGTGGTGATCAGCTCGGTTCCGTGGAAGATGCGGATCAGGTCCTCGCTGAGGTGGGCGGTGACGACCTGGTGGGCATAGCCGCGGCCGAGCTGGATGCGCTGTCCAGCGACCATGAAGCCGCCGACGCTGCTGACCGTCCGCTCGGCGATCTGCTCGGCGGGCGGTGGCAGCTGCGGAGGCGGCCCGGCCGGACGGCCACCTTGCAGGCGTCCGTAGGCTGAGGCCGGCAGGGGGCTGGGCAGGGTGGCCTTGAGGACACGCTGCTCGTCGAGGACCTGGAGGACTTTCCCGTCGAGCTTGAGGGTGACCCGCTGTCCGGCGAACGGCCAGCCGATCAGGACCTTGTCGCCGCCCAGACCGACGTAGCCGACCGCGTTGACGGTCCGATCCACCTCCACCGCCCCATCGGCATCGTTCCCGGGGGTCGGGGTCGTCCGTCCACCGTCGGACGTGCACCTCCACCCGCCAGCAGGGCTTTGAGGTCCCGGCCTGACAGCTTCGAGGGCAGGGTCTTGTGCCGCCCACCGCCGATCAGCACGTGCAGCCGGTGCACGTCGACCCGCAAGGTCACGGTGACGCCGGCCAGGGCCGGGCCGAACCAGATCTGCTGCCCGCGCAAGCTGAGGTTCCCCGACGCGGGAACCGCCCGCTCCAGCTCGATCGCGCCGACCTCCCCCTCGGCCATCGGCCAGGCCACCGGCTCGGGCGGAGGCTCTGGGACAGCCAGAGCGGGGACCGCATCGAGGCGGGCAGGCAGCACCGCCGGCAACGCATCCTGCTCAGACCGCGGCCTGGGGACGAACCTACTGGCCGGGACAGCCATGTCCAGGGCCTGATGCGGCCGCATCCGGTTGTAGTCCTCCAGCCAGGCATCCACCACCACCTGCGCGGCCACCGCATCGGCGAACGGATCGTGGCCGTCGAGGAGTTCACGCCGCAGAGTCTGGTGAAAGCGTTCGATCTTCCCGGTCGTGGTCGGGGACTGCGGCTTCGTCAGCCGGTGGGCGATGCCGTTCTCCCGGCAGATCCTGTCGAACATCGTCTCTCCCGGCTTGCCGGGCCTGAAGCGGGCGGTGAACTGCTTGCCGTTGTCGGTCAGCACCTCCTCGGGCACCCCGAACCGCACCAGCGCTTCCCCGAAGGCCAGACACACCGCCCGGGCCGTGGCCCGCTGCACCACCTTCGCGATCACCACGAACCGCGAGTGATCGTCGATCCCGGTGACCATCTTGCCCTCGCTGCCGTCGGCCAGCAGCAGCCCGCCGACGATGTCCATCTGCCACAGCTCCATCGCCGCCGACCGCTCCCACCTGCGGTAATCCGACCGGCGACGCCGACGCACCCCGGGCTCGATCAGAGAGTTGCGGACCAGGACCCGGTAGACCGTCGCCCGGGACGGCACCGGCGTGATGCCCTTGCGTTCCAGCTCGTGCACCAGCCTGCGCGGACCCCAGCCGGGATGCCGGCGCCGTAACTCACACACCACCGCCTCCACCTCTCCAGAGATCCGGTGCGGACACGAGGCCGGCCAGTGCGACCGGTCCGCCAGCCCCGGCAGGCCCGACTGCTCGTATTTGCGCACCCAGGCATGCACAGACTGCCTCGACACCCCATACCGGGCCGCGACTTGAGTGACCGGAACCCCCGCGGCGACCTCCATCACCGCGTGATACCGCTGCTCGACCACGCTCAACTCCACCAGCACGGCCCCGGCCCTCCCTGCACACGCCGATCAGACGCGCACAGCCAAGCCGAGGCAAGCGGTGTCAAGCATCAGGTGAAGCCACAACGTCAAGCATCAACCGAGACAAGACAAACCCCACGCGGCCGACTGAGTTACAACTTTCTCTACTGGTTCAAGGCGGCTCGCTCCGCTCACCGCACGCGGCCCGGCCCCCGGCCGGGCCTGCGCTCCTGTCTCCGCCCCGCTCCAGCCCGGCCGGCGCCCGTGCCGCGCTCAGAGCAATCAGCCGCCTGATGCCAGAGAAGGGGTACGTCGTGGCTGGGGCGGTCGGCTCCACGGCTTTACGGAGCCACTTTGGCGCGAGCCTCGAAGATCATGGCCCCAACGTCGTGCTTTACCGGGCAGGTCCACAGACTGCCCGACGCGCCGGAAGCTTACGGGGCAATGATCACTCGCGCCAAAGCAGCGCCACCCCAAAGCCGCTCCACCAACCTTGTAATTCCCCGGTAGCGCTGCATCGAGATGACGAGGGCGAAGAACTATCCACAACCAGACTCGTCTGTCTGATTCAGCGACCACGCCCACCAACCGTGGAACACATCTCTTGAACAGCCAACGGTGGCAGTGAATCCCTATACACAGCCAACTCCCACAGATGACTTTTCTGAAATGGGATTCCAGTTGCCCTCACGACCGCATGGCGAGAAGTACGGCTTCATTTCTTGGAGAGTAAGACACGCCTACATAGACTCTGCCCAGGGTTACGACAGGCTTCCACCAAGTGTGGCCACTCAAATGAGACACCCAGTAGTCGCGACCTGTGGCTAGGTCCATTGCTCGCAAGACCCCACCTTGGGCAGCGTAGAGGGTTCCATCCGAAATTACGGGGGCACCACCGACTCCCTCTCTCCTCCAGCGCTCTCTCCCCGATGACGCATCAAGCGCGACAATCCGCTCGGGGCCGCCCACGTAGACGAACTCCTCTGCGAACGCAGGTGTCCACCACCAACCCTCATACGTCCATCGCCTGTCGCCATTTTCTGGATTAATCGCATAAAGTCGCCGATTATTTGGGGCAAAAATCGCGCCCTCAGTTACTAGGGGGGAATGCAACCAGGCGCCATCCGCCTCAAAGCTCCACACTTGACGTCCGGTAGCAGTGTCCAAAGATCGAAAACGGTGGTCATAACTGCCGAAATAGACTCGCCCAAATGCTACGGCTGGTGCCGCTCGTACGGTTTCTAGTGCGCGATAGGGTTCCGGCCAGTGCAGTTGGCCCGTGCGAGCATCCACCGCCCACAAGTACGCGTCTCCCCCAATGTAGACCACCCCTTCAGCCACCGTTGGGGGTGAGCAGTCTGCGTTCTTAGTAGCAAGTCGCCAAACTTCACCTCCGTCAGCCGCATCGAACGCATAAAGATGACGCCCATCGCTCACAAATAGGAGGCCATCATTTACTGCTGGGGCGGACGCATAGGACAACGCCCGGTCCCATCGTCTCTCGCCGCTAGTGGCGTCTACGGCCCAAAGACACGTCGCGTCGCTGACATAAATCGTTCTTTCAGCCACAGCAAGAAAAGAGGCGTAACCGCCACCAGAACCAAGAGGAAACGTCCATTCGATGTCAGGGGGCACGCTAATTCGCCTGGAATTCAGTCCACCACCTTCTTCACCGATTTCCGGAACCACCACAAATGGAGAGAAGATGCCCGGCAAAGCTTGCGCCGCTTCCTTCAGCTCTCGCACTTTCTGCCTCCCTAAATAGACCAGAAGAGGCGCTAGCTTATTGCCGTCCATGAGCGAAAGAATCAGAATCGCTTCAGACGCAGGCATGCCGCCAACCCATACGGCTGCTGTTTGTATTTCGATAGAATCTAATAAGCGCGCGGCAATGCGGGGATTTAGCGTTGGAAGGATCGCTGCCGCCTCGTTCGCATCGGCGTCGGCTAGGAGGCTGGTGATCGATCGAATATGCGCCTGGTCGGCCAACATGTCTAAGGTTCTCGGGAGATCACCCCTCAGGCCTTGCACCGCACCAATAGCTAGCCCGGCAAGATATTCTGAGTCGCCACCGCCGTTCGCGCGAGCCCGGCGACTGCGAGATGCGGCGTCAGAAGGCGCAGCTGAGGCCTGGACGCGACCACGCGCCGCCAACCAGGGTCCTGACTCCTGTCCGCACGCCTCCACGAATGCGACCAAGGTTCCTTTGCGAGGTAGACGGGTCCTGCGATTGAGGATGTCGTTAATTGTGGCCTTGCTGATCCCTGCAGCCACAGCAAGACGATGCTGACTCCAGTTCCCCTGATGAAACAACGCAATCAACTGCTCGTTTAGCTGCTCGGCGCTCTCTATCTGATGAGGATTGATCGGTGGGATCTTGACCACTCTCCACTGTTCGGTTTGAGCCGGATCAACCAAGCGCCGGAGCGTCTACCAGCCACGATGCACAACATCTCCGTTCCATGGCGAAACCAAACGGCCTCCGCGCGCAAACTTCCCTCGACACCCTCACGGAGATCGAGTCGCAAGGTGGATCACATGATCGTCAGGAAGCCCACGCTCCGTCCCAGCTTCAAGACGAAGTTGAAGCGAGCCATCCAAGCCGTTGTGCACGCCGCCCTCCGCGGCTTGGGCTACGCAGCCGGAACCTACGCCTTCTCTGTCCTCGTTTGGTGGCTCAGCACTCGGTAGCAAGCCTCGGAACAGGCTGAGGCCAACGCCGCATGGTCGTGTCACTTGGTGATGCGAGTCTGTCGGCGCCACTATGCGTCGACTCAGTACAGCGCAGGAGCAAGAGCAGAGAGGCTGCCGCTTTCTAAGAGCGGCGGCCTCATCCTCTCTCGACCGAAGTCGGCGATCCGCCCGCACTGCCGGGCTCACGCCATCTCGGCGGATACCTAAGCCGCGCCGACGTCAGCTCCCCAGCTGCCTTTCCAGATCCAAACCCGTCAACCCCGCGCCCGCCGCCAGCAGTGGAGCACGGCAACCGCCGCAACCGCCGCCAACCATCAACTGCCCCCGATCCCCGCTCGATCAGCATCCTGGAGTGCAATGTGGTCAACCGACCAGCCCACTAGCCCCTGCTGATTTCCCGGCCGAGAGTTCGGGACACAGAGGTCGTGCCAGAACCGTGCCAGGCCGTGCGGGGAACCACGGGGAATGGTGAGGAACAGGGAGTCGGCCGATCAAACCCCGCTGCTGCTTCGCCACAGGTCAGCCCAACCACCACCCGTAGAAAACCTAAGCTTCCCAAGCTCAGAACACAGGTGTGCACAGCCATCAGCTCAAGGAGTCGCCCGAAGCGGCCACGCGAGCACGAGGTTCAGCGTCACCATGAGCCATGACGAGTCGCCGGCCCCCATCGGAACCCAGTCTGATCGTTGCCCTGTGGTGGCTGTTGCTAGCCGCCGTCACGCTCGTCACGTTCCTCGGCGGGATCAACTTCCTGTTCAATCTGAACGACGACCCTGCTCCATCACCGACCGTGACTGTGACCGAGACGCAAACTGCGGGCCCCGACCTGTCCTACGACCCCCCGAGCAGTGTCCCTGATGAGGGCCTCCCCGACATCCTCACACCGAGCGTCTGCGCCGAAGCGAAGGCCCCTGGCCTAGTCCCCCGAGACCGCTGGACTCCCTGCGGCCAGTTGCTCGGGTACTTCGACGAGACGCCAACCCCTTAGCTCGGCGCACCACAAACGCACCAGATCGAGCGGGGAACAGCGGGGAATCACGGTGAAAGCAGCCTGGCTCGGCGAGGCCCCTGCTCAATCGTTTTGCCCTGGTCAGGGCTCCAGCCGCCTGCAAAAGACCGCAGCTTCCCAAGCTGCAGCTGCGGCTTGCCCCGGGCCGTCTATCGGATGTGAGCCTAAGACTCACTCTGGGCCTGTCGCACCGCTTCAATGAACGAGTCGACCGAGGCCTGGTAGGCGTCGACAGCGTGGCGGAAGCCCTCGGCCGCGCGTATGTCCTCTTCGACGGCGGTGAGGCGGAGGTACGCCTCACCGGAGGCTGCGTGGACTGCGTTCGCCGCCGCTATCGGCTCGGGGTGGCATTCCAGTGAGACGACGGCTAGGGCGCGTAGGAAGGGCCCGTATGAGTCGCGCAGTTGATCCCGGAGCTCTGCGAGGGATGCCCGTCGTGCCTCTTCGTTCTCCACCCTCAGGTACTTGGGGATCCTGCGGTACAGGATCCCCATTTCGTTGGCCTGCTGGATGAAGTCCAATTGTGTGGTTCTGCGTGCTTCGCGCTCCCGAGCGACGCTTGCGGCTTCGGCAGCGGCCTGCGCCTGGACACGAGCAGCTTGGGCGTTGCCCCTGCTGGTCACCAAACTGGCGACTACCGCTGTGACAGCGGTCAGCAGGGCTACCCACAAAGCGCTGTTGTCCATCCGCACAGTGTGTGTGCCAGCGGCCAACTTGCACAGAGGGCATCGGTTTCCGGGGATCGGGCGGCTCTCGTTACGAGCGGTCCCGACCCCGTACGGACTACGACCTGGCCGTCTTTGAGCCGCTCGAGGCCGCTCAACAGCGTCCACCGAACGCCCCCGTAGATAGCCCCGCTTCCCAAGCTGCTGGCGTCGGGAGCGCCCGCGTGCACCCGGCAGAGGCAGCGTGCGCCGTCCCTGCCAGCAGAACCCGAGCCACGGTGCATAAGGCTTCACGTACTGCGTGACGAGTAGAGGGGGAAGCAGCATGGCGAAGTGTGGCGCCCCGACCAAGGCCGGGGGGCGGTGCCAACGGGCGGTGGTGACCGGCACGTCCCGGTGCCCGGTCCATCAGGGGCCGTGGTCCGCGTACGGTGTCGCCCAGCGCAAGGGGAAGGAAGCCAAGGAGAAGAAGCGCAAGATCCGCAAGAACCGCTAGCTCCGGCTGACATCCAAGGGTGACATCAACAGCGCCGGACGCAGGCGTCCATGCACGGCCCGGCACGTCCGACCTGACCACCCGCTGATGCCGCCTGACCGTGCTCGGATCGAACTCCTAATGCGGTGCTCACGCACGAACGCCCTTCCAGGCCGTCCTCGGGCCGTGGAAGGGCGCTCAATGGTGACCAACGTCGACAGCTACCGACAGCTCAGTGGCAGGTCAGAGCATTGATCGGTTAGGCGGCCGCAAGTCGCGGCCGCCAAGGATCAGTTGTGGCTGTGCAGAATGTCGTTCAGACCGCCCCACACCGCGTTGTTCGGACGGGCCTCGACGACACCGGTGACCGAGTTGCGGCGGAAGAGGATGTTGGAGGCGCCGTTCAGCTCGCGGGCCTTGACGATCTGGCCGTCGGGCATCGTCACCCGGGTGCCCGCGGTGATGTACAGGCCCGCCTCGATCACGCACTCGTCCCCGAGCGCGATGCCGACGCCCGCCTCGGCGCCGATCAGGCAGCGCTCGCCGATGGCGATGACCACGTTGCCGCCGCCGGACAGCGTGCCCATGGTGGAGGCGCCGCCGCCGATGTCCGAGCCGTTGCCGACCACGACACCCGCGGAGATGCGGCCCTCGACCATGGAGGTGCCGAGCGTGCCCGCGTTGAAGTTCACGAAGCCCTCGTGCATGACCGTGGTGCCCTCGGCGAGGTGCGCGCCGAGGCGGACGCGGTCGGCGTCGGCGATGCGGACGCCCTTCGGGGCCACGTAGTCCGTCATGCGCGGGAACTTGTCGATCGAGGTCACCTGGAGGTGCAGGCCCTCGGCGCGGGCGTTCAGCCGCACCTTCTCGATGTCGTCGACCGCGACCGGGCCGAGCGAGGTCCAGGCCACGTTGGCGAGGTGCCCGAAGATGCCGTCCAGGTTCTGGCCGTGCGGCTTGACCAGGCGGTGCGAGAGCAGGTGCAGGCGCAGGTAGACGTCGTGCGCGTCGAGCGGCTTGTCGTCGAGGGAGGCGATGACCGTACGGACCGCGACCACCTCGACGCCCCGGCGGGCGTCCGGGCCGACGGCCGCGGTGGCGCCGGCGCCGAGCAGCTCCGCGGCCCGCTCGGCGGAGAGCCGCTCGGTGCCGGCGGGGCCGAGGCCCTCGGCAGTCACAGTGACCAGCTCGGGGGCCGGGAACCAGGTGTCGAGAACGGTGCCGTCGGAGGCGATGGTGGCGAGACCGGCGGCGACGGCGCCGGTGGTACGAGAAGCAGTGTCGGTCATGTAGGAAACCTAACGTGGGGGAGGTCGTGGGGGCGAACCCGTGCGGGCCCCGTCTCATGTGCCGGGCTCGGGTTCAGGGGATCACCCGAGCCAACACGGCGCGCGCGTACTCCTCGTCGTACGAACCGCCGGTCAGCAGCACCTGCAGACAGATGCCGTCCATCAGTGCGAGCAGGGCCCGTGCCGTCACCGGATCGGTCCGCCCGGCCAGCCGCGCGGCCGTCTCCTCCGTCCACTGGGCGGCGACGGGACGCAGGGCAGGGCGCCTGAGGGCCGCGAGATACAGCTCGTACTCCAGCTCGACGCCCGGCCGGTCGCCGCCCAGCCACTCACCGAGGACGCGGGCGAGACCGGCCGCCAGGTCGCCATGGCTATGGCCTTGGCCAAAACCGTCGCCGGCGCCCTCGCCGTCGCCGTCGTCCAGGATCCCGCTTGCGTCGAGCACCCGCGCGAAACCCTCGTTGGTCTGGCACAGCGCGGCCACCAGGAGGTCGTCCAGGGTGGCGAAGTGGTACGTCGTGGAGCCGAGCGGAACGTCCGCCTCGGCGGCGACCGTGCGATGGCTCAGCCCGGCGATGCCCTTCTCCCCCACGACCCGGATCGCCGCGTCGATGATCCGCTGCCGCCGCTCGGGGTCGTAGCGCCGGGGCATCAGTGCGCCCCGCCCAGGTTCAGGACCACCACTCCCCCGACTATCAGCAGGATCCCGGCGATCTTGGTCGCGCTCAGCCCCTCCCCGAACAGCATCAGGCCGATGACGGCGATGGTTGCGGTGCCGACCCCGGACCAGATCGCGTACGCCGTGCCGATCGACACGGACTTCAGGGTCTGGGCGAGCAGCGCGAAGGAGACGAGGTAGCCCAGAGCCGTCACGAGCGAGGGCCAGAGCCTGCTGAAGCCCTCGCTGTACTTCATCGCCGTCGTGGCGGCGACCTCGGCGGCGATGGCGCCGGCGAGCAACAGGTATCCCATGGGGAGAAGCGTACTCAGCGTTGTGTACGGCCGTACACAACCAGAAAGTTTCAGTTTCATAGAAACCGCTCGCCAAGACGCCCCGCTCCACTAGTGTGCGGCCCCTCGGCACCACTTCTGCTTCACGTTTCACTCACCTCACGCTCACAACCCCGGCCGCCGCCCGGCGCGGCGGAGGAGAACCGCGCATGCCTGACAACACCCCCCACCCCCCGCAGCGCCGGCCCTGGGAGAACGGCTGGACTCCGGACGCCTCCCGGGCCCCCGGCACCCGAAGACTCTGGCTGGCCGGCGCGCTGGCCGTGGCCACGGTCGCGGCTTGTGTGACGGCGATTGCCGTGATCGACAGCGCCCCCGGGCAGCAGGCCACCCCGCCCGTGACCGGAGCGCCCACCGACGGCCCCGGCCTGCTCTCCTTCGCCTCCCCCTCGGCGAGCACGGCCGCTCCACCGAAGGGCAAGACGGCCCTGTCCTCGGTGACGCCCTCCGTCACCGTGTCCTCCGGGCCGGCGCGCACGGCCGCATCGACGCCCGCGCCCGCCAAGTCCCGGGCGCCCCGTACGAGTTCCTCGAAGCCCGCCGCCGACCGGCGATCCGTGCGCTCCCTCAACTACCCGGACAGGTACTGGCACATCGTCGGCGACTACGTGAAGCTCGACCCGGTCGGCTCGCCCTCCGCCCGCCGTGCCGCCACCTTCACCCTGGTCAAGGGCCTGTCCGACGCCCGCTGTTACTCCTTCTCCACGGCCGACGGCGGCTACCTCCGTCACCGGAACTTCCTCCTGCGCGCCGAACACGACGACGGCTCCCGCCTGTTCGAGCAGGACGCCACCTTCTGCCCGCGCACGTCCTCCTTCACCGGCGCAACCATGCTGGAGTCGGTCAACTACCCGGGCCGCTTCCTGCGCCACCAGAACTTCCAACTGAAGCTGGACCCGTACCAGAACACGGACCTGTACCGGGCGGACTCGGCGTTCCGGCTGGTGGACGGGCTTAGCTGAGCGGAACCTCGCAGACCAGCACTGTCAGTGGCGTCCGACACCATCAAGCCATGAACCATTCAGCTGACGGTGCGGACGCCCGAGCCGAACTAGCCCGCGCGATTCAGGAGGTGATGGCCGAGGCCACACACAAGGGCGCCACCAAGCCCACCCTGCAGCGTATCGCCAGGGCCTCACAGGGCCCGGCCCGGCCCAGTCTGACCACGTCCTCGATCAGTGCCTGGAGGAAGGGCGAGCGACTGCCGTCGTCCTGGGCCGCTCTGGAGTCGTTCCTGACTGCCCTGGAACAGGCCGCCTCGCTGCCGCGGGGCAGGTTCGACCGGCGCCGCTGGGAACGCATCTACCGGCGTGCCCGAAGCATGCCTGCGGTTGCCCTCAGTTCGAGAGTGGCAGTGTTTCCCGTGCGGGGCGCCGACCCGCTTGAGCTGAAGGTGCATCGAGCGCGCACGCTGAACGACGGCAACGCAGTGCCTGCCTACATTCCACGCGACATCGACCCCACGGTGCGCAATGCGCTCGTCCGGCTTGGCTCCGACGGCGGTGTCGTCCTCCTGGTCGGCGAGTCCACCGCGGGCAAAACCCGCTGCGCCTACGAGGCGATGACGTCCGTACTGCCGGACCACTTGCTCATCGTTCCGCCGCACATCACCGATCTGCCGGATGCCGTCACCGAATGCGTCCGTGCAGGCCGGTCGGGGGCGCCCAGCGTCCTCTGGCTCAACGACTTGGAGCAGTATCTGGGCCCGCACGGTCTGACACTGAACGACATTCGGGCGCTGCGCCGGGCTCGGACTGTAGTGCTGGCCACCATGCGTTCTCGCATCCGCGCGAACCTCCCTTCCCACGAACTGGTGCGCCTTGCCGAAGAGTTCGAGGTGAGGAGGCTGTGGTCGCCGCAGGAGATCGGACGCGCTCGTGTGCAGCTGCGGAACGACCGGGACGAGCGTCTGCGTCTGGCCCTGGACCAGGCCGAGGACTTCGGGGTGGCGGAGACGCTCGCCACTGGCCCCCAGCTGTGGCAGGAGTTGCGCAGTGCTTCTGTGGTCGACGGCAACCCGCGCGGTGCCGCCCTGGTATGGACGGCGATCGACCTGGCGCTGGCCGGGCTGGAAGAGCCACAACCCGTGGAACTGCTCAGAGCACTGCACGAACGGTATCTGCCCGGCCGCAACAAACAACTGATCGCGCCGGAGCCGTTCGAGTCGGCGCTTTTCTGGGCGACCACTCCCCGAGACACCGTGACGCGGCTCCTGATCCCCGAAGGAGAGGGGCTACGGCCGTTCGACTACCTGCTCGATGCTCATCTTCGCGACCGGGCGCCTTCACCGGACCTGATCCCGGACGAGATCTGGGAGGTCGCCCTTGAACGCGGGACCGAGAAACATCAGCGATTCAGCATCGCCCTGGCCGCCCACGCCAACGATCGCATGGACATCGGCCGGCGTGCGCTGCAGTCCCTTGCGGACGCGGGCGATGTGGACACCTTCCGCACGCTGGGCCTGCTGCACGAACGATCCGACAGAACGGAAGCGATCCGTTGGCTCCAGCGTGCCATCGACGCCGGAGACGTCCTCTCCCTGCGCCTAATGGGCAACCTCCACTTCCGGGGGCGGGAGCGCAAGACCGCTCATGACTGGTACAGGCTGGCGGCGGGAGCCGGTGACGAGGTATCACAGTCGTACTACAACTACCCGAGCGTGGACCGTCGTCCCGTGCCGGATGAACTGACCCCGCCTCCGGAACCCGAACCCGCGGTGCACGAGGAGGAAGACTGGGACGAGGAGCGGGAATGGGGTCCGTCGGCTCGCACCCTCTGCCTCCTGGAGGCAACCCTCGCCTTGCTGGCCGACATGGCGTACGACGGCCTTGAAGACATCGGTGACCGCGCTGTCGACCTCGGTGACGACTACGCGTTCATCTTCAGCGACATGCCCGTCATCACCTGGCGTCAGGACGCCCAGTGGCGCCGCCGGATGGCCCGCTGCTTCGATGACTTGGCGGCTGACATCAGGGCCGGACGATGGCCGCAGCCGACCTGCACGGGCGAGGAGATGGCACTCCACATAGCCATCGATCACGCGTCGAGCAGGGTCGTGGATGAACCTGAACGAGTGATGGAGATCGTGGAAGGGGTGCCGCCACACCATGACGACTGGGACTGGGGCCTGTGCATCGCCATGCTTTTTGAGGACACCGACGTGCTGTTCCTCTACGAGCCCTGGGCTCAGGGCATCGAAGACTCCGACCCCTACATCAGCCAGCACATGGGGGTGGCGAACCTCGAAGCCGAGGACTGGTTCAAGCCCTTCTACGAAGACAGGGCACGAGCCCGCGACCGCGGATTCCGCCGCTGAGTCACTGCCCGCTTCCCGCCGGGAAAGCCCGGGTACCGGCTCTGAGCTGGGAGAACGCCCAGCCCCTCGGCCGGTGTGATGGCCGAGGGGTATGTCGATCCGGTTCCGTGGTCGCACGCGATCGCGGAACAGGTCCTCTCAGCACGGAAAGGCTTCGTCCCATGCCCTTTATCCAAGAGTTTCTGCTGCTCGCAGGAATCCCGCTGGCCATCAGCCTGATACTGCTCGTCGGCCACTTCGCGACCCTGCGCGGCCTCCGGGGCAGTCAGCGCGTCGCAGCCTTCCGGATCTTCACCGAGGCCATCATGCGCCGCCGGTGAACGACAAGGGGCCACGGCACACTGCCATGGCCCCTTTCGCCGACTCTCTGTCAGACGTTGAACCCGAGCGCCCGAAGCTGCTCCCGGCCATCGTCCGTGATCTTGTCCGGGCCCCACGGGGGCATCCAGACCCAGTTGATGCGCAGTTCGCTGACGAGGCCGTCCGTGGCGGACTTGGCCTGGTCCTCGATGACGTCCGTCAGGGGGCAGGCCGCCGACGTCAGGGTCATGTCGATCGTCGCGATGTTCGCGTCGTCGATGTGGATGCCGTAGATCAGGCCGAGGTTGACCACGTCGATGCCCAGCTCGGGGTCGACGACGTCGTACAGCGCCTCGCGGAGTTCTTCCTCCGAGGCCGGCTTCATCTCAACGGTCTCGCTCATGCCGTCTTCCTTTCGGCGTCGGCGCCACCCAGCGCCTGGGCCGTTGCGTCCTTCCACGCCATCCAGCTCAGGAGGGCGCACTTGACCCGGGCCGGGTACTTGGAGACGCCGGCGAACGCGACCGCGTCCTCCAGGACGTCCTCCATGGCGTCGTCGGGCTCGATCTTGCCCTTGGACTGCATCAGCTCCAGGAACGTCTCCTGGATCTTCTGCGCCTCGGCCAGCTCCTTGCCGACGAGGAGTTCGTTCAGGACGGACGCCGAGGCCTGGCTGATGGAGCAGCCCTGGCCCTCGTACGAGACGTCCCTGATCGTCGTTCCGTCGTACTTCACGCGAAGGGTGATCTCGTCGCCGCACGTCGGGTTCACGTGGTGCACCTCGGCGTCGCCATCCCTCAGACCACGCCCGTGCGGGTTCTTGTAGTGGTCCAGGATGACTTCCTGGTACATGGAGTCCAGCTTCACCTTGTCAGCACGCCCTTCAGCCGAAGAAGTTCCGTACGTGCTCCAGGCCCTCGACCAGAGCATCGATCTCGGCCGGCGTGGAGTACAGATAGAACGACGCTCGCGTGGTCGCAGGAATTCCGTAGCGGAGGCACACGGGCCGCGCGCAGTGGTGGCCGACGCGGACCGCGATGCCCTGCTCGTCGAGGACCTGGCCCACGTCGTGCGGGTGGATGTCGCCCAGCGTGAAGGAGATGGCCGCCCCGCGGTCCTCGGCCGTGGCCGGGCCGATGATCCTCAGGTCGGGAACCTCCGCCAGGCGCTGGACCGCGTACTCCGTCAGCGCGTGCTCGTGGGCGAGGATCCTGTCCATGCCGATCGAGTTGAGGTAGTCGATCGCCGCGCCGAGGCCGACCGCCTGGGCGATCGGCGGGGTGCCCGCCTCGAACTTGTGGGGTGCGGGGGCGTAGGTCGAGGAGTGCATCGACACCGTCTCGATCATCTCGCCACCGCCGAGGAACGGAGGCAGGTCCTCCAGCAGCTCCTGGCGGCCCCACAGGACGCCGATGCCGGTCGGGCCGCACATCTTGTGGCCGGTGAAGGCGACGAAGTCGGCCTGGAGGGCCTGGACATCCAGGGGCATGTGGGGCGCCGCCTGGGACGCGTCGATGCAGACCAGCGCGCCGACCTCCTGGGCCCGGCGGACTATCGCCTCGACCGGGTTGACCGTGCCCAGGATGTTCGACACCAGCACGAAGGAGACGATCTTCGTCTTCTCCGTGATGATCTCGTCGATGTTGGACAGGTCGAGCCGGCCGTCGTCGGTGAGGCCGAACCACTTCAGCTTCGCGCCCGTACGCTGCGCCAGCAGCTGCCACGGGACGATGTTGGAGTGGTGCTCCATCTCCGTGATGACGATCTCGGTCTCGTGGTCCACCCGGTAGGGCTCGTCGGCCCAGCCCAGCATGTTCGCCACGAGGTTCAGCGACTCGGAGGCGTTCTTGGTGAAGATCACCTCGTCGCGGCTCGGCGCGTTGATGAACTCGGCGACCTTGTCGCGCGCGCCCTCGTACAGCGCCGTGGCCTCCTCGGCGAGCACATGCACACCGCGGTGGACGTTGGCGTTGTAGCGCTCGTAGTACTCACTCAGGGCGTCCAGCACCTGGCGCGGCTTCTGCGAGGTCGCCGCGTTGTCCAGGTACACGAGCTTCCTGCCGTCGTGGACCAGCCGGTCCAGGACGGGGAAGTCCTTACGGATCGCCTCGGTGTCGAGGAGGCCCGGCAGCTGTGTCACTCGGATGCGCCACCCTTCGTGTACGCCTCGTAGCCCTCGTCCTCCAGCTTGTCGGCGAGCTCGGCACCGCCGGACTCGACGATCCGGCCCGCGGAGAAGACGTGGACGTAGTCGGGCTTGATGTAGCGCAGGATGCGCGTGTAGTGCGTGATCAGCAGGGTGCCGACCTCGCCGGTCTCGCGGACGCGGTTGACGCCCTCGGAGACGATGCGGAGCGCGTCGACGTCCAGGCCGGAGTCGGTCTCGTCGAGGATCGCGACCTTCGGCTTGAGCAGTTCGAGCTGGAGGATCTCGTGGCGCTTCTTCTCACCGCCGGAGAAGCCCTCGTTGACGTTGCGCTCGGCGAAGGACGGGTCCATGTTGAGGCGCTCCATGGCCTCCTTGACCTCCTTCACCCAGGTGCGCAGCTTGGGGGCCTCGCCACGGATCGCGGTGGCGGAGGTGCGCAGGAAGTTGGAGACCGAGACGCCGGGGACCTCGACCGGGTACTGCATCGCCAGGAACAGGCCCGCGCGGGCACGCTCGTCGACGGACATCTCCAGGACGTCCTCGCCGTCGAGCAGCACGGTGCCGCTGGTGATCGTGTACTTCGGGTGACCCGCGAGGGAGTAGGCGAGGGTCGACTTGCCGGAGCCGTTGGGGCCCATGATGGCGTGCGTCTCGCCCTGCTTCACGGTGAGGTCGACGCCCTTGAGGATCTCCTTCGTGGCGTTGTCGGCCTCGACGGTGACGTGCAGGTCTCGGATTTCAAGCGTTGCCATGGGTGCCTCAGGACTCCTGGGTGAGGGAGACGAGAACGTCGTCCCCTTCGATCTTTACGGGGTATACGGGGACGGGGCGCGTCGCGGGGAGGCCGGACGGCTTGCCGGTGCGGAGGTCGAAGCTGGAGCCGTGCAGCCAGCACTCGATCTGGCAGTCCTCCACCTCGCCCTCGGAGAGCGAGACGTTCGCGTGGGAGCAGATGTCGTAGATCGCGAAGACCTCGCCCTCGGTCTGCACGATGGACACAGGCGTGCCGTCGAGTTCCACCCGCTTCGGGGTGTCCTCCTCCAGCTCGCTGAGCGCACAGGCGCGTACGAACGTCATGCGACCGAAGCCTCCAGCTCTTCCTCGATCTTCGCGATCAGGCGCTCCTCGATGTCCGCGACGCCGATCTGCTGGACCAGCTCGGCGAAGAAGCCGCGGACGACGAGGCGGCGGGCCTCGTGCTGCGGGATGCCGCGGGCCATCAGGTAGAAGAGCTGCTCGTCGTCGAAGCGGCCGGTCGCGGAGGCGTGGCCGGCGCCGACGATCTCGCCGGTCTCGATCTCCAGGTTCGGCACCGAGTCGACGCGCGCGCCGTCCGTGAGGACCAGGTTGCGGTTCATCTCGTAGGTGTCCGTGCCCTCGGCCTTGGCCTCGATCAGCACGTCGCCGATCCAGACCGCGTGCGCGTCGTCGCCCTGGAGCGCGCCCTTGTAGACGACGTTCGACTTGCAGTGCGGGGTGTTGTGGGTGACCAGGAGGCGGTGCTCCTGGTGCTGGCCCGCGTCGGTGAAGTACAGGCCGAACAGCTCGGCCTCGCCGCCGGGGCCGGCGTACTCCACGCGCGGGTGCAGGCGCACCACGTCACCGCCGAAGGTCACGACCACGGACTTGAAGGAGGCGTCCCGGCCGACCAGCGCGTTGTGCTGGGCGACGTGGACGGCCTTGTCGTCCCAGTCCTGGACGGAGACGACGGTCAGCTTGGCGCCGTCGCCCAGGATGTAGTCGACGTTGGCGGCGAGCACCACGTCACCGGTGTGGTCGATGACGACGACGGCCTCGGCGAAGGCGCCCAGCTCGATCACCTGGTGGGCGAAGGCGACCCCGCCCTCGCCGTGCGCGGCGATACGGATCGGCTCGGTGAGCACCGTCTCCTTGGGGACGGTGACCACTCCGGCCTGCTCGAACGCCGAGAAGGCCTGGGCGGCCACGCGGTCCACCGGGGTGCCCGCCCTGCCGATCCGCGCGTCGTCGCGGCCGACGGTCTCGACGATGACGCCCTCGGGGGCCTCGACGGTGACCTTCACGCCCCCGCCGTTCGCGACGGCGGTGCCGTCGTGCAGCCCGCGCAGCCGCTCCAGCGGCGTGAACCGCCACTCCTCCTCGCGACCGTGCGGGACCGGGAAGTCCGCCACGTCGAAGGACGGGGGCGCGCTCATGCGCGTGGCGACGGTCGACTCGGCGGCGACCGCGATCTGGCCGGCGGTGGTGGAGCCCACCGGGATGTTCTGAGCCTCAGCCATGGCTGTCGTAGTGCTCGCTTTCTTACGTGAGTGGCTTGATGGGGACTGCGGTCGGGGGGTCAGCCCACCGCGCCCTCCATCTGCAGCTCGATCAGCCGGTTGAGCTCAAGGGCGTACTCCATCGGCAGTTCCTTGGCGATCGGCTCGACGAAGCCGCGCACGATCATCGCCATGGCCTCGAACTCGGTCAGACCGCGGCTCATCAGGTAGAAGAGCTGGTCCTCGGAGACCTTGGAGACGGTCGCCTCGTGGCCCATGGACACGTCGTCCTCGCGGACGTCCACGTAGGGGTACGTGTCGGAGCGGGAGATCGTGTCGACCAGCAGCGCGTCGCAGAGCACGTTGGACTTGGAGCCCGCGGCGCCCTCGCCGATCTCGACCAGGCCGCGGTACGAGGTACGGCCGCCGCCGCGCGCCACCGACTTGGAGACGATGTTGGACGACGTGTTCGGCGCCATGTGGACCATCTTGGAGCCGGCGTCCTGGTGCTGGCCCTCGCCCGCGAAGGCGATGGAGAGGGTCTCGCCCTTGGCGTGCTCGCCCATCAGGTAGACGGCCGGGTACTTCATCGTCACCTTGGAGCCGATGTTGCCGTCGATCCACTCCATGGTCGCGCCCTCGTAGGCCACGGCGCGCTTGGTGACCAGGTTGTAGACGTTGTTCGACCAGTTCTGGATGGTCGTGTAGCGGCAGCGGGCGTTCTTCTTGACGATGATCTCGACCACGGCGGAGTGGAGGGAGTCGCTCTTGTAGATCGGGGCCGTGCAGCCCTCGACGTAGTGCACGTAGGCACCCTCGTCGACGATGATCAGGGTCCGCTCGAACTGGCCCATGTTCTCGGTGTTGATCCGGAAGTAGGCCTGGAGCGGGATCTCCACGTGGACGCCCGGCGGGACGTAGATGAAGGAGCCACCCGACCACACGGCGGTGTTCAGGGAGGCGAACTTGTTGTCACCGGCCGGGATGACCGTGCCGAAGTACTCCTTGAAGAGCTCCGGGTGCTCCTTCAGCGCGGTGTCGGTGTCGAGGAAGATGACGCCCTGCTCCTCCAGGTCCTCGCGGATCTGGTGGTAGACGACCTCCGACTCGTACTGGGCCGCGACACCGGCGACGAGGCGCTGCTTCTCCGCCTCCGGGATGCCGAGCTTGTCGTACGTGTTCTTGATGTCCTCGGGCAGGTCCTCCCAGGACTCCGCCTGCTTCTCCGTGGAGCGCACGAAGTACTTGATGTTGTCGAAGTCGATGCCCGACAGGTCCGAGCCCCAGTTCGGCATGGGCTTCTTCTCGAAGAGCTTCAGGCCCTTGAGGCGCAGCTTCGTCATCCACTCCGGCTCGGACTTCTTCGCCGAAATGTCCCGGACGACTTCCTCGCTCAGGCCGCGCTTCGCAGCGGCACCGGCCTCGTCGGAGTCGGCCCAGCCGTATTCGTACGTGCCCAGACCCTCGAGTTCGGGGTGGGCAGTCTCCGTGGGGAGAGTCATGCGGGGTTCCTCCCGGCCGTGCTAGCAGATGCGTTGTCGCTGGTCTTGGAAATCTTGGGGATGAACGTCGTACAGACGCCGTCGCCGTGCGCGATCGTCGCCAGTCGCTGGACGTGGGTCCCCAGCAGCTCGGCGAAGATCTCCGTCTCCGCCTCGCACAGCTGCGGGAACTGCTCCGCCACGTGGGCGACCGGGCAGTGGTGCTGGCACAGCTGTTCGCCGACCGGTGCGCTGCGCGCCGTTGCAGCGTACCCGTCCACGCTCAGGGCCTTGGCCAGCGCTTCCGTGCGCTCGTCGGGGCTGACGCTCTCGATCGCCTTGCGGTACGCGCTCGCCTGGGCGGCGATCCGGGCCCGGGCGAAGGCGGCGACCGCCTCGGCTCCGCCCTCCCGCTCCGCGATCCAGCGCAGGGCGTCCGCGGCGAGCTTGTCGTACGACTGGTCGAAGGCGTCCCGGCCGCAGTCCGTCAGCGCGAAGACCTTGGCGGGACGGCCACGCGTGCGCGTGCCGTACACCCGCTGCTCGCGCGCCTCCACGACGTCGTCCGCGACCAGCGCGTCCAGGTGCCGTCGTACGGCCGCCGGGGTCAGGCCCAGGCGTCCGGCGAGTTCGGTGACGGTCGACGGGCCGTGGTCCAGGATGGACCGCGCGACCCGGTTGCGCGTCGAGCGCTCCCCAGTCGCGAGCTCCTCCTGAGGGGTACCCACCGGGGTCTCCCGAGCCTCGCCGACGTTTTTCACAACGCCATTGTTGCGTAATTCTTCAGAGCCTGACAAGCGCCGTCCGGATCACCGGGCGGTGCCCTGCGTCACTTAGGCATACCTAATCTGACCTGCGGGAATGATCTTCTGATCGATCATCCGAGAGGGGTCTCCAGGTGCCCGCACCCCCTCCGACCGGCCCTCTTGTCACCTTCGGCACGGCCTCCGCCCCCGTGAGGAGGAGTTCCTGCACCCGCCCATCCGAGTGGTACGGCGTCTCCCTAGACTCTGGATCCATGCGAAGTGAGCCCGTGGTCCAGGTCCAGGCCCTGGTGAAGCGGTACGGCACGAAGACCGCGGTGGACGGCCTCGACCTGGTGGCCCAGGCGGGAGTGACCGCCGTACTCGGCCCCAACGGGGCGGGGAAGACGACCACGGTCGAGACCTGTGAGGGGTACCGGAAGCCGGATTCCGGCACGGTGCGCGTCCTGGGCCTCGACCCGGTACGGCAGTCCGCCGAGCTGCGTCCCCGCATCGGCGTGATGCTCCAGTCCGGGGGCGTGTACTCGGGCGCCCGGGCGGACGAGATGCTGCGCCACGTCGCGAAGCTGCATGCACATCCGCTGGACGTGGACGCGCTCGTCGAGCGGCTCGGACTCGGCAGCACCGGCCGGACCACGTACCGCCGGCTCTCCGGCGGCCAGCAGCAGCGGCTCGCGCTCGCCATGGCCGTCGTCGGGCGCCCGGAGCTGGTCTTCCTGGACGAGCCGACCGCCGGCCTCGACCCCCAGGCCCGCCGGGCCACCTGGGACCTGGTGCGGGACCTGCGCGCCGACGGCGTCTCGGTCATCCTCACCACGCACCACATGGACGAGGCCGAGCAGCTCGCCGACGACGTCGCGATCATCGACGGCGGCCGGGTCATCGCCCAGGGCTCCCCGGAGGAGCTGTGCAAGGGCGGCGCCGAGAACACCCTGCGCTTCACCGGCCGTCCCGGCCTCGACGTGGCCTCCCTGCTCAAGGCGCTCCCGGCCGACTGCACGGCCGCCGAGCTGACCCCGGGCGGCTACCGGGTCGTCGGCAAGGTCGACCCGCAGCTGCTGGCCACGGTGACCTCCTGGTGCGCCCAGCACGGGGTGATGCCGGACCGGATCTCGGTGGAGCGGCACACCCTGGAAGACGTCTTTCTGGAACTGACCGGCAAGGAGCTTCGCTCGTGACGACCGCGACCGGTACGTACGCCCCGAAGCCGGGTGCGGCGCCCCTCCCCCGCATGATCGCGGCCCAGGCGGCGCTGGAGACGAAGATGCTGCTGCGCAACGGCGAGCAGCTGCTGCTGACGGTCGTGATCCCGACCCTGCTGCTGGTGCTCTTCAGCTCCGTGGACATCGTCGACACCGGCAAGGGCAGGGCGGTCGACTTCCTCGCCCCGGGCATCCTGGCCCTGGCCGTGATGTCGACGGCGTTCACCGGGCAGGCCATCGCGACCGGCTTCGAGCGCCGCTACGGCGTCCTGAAGCGGCTCGCCTCGTCCCCGCTGCCGCGCTGGGGCCTGATGACCGCGAAGACGGCGTCCGTCCTGGTCACGGAGATCCTCCAGGTGATCCTGCTGACGGTGATCGCCTTCGCGCTGGGCTGGTCCCCACAGGGCAACCCCGTCGCCGTCCTGCTCCTGCTGATCCTCGGCACGGCCGCCTTCTCGGGCCTCGGCCTGCTGATGGCGGGCACGCTGAAGGCGGAGGCGACGCTGGCCGCCGCCAACCTGGTCTTCCTGCTGCTGCTCGTGGGCGGCGGGGTGATCGTGCCGCTGGAGAAGTTCGGGGCCGGAGAGCAGGTGCTCGGGCTGCTGCCCATCTCCGCGCTCTCGGACGGCCTGCGGGACGTGCTCCGGCACGGGGCCGGGATGCCGTGGGGCGACCTGGGCATTCTCGCGCTGTGGGCGGTCGTGGGGCTGGCCGCGGCCGGGAAGTTCTTCCGCTGGGAGTGACGCCTTCGAGGTGCCTGGCGCGAACCGGGAACTCCTCGTGAAGAGGTGCCCCTCGTGAAAGCGTGCACAAGCGGCGCCCTACGATGGTGCGCGTGCCAAAGCTGACCCGCGCCGACGCCGTAGCGGCCCTGCGCAACCCGCTCGCCTTCATCGCCGCACGCTGGACCCCTGACCCCCGGACGGTCCGGCGGGCGGCGCTCGCCGCGCTCGTCATGTCGGTGGTCATCGTCGTCACCGGCGGTGCCGTCCGCCTGACCGGCTCGGGCCTGGGCTGCCCGACCTGGCCCACGTGCACCGACGACTCGCTGACGACCACCAGCGCGATGGGCTTCCACGGAGCCATCGAGTTCGGCAACCGCATGCTGACGTACGTGCTGTGCGCGGCCGTCGGCTGGGCGATCATCGCCGCCCGCTCCGAGAAGCCGTACCGGCGCAGCCTCACCCGGCTGGGCTGGGCGCAGTTCTGGGTGGTCATGGGCAACGCGGTGCTCGGCGGCATCGTGGTCCTGGTGGGCCTGAACCCGTACACGGTCGCCGCGCACTTCCTGCTCTCTTCGGGGCTCATCGCCGTCGCCACGGTGATGTGGCAGCGCACCCGCGAGGGCGACGGGGCGCCGCGGCCGCTGGTCGGCAAGGCCGTGCGGCAGCTGGTGTGGTTCCTGGTGGCCGCGTCCGTGCTGCTGATCGCGGTCGGCACGGTGGTGACCGGGGCCGGGCCGCACGCGGGTGACTCCAGCGAGGTCGAGCGGATCCCGATCGACTGGGAGACGGTCACCAAGCTGCACGCGGTGCTCGCCTGGATCGTGGTCACCCTCACCTTCGCCCTGTGGTTCGTCCTCAAGGCCGTCGACGCCCCCAAGGGTCCCCTCGACCGCACCCGTGAGCTGTTCCTGATCCTGCTGGCGCAGGGGGTCATCGGCTACGTCCAGTACTTCACGCACCTGCCCGAGGTCCTCGTCGGCCTGCACATGTTCGGCTCCTGCCTGGTGTGGATCGGGATCCTGCGCGTCCTGCTGTCCCTGCGGGAACGCCCCGATGACACGGCCGGCCTCCCCGTTCAGTCGTACGACGCCGTGAGCGCGTCGATCGCCGGGCCCAGGTAGTCCCGGGTCAGCCGGGCCCGACGCGCCGGTCGCCGAGTTCCCGGTCCGGCACCGGCGGCAGCAGCCCGGCGGGCACGCGCCCCTGCAGCACCCGCCCGAGGGTGTACAGCTCACCCCAGCCCGTACACCCTGCGCGCGTTGTCCGCCGCGACCATCCGGGCCACCCGCTGGGCGTCCCCCAGCGACCACGCGCCCTCCGCCACCCAGGTGCCCAGCACCCGGGCCAGGGCCTCACGGAACAGACGGGCGCCGACGACGTGCAGCTCGGGCAGGCCGTGGGCGCCGCTGGAGAAGAGGATCTTGCCGAAGGGGGCCAGCTCCAGGATCTCGGCGAGGACCGTGGCCGCACGGGCGCCGGTGCGGACGAGGGCCGCGCCGGAGTCGGCGTACACGTGCGGGAAGACGCCGGCCAGGTGAGCGGCGTGGCGGTGGTAGGGGTATCCGTGCAGCAGGATCAGGTCCGTGCCGAGCCCGGCCGTGGCCCGGACGAAGTCGGTGAGCAGCACGGGGTCCGTACGGTCGATGCGCGAGCCCGGCTCGCCGAGCCCGGCGTGCAGCTGGAGGGGCAGTCCGGAGGCGACCGCGATCCACAGCAGGTGCCGGAGCAGCACCGGGTCGGTCAGCTCGCCGCCGACCCGCCGCCCGGCCAGCCAGCGGCCCGCCGCGCCCCGCACCTCGCCCGGCCCGGGCGGCTCGGGGGCCAGGGCCAGGCCGTGCCGGAGCCCCGCGACGGAGGTGAAGGCGACGGCCTCCGCTGCCGCGCCGTGGACCGATTCGGCGAGGTTGGCGAGGAAGGACTCGACGGTGCCGGAGGTGTCGGCGACCTGCTCTGCGAGCAGCTCCAGCCGGACGATCTCGCGGGCCTCGGCGTTGCCCGTGGAGGCCATCTCTGTGGGGCCGGTGAGGTCGCCGGGCAGG
This sequence comes from Streptomyces sp. NPDC031100, assembly GCF_055570785.1. Taxonomy (NCBI): domain Bacteria; kingdom Bacillati; phylum Actinomycetota; class Actinomycetes; order Kitasatosporales; family Streptomycetaceae; genus Streptomyces; species Streptomyces sp. NPDC031100. Next base: position 170,218 of record NZ_JBVIGN010000001.1, read on the forward strand.
CCCGTGTCGACGAGGTAGGTCGTGATGCCGCTGCCTCGCAGCAGTCTGCGGCCCGATTCCAGAACGCCCAGTTCGCGGCGGCGGGCGAGATATCTGGCGGGTGCGCAGTGGGGTTCCAGGCCGAGCAAGGGCGGGCACCAGCGACGTACGGCGAAGCCCGTCTGTGTGTCGAAGAGGGTGGTGCCGGGCGCCGGCGGTCCCTCGGTGCGTGCCAGCTGGGCCTCGAAGGTGCCGAGGCCCAGTTCGCTGCGCAGTACGCCGTGGCAGTACTGGTCCACGAGGGACGGCGTGTCGATCATCCGGGCTCCCCGTGAGACGTGGTCGTACACGTCCTAACGGGTGAACCCGGTTCGAGGTCGCGGTTCAGCCGCCTACTTGAATGCCGGCCATGCGCTTCCACTCGTACGGGCCCGTCCGGACCTTGGCCGCGAACTCGCCGTCGAAGGACTCGTGGACCGTGATGCCCGCCTTCTGCACCGCCTGCCGGGCGATCTCGGTGGTGGGTGCCACCAGGTCGCCCCAGCCGCCGTCCTCGCCCACGAGCACGATCCGGGCGCCGCGCTCGCCGATGTAGGCCACCTGGCCCTCGGCACCGCCGTGCGCCTTGGAGAAGGCGCTGATCTGCTTCGCGAGCCGGGCCGCCGTGCGCTCGGCCTTCGGGTCAACCTGCTGCGTGTCTGCCATGGTCTGGATGCTACTCACGAGTAGATCAGCTGGCGAGGGCAGGGCCCTGTGACGTACGTCAGCGCAGGAAAGGGTCCACCGCAACGGCGACGAACAGGATCGACACGTACGTGATCGACCAGTGGAAGAGCCGCATCTCCTTCAGCTTCACGCCCGTCACCTCGGCCTTCGCCCGGTTCTGCAGGCCGTGCGCCTCCCACAGCCAGAAGCCACCGGCCGCGAGCGCGACCAGCGTGTAGAACCAGCCGGTGTAGCCGAGCGGGGTCAGCAGCAGGGAGACGACGACCATCACCCAGCTGTAGATGACGATCTGCCGGGCGACCACCTTGTTGGAGGCGATGACCGGGAGCATCGGCACGCCCACGCGTGCGTAGTCCTCCTTGACCTTCATGGACAGCGGCCAGTAGTGCGGCGGCGTCCAGAAGAACATGACGAGGAAGAGGATGATCGGCGCCCAGGACATCGAGTCGGTGACGGAGGACCAGCCGATCAGCACCGGCAGACAGCCGGCGATGCCGCCCCACACGATGTTCTGCGAGGTGCGTCGCTTGAGGATCATCGTGTAGACGACGACGTAGAAGAGGAGCGCTCCGAGTGACAGCCAGGCGCTCAGCCAGTTGACGGTCAAACCGAACAGCAGCGTCGAGACGACCGCGAGGGTGATGCCGAAGACCAGGCACTCGCGCGGGCTGACCATTCCGGTGACCAGCGGGCGCTGCGAGGTGCGGTCCATCAGGGCGTCGATGTCGCGGTCGATGTACATGTTCAGCGCGTTGGCGCCGCCCGCCGAGAGGTAGCCGCCGATGCAGGTGAGCAGGACGAGCTTCAGGTCGGGCACGCCCTGCTCGGCCAGGAACATCACCGGGACGGTGGTGATGAGCAGCAGCTCGATGATCCGCGGCTTGGTGAGAGCCACAAACGCCTTGACACGAGCCCCGAACGGCCGGTGAACCGGGCTCTGGCTCGTCCCGAGCGCACCCTCCCCCAGAGCCTTGACGGCCTGGGAGGTGCCCCCAGGCCGGGATTCGACGGCCGTCACGCACACCCCTGACAGAGACATCCCAGCAAGCCTCCCCGTGTGAAGTCCCGGTAAAGGCTCGCGCGTACCACGCCACTTTAGACGTTGCCCATACCTCGGCCTTCGCGGGGGTGGGGTCGTGTTGGCGGACGGCCCATTAGAGGGGTCATAGGGCTCGATTGAGCAGTCAGATGAGCGGCTCCGTATTCATGTGCCGAATGCGTCCTCGGCCAGTCGGGAGGCGGATCTCCCAGAGTCCCGGCAGTCTGGAATGACTCGAAAAAATGCACGTCCTTACGGGGGTAGGCTCGTGGCCGCCGGTGGGCACGCAGTGCACCGGCGGCCGGGTGGGCGCATGCCCCGACGACCGGCGACCGACATGTGGAGAGGAGCCCTGACCCAGGGTGAGCACCAAGCCGACCACCACAGACCTTGAGTGGACCGAGCTGGACCAGCGGGCCGTGGACACCGCCCGCGTCCTGGCCGCCGACGCCGTACAGAAGGTCGGCAACGGCCATCCCGGTACGGCGATGAGCCTGGCTCCGGCCGCCTACACCCTCTTCCAGAAGGTGATGCGGCACGACCCGGCCGACCCGGAGTGGGTCGGGCGCGACCGCTTCGTGCTGTCCGCCGGCCACTCGTCCCTGACCCTCTACACGCAGCTCTTCCTGGCCGGCTTCGGCCTGGAGCTGGACGACCTGAAGGCCTTCCGTACGTGGGGTTCGAAGACCCCCGGCCACCCGGAGTACGGCCACACCAAGGGCGTCGAGACGACGACCGGCCCGCTCGGCCAGGGTGTCGCCAACGCCGTGGGCATGGCCATGGCCGCCCGCTACGAGCGCGGTCTGTTCGACCCGGACGCCCCGAAGGGCGAGTCCCCCTTCGACCACTTCATCTACTGCATCGCCGGTGACGGCTGTCTGCAGGAGGGCATCTCCGCCGAGGCGTCCTCGCTCGCCGGTCACCAGGAGCTGGGCAACCTGATCCTGCTGTGGGACGACAACCACATCTCGATCGAGGGCGACACCGAGACCGCCGTCTCCGAGGACACCGTCAAGCGGTACGAGGCGTACGGCTGGCACGTGCAGCGGATCGCCCCGAAGCCGGACGGCGACCTGGACCCGCACGCCATCTACAACGCGATCGAGGCCGCGAAGAAGGTGACGGACAAGCCGTCCTTCATCGCGATGCGCTCGATCATCGCCTGGCCGGCCCCGAACGCGCAGAACACCGAGGCCGCGCACGGCTCGGCGCTGGGCGACGAGGAGGTCGCGGCCACCAAGCGTGTCCTCGGCTTCGACCCGGAGAAGTCCTTCGAGGTCTCCGACGAGGTGCTGAACCACACCCGCGAGGCGCTCGACCGGGGCCGTCAGGCCAAGGCGGAGTGGGAGAAGTCCTTCCAGGAGTGGCGCAACGCCAACGCCGAGCGTGCGGCCGAGTTCGACCGCATCAGCAAGGGCGAGCTGCCCACCGGCTGGGAGGAGAAGATCCCCGTCTTCGAGCCGGGCAAGGGCGTCGCCACCCGTGCCGCCTCCGGCAAGGTGCTGCAGGCGCTGGGCGCGGTGATCCCCGAGCTGTGGGGCGGCTCCGCCGACCTGGCCGGGTCGAACAACACCACCATCGACAAGCACAGTTCGTTCCTGCCGGCGGACAACCCGCTGCCGGAGGCGGACCCGTACGGCCGGACGATCCACTTCGGCATCCGCGAGCACTCCATGGCCGCGGAGATGAACGGCATCGCCCTGCACGGCAGCACCCGCATCTACGGCGGTACGTTCCTCGTCTTCTCCGACTACATGCGCAACGCGGTGCGCCTGTCGGCCCTGATGCACCTGCCGGTGACGTACGTGTGGACGCACGACTCCATCGGCCTCGGCGAGGACGGCCCGACGCACCAGCCGGTCGAGCACCTGGCCTCGCTGCGTGCGATCCCCGGCCTGAACATCGTCCGCCCGGCGGACGCCAACGAGACCGCGATCGCCTGGCGCGAGATCCTGGGGCGCTACACCAAGGAGTTCGGCAAGGGCACCCCGCACGGGCTCGCGCTGACCCGCCAGGGCGTGCCGGTGTACGAGCCCAACGACGAGGCCGCGCGCGGCGGTTACGTCCTGTTCGAGGCCGAGGGCGGCCAGCCACAGGTCATCCTCATCGCCACCGGTTCCGAGGTGCACGTGGCCGTCGAGGCCCGCGAGCAGCTGCAGGCCGACGGGGTGCCGACGCGGGTCGTGTCGATGCCCTCCGTGGAGTGGTTCGAGGAGCAGGACCAGGCGTACCGGGACTCCGTGCTGCCGCCGTCCGTGAAGGCTCGTGTCGCGGTCGAGGCCGGCATCGGTCTCACCTGGCACAAGTACGTCGGCGACGCCGGTCGCATCGTTTCCCTGGAGCACTTCGGTGCTTCCGCCGACGGCAAGGTCCTCTTCCGCGAGTTCGGTTTCACTGCCGAGAACGTGGCCGCCCAGGCCCGGGAATCCCTCGCCGCCGCCCAGCGCTGACGCTCATATACGACACGTAGGAGATGTAATTCCATGACAGACGCACTCAAGCGCCTCTCCGAAGAAGGCGTCGCGATCTGGCTGGACGACCTGTCGCGCAAGCGGATCACGTCCGGCAACCTCGCCGAGCTGATCGACCAGCAGCACGTCGTGGGCGTCACCACCAACCCGACGATCTTCCAGAAGGCGATCAGCGGCGGCGACGGCTACGAGCAGCAGCTGGCCGACCTCGCCGCCCGCAAGGTCACGGTCGACGAGGCCATCCGCATGATCACCACGGCGGACGTCCGCGACGCCGCCGACATCCTGCGCCCCGTCTTCGACGCCACCGGCGGCCAGGACGGCCGGGTCTCCATCGAGGTCGACCCGCGGCTCGCGCACAACACCAAGGCCACCGTCGCCGAGGCCAAGCAGCTGGCCTGGCTGGTCGACCGCCCGAACACGCTGATCAAGATCCCGGCCACCCGGGCGGGTCTGCCGGCGATCACCGAGGTCATCGGCCTCGGTATCAGCGTCAACGTCACGCTGATCTTCTCCCTGGAGCGCTACCGCGAGGTCATGGCCGCCTACCTGGCCGGCCTGGAGAAGGCCAAGGAGCGTGGCCTGGACCTGTCGCTGATCCGCTCCGTGGCGTCCTTCTTCGTGTCCCGCGTGGACACCGAGATCGACAAGCGTCTGAACGCGCTCGGCACCGACGAGGCCAAGGCGCTGCGCGGCAAGGCCGCCGTCGCCAACGCGCGGCTCGCCTACCAGGCGTACGAGGAGGTCTTCTCCTCCGACCGCTGGCTCGCGCTGGAGAAGGCGGGCGCCAACAAGCAGCGTCCGCTGTGGGCCTCGACCGGCGTGAAGGACCCGGCGTACAAGGACACCCTGTACGTCGAGGACCTGGTCGCGCCGAACACGGTCAACACCATGCCGGAGGCCACGCTGGAGGCCACCGACGGCCACGGCGAGATCACCGGCGACACCATCCGCGGCACCTACGAGCAGGCCCGCGCCGAGCTCGACGCGGTGGAGAAGCTCGGGATCGCGTACGACGACGTGGTCCAGGTACTGGAGGACGAAGGCGTCGAGAAGTTCGAGGCGTCCTGGAACGATCTGCTGAAGTCGACCGAGGCGGAGCTGAAGCGCCTCGCTCCCTCGGAGGGCTGAGTTGTCACCCCTAGCTGGTTCCGGAGCGAACCCGCTTCGTGACCCCGCGGACCGACGGCTCCCGCGCATCGCGGGGCCGTCGGGCCTGGTCATCTTCGGCGTCACGGGCGACCTGTCACGCAAGAAGCTGATGCCCGCGGTCTACGACCTCGCGAACCGGGGTCTGCTGCCGCCGGGCTTCTCCCTGGTGGGCTTCGCCCGCCGCGAGTGGGCGCACGAGGACTTCGCCGCCGAGGTCCACGACGCCGTCAAGGCGCACGCCCGTACGCCGTTCCGCGAGGAGGTCTGGCAGCAGCTCATCCAGGGGATGCGCTTCGTCCAGGGCACCTTCGACGACGACGACGCCTTCGAGCGGCTGCGCGCCACCATCGAGGAACTGGACAAGGCCCAGGGTACGGGCGGCAACTTCGCCTTCTACCTGTCGGTGCCGCCGCGCTCCTTCCCGGTGGTCATCCAGCAGCTGAAGAAGCACGGGCTGGCCGACCAGACCGGGGGCTCCTGGCGGCGCGCGGTCATCGAGAAGCCGTTCGGCCACGACCTGGAGTCGGCCGAGGAGCTGAACAAGGTCGTGCACGAGGTGTTCGAGCCGGACCAGGTGTTCCGGATCGACCACTATCTCGGCAAGGAGACCGTCCAGAACATCCTGGCGCTGCGCTTCGCCAACACGATGTTCGAACCGGTCTGGAACCGGTCCTTCGTGGACCATGTGCAGATCACCATGGCCGAGGACATCGGCATCGGCGGCCGCGCCGGCTACTACGACGGCATCGGCGCCGCCCGTGACGTCATCCAGAACCACCTGCTCCAGCTGCTCGCGCTGACCGCGATGGAGGAGCCCGCCTCCTTCGGTGCGGATGCGCTGGCGGCGGAGAAGACCAAGGTGCTGGGCGCGGTCCGGCTGCCGAAGGACCTGGGCCGCAGCACCGTGCGCGGCCAGTACGCGGCCGGCTGGCAGGGCGGCGAGAAGGTCATCGGCTACCTCGAAGAGGACGGCATCGACGCGAGGTCGAAGACCGACACCTACGCGGCCGTGAAGCTGGAGATCGACAACCGCCGCTGGGCGGGCGTCCCCTTCTATCTGCGCACCGGCAAGCGGCTCGGCCGCCGGGTCACCGAGATCGCCGTCGTCTTCGGGCGGGCCCCGCACTCCCCCTTCGACACGACGGCCACCGAGGAGCTGGGGCAGAACGCGGTCGTCATCCGCGTCCAGCCCGACGAGGGCGTCACCGTCCGCTTCGGCTCCAAGGTGCCGGGCACCTCGATGGAGATCCGGGACGTGTCGATGGACTTCGCCTACGGCGAGTCGTTCACGGAGTCGAGCCCGGAGGCGTACGAGCGGCTGATCCTGGACGTGCTGCTGGGCGACGCCAACCTCTTCCCGCGCACGGAGGAGGTCGAGCTGTCCTGGAAGATCCTCGACCCGGTCGAGGAGTACTGGGACAAGCACGGCAGGCCGGCTCAGTACCCGTCGGGCACCTGGGGTCCCGCCGAGGCGGACGAGATGCTCGCACGAGACGGACGGAGCTGGCGCAGGCCATGAAGATCGACCTGACCGGCACCACCGCCGGCGAGATCAACAAGGCGCTGGTGCAGGGCCGCCGCGCGATCGGCACCCCCGCCGTCGGCATGGTCCTCACCCTCGTCATCGTCACCGACGAGGAGAACGCCTACGACGCCCTGAAGGCCGCCAACGACGCCTCGCGCGAGCACCCCTCGCGCACGCTGGTGGTCATCAAGCGCGTCTCCCGCTCCCCGCGCGACCGTACGACGTCCCGTCTGGACGCCGAGGTGCGGGTGGGCGCGGACGCGGGCACCGGCGAGACGGTGGTGCTGCGGCTGTACGGCGAGGTCTCCGAGCATGCCGACTCGGTCGTCCTGCCACTGCTGCTGCCGGACGCCCCGGTCGTCGTCTGGTGGCCGGTGAACGCCCCGCTGGATCCGGCGAAGGACCCGCTGGGCGCGCTCGCCCAGCGCCGGGTCACCGACACCTACTCCGCCGAGCAGCCGGTACGGGAGCTGGCGGCCCGCGCCGAGGCCTACAGGCCCGGCGACACGGACCTGTCCTGGACCCGGATCACGCCGTGGCGCTCGATGCTGGCGGCGGCCCTGGACCAGGTGGTCTGCGAGGTGGAGGCCGTCGAGGTGGAGGGCGAGGAGTTCAACCCGAGCTGCGAGCTGCTGGCCATGTGGCTCGCGGACCGGCTCGACGTGCCCGTCAAGCGCTCCCTCTCCTCGGGCCCCGGCCTGACGGCCGTCCGCATGGACACGAGCTGCGGCCCGATCGTCCTGGACCGCGCCGACGGTTCGCTGGCCACCCTGGCCATCGAGGGCCAGCCGGCCCGCGCGGTGGCGCTCAAGCGGCGGGACACCGCCGAGCTGATGGCGGAGGAGCTGCGCCGGCTCGACCCGGACGACACCTACGCGTCGGCGCTGCGCTACGGCGTGGAGCGGCTGAACCCGGCCGCCGAGCCGGCCTCTGCGGAGCCGGTGGCGCAGACCGCCAAGGCTCCTGCCAAGAAGGCGGCCGCCAAGAAGGCTCCGGCGGCTCCGGCGAAGAAGGCGGCGGCGAAGTGAGCACTCCGCAGCTGGTCGTGCACCGCGACAAGGACCTGATGGCGCAGGCCGCCGCGGCCCGCCTGATCACGAAGATCGTGGACGCGCAGGCCTCCCGGGGCCACGCGTCCGTGGTCCTCACGGGCGGCCGCAACGGCAACGGCCTGCTGGCCGCGCTGGCGGCGGCTCCCGCGCGGGACGCCGTCGACTGGAGCCGGCTCGACCTGTGGTGGGGCGACGAGCGCTACCTCCCCGAGGGCGACCCGGAGCGCAACGTCACGCAGGCCCGCGCGGCCCTGCTGGACGCCGTACCGGTGGACCCGGCGCGCGTCCACGCCATGCCCGCCTCCGACGGTCCCTACGGTGCGGACGTGGAGGCGGCGGCGGAGGCGTACGCGGCGGAACTGGCGAAGTCGGCCGGCCCGGAGAACCACGGCTCGGTTCCCTCCTTCGACGTCCTGATGCTGGGCGTCGGCCCGGACACCCACGTGGCCTCGCTCTTCCCGGAGCTGCCCGCGGTCCGGGAGACGGAGCGCACGGTGGTCGGCGTCCACGGTGCCCCCAAGCCCCCGCCGACCCGGATCTCCCTCACCCTCCCGGCGATCCGCTCGGCCCGCGAGGTCTGGCTCCTCGCGGCCGGCGAGGACAAGGCCCAGGCGGTGGCCATCGCCCTGTCGGGCGCGGGCGAGGTCCAGGCACCGGCGGCGGGAGCATACGGCCGCCAGCGCACCCTGTGGCTGCTGGACGCGGCCGCGGCCTCGCAGCTGCCGCGCTCGCTGTATCCGCCGGCGTCCCCGTAGGTTTCGTCGCGCACAGGGGCCGGTGGCCGGTGGCCCACCGGCCCCTGTCCTGCCTTCAACCCTCCTGCCCGCGCACGGCGTTGACCCGCTCCGGCCCTCCGTCGAGCCTGCCCCGGCGACGCAGTTCCGCGACGTCGGCGGCCAGGCAGTCCCGGATGTCCCTGCCGATGCGGCGCCATCCGAAGAAGTCGCAGGCCTGCTTGATGAGCTCGTCCTCGGACATGCCAGGGCACTCTGCGGCCAGTTCGTACAGCACCAGGTGACGTTCGGCCCGTGCGATGAGGACGACCTTGCGTGGTGTGGCGTCGTCCTCCGGGTGCCGGGCCTTCAGCTCTCCTCGGCCCGCCGCGTCGTAGAAGGCACCGTCCGCGCGCACGAGGCCCGAGCGGACCAGCGTACGCGCCACTTCCCGGACGTTGTCCCGGATGCGGTTGCCCGCGCGCCCGACGCCCCAGGCCTCGCGTGCCCGCTGGACCATCAGGTCCTCGTGGATGGGCCCTTCGGTTTCGATGATCTGCGCCAGCACCTTGCGCAGCGCGGGCCGGGCCTCGGGCGTGTGCAGTTCGTGGCGTGGGACGACGGTGATGGCACTCGTCCGGTAGGGGGCGCTCCAGTCGCGCTGCGTCCCCTTGTCGACGGGGACCCGCGCATACGCCGTCTCCGTGCGCGCCGACGCCTGGCCGCTGCCCAGAACGGGCGGCCGCCCGTCGAAGGAGGCAGGCGACGTCGACTCGGCGAGCGGGCCCTGTGCGACGGCCTGCTCGACCGCTTCCCGCAGGCGCAGCTCGGCTGCGGCGCGCCCCCGGTACCAGTCGGTGCCCCAGATGCGGTGCAGGCGCCAGCCGAGCCCGTTCAGAACCTGCTCGCGCAGCCGGTCCCGGTCGCGGGCCGCCTTGGAGGAGTGGTACATGGCGCCGTCGCACTCGACGCCGAGGGCGTAGGCGCCCGGCAGTTCCGGGTGGCGTACGCCGAGGTCGATGCGGTAGCCGGCGACGCCGACCTGTGGCTGGACCTGGTAGCCCCAGCCCCGCAGGACCGCGAGGACGGACTCCTCGAAGAGGCTCTCCGGTTCGGTATCAGCCTGGACGACGTCCCGGGCTAGGACCGACGGGCCGTTCTCGGCGTATTCGAGGTAGCGCTTCAAGTACTGCATGTTCTCGTTGGGGCTGTCCGCCAGGCTCGTACCGCGGAAGGAGGCCACCACCTCCATGCGGTACCGGGCGCGGGTCACCGCCACGTTGAGCCGGCGCCAGCCCCCACGCTTGTTGACCGGACCGAAGTTGAGCCCCACCTTGCCGTGTTCATCGGGGCCGTAGCCGATGGACATGATCATCACGTCACGCTCGTCGCCCTGCACGGACTCCAGGTTCTTGACGAAGAAGCCGTCGAGACGGTCCTCGGTGAAGCAGTGGTCGAGGTCGGGGCGGGCCAGCCGGGCCTGTTGCACGGCCTGGTCGATCGCCGAGGCCTGTGCCTGGGAGAGGGCGACGATGCCGAGGGTCTTGCCGGGGCGGGTGTCGAAGTGGTGGATGACGCGCCGCGCGACGAAGTCCGCCTCCGCACGGTTGTCCTTGCGCCCGCCCTTGTCGTAGACGCCGTCGGCCTTGAAGAAGGCGACGCCGACGCCGTTGCCCTCGACTAGGGCTCCGGGGAAGGTGATCATCGAGTTGTCGTAGAACTCGCGGTTGCTGAAGGTGATCAGGTTTTCGTGGCGGCTGCGGTAGTGCCAGCGCAGTGGCAGTTCCCGCATGGCGCCGGCCTTGCAGGCCTGCAGCAGGGACTCGAAGGAGTCCGGTACGTCCTCGGCGTACTCGTCGGAGTCGTCGTCGACGGAGGAGTCGAAGAACGAGGTCGGCGGCAGCTGTTTGTCGTCGCCGGCGACGATCAGGGTGCGGCCCCGGTAGATGCAGTTGACCGCATCGCTGGGCCGGACCTGGGAGGCCTCGTCGAACACGACCACATCGAAGTGGAAGTCGGGCGGCAGGAACTGACTGACCGTCAGCGGACTCATCATGAAGCACGGCTTGATGGCCTGTACGACCTCGCGGGTCCTGCCGAGCAGTTCACGCACCGGCATGTGCCGGGTCTTCTTCTCCGCTTCCCGGACGATGACGGCGCCGGCCCCGCCGGCGAAGCTGCGCGGCCGGCGCCTGTTGCACGCCTCGATCACGGCGCCGGACGCGGCGGCGACGAGCCGCCGGTCGGCCTCCCGGAAATCGGCCACGCGCGCGTCGAGGTCGTCGGAGCGGGTGCTGCGCAGCCGCGGGTCGCTGGAAAGGATGCCGTCCGCCCAGGCGCGCAGCAGCCCCTGCTCCACCATGTCGGGCAGGCGGTCCGGTGCGAGGCCGCGCTCGGCAGCGCCCGTGACGAGAGCGTCCGCTCCGTGCCGGGCGAGTACGGCGATGCCGTCTAGGTGGGCGCGCCAGACGTCGGGCCCTTCCGGATCGGCGAGCAGGGCGCAGATCACCTGCCTGGCCTGGTCCAGGGGGCCCAGCAGGGAGGGCGACAGCTGCGTGCGGCGGGCGGTGTCGAACAGGTCGATCAGGTCGGTCACGGCGCGGTTCCAGCGCTCGGCCCGGGCTGCGGCGGCGGCGCACCAGGCACCGAGCGACCTGCGGATGTTCTCGGCGAGGAGGGCCGGGAGGGGATCGGGCTCGGCGTCGTCGGCCAGGCGGTCGGTGAGCAGGGCGCGGCGTTCGGCATCCCGGCTCAGCGTCGCGATGCGGTCGGCTGTCGTCAGGGCCCGGTCGAGGTCGGCACACGCGTCCTGGGTACGCGGGGTGTACCTGCCGAGGAGGGCGCTGTGCCCGTCGGCCAGGCGGGTCACCTCTGCAGCGGCCTGCCGCCAGGCGAGCGCCTGCTCCAGCCGGCCCAGCAGCGACTTGTCCCAGGTGCCGGCGTGAGTGAGCTCGGCCACTCGCCGACGGTCCTCCTTGTACTGCGCGGAGAAGCGAGCCATCAGTCCGCGGTGCTGATCGGCGAAGCGGTGCACGAGGGCGGGCAGGTCGGCGGCGGTGAGGACGTGCTCCTGGAAGACGTCGCCAGCCGTCGCACGGGCCGTGGCCTGGGCCTCCAGGGCCGTACGCAGCTCCTGGGCCGCCGTGTGGGCCCGGCGCAGGGAATCGGCGTCGAACCAGCCGCCCGGCGGGCGATGGCCCGATGTGGTCAGGTCGGCGAGCTCGCACAGGGCGAACGCGGCCTCGGGGCGGTCGGCCTTCGGCATGCCGAGCATGTCGGCGAGCTGGGCGACCTGGGCGGAGACGTCTTCCGGCAGGCTGCTGTCCGCCGGATCCGCCGCCCCGTCCGGGGGCCCCGCCCGCAGCAGGCGGACGAGCTGCTGGACCTCGCGTACCGACCGGGGCTCGTCCTGGGTGGCGGCGAAGGGACGGCGGCTGGCCACCGTGAGCAGGGCTTCGAGGGCGTCGGAGGCCTCGGAGACCACCTGGTGCGCGTATACGCCGACCAGCCCCCGCCAGGCGAAGGAGTCGCCCTCGGCGGCGGGCCGCCAGGCGCGGGCGACCGCCCGCGCGGCGGCCCCGAGCTCCTGCAGGGCGCTGGCGGTCAGAGTTCGGACAACCTTGGCGTTCTCCGCGGCGAGCGGCAGGTTCGGGGTGGCGGACTGCTCCAGCAGCACCAAGCGCCCGAGGACGTCGTGGAGCGTGCGTCCCAGGGGCTCGCGGGTCTCGTTCATGGCGGCGGCGTACGCGGACAGCTCCTCGCGCAACTTCCGGGCGCGCTCCAGTTCGTGCTCGGCGGCTCCGGTGACGCGCGCCTCGGTGGTCAGCACCCGGGCGAGTTCGGTGGCCACGGCCTTCTTGCTCGTGTCACCGCTGTGCAGGGCCATGACGAAGTCCCCGAGACCGACCCCGCGCAGCCGGTTGCGCACGACGTCGAGTGCCGCAGCCTTCTCGCTGACGAACAGCACGCTACGACCGGCGTGCATGAGCGCGGCGATCATGTTGGTGATGGTCTGGCTCTTGCCGGTGCCGGGCGGGCCACTCATGACGAAGGACCGGTGGTCGAGGGCGGCGGCCACGCATTGCCGCTGCGAGGCGTCGGCGTCGAGGACCAGGGGCGTCTTCTCGGGCAGCTGGATGTCGTCGATGCGGTCCGGATCGGGGGGTTCGAAGGCGATCAGGTCGGCGGGCAGGCCCGTGTCCGGTCCGAGGGCTACGGCCCGCACCAGCGGGTGGCCGAGGATCTGCTCCTCGTTCTGCTGGAGGTCCTGGTACATCGCCTCACGGTGCGAGGCGAACAGGCCCAGCACCACCCGCTCCTGGACCGTACAGCCCTGCAGGCCGGCCGCGACCGAGCGGGCCGCGGCGAGCACTCCGGGCAGATCGGCGGTGTCGGCACCGGTGACGGAGCTCCAGTCGACACCGAGCCGGTCGAGTTTCACCGCGAGCGCCGGATTGTGGATCCGCTCCTGGTCCTCGGCCGGGTGGAGCCGGTAGCGGCGGTTGCCGTCCCGGCGCAGTTCGACCGGGACCAGAAGCAGCGGAGCGGCACTGCTCTCGTGGGCGTCGGCCTCACGCCAGCCGAGCATGCCGACACCGAGCCACAGCACCCAGAGTCCGTAGTCGTTGTACATCTGGCCGGACTTCTGGCGCAGTTGGTAGAGCGCACTGTCCAGGGACGCCTGGGTGCTCTTCTGGGTCACCAGCCCAGGGCCAGGCGGCCGACCGGCGGTCCCGCCGTGTACGTCGTCGGCCTTCTCGAGGCCCACGCCCGCCGCCCTCTCGGGCACCGGTGCAAACTCCCAGCCCCGCGCCAGGTCCGCGAGCAGGGCTGCGGCGCCGGGCGTGGTGATCTCCAGGGTTGCCGTTCTGGTGTGACGGAAGTTCAGGAGCCGATTGCGCCCTCCCATGTCCAGCAGGGAGTTCCGCCAACTGTCGAGGACGGCCGTCATCATGGGCTGGGGCTGATGGGCCATGTGGTGGATACCTCCCGAGCGGCACACAGGGGTAGCCACCCTCACAGGCCCCCCTGGAGGTATCTCCCTATCAGTTCACGTCTCCTGACACACTGCAGATCGGCAACACGGTATGGATCTGTTGTGAGAAAACGGTATACATCGCGTGATCTTCGGTTCGCTCACTTGACCGACCCCGCCATCACCCCCTGCACAAAGTGCCGCTGGAACGCGAAGAACACCACCACCGGCACGATCAGGGACAGGAACGCCCCCGGCGCCAGGACATCGATGTTGCTGCCGAACTGGCGGATCTGGGACTGGAGTTCGACCGTCAGGGGCTGGGAGGAGCTGTCGGCGAAGAGCAGGGCCACCAGCATGTCGTTCCAGACCCAGAGGAACTGGAAGATGGCGAGGCTCGCGATGGCCGGGCGGCCCACCGGCAGGACGAGCCGGGTGAAGATGCGCCACTCGCTGCCGCCGTCCATCCGTGCCGCCTCCAGCATCTCCTTCGGCATCTCGGCGAAGTAGTTCCGCAGCAGGAACACCGCGAAGGGGAGGCCGTAGGCGACGTGGAAGAGGACGACGCCGGGAATCGTGCCGAACAGGCCCAGTTGGCCGAAGAGTTTGGCCACGGGCAGCAGACCGATCTGTACCGGGACCACCAACAGGGCCACGACCAGCAGGAAGAGCGCCTCACGGCCGGGGAAGTCCAGCCAGGCGAAGGCGTAGCCGGCGAGGGCCGCGATGACCACGACGAGTGTCGTGGCCGGCACCGAGATCAGGACCGTGTTCCAGAAGGCCTGGGTCATCCCGGCGTTCTTCAGCAGCGCCGAGTAGTTGTCGAAGGACAGCTGCCCGGGACTGGCCAGGGCCGTCCACCAGCCGCCCTTCGCCGTGTCCTGGGCCGAGCGGAGAGAGGAGAGGAACAGGCCCGCGAGCGGGGTCAGCCACACCAGGCCGATCACCACCAGGAAGGCCTGCACCAGGCTGTTGCCAAGGCCACGCCTGACCGCAGTCATCGCCGAGTTCATCGCTGGCTCCTTCGGAATCGGCGGACGTTGAAGACCATCGCGGGGATCACCAGGAGCAGGAGCAGCACGCCGAGGGCGCTGCCCAGCCCCTGGTTGTTTCCGCCGCCGAAGGACACCAGCCACATCTGGGTCGCGAGGACGGTGGCGTCCTCCTGCACGGGGCCCGGCGCGATGATGTAGACGAGGTCGAAGACCTTCATCACGTTGATCACGAGGGTCACGAAGACGACCGTCAGGACGGGCGCCAGCAGCGGCACCGTGATCCGGCGGAAGATCTGCCACTCGTTCGCCCCGTCCATCCGGGCCGCCTCCAGGGCGTCCCGGGGCAGGGCCGACAGGCCCGCGCCGATCAGCACCATCGCGAAGCCCGTCCAGATCCACAGGTACGCGCCGATGATCGCCGGGGTGACGAGCGTCGGGCCGAGCCAGGAGATGCCCTGGTAGGGCGGGGCGAAGTTCGACGCGGGCAGTTTCACCGTGTACGAGCCCTTGCCGAGCCCCGAGAAGTGGAAGGAGCCGTCGGACGCGGTCGTCGTGTCGGCGACCGTCCTGCCGTCGCGCAGCGCCTCGACCTTCATCCCGGGCAGGCCGCTCTCCTTCGGGTCGACCCTGCCCTGCTTCCCTCCCCCGCCGGGCGTGAAGTCCAGGTAGACGACACCGCGCAGCTCGTCGGCGGCGGCCTTGCCGGCCGCGGCCGGGTAGGCGGGCGAGGCGCCCTTCGGCAGGTCCTTGGGCAGTACGCCCACCAGGCCGAGGGCCACCGAGCGGCCCGGGGACAGGTCCGTGGTCGTCAGGTACGAGCCGTCCCGGCCGGGGGCGAGCCCCTGCCCGTCACGCGCTCGGGCTGCCGGATACGACGAGGTCCCCTTGAACGCGTCGTGGACGGAGACCACGGCCGCATTGAGGACACCCTTGTCCGGGTCCTCGTCGTAGGCGAGCCGGAAGATGATGCCTGCGGCCAGGAAGGACACGGCCATCGGCATGAACAGCAGGAGCTTGAAGGCGGTGGCCCAGCGCACCTTCTCCACCAGGACGGCCAGGATCAGGCCCAGTCCGGTGAGCAGGGCCGGGGCCACGACCACCCAGATCGTGGTGTTGCGGACGGCCTTCAGGGTCGCCGGGTCGCGGAACATCTCGGCGTAGTTGTCGCCGCCCACGAACCGGGTGCCGGAGGCGTCGAAGAAGCTGCGGCCGACGGAGAACAGCACCGGGTAGACGACGAGGGCGCCGAGCAGGAGCAGGGCGGGGAAGACGAAGAGCAGGGCGACGGTCCGGGCGCGCCGCCGGCCGCGGCGCCCGCGGGCCGCGCCGGCGGCCCGCGGGTTCGCCTCTTTGTGTACGAGCGTGGCGGTCATGGTTCCGGTCAGCCCTGGTAGGCCTTGGCCGCCGCGGCCTCCAGCTTCGCCGCGGTCCCCTTCGGGTCGGAGGGGTCGCGCAGGAAGTCCTGGAGCAGCTTCCACTCGCCGGTGCCCTTGGTGCCGCCGAAGGCCGCCGGTGCCTGGTCGGACATGTCGAAGCGGACCGAGTCGCCGGCCGAGACGAGGGACTTGGCGGTGGCCCGGGTGACGTCGTCGCTGTAGGAGGCGAGGTCGAGCTTCTTGTTCGGGGACAGGAAGCCGCCTGCCTTGGCCCATACGGCCGCCGCCTCTGGGGTGGCCAGGTACTCCAGGAGCTTCATGCCGGCCTTGGCGTTCTTGCCGTCCTTGAGGACGACGGCCGCGTCGCCGCCGCTGACCACGGGTGCGGTGCCGCCGCCGACCGCGGGGAACGGGAAGAAGTTCGCGTCCTTGCCGATGGTCTTCTGGAACTGGTCATGGGCGACCCCGGCGACGAAGTCGCCCTCGAAGACCATGCCGGCCTCGGGCTTGGGACCGAATACCTTCTCCACCGAGCTGGGGAAGTCGGTGTTCAGCGCCTCCTTCTGGCCGCCCGCGATCAGCTGCTTGTCCTTGAAGAGCTTGCCCAGCGTGGTGAGCGCCTTGACGACTGAAGCATCCGTCCACTTCAGCTTGTGGGCGGCGAGGGCGTCGTACTTCTCGGGTCCGGCCTGGGAGAGGTAGATGTTCTCGAACCAGTCGGTGAGGGTCCAGCCGTCCTGACCTGCGACGGCGAAGGCCGCGAGCCCGGAGTCGGAGACGGTGTGCCCGGCCTTGAGCATCTCGTCGTAGGTCTTGGGCGGCTGAACGCCGGCCTGGGCGAGGGCGTCGGGGCTGTACCAGACGGTCGACTTGTGGGCGGCCTTGAAGTAGAGGCCGTAGAGGGTGCCGTCGATGCTGCCGTACTTCTTCCACACGGGCGCGAAGTCGGTGTCGACGGTCTGCCGGGCGGTCGGGGACAGCGGCTTGAGCCAGCCCTTCTGCGCGAACTGCTGGAGCACGCCGACCTGCGGGACCATCACCACGTCGGGCGCGTTGCCGCCCTCGATCTTGCTGCCGACGACGGTGGAGACGTTGTCGCCGGTGGAGACGAACTGTGTCGTGGCACCGGTCTTCGCGGTGAACGCGTCCAGTACCTTCTGGAAGTTCTTCTGCTCGCTGCCGGACCAGACGCCAGCCACGGTGACGGTCTGGCCGCTGAGCGCCTTGTCACCACCGCCCGCGCTCACCGGGCCGCCGCCGCAGGCGGTCGCGCCGAGGGCCAGGGCGAGGGCGGTGCAGCCCGTGAGCAGGGTCGTACGTCGTCGCATCATCATCGATGTCCCTTCAGGGGATGGGAGTTGACCGAAAACCGTGCGGATCAGAGGTCGTTCAGCCACCAGGCCGCTGTCGAACCGGGCAGCACCCCGGCCGGGCACGGACCGCTGGACAGCAGGGGGGTGCCGGAGACCGGCGCGGGCGTGGGGGACGTACCGAAGTTGACGGCGCACACCAGGCCGTCGCCGCGGACGAAGGCGAGGACGCCGGGCGGGGTGTCCAGCCAGCGCAGCGAGCCCTCGCCCAACTGGGGCAGTGAGGACCGCAGTTGCAGGCCGTCGCGGTACAGGTGCCAGAAGGAGCGGGTGTCGGCGAGGGCGCGGTCGGTGGCGTACTCGGCGAAGTAGGAGGGCTGCGGCAGCCATGGCTTGGCGCCCTCGGCGCCGGAGGTGAAGCCGAACGGGGAGGCCTGTCCGGACCACGGCAGGGGCACCCGGCAGCCGTCGCGTATGCGGGCGCGGCTTCCGGTGCGGTGGAAGATCGGGTCGGTGAGCACGTCGTCGGGCAGGTCGACCACCTCGGGCAGGCCCAGTTCCTCGCCCTGGTAGATGTACGCGGCTCCGGGCAGCGCGAGCATCAGAAGCGCGGCGGCGCGGGCTCGGGCGGCACCGATACCGCTGCCCTCGGTGGCGGGCTCGCCGTAGCGGGTGACGGTGCGGACCTGGTCGTGGTTGTTCAGGACCCAGGTGACCGTGGAGCCCGTGCCGGCTATGTCCTGCATGGCCTCGGAGATGACCTTGCGGAAGGCGTCGGCGTCCCAGGGGGCGCCGAGCAGGTCGAAGAAGAAGGCCTGGTGGAGTTCGTCCGGGCGGACGTACTGGGCGTGTTCGCGGGCCGTGGGCACGGACACCTCGCCGACGAGGAGGCGTTCGCGGCCGTCGCGGGCGGCGTACTCCTCGCACAGGGACCGCCAGCGCCGCCACACCTCGTGCACCTCGGGCTGGTTCCAGGCGAGCGGGTTGACGGAGTCGCGGGTGCGGGCGTCGGCCTCCGGATCGTCCGAGTCGGGCAGTTCGGGGTGCTTGTAGAGGCCGGCGGCGACGTCGATGCGGAAGCCGTCGACGCCCCGGTCCAGCCAGAAGCGCAGGACGCGGTCGAACTCGGCGGCGACCTCGGGGGTGCGCCAGTTCCAGTCGGGCTGCTCGGGCGTGAACATGTGCAGGTACCACTGGCCGTCGCCGACTCTGGTCCAGGCCGGGCCGCCGAACATGGCGTGCCAGTTGTTGGGCGGCTCGCTGCCGTCCGGACCGCGGCCGTCGGCGAAGTGGAAGCGGGCTCGGGCCGGGCTGCCGGGCTCGGCGGCGAGGGCCTCGCGGAACCACGGGTGCTCGCTGGAGCAGTGGTTGGGGACGATGTCCAGGAGCACCTTGATGCCGAGCCGCCGGGCGGCCGCCATCAGCAGGTCGAACTCGGCGAGGTCGCCGAAGAGCGGGTCGACGCCGCAGTAGTCGGCGACGTCGTAGCCGTGGTCGTGCTGGGGCGAGGGGTAGAAGGGGCTCAGCCAGATGCCGTCGACGCCGAGCTTCTTCAGGTACGGCAGTCCGGCGCGGACCCCGGCCAGATCGCCGATGCCGTCCCCGGTGCTGTCCAGAAAGCTGCGGACGTACACCTGGTAGATCACGGCGTCGCGCCACCAGTGGTACTTACTCAACATGCATGCATGTTAGGTAGGCGTATCGCGAGAGTGTCAATGAAAAGAACAGATGCTACTGCAGAGTTGGGGCGCCAAATACGGACTTATCCGGGCACTCGTGCAACAGATGAGATGTCCGCGTTACCTAACAAGTAACTAGTGGCTGGAGACGGCCGCCAGCTCGCGCGCCAGTCGCCGTACCGCCGCCGCAGGCGTCTCGTGCCCGGTCAGCGCGTCGTGCACGACCGCCTGCACCACCAGGCTGACCTGGTCGTAGTGCGGGCTCTTGGGGCGCGGGGCGGCCGTGAGCACGGCGGCGCGCAGGGTCGGCAGATAGGGGAACTGCCGTACCAGCGTGGGATCTTCGTAGAGCGCGGCCCGCACGGGCGGCAGCGCGCCCCGGGTGAGCACCTGGCGCTGCACGCTCGCGCTGGTGAGGTAGGCGATCAGGCGCGCGGCCGAATCGGGGTGCCGGGCGTGGGCGTTGACGGCCAGGTTGGAGCCGCCGAGGACGCTCGTCCCCGGCCCGTCCGGCCCGGGCAGCGGTACGGCGCCGATCCGGCCGGCGACCTTGGAGCCCCTGGCCGAGGCCACGGCGTAGGCGTAGGGCCAGTTGCGCAGGAAGAGCAGCCGGCCGTCCTGGAAGGCCTGCTTGGACTCCTCCTCCTTGTACGTCAGCGCCGCCCTCGGGATCCAGCCCTCGCCGAGGCCACGGGCGAGGAAGCCGATGCCCTCGCGGGCGGCGTCCGAGTCCACGGTGACGCGGGCGCCCTCGTCGCCGAGGATGGTGCCGCCCGCCGAGTACACGGCCTCGGCCGCGTTGACGGTCAGGCCCTCGTAGGGGAGGAGCTGGCCCGCGTAGCCGTCCAGGCCGTGCCGGGGCGCGATGGTCTTCGCGTCGTGCTCCAGCTCGGCCCAGGTGCGCGGCGGCGGCACGCCCTCCTCGGCGAGGACGTCCTTGCGGTAGAGCAGCAGTCCGGCGTTGGTGACGTACGGCACGGCGTACAGCCGCCCGTCGTACGTGGCGGTGTCCACGACCGGCGGCAGGAAGGTCTTCAGCGGGAAGCGGTCCGGGGGCAGCGGACGGATCCAGCCGGCGGCCGCGAACTCCGAGGTCCAGTTGACGTCGATGTTGAGGACGTCGAACCGGCCCCGGTCGCCGCCGCGCAGGTCGGTGGTCATCTGCGCATGGGTCTCGTCGGCGGAGTCCGGCAGCTCGACGAGGGTGACCTTCTCGGCGGGATGCGTACGGTTCCAGCCCTCGAGGAGGGGGCCGAGGTAACCGGTGAGGTCACCGGCGGTGGCCAAGGTGAGCGGCCCCCGCTGATCGCCCTCGTCGGCCTGCGCGCCGGAGGCCACGTACCCGGTGAGGACCACGGCCAGAACGAGGAGGCCCCTACCGGCGGCGCGCATCCACCGCATAGGTTCCTCCCTGAACACGTACACCCGGCCACGGGCACCCTCGCCCGGCGGTCAGAGGCCATGTATACCTGTTAGGTATGGGCGATACTAGGGCCTGGAGCACATTGACGAGAACGGGAGGACAGCACGAGTGCGCCTGCCCCTCCTGGCACTCCTCGCGCGCGGCCCGGCCCACGGCTACGAGCTGAAGCAGGACCTTGAGCAACTGCTGGGCTCCGCGTACCCTCAGCCGAACGTCGGCCAGATCTACGTGACCCTCGGCCGCCTCGAGAAGTCGGGACTGATCGAGGGCGAGGACGTCGAGCAGTCCAGCCGGCCCAACAAGAAGGTCTACCACCTCACCGATGCCGGGCGGGAGGCGCTGCACGCCTGGTTCGAGGAGGCCGAGGACGAGCCGCGGGTCCGGGACGAGTTCTTCATGAAGCTGGCGCTCGCCCCGCAGACCGGTCTCGCCGACCAGATCGCCCTCATCAACAAGCAGCGGCGCCAGTACCTCAACACCATGCGCAACCTGTCGAAGCTGGCCGCGGCCGAGAATCGGGACAACCGAATCGCCCATCTGCTCATCGAGGGCGCGATGCTGCACCTGCAGGCCGACCTCGACTGGCTGGAGCGGTGCCAGGAGGAACTGGAGGAGCTGGAGTGAGTGACGGCCGGTCTCCTGCACTGTGCGCCGAGGGTCTGGTGAAGACCCACTACGGCGAGGGCGCGCCCGCGCATGCCGTCCGCGGGGTCGATCTGAGCGTGGCCCGGGGCGAGTTCGTGGCGATCACGGGACCGTCCGGAGCGGGCAAGTCCACGCTGCTGCACCTGCTCGGCGGGCTCCAGCGGCCGGACGAGGGCAGCATCCGGCTCGACGGCCGGTGCACGGACTCCTTCACCGAGGCGCGCTGGGCGGTGGAGCGCAGGAAGTCCATCGGGATCGTCTTCCAGTTCTTCAACCTGGTGTCGAACCTGTCGGTCGCCGACAACGTGGAGCTGCCCGCCCTGCTCGCCGGAGTCCCGCCGAAGCGGGCCCGGGCCGAGCGCGAGGAGCTGCTGGCCGAACTGGGCCTGGAAGGCAAGGAGCGCAGCATGCCGGGCGAGCTGTCCGGCGGCGAACAGCAGCGGGTGGCGCTCGCCCGCGCCCTGGTCAACCATCCGCCGCTGCTGCTGGCGGACGAGCCGGCCGGCAGCCTGGACAGCAAGGGCACCCGTGAGGTGATGCGGCTGCTGACCCGCTTCCACGGGCGCGGCCAGACCATCGTGCTGGTGACTCATGACGCCCGGCTGGCGAGCGCCGCCGACCGGGTGATCAGCTTCTTCGACGGCCGGATAGCCGACGACGCCGCGTTGGACGGTACCCCGTCCCGGAAGCCCGGGACCTCCGGTGTGCTGGAGCTGAGGGACTGATGGCCCGGCGACTGCCCGAGACCGGGGACTGAGCCGTGCGAGCCACCCTCCGCTGGGCCCACTCCGATCTGCGCACGCACCGCGGCGAGGCGCTGTTCATCGCGCTCGCCACCGCCGGCATCGTCGCCTCGCTGCTGCTGGCCGCCGCACTCTTCGGCTACGCCACCAACCCCTGGCAGCGGACCTTCACCCAGGCGCGCGGGGCGCATGTGTGGATCCACACGGCCGCGTCCGCCGACGCCGGCAGACTCGCCCGGCTGGACGGCGTCGAGTCCGTGGCCGGCCCCTACCGGACCGAGTCCGCCACCGTCGCCTCCCGCGGCACCCGTGCCGCCGTGGAGCTGCGCGGCACCCCGCGCCTGCCCTCCGTCGGCCGCCCGCTGCTCACCGCCGGCCACTGGCTGGACCCGGCGGAGCCGGACGGCGTCGTCCTGGAGAGCCGCCTGGCCCGGGCCCTGCTGGCCGAGCCCGGCGACACCCTGACCCTGCCCGGTACCACCCGCACCCTGACCGTCGAGGGCATCGCCGACAGCGCCGAGCCCGGCTACAGCCCGGGTGCACAGCCGGGCCTGGTCTGGGCACCGCCGTCCGCCGTCCGCGCCCCGGGCGGCCAGGTGACCGGGCTGCGTCTGAAGGACCCGGCCGACACGGACTACGCCGTCCAGCGTGCCGTGACCGTGCTGGGCGCGGGCGCGGTCGGCGAGGTCTCCACCTGGCAGCAGGCGCGGGCCGAGGCACAGGGCGAGAACCGGCTCCTCGGGCAGGTGCTCGGACTGTTCGGGCTCGGCGCCCTGGCCGCCGCCGGATTCGCCGTGCACGGGGCGATCGGCACCCGTATCCGGGGCCATCTGCGGGACATCTCGGTGCTGAAGGCGATCGGCTTCACGCCCGGCCAGGTCGTGCGGATCTTCCTGCTCCAGCACCTGGCGTACGCCGCGCTGGGTGCGGTGGCCGCGGCCGCGCTCACCGAGGGTCTCGGCAACCGGATCCCGGGTCGGCTCGGCGATGCGGTGGGCGTGTGGCAGGGGCTGCCGGCGCACACCGTGGCGCTGTCCGCGGTGCCCGTGGCCGCAGTGCTGTTCATCGGCCTGACGACGGGGCTCGCGGCCTGGCGGGCGGGCCGGGTGCCGCCGGTGCCGGTGCCGCGCCCGTCGGCCCCGGCGGGCGGCCGGCTGACCGGTCTGGCCCGCGCCGCCCTGGGCCTGCGGCTGCCGGCCGCACTGGTCCTGGGCTGTCACAAGGCGTTCGCGGGACGCGGGCGGTCGCTGGCCGGGGTGGCCCGGCTGACGCTTCCGCTGCTGCTGATCGTGGTGGCCCTCAGCGCGTGGACCACCATCGACCGGTTCCACAGCAGCCCGGATCAGGTGGGCCTGCCCACCGCGCTCACGGTCCGCTCGGACGGCGGCATGGACGACACCGACGTACGGGCCCTGCTGGCGGCGGACCACCGGGTCGCCGCCGCCTACCCGGGCGTCGAGGTGGCCGCGCTGGTCCCCGGCCAGACCGGGACGATCGCGCTGCGCGGCCTCGGCACCCGCGCCCGGCCATACCCCTACACCCTCGCCGAGGGCCGCGCCGCGCACGGGCCGGACGAGGCGGTGGCCGGCCAGGGCCTGCTGGACCTGCTGCACATACGGGTCGGAGACTGGGTGCGGATGACGGTGGGCGACCAGCCGCAGATCCTGCACATCGTGGGCCGCAGCATCGAACCGCAGAACGCCGGCCGGGTCGTGACGACCTCCCTCGACACCCTGCGCGAGAACGATCCGCGGCTGTCCCGGGCCTTCTACCAGCTGCGACTGAGCCCCGGCGCCGATCCGCAGCTGGTCGCCTCCGCCCTGTCCGCGGCCGGGCGCGGACACCTGGACGTGCACGCCGTGACCAACCCCGCCGACGGGCTGTCCCCGCTGCGCGCCGTGGTCGCCGGGCTGATCGCCGTGCTCGCCCTCATCGGGCTGGTCGAGCTGCTCACCGCGATCGGCGGGAGCGTCCGGGAGGGCGAGCGGGACATGCTGGCGCTCCGGGCGATCGGCATGTCCCCGCGGCAGATCACGGCGATCACCGTCACGGCGATGAGCTGCACGGCCCTGGCCGCGGCCGTCGCCGGTACCGCCCTGGGGCTGCCGCTGGCCCGTCGGCTGATCGACGCCCAGGGCAGCTCGAGCGGCATCGGCGCCGGGATCACCCGGTCCCCCTCCCCCGGGCTGCTGCTCCTGCTGGGCGCGGCCGCGGTGCTGGGGGCGGCGGGGCTGGCCGCACTGCCCGCGACCCGCGCGGCCCGCAGACGCCTGGCGGACACGCTGAGCGCGGTGGCCTGAGCGCGGTGGCCTGAGCCCGGCTGAGCGCCCGGATCGGAAGGACCTGTCCTTCCGGGCTTCAGGGCGGGCTTCCGGAGCCTTCTTCCCACCACGGCCACCGCGACCGCCGCGGCGGCTCGTCGGGCGGACCTCGGTATGGATCAGCTACGGCCGCGCAGCTCCCGGTACTTGGCGACCAGCGCCTTGGTCGACGCATCCAGGCCGGGCACCTCCGCGCCCTCGGTCAGGGCGGGCTCGACCCGCTTGGCGAGGACCTTGCCGAGTTCCACGCCCCATTGGTCGAAGGAGTCGATGTTCCACACGGCGCCCTGCACGAACACCTTGTGCTCGTAGAGCGCGACCAGTTGACCGAGCACGGACGGGGTCAGCTCGCGCGCGAGGATGGTGGTCGTCGGCCGGTTGCCGGGGAAGGTCTTGTGCGGGACCAGCTCCTCGGGCACGCCCTCCGCACGGACCTCCTCGGCCGTCTTGCCGAAGGCGAGGGCCTGGGTCTGGGCGAAGAAGTTGGCCATCAGCAGGTCGTGCTGGCCCTTGAGGTCACCGCTCAGCTCGGCGACCGGCTCGGCGAAGCCGATGAAGTCCGCCGGGATGAGCTTGGTGCCCTGGTGGATCAACTGGTAGTAGGCGTGCTGCCCGTTGGTGCCGGGCGTGCCCCACACCACCGGCCCGGTCTGCCACTCGACCTGCTTGCCGTCCCGCGCCACGGACTTGCCGTTGGACTCCATGTCCAGCTGCTGGAGATACGCCGTGAACTTGGACAGGTAGTGGCTGTACGGCAGCACCGCGTGCGACTGGGCGTCGTGGAAGTTGTCGTACCAGATGCCCAACAGGCCCAGGAGCAGGGGCACGTTGGACTCCGCGGGCGCTGTGCGGAAGTGCTCGTCGACCAGGTGGAACCCGTCGAGCATCTCCCGGAAGCGGTCCGGGCCGATGGCGATCATCAGGGACAGGCCGATCGCGGAGTCGTACGAGTACCGTCCGCCGACCCAGTCCCAGAACTCGAACATGTTGTCCGGGTCGATGCCGAACTCGGTGACTTTCTCGGCGTTGGTCGACAGGGCGACGAAGTGCTTGGCCACCGCGGACTCTCCCCCATCGAGCGCGTCCAGCAGCCACGTGCGGGCCGAGGTCGCGTTGGTGATCGTCTCGATGGTGGTGAAGGTCTTGGAGGCGATGATGAACAGCGTCTCGGCCGGGTCCAGGTCGCGGGTGGCCTCATGCAGGTCGGCGCCGTCCACGTTCGACACGAAGCGGACGGTGAGGTCGCGGTCGGTGAAGCTGCGCAGCACCTCGTAGGCCATCGCGGGGCCGAGGTCGGAGCCGCCGATGCCGACGTTGATCACGTTCTTGATGCGCTTGCCGGTGTGTCCCGTCCACTGACCCGAACGGACGCGCTCCGCGAAGTCGCTCATCTTGTCCAGCACGGCGTGCACCGCCGGGACGACGTTCTCACCGTCGACCTCGATCACCGCGTCCCGCGGAGCGCGCAGGGCGGTGTGCAGCACCGCCCGGTTCTCGGTGACGTTGATCTTCTCGCCGCGGAACATCGCATCCCGGAGGCCGAAGACGTCCGTCGCGGCGGCCAGCTCGCGCAGCAGCCGCAGTGTCTCGTCGCTGACCAGGTGCTTCGAGTAGTCGACGTACAGGTCACCGACCTGCAGGGTGTACCCGGCGCCGCGCTGCGGATCGGCGGCGAACAGGTCCCGCAGATGGGTGTCGGCCAGCTCCTCCCGGTGCTTGGCGAGAGCGGTCCACTCGGGCGTCTGGTTGAGCCTGGTACGGCCGTCTGCGTTCATTTCCGACTTCAGCCTTCTTTCGTGCCTGTCCCAGCTGTTCCAACCTAGTTGATCAGCGCACGGCGCGAGCCGTCGCGACGTCGTCGTCCGGCGCAACAACAGGTACGTCCTCCTTGCGGACCGGTATCAGCGAGGTGACGGACAGGACGAAGAAGGCGGCCGTGAGCAAGGCCGGCGTGTTGAGGCCCCAGGCCGTGGCCACGACGCCCCCGAGGAGCGCGCCCAGCGGGGCTCCCGCGACGGCCAGGGTGCGGAAGGCGGAGCTGACCCGGCCGAGCATGTCGGTGGGGGTGCGTTGCTGCAGCAGGGTGGTCGTGTTGACGTTCCACAGCATCCCCATGAACCCGAAGACCGCGAGGCCGGCCACCACGGCGGCCAGGCTGGGCACGGATCCCATGACCACGAGGGTGCCGATCTGCACGGTGCCGGCGAGCAGCACGGTCCGCAGGGGCCGAGTCCGGCCGTGATCCGCCGGCTCGCCACTCCCCCGGCCAGGCCGCCGACGGTGTAAGCGGTGACCGCCGCCGCGTATCCGCTGCTGCCCGCGTCCAGCCAGCCGGTCACGAGGACCACCAGGGTGGCGATCAGGGCGCCCATGCCGATGTTGCACAGGGCCGTGGAAGCACACAGCCCGCGCAGTGCCCGGTCGCGCCACAGGGTGCGCAGCCCGTCGGCGACGTCCCGGCGCAGGGTGCTGCCCGCCGGGCTCCGCCTGCGCTCGGGTGCGAGTGTCCGCAAGGAGGCGACCAGCGCCGCAGCCACAAGGAAGGTGGCCGCGTCGGCCGCGAAGGGGACGGCCGCCCCTGCGGCGATCAGGACCGGCACGGCAGGCGCCCCCAGCAGGCCGCCGGCGATCTTCTGTCCGGTCAGCAGACGGGCGTTGGCACTGCCAAGGGCCTCCCGGTCCACCAGCGCGGGCAACAGGGCGGTGGCGGCGTTGTCGAAGAGCGTCTGGAGTGTGGTCAGCCCGAAGGCGAGCGCGATCAGCAGGGCGATCGAGGCGTGCCCCAGGGCGACGGCCACCGCGAAGGAGCCGACGAGCAGCCCGCGCACCGCGTCCACCGTCCACATCGCGCGCCGCTGGTCCACCCGGTCGGCGACCGCTCCGCCGAGCAGTCCGAAGACGATCCAGGGCAGATAACCGCAGGCCGTCACGGCGGCGATGAGCAGGGGCCGGTCGGTCAGCGATGTGGCGAGCAGCGGCAGCGCGGCCGTACGCAGTGCGTCGCCGAAGCCGGAGAGCACCGCGGCGCCCCACAGCCGTCCGAATCCCCCGCGCCACGCGGGCGCGCCTGACTTCACCGTCCCGACCGCCGTCACAACTCCCCCTCGCGGTTCGCGCCTTCACGAAAACCGTAGGGGGTGCCACTGACAGTCGGCCGCAGGCGAGGGGAGGAACGGCTTCGGCCAGGCGCCCTGGGGCACCCGGCCGATGACAAGTCCTAGATCTCGCCGCGCAGTTTCGCGAGCGCCTCGGCGAGGATCGCCTCGCCGTCCGCGTCGCTGCGCCGCTCCCGTACGTACGCAAGATGCGTCTTGTACGGCTCGGTGCGCGGCGGGTCCGGCGGGTTGTCCCGGTCCTGGCCGGCCGGGAAGCCGCAGCGCGGGCAGTCCCAGGTGTCGGGAACCTGCGCGTCGCTGGCGAAGCTCGGCTGCGTCTCGTGCCCGTTGGAGCACCAGAAGGAGATGCGCAGACGCGGCGCGGACTCGCCGCGCTCGGCCTCGCCCATCGGCCCCGCCCCGACCCGGCTTCCTCGGATCGCGTTGCCACTTGCCACGGTCGTAACTCCCTGCGTGATGGTGCCGCGAAGCGAGTCGGCGTTTCGCTTCGCCGCGAGCGCCTCAGTCTACGTAAGGCCCAACGCGCGTCCAGTGATTGGAGTTACAACCCGCACACCTAGACGCAAGCCCCATGATAGGCCGCGCTCACGGGCGCGTACCGAACATGGGGCCTTACGTACGGAATGTATGTGTTTGTGAGACGCGAATCAGCTGTTCGTCTTCATCAGGATGCCGAGGACGATAATGCATGCGAACCACAGCAGACCGATCACGATGGTGATGCGGTCGAGGTTGCGCTCGGCGACCGAGGAGCCGCCGACGGACGACTGCATGCCGCCACCGAACATGTCGGAGAGGCCGCCGCCCTTCCCCTTGTGCATCAGCACCAGCAGCATCATCAGCAGGCTGAAGACGATCAGGGCGATCGAGAACCCCAAAACCACGGCTGGACCAACTTCCTCGGATTCGGATGGACGACGGGGGCACAGCGACATCGCTGTGCCCCCGCAAGGGTACGACGGATCGCCGCTACCGCATACTCACTGGTCGCGGAAGCGCACGATCTTGACGAACTCGTCGGCGTCCAGCGAGGCGCCGCCGACCAGGGCGCCGTCGATGTCGGCCTGCGCCATGATCTCGGCCACGTTTCCGGACTTCACGGAGCCGCCGTACTGGATGCGGACCTTGTCGGCCAGCTCCTGCGAGTACAGCTCGGCGATCTTGGCGCGGATGGCGGCGCAGACCTCCTGGGCGTCCTCGGCACCGCAGACCTTGCCGGTACCGATGGCCCAGACGGGCTCGTAGGCGATCACGATCGACTCGGCCTGCTCCGCCGGGAGGTCCTTCAGACCGCCCTCGAGCTGGGCGAGGGTGTGCGTGACGTGGTTGCCCGCCTCGCGGACGTCCAGTTCCTCGCCGACGCAGAGGATCGGGGTCAGGCCGTGCTTGTAGGCGGCCTTGACCTTGGCGTTGACCAGCTCGTCGGTCTCGTTGTGGTACTGGCGGCGCTCTGAGTGGCCGATCACCACGAAGGTGCACTTCAGCTTGGCCAGCATCGGGCCCGAGATCTCACCGGTGTAGGCGCCGCCATCGTGCTGCGAGATGTCCTGGGCGCCGTACTTGATCTTGAGCTTGTCGCCGTCGACCAGGGTCTGCACGGAGCGCAGGTCGGTGAAGGGCGGCAGGACCGCGACCTCGACGGCCTCGTAGTCCTTGTCGGCCAGGGCGAAGGCGAGCTTCTGGACGTGCGCGATGGCCTCGAGGTGGTTGAGGTTCATCTTCCAGTTGCCCGCCATCAGCGGCGTGCGCGTGCTCATGTAGGTCAGTCCTCCAGTGCGGCGAGACCGGGGAGCGACTTGCCCTCGAGGTATTCGAGGGAGGCGCCGCCACCGGTCGAGATGTGGCCGAATGCGTTTTCGTCGAAGCCGAGCGTGCGCACGGCCGCGGCGGAGTCACCGCCGCCGACGACGGTGAAGCCGTCCGCTTCGACGAGGGCCTGGGCGACCGCCTTGGTGCCCTGGGCGTAGTCGGGGTGCTCGAAGACGCCCATGGGACCGTTCCAGAAGACGGTCGCGGCGTCGGCGAGCTTCGAGGCGTACAGCTCTCGGGTCTTCGGGCCGATGTCCAGGCCCTCCTGGTCGGCGGGGATCTCGTCCGCGTCGACCACGGTGTTCTCGGTGGGCGCCTTGGTCTTCAGGTCCGGGAACTCCCGGGAGACCACGACGTCGACGGGGAGCAGCAGCTCGACGCCCTGCTTCTCGGCGCGCTCCATGTACTCGGTGACGACCGGGATCTGGTCCTCCTGGAGGAGGGAGATGCCGACCTCGTAGCCCTTGGCCTTCAGGAAGGTGTAGGCCATGCCGCCGCCGATGAGCAGGCGGTCGGCCTTGCCGAGCAGCTCGTCGATGACGGCGAGCTTGTCGGAGACCTTGGCGCCGCCGAGCGCGACGACGTAGGGGCGCTTGACGTCCTCGGTGAGCTGCTTCAGGACGCCGACCTCGGTGGCGATGAGGTAGCCGGCGTAGTGCGGCAGGCGGGCCGGCAGGTCGAACACGGAGGCGTGCTTGCGGTGCACGGCGCCGAAACCGTCGCCCACGTAGACGTCCGCGAGGACGGCGAGGGCGTCGGCGAACGCGCCGCGCTCCGCGTCGTCCTTGCTCGTCTCGCCGGCGTTGAAACGGAGGTTCTCCAGCAGCGCTACCTCTCCGTCCGACAGTGCGGCGACGGCGGCCTTCGCGCTGTCGCCGACCGTGTCGGTGGCGAACGAGACGTTCTTGCCCAGGATTTCACCGAGCCGCTTTGCGACCGGGGCGAGGGAGAACTGCGGGTCCGGGGCGCCCTTGGGACGGCCCAGGTGGGAGGCGACGATCACCTTGGCGCCCGCCTCGGCGAGCTTGGCGATGGTCGGGGCGACGGCGCGGATCCGGCCGTCGTCGGTGATGGTGGCGCCGTCCAGCGGGACGTTGAGGTCGGCGCGGACGAAGACCCGCTGGCCGGCTACGCCTGCGGCGAGGAGTTCGTCGATCGTCTTCATGAGTGAGGCTCCCGAGGGCTGATGGTGCTCCGTGATCGTAGTCATGGCCGTTCTGTACGTGCGTCAGGGCCCGGGCCGCGCGTCGCTGCGCTGCCCGAGCCCTGCACTCACGCTGAGGTGGCTGATGCCGCGATCAGAGCTGGTTGCCGACGAAGACCGTCAGGTCCACGAGGCGGTTGGAGTAGCCCCACTCGTTGTCGTACCAGCCGATGACCTTCACGTTCTTGCCCTCCTGGACCATGGTCAGGGAGGAGTCGAAGGTGCAGGACGCCGGGGCGTTGACGATGTCGGAGGAGACGATCGGGTCCTCGGTGTAGTCGAGGAGGCCCTTCAGCTCGCCCTCGGCGGCCTTCTGGAAGGCGGCGTTGACCTCTTCCTTGGTGACCTCGCGGCCGAGCTCGACGACCAGGTCGGTGACCGAGCCGGTCGGGACCGGCACGCGCATGGCGATGCCGTCCAGCTTGCCCTTGAGCTGCGGCAGGACCAGCGCGGTGGCCTTCGCGGCACCCGTGGTGGTCGGGATGATGTTCTCGGCGGCGGCACGGGCGCGGCGCAGGTCCTTGTGAGGGAAGTCCAGGATGCGCTGGTCGTTCGTGTACGCGTGCACCGTGGTCATCAGGCCCTTGACGATGCCGAAGTTCTCGTCGAGGACCTTCGCCATCGGCGCCACACAGTTGGTGGTGCAGGAGGCGTTGGAGATGACGTGGTGGCTCGCCGAGTCGTACTTGTCCTGGTTGACGCCCATCACGATGGTGATGTCCTCATCCTTGGCCGGAGCCGAGATGAGGACCTTCTTGGCGCCGCCGGCGAGGTGCTTGGCGGCGTCCTCGCGCTTGGTGAAGATGCCGGTCGACTCGATGACGATGTCGACGCCCAGCTCGCCCCAGGGGATGTCGGCCGGGTTGCGCTCGGAGAGCACCTTGATGGTGTGGCCGTCGACGGTGATGGTGTCGGCGGTGTGGGAGACCTCCTGCTTGAGGCGGCCCAGGATCGTGTCGTACTTCAGCAGGTGAGCGGTGGTGGCGGTGTCACCCAGGTCGTTGACAGCCACAACTTCGATGTCGGCACCCTGCTCCAGCAGTGCGCGGAAGTAGTTACGCCCGATACGGCCGAAGCCGTTGATGCCTACGCGGATCGTCACGAACCGATCTCCTCGTTGGTACGCCGGCCATGCGGTGCCGGCGAGCTCTGTTTGGGATGTCCCCGACCACCCCCGACCCTACCTCTCTGAGGCCCCCGCAGTGACATCGAGATGCCGCATACACGGGCAGGCGGTCCGTACCGGCCAGTAGGGTACGGACCGCCTCGGATCGACGGTCGTTTCGCGGGTCTTTGTTATGTAATGCGGTGGCCCGTTGGCGCTCTTTTCACTCGTTCGTGAGCGGGTCGGCTCACCTGATGCGTGACCCTGTCGCGCACCGTTGAGAGAGGGTCCCGCTCACCTGTCGAGTGGGGTCCGTTCTCATCCGTCAAGAGCGGCGAACGCCTTCCTCAGCAGGGCCGTCCGGTCGGTCGCCGACGGCACCTGTTCGAGGCCGAAGCCGAGCAGCACGGTGTGGTCGGTGGTGACCGCTCCGTACGTCTGGAAGAGCGTTCCGGTGCGCGTCCAGTCCTTCAGGACCGCCGGGCTGCCCGCAGGCGGTCCGGCCGTCTTCCAGGCGCCCAGGGACGTCTCGAAGCCCTCGGTCTCCTTCGCCGTGCCGCCGACGACGAGCGAGGCGTCGTCGGCGAGGACGCCGTGCCCGCCGCTGCCCGGATCGGTGACGTACGCGATCGAGACCTCGACGGACTTCCCGGCGTACGCACTCAGGTCGAAGCCCACCTGCTGCCAGCCGCCGGAGCTGCCGGTGAGGCTGTTCCACGAACCGGTGGTGCCGGTCGCGGTGCAGGCGTTGTCCGCAAGCGTGAGGTAGTGCCTGAGCCAGGGGTGCTCGCCGATCAGGAACCCGCCGCCGCACTCGGACGGCACGGCCGTCCTCGTCGCCCCGCCGGCCTCCGGGAGGGTCGTCCAGTCGTCGGCACCTACCGTGTGGGCCTCGACGACCGCGTGGTCGTAGCCGGGTTCGGTGTCCCACAGCAGCCGGGTGCTCAGCGTCGGCCGGTCGGCGGCGCTGACACCGGCGAGGTCGATCGTGCGGGTCAGGCGCTTGTAGGCGTCGTCGGAGTGCAGGGCGGCGGCCATGTAGGAGCCGGAGTACGGGCCGTACGGGCTGACCGTCCCCGCGAACCGGCCCGCGCCCGCGCTCCTGAACTGCGGGTACCTGTCCACGGACAGCTCGTCCGAGGTGACGCCGTAGGTGCCTGCCTTGTCCAGCGGGTTGTCGGGCGCGCCGCCGAGGGCAGCGGTGTAGCCATCGAGCCTGCCCGAGCCGCTGAAGCCGGTGGCCCCCTTGGTCGACGTGCGGCTGTAGGCGCCCAGGTAGTACTGGCTGAAGTCGTCCGAGAGGGTGCCGCCGCCGAGGTCGACGCTGCCGCCGGCCAGTTCGCCGGCCTCGATCAGCCGGCCGCCCTCGTTGAGGTAGGCGCGCAGCTGGAGCTGGGTGGCGTTGCGCGGTCCGCCGGCACCGGAGTAGTGCACGACCGTCCTGAAGTGCCCCAGCACGCCGAGCGCGTCGGGTGCACCCTGTGTGGCGACGTCCCAGACGATCGCCCTGTGGCCGCTCGCCTTCAGCGCGTCCACGTACTTCTGCGCCTGCGTCGCAGCCGCGCCCTCCTCGGCGACCACGAGGGTGTCCGCCCGGGGCCGCTCGGCGACCGTGTAGGTGAAGTGCGCACTGGAGACCTTCTTGCCGCTCCTGGTCTCACCGGTGAACCACACCTCGACCTTGTCGCCGGGTTCGCCGTCCTGGACCTTGGCCCGGTACGCGTCGAAGTAGAGGTTGTCCTCGCCGCCGTAGGTCTCGCCGCCCTTCCAGGGCCTGAGCGACTGGTCCCACGTACGGCCGCCGTTGACGCGGTACTTCAGCTCCTTGTCGCGCAGGGACTTCCGTACGACGACCGAGACCTCCTGGTCCGCACCGCGCGCGTACGACGTGGAGAACGCGGCCGGGGTGAAGTCGGCGGCGCTCAGGCCGACCGAGGAGACCGGCCGGTCGGGGTGGGCGGCGGTCTCGGCGACGGAGAGCGCGAACGGGATGTTCTTCTCGAACTCCTGCCGGATCAGCTTCTCGTCGTCGGGGAAGGTGAAGACCGACTGGCAGTCGGCGGCGTTCCAGGCGTCGTTCGGATCGATGTCCGACGCGGTCTGACAGGTCGACATCTCGGGGGTGAACATCGCCATGCCGTTGACGTTCGAGGCATGGCCGTCCGCCTCGCCGTTGGTGGTGTACAGCTCCGAGGAGAGCTGCGAACGGTAGCCGGGGATGGCCGGGTTGTCGGGCGTACCGGCGAGCGCCTTGTAGAGCACGTCGTCCGGGGTGGGCGTGGCGACCTGCCAGCCGACGCCGTAGAGGAGGAGTTCGGCGGCGGAGTGGTAGTTGATGCCGTACGTGAAACCGATGCGCTTCTCGAAGGCGTCGAGGGCCTTGGTCTCCGGCTCGGACTCGGGGCTCGCGCCGCGGTAGGTCTGGCTGGTGGGGTTCGGGGACGAACCCTCGTCGTCGTAGCCCCACTTGTAGGGGAAGTTGCGGTTGAGGTCGACGCCGTCGCCCGTGCTGATGACGCCGTCGCCGTTGACGTCCCGCAGGTTCTTGCGCCACAGGCGGGTGTCGGCGCTCCGGAAGGTGTAGTCGTAGCCGTCGGGATTGGCCGAGAGGACGAACCACAGCTCGGTCGAGTCGACGATCTTCTTGATGCGCTGGTCGGTCTTGTAGTGGTCCAGGTAGTAGTGCATCAGACGCCGGGTCATCTCCGGCGTGATCCACTCGCGCGCGTGCTGGTTGGACATGTACAGAACGGCGGGTTTCGAGCCGTCCTTCGACTTGTTCGCGTTCTTGGTCAGTTTGAGCGCGAGGATGTCCTGACCGTTGATCGTCTTGCCGATGGACTCCACCTTGGCGAGATCGGGGTGGGCCTGCCCGGTCCAGACGATCTCCTGTTCCAGGCCTCCGTTCGCGCCGTACGGGCGGAACACGCCCTGGGAGGCGTCCTGGACGCGCGCCACGGCCTTGGCCGACAGGGAGTGCTCGGTGAGGCGGACGCCCTGCTTCTCTAGCTTCTCGGCCTGCTCGTCGGTGAGGTAGACCTCGACCTTCGTCCTGCCGCTCCCGGTGACCTGCTCACCGAGTTCGTGGCCGTCCTGGCCGGCCTTGAGGAGCAGGGGAATCTGCTGCTGGGTGACGTCGGCACGGAAGACCTTGACCTCGTCGGGGTCGGACGGGCGGGGACTTCCGCTCTGTGCCTGGGCGATGGGTGCAAGGCTCGCTCCTCCGAGCAGGAGCGCGCCGACAGCGAGGATCGATCTCGCTCTGTGTCTCATGAACCCCCCTAGGGTGTTCCGCCACAGCGGCGAACAGGTTGCCAGGCTCATGTCACATCATGATCGAGTCAAGGGCGCCTCATGGACACGCAAACGCCGGTGCCGACCACCCGAACGGGCGTCGGCACCGGCGAGTTGACGTCGGGTCAGCCGGCGAGGTTGTCCGCCAGCTCCTCCGTGAGGTTGGCCTCCGTGCCCGGGATGCCCAGGTCGGTGGCGCGCTTGTCCGCCATCGCCAGCAGGCGGCGGATACGGCCCGCGACCGCGTCCTTGGTCAGCGGCGGGTCGGCGAGCGCGCCCAGCTCCTCCAGGGAGGCCTGCTTGTGCTCCATGCGCAGCCGGCCGGCGGCCGCGAGGTGCTCGGGCACCTCGTCGCCGAGGATCTCCAGGGCCCGCTGGACCCGGGCACCGGCGGCCACGGCGGCGCGGGCCGAACGGCGCAGGTTGGCGTCGTCGAAGTTGGCGAGCCGGTTGGCGGTGGCCCGCACCTCGCGCCGCATCCGGCGCTCCTCCCAGGCCAGCACGGACTCGTGCGCACCGAGCCGGGTGAGCAGGGCACCGATCGCGTCACCGTCGCGCACGACCACCCGGTCCACCCCGCGCACCTCGCGGGCCTTCGCGGCGATGGAGAGCCTGCGGGCGGCACCGACCAGCGCGAGCGCGGCCTCCGGGCCCGGGCAGGTCACCTCCAGGGAGGAGGAGCGGCCCGGCTCGGTCAGCGAGCCGTGCGCCAGGAAGGCTCCGCGCCAGGCCGCCTCCGCGTCACAGGTGGCCCCGGAGACCACCTGCGGCGGCAGGCCGCGGATCGGGCGGCCCCGGCCGTCGACGAGGCCGGTCTGGCGGGCCAGCTGGTCGCCGCCCGCGACCACGCGCACCACGTAGCGCGAACCGCGGCGCAGGCCGCCGGGCGCCATCACGATCAGTTCCGAGCTGTGGCCGAAGATCTCCAGGATGTCCCGCTTGAGCCGGCGGGCCGCCATCGCGGTGTCCAGCTCCGCCTCGATCACGATGCGCCCGCTCACCAGGTGGAGGCCGCCGGCGAACCGCAGAATGGCGGAGACCTCCGCCTTCCTGCAGCAGGTCCGGGTGACGGGGAGCCGGGAGATCTCGTCCTTCACCGCTGCCGTCATCGCCATGGGCCGATCCTTCCATGCATCCGAAAAATACGGTCGTACGCGGCGGCCAGCAGCTCCGGGTCGTGCCGGGGGCTGCCGTCGGTACGGGCCACCGGCGCCAGCTCGACCGCGGCCCCCAGCCGCTTGGCAGCCTCGGTGAGCGAGTCGCGGTCGGGCACCGCGGCCTCGTCGGCCAGCACCACGTCCAGGGCGAGTTTAGGGGCGTGTCGCCCCAAAACCTCCAAATGACGCTGCGGGGAGAAGCCCTCGGTTTCTCCGGGCTGCGGGGCGAGGTTCAGGGACAGGACCTTGCGCGCCTTGGTCTCGGTGAGGGCGTCCAGCAGCTCCGGGACGAGCAGGTGCGGGATGACCGAGGAGAACCAGGATCCGGGGCCGAGCACCACCCAGTCCGCGTCCAGGACCGCGGCGACGGCCTCGGGGACGGCGGGCGGGTCGTTCGGCACGAGGTGCACGGACTGCACCTCGCCGGGCGTGAGGGCGACCGTCGCCTGCCCGCGCACCGTGTCGACGTCCTCCGGGCGCTTGGGGTCATGCCCCTTGACCAGGGCCTGCAGCTCCAGCGGTACGGCGGACATGGGCAGCACGCGCCCGTGCGCGCCGAGCAGCTTGCCGACCAGATCCAGGGCCTGGACGTGATCGCCGAGCTGCTCCCACAGGGCCACGATCAGCAGGTTGCCGACCGCGTGGCCGTGCATCTCGCCCTGGGACTGGAAACGGTGCTGGATGACCCGGGCCCAGGTCTGGCCCCAGTCGTCGTCGCCGCACAGCGCGGCCAGCGCCTTGCGCAGATCGCCGGGCGGCAGCACGCCCAGCTCGTCGCGCAGACGCCCGCTGGAGCCGCCGTCGTCGGCCACCGTGACGACGGCGGTGAGGTCGCCGGTGATCCGGCGCAGCGCGGCGAGCGAGGCGGACAGGCCCATGCCGCCGCCGAGGGCGACGACCTTGGGCTGGGCGCCGCGCCGACGGACCCGGCCGCCGCGGACCTCGGCGGGGCGGGCCGCCCGCGCCTCGGCCCCGGTACGGCTCGAGCGGCCCTCCGGGACCACCCGGCGCAGTCTGCTCAGCCGCGGTGTACGTTCCGTCATTCCCGTCCCATGTCCCGGTGTACGACCACCGTCTCCACGCCCTCGGCCGCGAGGCGCGCGGCGAGCTTCTCCGACACCGCGACCGAGCGGTGCTTGCCGCCGGTGCAGCCGATGGCGATGGTCACATAGCGCTTGCCCTCGCGCCGGTACCCGGTCGCGATCAGCCGCAGCAGCTCGGCGTACCGGTCGAGGAACTCCTTGGCGCCGGGCTGGTTGAAGACATAAGCCGACACCTCCTCGTTGAGGCCGGTGTACGGGCGCAGCTCCGGGACCCAGTGCGGGTTGGGCAGGAAGCGCATGTCCGCGACCAGGTCGGCGTCGACCGGCAGGCCGTACTTGAAGCCGAAGGACATCACGGTGGCCCGCAGCTCGGGCTCCTCCTCGCCCGCGAACTGGGCGTCCATCTTGGCGCGCAGCTCGTGCACGTTGAGGCTGGAGGTGTCGATCACCAGATCGGCGTCGCCGCGCAGCTCGCGCAGCAGCTCCCGCTCGGCGGCGATGCCGTCGACGATGCGTCCGTCGCCCTGAAGGGGGTGCGGGCGGCGCACCGACTCGAAGCGGCGCACCAGGGCGTCGTCCGAGGACTCCAGGAAGACGATCCGGCGCGTGACGGCCCGGCTGTCGAGGTCGGCGAGGGACTCGCGCAGGTTGTCGAAGAAGCGCCTGCCGCGTACGTCCACGACGACCGCGATCCGCGCCACGTTGCCCTGGGACCGGGCGCCCAGCTCCACCATGGTGGGGATCAGGGCGGGCGGGAGGTTGTCCACGACGAACCAGCCGAGGTCCTCCAGACACTTCGCGGCCGTCGACCGGCCCGCTCCGGACATGCCGGAGATGATCACCAGCTCGGGGATGGCCGCCGCGTCGGGGGCCCCGGCCGGCGTGACGTCCGTGCTCACCTGTGCTCCGTTTTCCTCAGCCGCCTGCTGCGGCTGCCCTGCGACCGCCTGATCTCGGTCGGCTGTGGGCTGTTCGTCGTGCTCGTTCATCGCTCCTGCCCCCGTCGTTCGTCCGGGAGGCCCGCGGTCACGGGCTCCCCCGAGGAACCCCCCGTCGTATCGGGTTCCTCGTCCTCAATGATCTCTCCGGTCGCCGTGTTCACGGCGGGTGCGGCCGGAGCCGCCTGGGCCAGGGCCGCGGCGATCGTCTCGGCCGTCTTCCGGCCTATGCCCGGCACCTCCTGGATCTGCTCGATTGTGGCGGACCGCAGCTTCTTCACCGAGCCGAAATGCTTGATGAGCGCCTGTTTGCGGGTCTCGCCCAGACCGGGCACGTCGTCCAGGGGGCCGGCGCGGAAGCGCTTGGCGCGCTTGGTGCGCTGGTAGGTGATCGCGAAGCGGTGTGCCTCGTCACGGACGCGCTGGAGCAGATAGAGGCCCTCGCTGGTGCGGGGCAGGACCACCGGGTCGTCCTCGCCGGGCACCCAGACCTCCTCCAGGCGCTTGGCGAGGCCGCACACGGCGATGTCGTCGATGCCCAGCTCGTCCAGCGCCCGCCGGGCCGCGGCGACCTGCGGCTGACCGCCGTCGACCACGACGAGCTGGGGCGGGTAGGCGAACTTCTTCGGACGGCCGTCGTCGTCCTTGAGGGCGCCGGTGAGGGGATCACCGTCGATGAGGCTGCTCTCACCGGCGGTGAGCGCGTCCTCGCCGTCGGTCCACTCGCCCGTCCTCTCCTTCTCGGCCAGGTAGCGCCGGAAGCGGCGGGTGATCACCTCGTGCATGGAGCGGACGTCGTCCTGGCCCGCGAAGCCCTTGATCTGGAAGCGGCGGTACTCGCTCTTGCGCTGCAGGCCGTCCTCGAACACGACCATGGAGGCGACCACGTCGTCACCCTGCAGGTGCGAGATGTCGTAGCACTCGATCCGCAGCGGGGCACTGTCCAGGTCGAGGGCCTCGGCGATCTCCTCCAGCGCCCGGGAGCGCGTGGTCAGGTCGGAGGCGCGCTTGGTCTTGTGCAGGGCGAGGGCCTGCAAGGCGTTGCGCTGCACGGTCTCCATGAGCGCCTTCTTGTCGCCGCGCTGCGGGATGCGCAGCGAGACGTTCGACCCGCGGCGGCCGGTCAGCCACTCCTGGGCCGGTTCGACCGGCTCGGGCAGGGCCGGGACCAGGACCTCCTTGGGGACGGCGTCCCCCGTCTCCTCGCCGTACAGCTGCTGCAGGGCGTGCTCGACGAGGGCGCC
This sequence comes from Streptomyces sp. NPDC031100, assembly GCF_055570785.1. Taxonomy (NCBI): domain Bacteria; kingdom Bacillati; phylum Actinomycetota; class Actinomycetes; order Kitasatosporales; family Streptomycetaceae; genus Streptomyces; species Streptomyces sp. NPDC031100. Next base: position 209,252 of record NZ_JBVIGN010000001.1, read on the forward strand.
GGTGGTGACCTCTTCGACCTTGTCGGTCACCCAGCCGCGCTGGCCGCGCACCCGGCCGCCGCGCACGTGGAAGATCTGGACGGCCGCCTCCAGCTCGTCCTGCGCGACGGCGATGAGGTCGGCGTCGGTCGCGTCGGCGAGCACGACCGCGTTCTTCTCCATGGCCTTCTTCAGGGCCTCGATGTCGTCGCGCAGGCGGGCGGCCCGCTCGTACTCCATCTCCTCGGCCGCCTCCATCATCTGCTTCTCCAGACGGCGGAGGTAGGTGCCCGTGCGGCCCGCCATGAAGTCGCAGAACTCCTCGGCCAGGTCCCGGTGGTCCTCGGGGGTGATCCGGCCGACGCAGGGGGCGGAGCACTTGCCGATGTAACCGAGCAGGCAGGGGCGGCCGGTGCGGGCGGCGTTCTTGAAGACACCGGCCGAGCAGGTGCGCACCGGGAAGACCCGCAGCAGCAGGTCGACGGTGTCCCGGATGGCCCAGGCGTGGCCGTACGGACCGAAGTACCTGACGCCCTTCTTCTTGTGACCGCGCATCACCTGGACGCGCGGGAACTCCTCGTTCATCGTCACCGCGAGGTACGGGTAGCTCTTGTCGTCGCGGTACTTGACGTTGAACCGGGGGTCGTACTCCTTGATCCAGGAGTACTCCAGCTGCAGCGCCTCGACCTCCGTGGACACCACGGTCCACTCCACGGACGCGGCGGTGGTCACCATCGTCCGGGTGCGCGGGTGCAGGTTCGCCAGGTCCTGGAAGTAGTTCGCCAGGCGCTGGCGCAGGCTCTTCGCCTTTCCGACGTAGATCACCCGGCGGTGCTCGTCACGGAACCTGTACACCCCCGGGGAGTCCGGGATCTCACCCGGCCTGGGGCGGTAGCTGGAGGGGTCGGCCATGTCTCACACCCTACTGGCGAGCACCGACACCGCGTCGGGCCTGTGGACAACGCCCACCGGCGCGGCTCCCCGTCCGGCGCAGGTCGGCGCGGTCCCGGCCCTGCGCCCCTGAGGGCAGCATTCCGGCCATGCTCGCCCCGCGGACCCCTCCGGCGGGACACCCCGGCGGGCCGTCCCCGCCCGATCCCCGCACGTGCGGGGGTCGCGGCTCGGCCAGGAGTACACCCTGCCCGCGCCCGGGGTGTTGTCGGGGTCTGGTCAACACGCTTCAATGCGGGGGAACTCGGGGCCGTGCACGCCGGCGAACGGACGCGGCATGCGCAGACACGGGCGTCCCCGGCGCCCACGGGGGTGGCCCCGCGCACCGGCGCCGACGGTCCGACCAGCCGTCGTGACACCTCACAGAAAGGCCCCTGTGCATGCGGCACGCCACCGAGCACGCGGACGTCCCCACCGCGGAACTGGACACGGCCCTGCGGGGCGGCCCCTTCCACGTGGCGCTGCGCGCCGCGATCGCCGCCCGCGGACTGCCGCTCCAGCGCGTGCAGCACCACCTGTCGCGCCACGGGGTCAAGGTCGGGGTCACCAGTCTCAGTTACTGGCAGCAGGGCGCCCGCCGCCCGCAGCGACCCGAGTCACTGCGCGCCGTACGGGCCCTGGAGGAGATCCTTCAGCTGCCCGACGAGTCCCTGATCCGGCTGCTCGTCCGGGCGGGCGAGCCCGTCTCCGCCGACCGCCCCTCGGCCCGCTCCTACCGCTCCCTGGTCGAGGCCTCCGACGTCCTGAACCGGCTCCAGGCCGGCCTCGGCTGGTCCCTCGACGGCGGGCTGCACACCCTCGGCCATCACGAACGCGTCCGGATCGGCGCCCACCGCGAACTGGCGAGCCGCGAGTCCCACCACATCGTGCGGGCCCACCGCGACGGCGTCGACCGCTTCGTCGCCGTCCACCACGGCGACCCCGGCTGCAGACCGCGCGACATGACAGTGCACGCGCTGGAGAACTGCCGCACGGGGCGCACCCGTTGGGACCAGGAGACCGGTGTGCTGGTGGCCGAACTCCTCTTCGGCACCCGGCTGCGCTCCGGCGACACCTTTCTCTTCCGCTACGCCATCGAGGACGGCACGGCGGGGGTCTCGCGCGAGTACCTGCACCGGTTCGGCTTCCCGGGCGGCCAGTACGCGCTCCAAGTGCGCTTCGACCGGACCGCGCTGCCGGCGCGCTGCCACCGCTTCACCCAGCACTCGCCCGCGGCCCCGCGCAGCGGCCGCCACGAGCTGGCGGTCAGCGGGCTGCACCACAGCGTCCACGTGGTCGAACCCCGGATACGGCCGGGCGTGGTCGGCATCGCCTGGGACTGGGGGTGACGGGGGGCTGGGAGTGACGGGGGCTTAGGGTTACGGAGGCTGGGGCGGAGCCTCGGCATGCCTTGGGGGCTCCTGCGCGTGAAGGCCTGACCGTCGTGCGGCCGTGCGTGCGGGTCAGGCGCCCGGACCGGCGATGATCCTGCCGTTCGACGTCTTCACCGGCAGCTCGTTCAACGGCTCCGTGGCCGGCGCCTGGACCACCTTGCCCGTCACGGCGTCGAACTGACTCCCGTGGCAGGGGCAGATCAGGGTCGTCCCCTGGAGCTTGTTGATGGGGCACCCCGCGTGCGTGCAGATGGTGCTGTACGCCTTGAGAGCCCCGTTCCCGTCCCGGCTGACCACCACGTTGTGGTCCCGGTAGAGCTTGGCGCCGCTCTTCGCGACCTCGTTCTCGGCGCCCAGGTCGACCGGCGCGGTCGGGGTCGCGTCGGCCGTGGTGCCTCCCGGAGCCGAGCAGGCGGCCAGCCCGAGCCCGGCCACCGGGGCCACGGCGGCTCCTCGAAGGACGGTACGACGACTCGTGGACGGACGGGACGATCGGGCGGGCATCAGGTCTCCACTGGTCAGAGGGCGTGAAGGCCGACGATACCCGGGCAGAACGGCCGGCTCCGGGGCGGGGGCTGGGAGCGGGCGAGAGGGGGCCGGGGAGCAGGGAGGGGGCGAATGTCGGGGGGCGTAAACGTTTGCGTAAGCGTTTACGCGAGCGGGGTGATGGGATACGTTCACGGCGTTCAGTTGGGTCAGCAACCCGGCGCGGGTCGGTGGGGCGCCGGGTCGGCAGTTCGTCGGCTCGGCGGCTCAGGAATTCGTCGGCTCGATTCATCGGCTCGGCGGCTCAGGAAGGGGAAGGGCGATGCCCACCATGGCGGACGTGGCCCGGAGTGCCGGTGTCTCCGTGGCGACCGTCTCCCACGTACTCAACGGGACGCGTCCGGTGCTGCCCCACACCCGCCAGGCCGTACTGGATGCCGTGGACGCCCTCGGCTACACGCCCAACACCCTCGCCCGCTCCCTGGTGACCTCCCGCACTCGCTCCATCGGCCTCGCGGTGTCGGCGATCAGCAACCCGTACTTCACGGAGATCCTCCAGGGCGTCGAGGCCGCCGCCGTGGACGCGGGCTACAGCCTGCTCATCGCCGACCCGCACGACGACCCCGCGCACGAGCGGAAGGTCGTCCAGCTCCTGCACGAGCGCCGGGTGGACGGCATGATCGTCGCCCCCTCCGCGCATCCGGACGACCTCGTGGCCTACCTCGGCCGCCACGCCGTGCCGACGGTGTTCTTGGACCGGGTCCTCCCGACCGGCGCCCCTGCCGTGGACGGCCCGGGAGCTGATCGAGGTCATCTCCACCAGGCCCTTTGCGATCAAGCTCCGTTCGATCAGGCTCGGTTCGATCAGGTCTGCGCGGAGAATGCCGATCCGATGGCCCGGCTCGTCGCCCACCTCGCCGGGCTCGGCCATCGCCGGATCGGCCTGGTCGCGGGTCTGCCCGGACTCAGCACCACCAGCGAGCGGATCACGGGCTACCAGCAAGCTCTCGCTGCCGCCGGCCTTCCCCCCGACGCCGACCTCGTGGTGTCCGGCAACTCGGAGTCGGCCGGTGCCGAGCGGGCCACGGCCGCCCTGCTCTCCCTCCCCGCTCCGCCCACAGCATTGGTCACCGCCAACAACGCCATGACCATCGGCGCCCTGCGCACCCTGCGCCGCCAGGGTCTGGCGGTTCCGGACGACATCGCCCTGTGCTGCTTCGACGACTTCGCCTGGGCCGACCTGTTCTCGCCCCGGCTCACCGCCATCGCCCAGCCCAGCCGGGAGATCGGCGCCCAGGCCGTCCGGGTGCTTCTGGACCGGCTGGCCACGCCCGACCGGCCCGCCCGGACCGTGCGGCTGCCCTGCACCTTCATCCACCGCACCTCCTGCGGATGCCCGGAGGACCGGGACGGGGCCGAGGGTCCCAGGCCTGCCGGGCCCGGCAGGGACACCGAACCATCCGCACCACCCGCACCACCTGCGCTGTCCGCCCTGTCCGAGAAGGGAACCGCCTCGTGATCGTCGTCGCCGGTGAGGCACTGATCGACCTGGTACCGCACGGTCCGGGTACCCTGGCGGACCTGAAGCCGGCGCTCGGCGGCGGGCCGTACAACACCGCGGTGGCCCTCGGCCGCCTGGGCTCCCCGACCGCCTTCTGCTCCCGCACGTCGAACGACGCCTTCGGTGAGGCCCTGCTCGACGGGCTGCGGCAGGCCGGGGTGGACGTGTCCGGCGTGCAGCGCGGCCCCGAGCCGACCACTCTCGCGGTCGCCACGATCGACGGCGGCGGCTCGGCCGCCTACTCCTTCTACGTCGAGGGCACCGCCGACCGCCTCTTCAGCGCACCGGCCGCTCTCCCCGCCGGCACGCGCGCGGTGTCCTTCGGCACCTGCTCGCTCGTCCTGGAACCCGGGGCGAGCGCCTACGAGGAGCTGATGCGGACCGCAGCCGCGCAGGGCCTGTTCACCGCCCTCGATCCCAACATCCGGGTCGGACTCATTCCGGATGCGGACGCCTACCGGGCGCGTTTCAAGAGCTGGCTGCCCTCGGTGACGCTGCTGAAGCTGTCCGTGGAGGATGCCGACTGGCTGGGCGGCACCCCGCGCGAGTGGCTGGCCGCGGGACCGTCGGCCGTCGTGGTCACCCGGGGCGGCGACGGCCTGACCGTCCACACCCGCGACGGCGCGGAGTACTCCGTACCGGGCGAGAGGGTCGAGGTCGTGGACACCATCGGAGCCGGTGACACGGTGAACGCCGCCCTGCTGCACGGCCTGTCCGCTCAGGACGCGCTGTCGCCGGAGGCGCTTGCCGCCCTTGGCGCGGACGGCTGGCAGCGGCTGCTGCGGTTCGCGGCACGCGCGGCAGCGATCACCTGCTCACGCGCGGGGGCGGAGCCTCCGTACGCGGCCGAGCTGGGCGAGTTGTGAGCGGGCTCTTTCCTCTGTGCTCGTGTCAAGGTTCAGCCGGACCTACGGTTCGTGGGACGGCCGAACCGCGGAGCCGGGGTGGCTGTTGGTCGAACGAGCGGCGCCCCGCGGGGAGTTCCCGCGGGGCGCCGCATTTTCGGTGAATGTGCCAGGCCTTTGATGATGTGTCAGGGCATATCCCGAGCCGGCCTCAGGCCTTGCGGGCCCGCGTCGTCTTCTTCGCGGCAGCCGCCTTCTTCGTGACGGTGGCGGCCTTCTTGGTCGCCGTGTTGTTGGCCTTGGCCGTCACCGTCTTCTTCGCCGTCGACCTGGCCGCGGCCGTCTTGGCCGCCGTGCCGCGCGGTGCCTTCACCGGCTCCGCGTCGCTGATCCGGTCGGCGCCGAGGATCTCGCGCAGGAACTTGCCGGTGTGGCTGGCCGGAACGCCCGCGACCTCCTCGGGCGTGCCCTCGGCGATCACCAGGCCGCCGCCGGCGCCGCCCTCCGGACCCATGTCGACGATCCAGTCCGCGGTCTTGATCACGTCGAGGTTGTGCTCGATGACGATGACCGTGTTGCCCTTGTCGACCAGGCCGGCGAGGACCTTCAGCAGCTTGCTGATGTCCTCGAAGTGGAGACCGGTGGTCGGCTCGTCCAGGACGTAGACCGTGCGTCCGGTCGAGCGCTTCTGCAGCTCGCTGGCGAGCTTCACACGCTGCGCCTCACCGCCGGACAGGGTGGTCGCGGACTGGCCGAGCCGGACATAGCCGAGGCCGACGTCCTTCAGCGTCCGCAGATGCCGGGAGATGGCCGGAACGGCCTCGAAGAAGTCGGTCGCCTCCTCGATCGGCATGTTCAGCACGTCGGCGATGGACTTGCCCTTGTAGTGGACCTCCAGGGTCTCCCGGTTGTACCGGGCGCCGTGGCAGACCTCGCACGGGACGTAGACGTCCGGGAGGAAGTTCATCTCGATCTTGATGGTGCCGTCGCCCGCGCAGTTCTCGCAGCGGCCGCCCTTGACGTTGAAGGAGAAACGCCCGGGCAGGTAGCCGCGGACCTTCGCCTCGGTGGTCTCGGCGAACAGCTTGCGGATGTGGTCGAAAACGCCGGTGTAGGTCGCCGGGTTGGACCGTGGGGTGCGGCCGATGGGCGACTGGTCGACGTGGACGACCTTGTCGACGAGGTCGTCGCCGTCCACGCGCGTGTGCCGTCCGGGCACGTTGCGCGCGCCGTTCAGCTCGCGGGCCAGGTGCGTGTAGAGGATGTCGTTGACCAGCGTCGACTTGCCGGATCCGGACACGCCGGTGACGGCCGTGAACACGCCCAGCGGGAAGGACACGTCGATGTCCTGCAGGTTGTTCTCACGGGCGCCGTGCACGGTCAGCCGCCGGGACGGGTCGAGGGGCCGCCGTACGTCCGGGATCGGGATGGACTTGCGGCCCGAGAGGTACTGGCCGGTCTGCGACTCGGCGTTGGCGAGAAGCTCCGTCAGGGCGCCGCTGTGTACGACCTTGCCGCCGTGCTCGCCGGCGCCCGGGCCGATGTCGACGATCCAGTCGGCAACCTTGATCGTGTCCTCGTCGTGCTCCACGACGATGAGCGTGTTGCCCATGTCGCGCAGCCGGACCAGGGTCTCGATCAGTCGGTGGTTGTCGCGCTGGTGCAGGCCGATGGACGGCTCGTCCAGGACGTACAGGACGCCGACGAGGCCGGAGCCGATCTGGGTGGCCAGGCGGATGCGCTGGGCCTCGCCGCCGGAGAGGGTGCCGGCGGCGCGGTTGAGGGAGAGGTAGTCGAGGCCGACGTCGACCAGGAAGCGCAGCCGCTCGTTGACCTCCTTCAGGACGCGCTCGGCGATCTTCTTGTCGCGGGCGTTCAGCGTCAGCTGGCCCAGGAAGTCCGCGCAGTCGCTGATGGACATCGCGGAGACCTCGGCGATCGACTTCTCCATGATCGTGACCGCGAGGACGATCGGCTTCAGGCGCGTGCCCTCACAGGTGGGGCAGGGCACCTCGCGCATGTAGCCCTCGAAGCGCTCGCGGCTGGCGTCGCTCTCGGCCTCGCTGTGCCGGCGCTTGACGAAGGGGACGGCACCCTCGAAGGGCGTGGTGTACACGCGCTCGCGGCCGTACCGGTTGCGGTACCGGACCTCGATCTGCGTCTTGTGGCCGTAGAGGAGGGCCTTCCTGGCGCGCTGCGGCAGACCCGCGAAGGGGATGTCCGTCCGGAATCCCAGCGCGTCGGCGAGGGCGCCGATCAGGCGGCCGAAGTAGTCCTTGGTGTGCCCGTGCGACCAGGGGTGGATGGCGCCCTCGTCCAGGGACTTGTCCTCGTCCGGGACGATCAGCTCCGGGTCGACCTCCATGCGCGTGCCGATGCCGGTGCACTCGGGGCAGGCGCCGAAGGGCGAGTTGAAGGAGAAGGAGCGGGGCTCCAGCTCCTCGAAGGAGAGGTCGTCGTACGGGCAGTACAGGTGCTCCGAGTACATGCGCTCGCGCTCGGGGTCGTCCTCGGGGAGGTCCACGAAGTCGAGCACGATCATGCCGCCGGACAGGCCGAGGGCGGTTTCCACGGAGTCGGTGAGGCGGCGCTTGGCGGATTCCTTCACCGTCAGGCGGTCGACGACCACCTCGATGGTGTGCTTCTCCTGCTTCTTCAGGGTCGGCGGGTCGGACAGCTGGATGGTCTCGCCGTCCACGCGCGCGCGTGAGTAGCCCTTGGTCTGGAGGTCCGCGAAGAGATCGACGAACTCGCCCTTGCGCTCGCGCACCAGCGGTGACAGCACCTGGAAGCGGCTCCCCTCCGGCAGCTCCAGGACTTTGTCGACGATGGCCTGCGGCGACTGACGCGAGATCGGGCGGCCGCACTGCGGGCAGTGGGGCTTGCCGATGCGCGCGAAGAGCAGACGCAGGTAGTCGTAGACCTCGGTGATGGTGCCGACCGTCGATCGCGGGTTGCGCGAGGTCGACTTCTGGTCGATGGAGACCGCCGGGGACAGACCCTCGATGAAGTCGACGTCCGGCTTGTCCATCTGGCCGAGGAACTGCCGGGCGTACGAGGAGAGCGACTCCACGTAGCGCCGCTGGCCCTCGGCGAAGATCGTGTCGAAGGCCAGGGAGGACTTGCCCGACCCCGACAGGCCCGTGAAGACGATGAGCGAGTCACGCGGCAGGTCGAGCGAGACATTCTTCAGGTTGTGCTCGCGCGCGCCACGGACGATGAGACGGTCGGCCACGCCGGTCCGCACCTTTCTTGAGAAGAGTGACAGGGGCGGGGCCCCCGTGCTTCTTCGAGCCTAGGGGGAGCCACTGACAACGCCGGTCGGATTCTCCGGTTGCATAACAACCCCCGGCCATCCAGCATGCCCGACGCCGCCCCTGACGATATAGGACGTGCATTCGATTTGCGGGCGGGGTTCACCACCTTCACCCGAAGGTGTGGCGGGACTAGGGTCAGGCCCATGATTGATCACGCCCATGACCTGGCCTGTGTACACGACGCGACCGAGCGGCTCCTCACCGCTGTCGCGAAACTGGACAACGCCTCGCTCGCCGAGCCGTCACGCCTGCCCGGCTGGACCCGTGGCCACGTCCTCGCGCACCTCGCCCGCAACGCGGACGCGCTCGTGAACGTCCTCGAGGGCCGGCCCATGTACCCGAGCGCCGAGGCCCGGAACGCCAACATCGAGCGGGACGCCCCGCGTCCCCTGGACGTCCAGCTCGCCGACCTGCGCGAGAGCGCGGCCGGCTTCCAGCGGACGGGGGCCGCTCCGGCGGACTGGGCTCGCACGGTCGAGCTGCGCAACGGGGTCACCGACTCCGCCTCCCGGGTGCCGTTCCGGCGCTGGGTCGAGGTCGAACTGCATCATGTGGACCTCGGGGTCGGCTACGAGCTGGAGGATCTTCCGGCGGAATTCACGGAGCGCGAGATCGACTTCCTGACGCAGCGGTTCTCCGGGCACCCCGATGTCCCCGCGACCCGCGTCACGGACGGCACGCGCGCGTGGAGCACGGGACGCGAGGCGGCCGAGCCCGAGGTCACCGTCAGCGGTTCTCCGGTGGACCTGCTGGGCTGGCTCGCCGGACGCCGAGAGGGGGTCGCACTGGAGGCGACGGGCGGCGCGCTCCCGCCACTGCCTCCGCTCTAGTGCGACGTCGGCCCGCCGGGCGCTCCCCCGCTATAGGCTGATCGCCATGATGTACAGCGGAGAGGTCAGGGTCGGCGGACCGGCCGACGTGCACGAGCTGAAAGACCTGATGATCACCAAGATCGCGGTCGGCCCGATGGACAACAACACCTATCTGCTGCGCTGCCGGGCCACCGACGAGCAACTCCTGATCGACGCCGCCAACGACGCGCACACCCTGCTGGGCATGATCGGTGACGACGGCATCGCATCCGTCGTCACCACCCATCGGCACGGCGACCACTGGCAGGCGCTCGCCGAGGTGGTCGCGGCCACCGGCGCCCGCACCTACGCCGGCCGGGAGGACGCCCCGGGCATCCCGGTGCCCACCGACGTCCTGGTCGACGACGGTGACGTCATCCGCGTGGGGCGCGTGGAGCTCACCGCGCGCCATCTCGTCGGGCACACTCCGGGCTCCATCGCCCTGGTCTACGACGACCCGCACGGCCACCCGCACGTCTTCACCGGGGACTGCCTCTTCCCGGGCGGGGTCGGCAACACGCACAAGGATCCGAAGGCGTTCGCCAGCCTGATCCACGACGTCGAGACGAAGATCTTCGACGTGCTGCCGGACGAGACCTGGGTCTACCCCGGGCACGGCAACGACACCACGCTGGGCGCGGAGCGGCCGCAGTTGCCGGAGTGGCACGCGCGCGGGTGGTGATGCACCGGGCGTCTGCCGGCTCGGGGCGCCTGGTTCGTGTGCGGCTGCGGGGCCGTGGGGCTTGTCCCACACTTCCCCGCGCCCCTTTGCCACAGCGTGCGCAGCTCGACCTGTGGACCATCGAAGCGCCCGGCGCGCACCTCGCACCACGCGCCCCGTGTGAACGTTTCACGCACGCCGGGGTCGTGCGCACGCTCCCGGCACACCGTGTCACGCAGTCAACTGACAGCAGCCCCGCACAGGATGACGGCTCCTGCGCGGTATGGGCCGCCGGTCTTCCAACCCCGCCCTCGGCCGGCGGCCCAGGCCAGAGCAGGTCAGGGGCAGGTCGGGGGCAGTGTTCACACAGCTGCAACACCCGTTCCCACTATGCGGACAGTGAACGACATGACCTGGACAAACGGGGGGCTCGCTGCCAATCTCCCGCCATGTACCTTGCCCCTCGCGCACTGCGCCGCGCGGTAGCCGCCGCCACCGTAGCCCTGCTCGCCACCGCTGTCGGCTGTGCTCCGCAGCCCGAGGAGAAGGGGGCGGCCGCCCCGTCCGGGTCCGCCGCGAAGAGCTGCGCCCAGGGCAAGTTGGCCACCAAGACGTCCGGGAAGCTGACGATCGCGACGGACGAGCCCGCCTACGAGCCGTGGTTCAAGGACGACAAGCCGGCGAACGGCAAGGGCTTCGAGTCGGCGGTCGCCTACGCCGTGGCGCAGCAACTGGGCTATGACAAGAGCGCGGTGGTCTGGCAGAGCGTGCCCTTCAACAAGGCGTTCGCGCCCGGCGTGAAGACCTTCGACTTCGACATCAACCAGGTGTCGATCAGCGCCGAGCGCAAGAAGGCCGTCGACTTCTCCTCCGGTTACTACGACGTGCGTCAGGCCGTCATCGCGCTGAAGGGCAGCAAGGCCGCCAAGGCGACCGGCATCGCGGACCTGAAGGACCTCAAGCTGGGCGCACAGGTGGGCACCACGAGCCTCGACTACATCACCGATGTGGTGAAGCCGAAGCAGCAGGCCGCCGTGTACGCCAAGAACGACCAGGCCAAGTCCGCACTGAAGAACGGTCAGGTCGACGCCATCGTCACCGACCTGCCGACCGCGTTCTACATCACCGCGGCCGAGGTGACGAACGCGAAGATCGTCGGCCAGTTCGAGAACCAGGGCGGCACGCCGGAGCAGTTCGGGCTCGTGCTCGACAAGGGCAGTGCGCTGACCTCGTGCGTGACCGGCGCCGTCGACGCCCTGCGCAAGGACGGCACGCTGGCGAAGATCGAGAAGCAGTGGCTCTCCGACGCCGTCGACGCGCCGGTGCTCAAGTGACGGTCACCAAGGGCGAGTCCGCTCCGGAGGGGGCACACGGCACGGGTGACATGACCGGCGGCGCCGGGGAGGCGGTACCCGGCGCCGATGACGGCTACGTGCCCTCCGAGCGGCGGCTGGAGCGCGAGCGCTACCAGCGGGCGCGCGCCCGCCGCGCCACGGCCATTGCCGCGTTCTCCACCCTGGTCACCGCCGCCGTGCTCTACCTGGTCGTCGTCAACGCGCCGGGCTGGCCACGCACCAAGGAGACGTTCTTCAGTGCCCGGTACGCGCGCGAGGCGTTCCCGAAAGTCCTCGAAGGGCTGTGGCTGAACGTCCGCCTCCTGCTCGTCTGCGGCGCCGCCGTGCTGGTTCTCGGCATGCTGATCGCCATCGCCCGAACCCTGCGCGGCCCGGTGTTCTTCCCGTTGCGCGTGCTGGCGGCGGCGTACACGGACTTCTTCCGCGGTCTTCCGCTCATCATCAACTTGATGATCGTGGTGCTGGGCGTGCCCGCGCTGCGGCTGCAGGGCGTGACGGTCGATCCGGTGCTCCTGGGCGGTACGGCACTGTCGCTGACCTACTCCGCCTACGTGGCCGAGGTGTTCCGGGCCGGCATCGAGTCCGTCCATCCCTCGCAGCGCGCCGCGGCCCGCTCGCTGGGCCTCACCAACCGGCAGGCCCTGCGCTACGTCGTGCTGCCCCAGGCGGTGCGCCGTCAGGTGCCGCCGCTGCTCAACGACCTGGTGTCGCTGCAGAAGGACACCGGCCTGGTGTCGATCGGCGGCGCGGTGGACGCCGTACGGGCTGCCGACATCATCGTGGGCCGGAGCCTCAACTACACGCCGTACATCGTCGCGGGCTTGGTCTTCGTGGCGCTGACCATCCCGATGACCCGTTTCACGGACTGGGTGACGTCCAGGATGGACCGGCAGCGGGACCAGGGAGGATCGATATGAGTACGGCAGCTCAGGGCGGCTCCCCCGTCCTGCGGATGGAGTCCGTCCGCAAGACCTTCGGGGGCTCGGTCGTGCTGCGGGACGTCGACCTGGAGGTCGCCCCGCACACCGTGACCGCGCTGATCGGCGCCTCCGGGTCGGGCAAGTCCACGCTGCTGCGCTGCGCCAACCTCCTGGAGGAGATCGACGACGGCGCGATCTGGCTGGACGGCGAGGAGATCACCGACCCGCGCGTCGACCAGGACGCGGTGCGGCGCCGTATCGGCGTGGTCTTCCAGGCGTACAACCTCTTCCCGCACATGACCGTGCTGGACAACATCACGCTCGCCCCGCGCCGGGTGCACGGCGTCTCGCGTGCGGAGGCCGAGGAGCGGGCCAGGGAGCTGCTGGAGCGCCTCGGGCTGGGCGGTAGGGCGGATGCCTACCCGGACCGGCTGAGCGGCGGCCAGCAGCAGCGTGTGGCGATCGTGCGCGCCCTCGCCGTGCGGCCCCGGCTGCTGCTGCTCGACGAGATCACCGCCGCGCTCGACCCGGAACTCGTCGGCGAGGTTCTGGAGGTGGTCCGCGGCCTGAAGGACGCGGGCATGACCATGGTGCTGGCGACGCACGAGATGGGCTTCGCCCGGGACGTCGCCGACCAGGTTTGTTTTCTGGACGGAGGGGTCGTGCTGGAGCGCGGCACCGCGGAGCAGGTCTTCGCGGACCCGCAGCAGGAGCGCACGCGGCGCTTCCTGCGGCGGATCGTGGAGGCCGGCCGCCTGTAGTACCGCGTGGGCTACGCGTCGGCGGGTGCCGCACCCACCAGGGCGGCGACCCGCTGCACGCCGAACACGTAGCCCTGCACCCCGCAGCCCGCGATCACACCGTCGGCGCGCAGTGAGACGTAGGAGTGGTGCCGGAACGACTCCCGCTGGTGGATGTTGGAGATGTGCACCTCCAGCACGGGCATGCCGTCGCAGGTGTTGAGTGCGTCCAGAATCGCGACCGACGTGTGGGAGTAGGCACCGGGGTTGATGACGATCCCGCAGTGGTGGAGCCGCGCCTCGTGGATCCAGTCGACCAGCTCGCCCTCGTGGTTGGACTGCCGGAAGTCCACCGTGCCGCCGTGCGCTGCCGCCGCCTTGGCGCACATCGCCTCGACGTCGGCGAGCGTGTCCTTGCCGTAGATCTCGGGCTGGCGCTGGCCGAGGAGGTTCAGGTTGGGCCCGTTGAGGATCATGATCGGGGCGTTGGCCAGGGTGCGGGGCACGGTTCCTCCGGTCCGTTCGGTGCGGTTCGTCTGCGACCGCTCGTTCGGACCGGTCTATCACGGCGCACGGAGCAGGCGAGGGGTGGTGCGCGGCGATCACCTCGGCGCGCGCCGCGGCTTATTGATCACCTCCGTGCGCCCCCGTAACCCTCGATCACGGTGGGTAGTTGACGCGGCATGCACGATGTACGCGCTGTAAGGACCCCTTCCATGCCACGGCTCGCGGCCGCCTCGCTCGCCGGTACCGCTATCGAGTTCTACGACTTCTTCGTCTACGGGACCGCGGCAGCGCTGGTCCTCGGGCCACTGTTCTTCCCGACGTTCTCGCCGGTGGCGGGGACGCTCGCGGCGTTCGGGACGTTCGGGGTCGGCTTCGTGGCCCGGCCGCTGGGCTCGGTGCTGTTCGGGCACCTCGGCGACCGCCGCGGACGCCGGCCGGTGCTGGTCATCTCCCTGCTCCTGACCGGTGCCTCGACCGTCGCGGTCGGGTGTGTACCCACGTACGGGACCATCGGCATGTCTGCCCCGGTGCTGCTGCTCGTCCTGCGCTTCCTGCAGGGGCTGGGGCTCGGCGGTGAGTGGGGCGGTGCGGTGCTGCTCACCGCCGAGCACGCGCCCGCGAGCCGCCGCGCCCTGTGGGCGAGCTTCCCTCAGGTGGGGCCCTCGATCGGCTTCGTGCTCGCCAACGGGGTGATGCTCGCGCTGTCGGCGACACTGTCCGAGGCGCAGTTCGCCCAGTGGGGGTGGCGGGTGCCGTTCTGGGCGGCCGGTGTGCTGGCGCTGGCCGGGCTGTGGCTGCGCTCGTCGCTCGCGGAGAGTCCCCGGTTCCTGGAGATCGACGACCACGCGCGCGTGCCGATCCTCGAAGTCGTACGGCAACACGGACGGTTGGTGCTGCTGACGGCCGGGGCGCTGGCCGTCGGGTACGCGGTGTTCTACGCGGTGACGACATGGTCGCTGGCGTACGCGACCGAACGGCTCGGGGTGAGCCGTACCGTCATGCTGACCTGTGTCATGGCCGCCGTGGTGGTGTTGGGAGCGCTTACGCCCCTCATGGCGCTGCTCGGCGACCGCTACGGGCGCCGTCCGATGTGCCTGACGGGATGCACGGCATGCGCCCTGTGGATGCTGCCGATGGTCGCGCTGCTCGCCACGGGAGAACCGCTCCTGATGTTCCTCGGCATCCTGGGTGCCCTGCTCGCCTTCATCACCATGTTCTCGGTGATCGCCGCATATCTGCCGGAGCTGTACGAGGCGCGGGTGCGCTGCACGGGGGCCGCGGTCGGTTACAACCTCGGCGGGGTCCTGGGCGGCGCGCTCACCCCGATCGTGGCGACGGCGCTGGCGGAGCACGGCGGGCGCGTTCCCTGGGGTGTGGGCGTGTATCTGACGGGGATCGCCCTGCTGAGCCTGGTCTGTTTCGCGCTGCTGCCGGAGACGCTCCCCGCGCCCGTGCCGGTGGCGGAGCCGGCCACGGGCTGACCGGGGCGCCGTACTACGGGTTGATCGCCAGCTCCAGGTAGGCCGCAAAGATCACGAGGTGGACCCCGCCCTGCAGGGGAGTGGCCCGGCCCGGCACCACCGTCAGGGAGCTGACCACCACGGTCAGCAGGAGCAGCAGCATGTGCGTCGGGCCGAGGCCGAGGACGAGCGGTCCGGACAGCCAGACCGAGGCCAGGGCGACGGCGGGGATGGTCAGGCCGATGCTGGCCATCGCCGAGCCGAGGGCGAGGTTGAGACTGGTCTGCACCCGGTCGCGGCGGGCGGAGCGCAGTGCGGCGATCGTCTCGGGCAGCAGCACGAGCAGGGCGATGATCACGCCGACGACCGCCTGGTGCAGGCCGGCTGCCTCCACACCGGACTCGATGGTGGGCGACACCCCCTTGGCAAGGCCGACCACGCCGATCAGAGCGAGGCCGAGCAGGCCGAGGCTGGTCCAGGCGGTGCGCGCGGACGGGGGCTCCGCGTGCTCCTCGGCGGTGATGACCTCGCCCTGCCGGGTGATCGGCAGGAAGTAGTCGCGGTGCCGCACGGTCTGGGTGGCCACGAACAGGCCGTAGAGGATCAGTGAGGACAGCGCGGCGAACGTCAGCTGCACGGTGGAGAACTCGGGGCCGGGCTTGCTGGTGGTGAAGGTGGGCAGCACCAGGCTGAGCGTGGCCAGGGTCGCCACGGTCGCGAGGGCGGCGCCGGTGCCCTCGGGGTTGAAGACCGCGGTGCCGTGGCGTAGGGAGGCGGCGAGGAGACAGATCCCGACGATTCCGTTGCAGGTGATCATTACGGCGGCGAAGACGGTGTCGCGGGCCAGGGTGGAACTCTTGTCGCCGCCGTCGGCCATGAGGGTGACGATCAGGGCCACCTCGATGATCGTGACGGCGATGGCGAGCACCAGGGACCCGAAGGGTTCACCGACGCGGTGGGCGACCACCTCGGCGTGGTGCACGGCTGCGAGAACGGCTCCCGCGAGGACCAGGGTCACCAGCGCGACGACCGCGCCGGGCAGATCCCGGCCCCAGGTGAAGATCAGCAGGACGACCGCGAGCACCGGCACGAGGAGCGTCCACTGCGAGGTGAGCGACCCGAGCCGAGTGATCATGCTGCGATCGTGGCAGACACGTGCAGGGTTCGCATTCCGTTCTTTTCGGATCCCTTCTCATCCTTTCCAGTGCGGGGCACCGGCGCCGGTACGGCCGGTGCCCCCCAGGTTCGGGTGATCGTCTCCGGGTCAGGCGTCGACGCTCTCCTTCGCCTCGACGGCCGCCTGCTTCTTGGACGCGATCAGGCTGGTGATGGTGGTGACGACCAGGACCGCGCAGATCACGCCGAGGGAGACCGGGATGCTGATCTCAGTGACGTGAGCCCCGGACTCGTGCAGCGCGTGAAGGACCAGCTTGACGCCGATGAAGCCGAGGATGATCGACAGCCCGTACGAGAGGTGGACCAGCTTCTTCAGCAGGCCGCCGATGAGGAAGTACAGCTGACGCAGACCCATCAGGGCGAAGGCGTTGGCCGTGAAGACGATGTACGAGTCCTGAGTGAGGCCGAAGATCGCGGGGATGGAGTCCATCGCGAACAGCACGTCCGTCGTACCGATGGCGAGCATCACGACCAGCATCGGCGTCATGACCCGCTTGCCGTTCTGCTGGATCCAGAGCTTGGTGCCGTGGTACCGGTCGGCCACGCCGAACCTGCGCTCCGCGGCCCTCAGCAGCCTGTTCTCCTCGTACTCCTCGTCCTGCTCTTCGGCGTGGGCCTCCTGGATGAGCTTCCAGGCGGTCCAGATCAGGAAGGCGCCGAACAGGTAGAAGACCCAGGAGAAGCTGGCGATGATCGCGGCTCCGGCCGCGATGAAGACGGCCCGCAGGACCAGGGCTATGAGGACACCGACGAGCAGGACCCGCTGCTGGTACTGCGAGGGCACTGCGAACTTCGCCATGATCAGGACGAAGACGAAGAGGTTGTCGACGCTCAGCGACTTCTCCGTGATGAAGCCCGCGAAGAACTCGCCGGCCGGCTGACCGCCGGCGAAGACGAGCAGACCGAGGCCGAAGAGCCCCGCCAGGGCGATCCAGACGACGGTCCAGATACCGGCTTCCTTGATCGACACATCATGGGGCTTGCGACCGATGAAGAAGTCGACCGCGATCAGGGCGGCGAGACCCACGACGGTCAGGACCCACAGGGTCATGGAGACTTCCACTGCACCTCCGGCATTACGTAACGGCAAACACATTCAGCGTTGTCGCTGCCGGAGGTCTCTTCCACCCGCGTCGGGCCGACGCCCCGGGATCCGCATCGATCCGTACTGACGGGTGCGCCGCAGTCAGGGAGTACTCCCCTCCGTGCGGAAGACAGTACCCCAATCACCAAGGGAAGGTAAAGCGATTGGCAAAGGATGGATCAAATCACCTGGTCAAGCACCCTTTACTCACGCTTGATACTGGCCGCTGTGACCTCGGTGAGCACCTGCTGGAGGATCCCGCTGCCGGGCGGCACGAGTGAGGGCTCGTACGTCCATGCGTGGCCGACCCAGGGGTCGGCGAGGTGGTCGTCGGGCACGGGGGTGAGTCGCATCAGCGAACGCCACAGCGGGTCGAGCAGCGGGCCGTAGTCCTCGGCCTCCTCGCGGTCCGCGACCATCAGCAGATGGACGCCGACGGCCGGGCCCTCGTCGGCGAGGTAGCGCAGCTGGGTCACCGCCCGGTCGTCGAAGCCGTGCGGGAAGTCGTTGACGATCAGCAGCTGCCTGGCCGGGTCGACGTCGGGAGGCAGCGATTCGGCGGCACCGCCGCGGACCGCCATCTGCGTCAGGTCGACACGTCGGGTGAGCCGCCCCAGGACGTCCGCCACGCCCGCCGCACCGCTCGCAGGCGGTGCGGCCACGGCCCCCGCCCGTGTCAAAGGCAGGAGCGCCTGGGCTGCGGCACCGGCCGGGTCCACGACCTGGACGGCGAACTCCCCCGCCGGGTGGACGGCGAGCAGCCGGACCGCCAGCGCCACCGCTGCGTCCATGGCAAGCCGACCTACTTCGGCGGAGTCCAGGAAGGTGTCGTCGGGGCCTGGCACGGGGCCGCTGTCGATCCACAGGCCGCGTTCCAGGGGCAGCCTGACCAGCATCGGAATGCGCAGCGCTGCGCTCTCGGGAAGGTGGAGATCGCCGAGTCGTATGGCCATCGGCGGCTCGGCAGGCACGCGGTAGCCGTGCCAGACGGGGTTGTCCCAGCGGGCATAGGCCGGCGGGAGTGCGGGCTCGACGACCTCGGACTCGGCGCTGAGCTGGGCGAGGTCGCGGTCGAAGGCGGCCCGCGCCTGGTCGACCAGCTGGGTGTGCCGGGCGTGGGCCGCCTCGCGCGCCGCGTCGCCCGCCGTGCCGAGCCGGCCGCGCGGGTCGGCGAGAACCTGGTCGAGCTCCTTCTCCAGCCGGGAGTCGGCGAAGTCGACGGCACTGCGATACGCGGCCGTGCTGCGGGCCAGGTCCTCGAACATGCCCCAGACCTGGTTGTACAGCCGCTCGTCCATCGACCAGCCCACCGCGTCACCCGCCACGGGCTGCGCGGGCTGTCCCTCCGGGACCGGGGACGGCGCAGGCAGGGCAGTGCGGGCGCCGCGGCCGGGGTGGGTGTAGTCGATGGGGCCGCCCTCTGTCCGCACGCCGTGCGAGTCCTGGCTGTCGTACGGCGAGGTCGGCTGTGGTGCCGCAGGGTCGGAGGGGTCCTGCGGCTGCGGTACCGGTATCGCGCGGGCGAGGCTTCGGGCCACCGCCTCCTGGATGCCCGCGGCGAGTTCTCCGGCCTGGGGCAGGCCCTGGTCGGCAAGGAGAGCAGGGAGACCGCCCGCGTAGCCCTGGCCGACCGCGCGGACCTTCCAGGCGCCCTGTCGGCGGTACAGCTCCAGGGCGACGACGGCCGATTCGGCGTCCAGGCCGGTGAGCGTGAAGCGGACGATCTCGGTGCCGTCCAGGCCTGTGACCGCCGTCCGCGGGGCGGCGACCGCGCCGAACCGGAGCGCGGCTCCCGGCCGCGTGGGCAGCGCCAGCAGCACGCTGACGCGGTGGACCGCCTCGGGCAGGGCAGCCAGGTCGACGGCCAGCCGGTGGTCGGCGGCGGCCTGCCCGGAGGCCTCGATTCCGGGCAGTGTGGGAGCGCCGGGGTGCGCCACCCACTGCGCGCCGTGCACAGTGCCGTGCTCGTCGCCGAGCGTGGCACCCGCCAGGACCGGCACTCCGGCGGAGATCCGGATCTCCAGCCGGACCTGGGACAGCGGGTGGTTCTGTCCCCGCACCAGCTCGGCCGTCATCGCCGTCGCCCCCCTGTGTCGTGTTGTCGTGCGCGTCGCGCCGGGCGAGCGGGCGGTCCTACAGGTGCTGCCGGATCGCCGGCATCAGGTCCTGGAAGGTGCGGCCCCTGGCCGGCTCGCCCAGGGCGGTCATCGTCCAGCCCGAGCCCGACCGGTGCACCTTGGCCATGATCTGGGCGGTGTACTCGCCGCCGCCGGCCAGCGTGTAGCGGGCCAGCTCCTGGCCGTTGGTCTCGTCCACGAGGCGGCAGAACGCGTTCTGCACCTCCTGGAAGGTCTGGCCCGTGAAGGAGTTCACGGTGAAGACGATCTGGTCGACGTGGACCGGGACGCGCTGCAGGTCCACCAGGATGGCCTCGTCGTCACCGCCCTGGCCGGCGCCGCCGACGAGGTTGTCGCCGGTGTGGCGCACGGAGCCGTCGTCGCTCACCAGGTGGCGGAAGAAGACGACGTCGACCGGGTCCTTGTCGGCGAAGAGGACCGCCGAGGCGTCCAGGTCGATCTCCCGGGTGCGGGAGCCGAACAGGCCGCGCCGCTTCGCCGCCTGCCAGCCGAGACCCATACGGACCGCGGTCAGGGTGGCCCCGTCCTTCTTCTCCAGGCTGATGGCCTGACCCTTGGTCAAGTTGACGGTCACGGCTGATTCCCCTCTCGGTCGTCCCCTGTTACCGCGCCGTGCGCAGTTGACAGAACCCTACGCAGGGGCACTGACAGTGCCGAACCCCGGCCCGTCCTTTGTGTCGGTGTTGCAACACTGGGCGTATATGCCGAGGTCCGGCAGGGTCACAAGGGTCAGGCGAGGCCCGCCTCCCGCATCTGGCGCAGTTCCTTCTTCATCTCGGAGACCTCGTCGCGCAGCCGGGCGGCGATCTCGAACTGCAGCTCGGCGGCGGCGGCGCGCATGCGCTCCGTCATCTCCTCGATCTGCTCGGCGAGTTCGGCCGCCGGACGGTCCGTGGGCACCACGGCCCCCGCCTTGCCCTTGGCGGCCTTGCCGGCCTTCGCGCCCTTGGCCGCCTTGTCGGCGAGCGACGGGACGGGTGCCTTGGCGGCCTTGCCGTCCTTCGTCTTGCGGTAGCCGGTGCCGAGCAGCTGTTCGGTGTCGACCTCTTCTCGGGCGATCTGCGCGACGATGTCGTTGATCTTCTTGCGCAGCGGCTGCGGGTCGATGCCGTTGGCCTTGTTGTAGGCGACCTGCTTCTCCCGGCGGCGGTTGGTCTCCTCGATGGCCTTCTCCATCGCCGGGGTGATCTTGTCGGCGTACATGTGGACCTGGCCGGAGACGTTGCGTGCCGCGCGGCCGATGGTCTGGATCAGCGAGGTGCCGGAGCGAAGGAAGCCCTCCTTGTCGGCGTCGAGGATCGCCACCAGGGACACCTCGGGCAGGTCGAGGCCCTCGCGGAGCAGGTTGATGCCGACCAGGACGTCGAACTCGCCGGAGCGCAGCTCGCGCAGCAGCTCGACGCGGCGCAGGGTGTCGACGTCGCTGTGCAGATAGCGCACCTGGATGCCGAGTTCCAGGAAGTAGTCGGTGAGGTCCTCGGCCATCTTCTTGGTGAGCGTGGTGACCAGGACGCGCTCGTCCTTCTCGGTGCGCTTGCGGATCTCGTGCACCAGGTCGTCGATCTGCCCCTCGGTGGGCTTGACCACGACCTCCGGGTCGACCAGGCCGGTGGGGCGGATGATCTGCTCGACTACGCCGTCGCCGCGCGAGAGCTCGTAGGTGCCCGGGGTCGCCGACAGGTAGACCGTCTGGCCGATGCGCTCCTGGAACTCCTCCCACTTCAGGGGGCGGTTGTCCAGGGCGGAGGGCAGCCGGAAGCCGTGCTCGACCAGGGTGCGCTTGCGGGAGGCGTCGCCCTCGTACATGGCGCCGATCTGCGGGACGGTGACGTGCGACTCGTCGATGACCAGCAGGAAGTCGTCCGGGAAGTAGTCCAGCAGGGTGTTGGGCGGGGAGCCGGGCGAGCGGCCGTCGAAGTGCATCGAGTAGTTCTCCACGCCGGAGCAGGTGCCGATCTGGCGGAGCATCTCGATGTCGTACGTGGTCCGCATGCGCAGGCGCTGGGCCTCCAGGAGCTTGCCCTGCTTCTCCAGTTCCGCGAGGTGCTCCCCCAGCTCCTTCTCGATGTCGTTGACGGCCCGCTCCATGCGCTCCGGGCCGGCGACGTAGTGGGAGGCGGGGAAGACGTACAGCTGCTGGTCGTCGCTGATGATCTCGCCCGTGAGCGGGTGGAGCGTGGAGAGTGCCTCGATCTCGTCGCCGAACATCTCGATGCGGACGGCCAGCTCCTCGTAGACCGGGAAGATCTCGATGGTGTCGCCGCGGACCCGGAAGGTGCCGCGGGTGAAGGCCATGTCGTTGCGCGTGTACTGGATGTCGACGAAGCGGCGCAGCAGGTCGTCGCGGTCGATCTCGTCGCCGACCCGGAGGGGGACCATCCGGTCCACGTACTCCTGCGGAGTACCGAGGCCGTAGATACAGGACACCGAGGCGACCACGATGACGTCGCGGCGGGTGAGCAGCGAGTTCGTCGCCGAGTGGCGCAGGCGCTCGACCTCCTCGTTGATCGAGGAGTCCTTCTCGATGTAGGTGTCCGACTGGGGGACGTAGGCCTCGGGCTGGTAGTAGTCGTAGTACGAGACGAAGTACTCGACCGCGTTGTTCGGGAGGAGCTCGCGGAACTCGTTGGCCAGCTGGGCGGCCAGCGTCTTGTTCGGCGCCATCACGAGGGTGGGGCGCTGGAGCTTCTCGATCATCCACGCAGTGGTGGCGGACTTGCCGGTGCCGGTCGCGCCCAGCAGGACGACGTCCTTCTCACCGGCCTCGATGCGCTTGGCCAGGTCGGCGATGGCCGTCGGCTGGTCGCCGCTGGGCTGGTAGGGGCTGACGACCTCGAAGGGCGCCACCGTGCGTTCGATGTGGGAAACGGGCCGCATGGAGTCCACCGTACGACCCCGCACTGACAACGGGTCCCGATCAGCGGTTCTGCGGGGTGCGCGACCTGTGGTGCCCGGGGTCGCGTACGGGCCTGCCCCCGGAGTGGAGCGACGGGTGGCGGTCCTGGTGGGAGGCGATGGCGGAGGCCGGGACGCCCGGCTTCTCCTCGACGGACGCTCGAGTCCTTCCCATGACCATCAGCGGGTCGAGGATCACGACGACGGCGGCGAGGAGCAGGAAGGCGAGCGGGCCGATCAGCATCGGCGCGATCACCCCGGCCTCCGAGCCGCTCGCGGCGGCGCCGGATGTGCCGTGGAGGTGGACGTCGAGAGCGGCCATGCCGGTGTAGTGCATGCCGGTGACGGCGAGGCCCATCACCAGGCTGGCCCCGACGCTCCACAGGAAGCCCCGGACCTGTCCGGCCGCCCACAGGGCGGCCGTCGCGGCCACGACCGCTATGACGACGGATGCGGCGACCGTGAACGTGTTGTAGGTGAACCGCCCGTCGAAGTGCACGCCCGCCATGCCGAGGTAATGCATCGAGGCGATACCCAGACCGGTGATCGTGCCGCCGGTGAACAGCGCGGTGCCCTTGGCGCCCCAGTAGCCGACGATGCAGATCCCGACGCCCACCATGACGATGGCGAGGCCGAGGCTCGCGTAGGTGATCGGTTTGTCGTAGTGGATCGGCGCTTCCTTGATGGTGAAGCCCATCATGGCGATGAAGTGCATCGTCCATATGCCGGAGCCGATCGCGGCCGAGCCGAGAGCCAGCCAGGCGGGCCGCCGCGCGTGCGTGACCAGCAGGGACCGGGTGGTGCACCGCAGGCCGAGGGCGCCGCCGAGGCAGGCCATCAGATAGGCCACCAACGGGGTGACGACCCCGTAGCTGAATCCGTCGACCGTGCCCTGCATGCGCGGCTGCCCTTCACCCTCTTGCGTCCCGGAATGTGTGAAATATGCCCCCGTCCCAGGACCGCGGCGGCGGTCAGGGTTGACGCAGAGAGTATGACCCCCACCAGAATGGTCGAACGATTTTCCGGTAAAGAAACACGGCCTTGCCCCACATGTGCGGCACCGGTGAGCGGACTTGCACGTCACCATTCATCGTGTGATGGTCCTGCGCCCGGCGCCGCCGACCCTCTGCTGTCAAGCTGGTGCAGCCGGTATTCGCTCGACGCGAGGAGTCCGCATGTACGCGCGCGCAGGCGCCGCCATGGTCGCCGCCACCCTGGGGACGGCAGCCCTGGTGAGCCTCACCGCCGACGCCCGGGCCGGTGAGACCGGCAGGCCCACGGTGGTCGCCCACCGCGGTGCCTCCGCCTACGCTCCCGAGAACACCTTGGCCTCCATCGACAAGGCCGCGAAACTCGGCTTCACCTGGGTGGAGAACGACGTGCAGCGCACCAAGGACGGCGAACTGGTCGTCATCCACGACGACAACCTGGCGCGCACCACGAACGTCGAGGACGTCTTCCCGGGCCGGGCGCCCTGGAAGGTGAAGGACTTCACCGCCGCCGAGATCGCCCGGCTGGACGCCGGCAGCTGGTACTCGCCCGCCTACGCGGGCACGCGCGTGCCGACGCTGAAGCAGTACATGCGCAGGGTCGACCACAACCACGAGAAGCTGCTCCTGGAGATCAAGAACCCCCAGCTGTACCCCGGCATCGAGCAGCAGACCCTGAAGCTCCTCGGCAACGAGGGCTGGCTGGACCGGCAGCACCTCGATCGGCTGATCGTGCAGAGCTTCAGTGTGGACACCCTGCGCACCGTGCACGAGCTGAAGCCGGCGGTCACCACCGGGCTGCTCGGCACGCCCTCCGTGGCACAGGTGCACGAATACGCGCGCTTCACCGACCTGATCAATCCCTCCTACGCGTCGATCTCCACCCACTACGTCTCCTGCGTGCACCACTTCAAGGGACCGCACGGCAAGCGGCTCCAGGTGTTCGCCTGGACCGTGAACGACGCGGCCACCGCCCGGAAGGTCGCGGGCTACGGCGTCGACGGGATCATCACCAACAAGCCCGACGTGGTCCGGGCGGCGCTGGGCGCGGACTGAGCGGACCGGGCCGGGGCGGCCGCGCGGCGGGCGTTGTCAGTGGCGGGTCGTACCGTGGGCGCATGGACAGCCATGGGCAGGACGAGCAGCAGGTGGTGTGGGCCGTCGTGGGCACCGGCATCGGCCCGCTGATGCTGGCGGCGACCCGCGAGGGACTGGTCAACGTGGTCTTCCACGCCACGGACGCGGTGCGCGAGCGGGCCCTGGAGCGGCTGGCGGCCCGGCTGGGCACGGAGCCCGTCGAGGACCCGGACTCGCCGCTGCTGGCCGAGGCGATACGGCAGGTCGAGGCGTATTTCGCGGGCGAGCGCCACGACTTCGACCTGCCCCTGGACTGGTCGCTGATCTCGGGCTTCAACCGGCAGGTGCTGCGCGAGCTGGCCACCGGTGTCCCCTACGGCACGGTGGTCGGGTACGGCGATCTGGCCGGGCGGGTCGGGCAGCCGGGCGGGGCCCAGGCGGTGGGCGCGGCGATGGGGGCCAATCCGCTGCCGGTCGTCGTGCCCTGTCACCGGGTCGTGGAGAGCGACGGCGGTATCGGCGGTTTCGGCGGTGGTCTGGAGACCAAGCGCAAACTGCTCGCCCTGGAGGGCGTGCTGCCCGAGCCTCTTTTCTGACGGCGCCGGGCCCGTACGTCCCCTGGTGCGGCTACGCGTAGTGCCGGGCCTCGAAGACGTTGCCGTCGGGGTCTCGGAAGTAGAAGCTCCGCGTGGCGTTTCCGCGGGCGCCGAAGGAGTCGTACCCGAT
The DNA here is from genome assembly GCF_055570785.1 of Streptomyces sp. NPDC031100. NCBI lineage: Bacteria > Bacillati > Actinomycetota > Actinomycetes > Kitasatosporales > Streptomycetaceae > Streptomyces > Streptomyces sp. NPDC031100. Next base: position 234,343 of record NZ_JBVIGN010000001.1, read on the forward strand.
GTCGCTCATGGGGACGCCGTGTTCGGCCAGGCGGGCGCGCAGGGCGTCGAAGCCGGCGGACGGCAGCGACAGGCAGACGTGGTTGACGGGGTGGCCCGCACTGTCGGCGGAGCCGGGGAGCATGTTCATGCGCTCCGCGATGCCGCGCGGTGCGAGGTCCAGGATGGTCTCCTCGTTGACACGGATGGAGGGGAACGACACCTTTCCCTCGGCGAACTCGGCGAGCCTCAGGGGCTCCAGACCGACGGCGTCCTGGTAGAAGCGGGCCGCCGCGACCGGGTCGGCGACCCACAGGACGACGTGGTCGAGACGCATGGAGTGGTTGGTCATGCCGTCCAGGCTGGTGGTGTCCCCCACAGACGGCAAGCGTTTAGCCGGGTGTGGCGCCCGCCAGAGATGAGGGAAGGACCGATGGACAGGAGGCGGGCGCGTGGTGCTGGTGGTGTCGGAAGAAGTCCGGGAAGCGATCGACGCGCGGCGGCCGGTGGTGGCCCTGGAGTCCACGATCATCGCGCACGGTCTGCCGCGTCCGCGCAACCTCCAGGTGGCGCTGGAGCTGGAGCACGTGGTGCGGCAGGCAGGCGCCGTCCCCGCGACCATCGCCGTCCTGCACGGGCGCCCGCACATCGGCCTGGACAAGGAGCAGCTGGAGCGGGTCGCGAACGAGGACGGTATCCGCAAGCTCGGCCACCGTGACCTGCCGCTGGCCGTGGCAGCGGGAGCGAGCGGGGCGACCACGGTGTCGGCGACGGCCCAGCTGGCCGCGCTGGCGGGCGTCCGGGTGTTCGCCACGGGCGGGCTGGGCGGTGTGCACCGGGAGTGGACGGTGACCCAGGACGAGTCGGCCGACCTGGGCCTGCTGGCGCGGACCCGGATCACGGTGGTGTGCGCGGGCGTGAAGTCCATCCTGGACGTGCCGGCGACCCTGCAGCGGCTGGAGACGCTGGGCGTGGCCGTCGCCGGCTACCGCACCAACCGTTTCCCGGGCTTCTATCTGTCCGACTCCGGACATCCGGTGGACTGGACGCTGCAGAGCCCGGAGCAGGTCGCGGAGGTCATGCGGGCCCAGGACGCGCTGGACGCGCCGGAGTCGGCACTGATCGTCGCCAACCCCGTCCCGGAGGACCAGCAGCTCGATCCGGCGCTGCACGCGCGCGTGCTCGCGGACGCGCTGCGCGCCTGCGAGGAGGAGGGGATCACCGGCCAGGCGGTCACGCCGTTCCTGCTCGACTTCCTGGTCCGGCACACGGACGGCGCGTCGCTGGAGGCCAACCTGGCCGCGGTGCGGGGCAATGTGCGGCTGGCGGCGCAGATCGCCGTGGCGTGGACCACGGGGTGACCGGGGGACGGGACGGGGCGCTGCTGGTCGTCGGGGACGTCGTCACCGATGTCGTCGCCCGGCACCGGGGGCCGCTCGCGGCCGGCACCGACACGGCCGCAGCGATCCGGACCCTGCCGGGCGGCGCGGGCGCCAATGTGGCCTGCTGGGCCGCCCACGCGGGCTGTGCGGACGTACGACTGCTGGGGCGGGTGGGCGCGGAAGCGGCACAGTGGCACGAGCACGAGCTGGTGGCGGCCGGGGTGCGGCCCCGGCTCGTGGTCGACCGGGAGGCCACGACCGGGACGGTGATCTGCCTCGTCGACACGGGTGCGTCGGCCGAGCGCACGTTCCTCACGGACAGCGGGGCATCCCTGCGTCTCGAACCCGCCGACTGGTCCGACGCGTTGCTCGACGGGGTCGCACGGCTGCACCTGTCGGGCTATCTGCTGTTCTCGGAGCCGAGCCTGGCGCTCGCCGGGGTGGCCCTCGCGGCAGCACGCGCGCGTGGCGTGCCGGTCAGTCTGGATCCGGCGTCGGCGGGCTTCCTCGTGGAGTTCGGGGTGGACCGTTTCCTGGCGTTCGCGGAGGGGTTGGACGTGCTGCTGCCCAGCCGGGACGAGGCCTGTCTGCTGACAGGGCTGCCGGAACCGGCCGACGCGGCGGCCAAGTTGAGCCGGCTCGTCCCACTGGTGGTGGCCAAGTCGGGTGCGGACGGGGCGCTGGTGGCCCGTTCCGGGGCCGTGGTCGCCCGGGTTCCGGCCGTGCCGGCGACTCCGCTGGACACCACGGGCGCAGGCGACGCCTTCACCGGCGCGTTCCTCGCCGCCCTGCTCGCGGGCGCCGAGCCGCAGGAGGCGGCGGCACACGGGTGCGGGGCGGGAGCGCGGGCGGTGGAACGGGTGGGCGGCAGACCACCGCACCGGGGCACCGGCGGCCGGCACGCAGGGGCACCCGCGGCTGACACGCAGCCGTATCCCTAGCCCTTGCGTCCCCACGCCAAGATTATCGGTGCGGTGGCCAGGTCCATGCCGCCCGCCTCCACATGGGCCAGGTGGCGGTCGACGTCCTCGTCGGTGGCAGGGCCCGCGGCGACGAGTCGGCCGCGGATCTGACGGACCGTGGCGGACTCCAGGGCGGTGCAGGCGGGCGAGGTCACGGGGAAGTACGCGTCGGCCGCCACCTCGCTCAGCCCTGCCTCGCGGAGCAGGCGCGGGAGCTTGCGGCCGTACGACAGGTCGGCGCCGCGGTCGGCGAGCAGCCTGCGGAATCCCTGCCGCAGGCGGTTGGCAAGCTGCTGCTCGGGGCCGTATTCGTCGGGGCAGAGCAGGGGCTGGAGGGAGGGGTCGGCGTCCTCGATCAACAGGGTCCCGCCCGGTCGCAGCGCCCTGATCATGGAGTCCAACGCCCTTTCCCGGTCGGGGACATGGACGAGGACCAGCCGGGCGTGCACCAGGTCGAAGCCCTCGCCCGGCGGCTCCTGAGTCCCCACGTCATGGACGCGCACCTCGACGGGAGGGCGGTCGGCGGTGGAAAGTCGCGCGGTGTCGATGTCGGTCGCCACGACCTGGCCGGTGGGTCCGACCTGCTCGGCGAGCCAGGACACCACCGAGGTGCCGCCGGCCCCGACCTCCCAGACACACCGGCCGGGACCGAGCCCCAACGCTTCGAGGTGCCGGAACGTCGTGGGATCGAAGAGGGAGGCGAAGGCGTCGAAGCGCTGTGCCGCCTCGCTCTGCTGGTTGTCCAGGAGGTAGCCCTCGGATGATGTCATCCCGCGATCCTCGCAGCCGGCCGGCTCGTCCGCAGCGGCCGGCTCTCCGTCCACAGGCGGGAACAAAGCGGAACGAACTGTTCCCACAGGCTTACCCGCGCCTTGCGCCAGGCTGGCACACTTGCCGGGCAAGGCGCGAAAGCGGTGTGCGAGGAGATCCACGCAAGGAGATCCGGATGTCCATGGCAGGGAATCTGCGGAAGGTCACAGGGCTGGGCAGGGTCGGCGGCCTGCGCAAGGTCGCGCGGCTGGCCCGGCGGCGGCCGCGCGTCGACCTGAGCCATCCCGCCCGGTCACCGCTGGGTTCCTCGGTGGTGAACTGCGTGACGTACCAGGACGGGGTCCGGGTGCCGGGGTGCACCGACCTGGTGGCTGCCGTGGAGATGGTGCGCAAGAGCGGCGAGGGGTTCGTCTGGCTGGGGCTGCACGAGCCGACGGACAGTGAGTTCGCGGGCATCGCCGAGCTGTTCGACCTGCACCCGCTGGCGGTGGAGGACGCGGTGGAGGCCCACCAGCGCCCGAAGCTGGAGCGGTACGGGGAAACCCTCTTCGCGGTGTTCAAGACCGTCTGCTACGTGGAGCACGAGAAACTGACGGCGACGAGCGAGGTGGTCGACACCGGCGAGATCATGGTGTTCGTCGGCGAGGACTTCGTGATCACGGTACGGCACGGGCGGCACGGCTCTCTCGGCCCGCTGCGCGAGGAGTTGGAGGCGGACCCGCAGCAGCTCGCCAAGGGGCCGGCGGCGGTGCTGCACGCGATCGCCGACCACGTCGTGGACGACTATCTGACCGTCACGGATGCGGTGCAGGCCGATATCGACCAGGTCGAGACGGACGTGTTCTCGGAGAACGGCGCACGGGCCGACCCGGGGCGCATCTACCAGCTGAAGCGTGAACTCCTGGAGCTGAAGCGGGCGGTGGTGCCGCTCGGCCGCCCGGTGGAGGATCTGGCGACGCGGCCGATACGGGTGGTCGACCCGGAGATACAGGCGTACTTCAGGGACGTGCTCGACCATCTGATGCGGGCCAAGGAACAGATAGCCGCGTTCGACGAACTGCTCAACTCCATCCTGCAGGCGCATCTCGCACAGGTGACAGTCGCGCAGAACGAGGACATGCGGAAGATCACGGCCTGGGCGGCGGTGATCGCCGTGCCGACGATGGTGTGCGGGGTCTACGGCATGAACTTCGACCACATGCCGGAGCTGCACTGGCGGTTCGGCTACCCGCTCGTCATGAGTGTGATGGCGGCTGCGTGCTTCGTGCTGTACCGCGGCTTCCGGCGCAACGGCTGGCTCTGACCGCTCACACCGAGAAGGCCACGACCTTCCGCGGGACGACCCTGATGATCATGCGGGTCTCGTCGTCCTTCTCCGCCGGCGGGTCGATGCCGAGGTACTTGTGCGACAGCTCGTACGGGAGCCGTTTGCCCTCGTCCGGCAGGATCTCGGCGGTGCCCCGGATCTCGGCGGAGCTGTAGGGGTTGGCCAGGTCGAAGACCGTGAGGCTGATGCGCGGGTCGCGGCGCAGGTTGCGCACCTTCTGACGGCCGTCGGTGGAGGAGAAGAGCACGGTGTCGCCTTCTCGCTTGATCCAGACCACCGAGTTCTGCGGGGCGCCGTCGGGGCCGAGGGTGGCGACGCTGGCGAAGTTCTTGCCGTCGAGGAGAGCGCGGACAGAGTCGTCGAAGGCGACGGGAGCGCCGGAGGAGGTCGTCATGGCAGCACTCTAGTTACATGCACGCGCATAGAAAAGGGGGTTTGCCGGGCGGCCGGATCAGCCGTTCCATGCCGGGTGGCGTGGATCGTCCGCGCGCACGAGGACGTCGGCCGTCCCGGCCGGGTCGGTCTCGGCCTCGTAGCGCTCGAAGGCGGGGAGCGTCCAGTGGTCGGCCTCCGGGGTGCGGCGGCGCAGGGCGCCCGGGGAGAGGAGGACGTGGACGGTCAGATCGAAGGGGAACCAGTGCCGAAGGAGGAGGGGACCATGGAACAACAGGATTCCGCCGGGAGGGAGTTGGACGTACGGGCTGCGGGTGGCACGGTCGGTGGCCGGGTCCCACAGATCGGGCAGGACGCGGCCGCTTCCGCCGGGGTCGAGCGGGCCGAAGACCTCGCGCCACAGGGCGCCCGTGTCGAACCAGCCGCCGTAGTACGACTCCGCGTCCCGTCGCCCGTGCTCCAGGCGGAGAGAGGCTGGGCGCAGGAAGCCCTCGGCGCCGACGACGAGCGAGGGGCGCCCGCGCACGCGCAGCGCCTGGGCGACGCGCTCGGCGAGGTCCACCGGGCGGGCGGCCGGTGCCCCGTCGAAGCCGGCGCGCGACCAGGCACCCCCGTCGGCGGGCTTCAGCTCGACCAGCCGGTCGGCCAGCAGTTCGGCGAGCCGGTCCCAGGTGATCGCTTCGAGTCGCACAGATCCCATGATGCCGGGAAGGTTCCGTGGCAGCGGGAGGGGGACGTGCACTGGCTGTCGTAAGCGGGCCCCGCGGTGGCGGTGGTGGGCCTCGCGATCGCGGTAGGAGACGAGGGCGCCACGGCAGTGCGGCGCCGTGTGCAGGTGTCGGTGTTCCCCATCCGCCGGAAGGAGCGGGCGGAACGGGAAGAGGCGTGGGAGTGCAGGGCGGAGGCGGGGAAAGAAGCGCGTATGGCACCTACTGCAACTCCCCTCTTCCCCGGTGGACTTGTCGTCGTCCAGCCGCTGCGGCGCAAGCGATGTTCCGGGTGCCGGCGCGGTCCGCTGTCGATGCTCGTGCTGGAGGACGGGGCGCCGCGCTGCCTCGCCTGCGCCGACCTGGGGCACTTGGTGTTCTTGCCGCGCGGTGACACGGCGCTGACCCGCAGGGCGCGGGAGGAGAGCACGCTGTCGGCGGTGGTCGTGCGGTTCAACCGGCGCCAGGGCCGGTACGAACGGCAGGGCCTGCTCGTGGAGGAGGAGGCGCTGGCCCGGGCCGAGGCGCGGTGCCTGGCGGACGCGGAGGTGCGGCGCCGGCGGCGGGCCCGGGACGCGCGGCGCAGGGCGGTGGAGGACGAGCGGTTCGTGGAGGCGTTCGCGGCGGAGATCGTCCGGCTGTTTCCCGGGTGTCCGGCCGAGCGGGCCCTGGCGATCGCGGCGCACGCGTCGGTGCGGGGCAGCGGGCGGGTCGGACGCAGTGCGGCCGGGCGGGCGCTGACGGAGGGGGCGGTGATCTCGGCGGTCGTGGCGGCCGTACGGCACGTGGACACGCCGTACGACCAGCTGCTGATGAGCGGGGTGCCGAGGTTCGAGGCGCGGCGGCGGATCGCGGCGGCCGTGGAGAGCGTGCTGAGGGGGTGGGGAGAGGCGGCCGACGTCGGCTGAGGATGTGCGTCGGCGGGGCAGGGGGCCGAGGAGGTGTGGCACCGCCGTGCTGCACCGTCGCGACCCGATGTTCAAGCGGGGCTGAGGGTGTGCCCTGGATCCAGGTCAGGCGGTGCGCAGGGCCGGGGCGGGCGCCCCTCCTCGCATCGGGGCGGCGTGCGTGGGGGACCTGGACGCTGGCGCATGTCGGCGCGGTCCTCAGCCATGGTGGGGCGGGCCGTGTGCGCCTTCACTGGGAGGAAAGGAGAAAGGCCGGTGCCGGGTCTGGGGCCGGGCGGTGTGGGAGTGAGGTGGGATCGTGATCGATGGGCCGTTCTTCGTGCTGGCCGTGCTGGGGGTGCTGGGGACCGGGCTGGTGGCGGGGGTGCTCTGCGGGTTCTCGACCTTCGTGATGCGAGGGCTGGCCGCGTTGCCTCCCGCGCAGGGTGTGGCCGCGATGAAGTCGATCAACGTGGCCGCCGTGCAGCCCGCCTTCATGCTGGTGTTCCTCGGCTCGGCGGTGCTGTGCGCGGTGATCGCGGTGGTGACGTTCGTGGTGTGGCCGGACGAGGGCACGGTCGAGCTGCTGCTGGGCAGTGCGCTGTACCTGTTCGGGTCGTTCGGGCTGACCATGGTCGCGAACGTGCCCCGCAACAACAAGCTGGCCGGGATGGCCTCGGGCAGTCCCGAGGCGGCGGCGTACTGGCCGGTGTATGTGCGCGAGTGGACGTTCTGGAACGACGTCCGCACGGTCGCCTCCGCCGCGGCCGCCGTCGCGTACGTGCTGGCCATAGCCTGAACCCTCGTCCTGCGAGGAGCTCGCGAGAAAGCGCTGTCCGCCACTCTGCGGGGGTGTCGGCGGAGACGTATCGTGGCCGAAAGAGTGCCGCCCGACGAGGCACGGCCCGTCGTACCCGGAGTACCCCCCGGTACGCGTACACGAGGAAGACGACCATGGCCGATCCCAAGGGGTTCATGACCACGCCGCGCCAGGAATGGCCGCGGCGGCCCGTGGAGGAGCGGGTCCGGGACTGGGACGAGGTCTATGTCCCGGGAGCGCTGCTGCCGATCATCAGCAAGCAGGCCGACCGTTGCATGGACTGCGGCATCCCGTTCTGCCACGACGCCTGCCCGCTGGGCAATCTGATCCCCGAGTGGAACGATCTGGTCTCCCGCGAGGACTGGCGGGCGGCAAGCGACCGGCTGCATGCGACGAACAACTTCCCCGAGTTCACCGGACGGTTGTGTCCGGCGCCGTGCGAGGCCGGGTGCGTGCTCGCGATCAACCAGCCTGCCGTCACGATCAAGAACGTGGAGTGCGCGATCGCCGACCGGGCCTGGGAGGAGGGATTCACCCCGCCGCGGCCCCCGGATCGGCTGTCGGGGAAGACCGTCGCGGTGATCGGCTCGGGGCCGACCGGGCTCGCCGCGGCGCAGCAGCTGACGCGGGCCGGGCACACGGTCGCCGTGTACGAGCGGGACGACCGGATCGGGGGGCTGATGCGGTACGGCATCCCCGCGTTCAAGATGGAGAAGCGGCATCTGGAGCGGCGGCTGGAACAGATGCGGGCCGAGGGGACGAGGTTCCGTACGTCGACGGCGGTCGGGCGGGATGTCCCGGCGGCCGATCTGCGGGCTCGCTACGACGCGGTGGTGCTGGCCACGGGTGCGACGGCGTGGCGGGAACTTCCGGTACCGGGCCGGGAGTTGACCGGGATACACCAGGCGATGGAGTACCTGCCGCTGGCCAACCGGGTGTGCGAGGGGGATCTGGAGGTCTCGCCGCTGTCCGCGGCCGGCAAGCATGTGGTGATCGTGGGCGGCGGGGACACCGGGGCCGACTGTCTGGGGACCGCGGTGCGCGAGGGCGCCGCGTCCGTGACCCAGCTGGACATCTACGCACAGCCGGGTGGCGAGCGCGACGAGGACGTCGAGCCGTGGCCGACGTACCCGAAGATCTACCGGCTGTCCGCGGCCCACGAGGAGGCGCGGGACCTCAGGACGGCACCGGCGGCGGACGCGGACGCGCGGCTGTTCGCGGCGTCCACGCTGCGCTTCGACGGGGACGACAGCGGGCATGTGCGGTCCCTGCACCTGGTCGAGGTGGACGAGCGGCGGCAGCCGGTGCGGGACACCGTGCGGACGCTGCCCGCCGACCTGGTGCTGCTCGCGCTCGGCTTCTCCGGGCCGGACCGGGAGGACGGGCTCGTCGACCAGCTGGGACTGGTGATGGAGCCGCGGGGCACGATCGCCCGCGACGACGGCTTCGCGACCAACGTCGCCGGCGTGTTCGCCGCCGGGGACGCGGCGCGTGGGCAGTCGCTCATCGTGTGGGCGATCGCGGAGGGGCGGGCGGTGGCGGCGGCCGTGGACCGTTACCTGACGGGGAGTTCACGGCTGCCGGCGCCGATATCGCCGTACGACCGTCCGATGGCCGTGTAGCCGACATGGGTGCGGCAGGGTCGAGTCGGCGCCGAAAGCGCGTCGTCAGCGGCGGCGTTCGTCCGTGCCCGCCACCTTCCCCGTCGCCAGGGCCACACGGTTCCATGTGTTGATCGCGAAGATCAGGGCGAGGACGTGGGCCAGTTCCGTCTGGTCGAAGTGGGCGGCCGCCTGCTCGTATGCCTCGTCGGGGACGCCTGCGTCGGCGACCCGGGTGACCGCCTCGGTCAGGGCGAGGGCCGCCTGTTCCTTCGGGGTGAAGAAGTGCCGGGCCTCGCGCCAGACGGCGACCATGTGCAGCCGGTCCTCGCTCTCGCCAGCCTTGCGGGCGTCGTTGGTGTGCATGTGGAGGCAGTAAGCGCAGTGGTTGAGGTGCGAGGCGCGGATCTGGATCAGCTCGACGAGAGCCGGGTCGAGACCCTCGCGTGCGGCGGCGTCGAAGCCGATGAGGGCGCGGAAGGCCTGACGGAATCATGGGTCAATTCCGCGGAGCGGATCGGCGCCGACCTGCACCTCGAGCTGTCGGGGCCGGGTGGGCGGCGGGCGGCGCTGATCCGGGCGTTGCGCGAGGCCGTGCGCAGCGGGCGGCTGTCGCCCGGTACCCGGCTGCCGCCGTACCGCTCGCTCGCCGCCGACCTGGGCGTGGCCCGCAACACCGTCGCCGACGCGTACGCGGAACTGGTCGCGGAGGGCTGGCTGACCGCACGGCAGGGTTCCGGGACCCGGGTTGCCGACCGAGCCGAGCCCTGGCGACACGCCGAGCGAGTGTCCGTGAAGGCAACTCCACGCGCGCGTGGACCGCGGCACGACCTGAGGCAGGGCACACCGGACGCGTCGGCTTTCCCGCGGGCGGCCTGGTCGGCCGCGTACCGCAGGGCCCTGCAGGCGGCGCCCAGCGAGGCGTTCGGGCCGGGGGATCCCGCCGGGCGCCGGGAGCTGCGGGAGGCGCTCACGGAGTATCTGGCACGCGCGCGTGGGGTGCGCACCGAGCCGGACGGGATCGTCATCTGCTCCGGCTTCGCGCACGCGCTGCGGCTGCTGTTCGGCCAGGGTGGGGGGGCGTGCTGCGCGGCCCGCTGGCCGTGGAGGCGTACGGTCTGGGCTTCCACCGGGGACTGCTGGCCATGGCGGGCGTGCGGACCGTACCGCTCCCGCTGGACGAGCACGGGGCCCAGGTGGCCGGGCTGGGGCGGGAGCGGGCCGTGCTGCTCACGCCCGCGCACCAGTTCCCGACCGGCGGTCCGCTGCATCCGGAGCGGCGGGCGGCGGTGATCGACTGGGCACGCGCGCGTGGGGCGGTGGTTCTGGAGGACGACTACGACGGCGAGTTCCGGTACGACCGCAGGCCCGTGGGCGCGCTCCAGGGGCTCGACCCGGAGCGGGTGATCCACATCGGCTCGGTCAGCAAGAGTCTGTCGCCCGCGCTGCGGCTGGGCTGGATGGTGCTGCCCGAGCGATACGTCGGGCCCGTGCTCGCGGCCAAGGGCGAGCGGGAGGGGTGGGCGAGCGTGCTGGACCAGCTGGCGCTCGCGGACTTCGTGGTCTCCGGGTCGTACGACCGTCATCTGCGGCGCATGCGGCAGCGCTACCGGCGCCGGCGGGACCGGTTGGTCGCGGCGCTCGCCGCGCACGCCCCGCACATCGAGGTGACCGGCATCGCGGCCGGACTGCACGCCGTGCTCAGGCTACCGCCCGGCACGGAGCGGTCCGCGGTGAAGGCGGCCGTGTGGCAGGGGGTCGCCCTGGACGGACTGGCCGCGTTCCGGCACCCGGAGACGGGGATGCCGATGGCCGACGGCCTGGTCGTCGGGTACGCCACGCCGCCGGAACACGCCTACGGCGCGGCGCTGGAGGCGCTGTGCAGGGCGCTGCCGCCGGGGTGAGGTTCAGAGATCGGGGTCGACGGCGGTGACGTAAACACTCGCGCCGGTGGCCGCACTGGGCGACGACCGGCATGGGACCGGCCGCCGGAGGGAACCGGCAGCCGGGTGGGTAGCGAGTACTCGCGACGGAAGGATCCGCTGCCTGCGCACCTGAACCGCATTCACCGTAAGCGTGGGGCATGCGCCCGCGCAGCCGAATAACGAATACTCAAGTCAGCACGGCATAGGGAAGTCGAGCGAGAGCCAATCATCAGGGGCCGTTCAGGAGAGCAGGAAGTCGGCCTCCCCCGCCTTGGCACCTTCGATGAAGGCGGTCATCTCGTCCGTGGTGTAGATCAGCGCCGGTCCGTCCGGGTCGGTCGACTGCCGTACGGCGATCCGGCCGTCGGCGAGCTTCATCGCCTCCAGGCAGTTCCCGCCGTTGCCGCCGCTCCAGGGCTTGTGCCACCCCTCGCTGCCCAACTCCCGCGCGGGCATGCCGTTGTAGACGCGACTGCGCGGTGTGATGCGATCCATTCACAGCTCCTTGCGGAGATCCTGGAGGATCTCCTTCGTGCGTTGTGCCGTGGCGGCCTGCGCCGCCATGCGGTCCATGACCTCCAGGTGCGTCGCCACCTCGGAGCGCGCGTCCAGGTAGACCGCGCCGGTCAGGTACTCGCTGTAGACCATGTCCGGCAGTTCCGACATGGCGAATCGGAACAGGACGAACGGTCCGTACGTCCCCGGGTGGGGCCCGTTGCGGAACGGGGCGACCTGGAGCGTCACATGCGGCAGCGTCGTGGCCTCGAGCAACTTGTCGATCTGCGTACGCATCACCTCCGGGCCGCCGACCGGGCGGCGCAGGGCCGTCTCGTCCATCACCGCCCAGAAACGGGGGGCGTCGGGACGGGTGAGCAGTTCCTGGCGCTGCATGCGCAGCGCGACATGGCGCTCGATGTCGTCGGGGCTGGTCTGGCCGATCGCGCCCGACTTCAGCACCCCGCGCGCGTAGTCCTCCGTCTGCAGCAGGCCGGGGACGAAGTGCGGCTCATAGGAGCGGATGAGGCTGGCCGAGCCCTCCAGGCTGACGTACATCGAGAACCAGCCCGGCAGGATGTCGTGGAACCGCTGCCACCAGCCGGGCTTGTTGGCCTCCTCGGCCAGTTGGACGAAGAGGTCGGCCTCGTCGTCGGGAACTCCGTAGGCCTTCAGCAGCAGTTGCAGGTACGGGATCTTGAGGGCGACCTCGGCCATCTCCATGCGGCGGATGGTGGCGGGGGCGACGCGAAGGACATGGGCGGCCTCCTCGCGCTTCAGCCCGGCGCGCTCCCGCAGGTCCAGCAGGCGCCGCCCGAGGACCACCTGGCCCACGGTCGGCGCGGACCGCGGTTCGCTCACGCTCCCACCTCCGACTCAAGAGTCCGCTCCGGCAAAAGAATCCCGACAGCCCTGCGGCGCCGTTCGAAGACACTTTCGAAGATCCGGGTCGGATCACCGGTTGTCCCAATTGGCGCCGCTCGAGGTGCTGTTGCGAGCAGTGTGCCACGCCCTCTGACCGAGTCACACAGCACTCTGCATTTTTCAGAGTGACACTTGCCAAGTGTTCACGCCGGGGAGATAGTGGCAAGCGTGATTCCGTCCGCGCCCTTAGGAACAGACGCCGCCGCAGACCGTCTTGGTCTCGGCGCCACAACGGGAGCAGCCTCCGACGGGGGCGCTGCCGAGCGCCGGTTCCGCTTCGAGCTGGCCGCACATCCGGGTTCCCCCGCCCAGGCCAGACGCCTGACGCGGGCCCGGCTGACCGGCTGGTCAGTGTGCGCGGACACCTGCGACACCGCGGCCCTGGTCATGTCCGAGCTGGTCACCAACGCGATCGTGCACACCGCGAGCAGTCGCGTGGTGTGCGAGTTGCACGACCACGACGACACGGTGCGCATAGCCGTGCGCGACGAGGGTTGTGCGCCCGGTGAGCCCCACCCCTCCCCGCAGCGGCCCGACGAGGAGCACGGGAGGGGGTTGCTTCTCGTCGACGCGCTGTGCCGGGCCTGGGGTGCCCAGGAGCACGGGCCGGGGCTGCTGGTCTGGGCCGAGCTGGCCCGTCAGACCGACGCGGCCCGCGACATCGTCGACCCGTGCAACGACCTGGGCTGGGGCGCCCGCCCCAAGCCGGGCGGCCCGCCGCCCGGTCCGGGCGAGGAAGAGGAAGCGCAGGCCCGGCGCGAAGCCCCGGCGGGCGAGCAGCACGGGTGGGGGCGGCCGTGAGCGGCGCCGGCGCGTTCGGCCGGGCGCTCGGTCTGGACACCCTGGTCCGCCTCGGACGTCGGCAGCACACGCCGGCCCCGGTGCACCGGCTGGCGGTGCCGGAGGGTATGTCGTCCCCGCTCGGCTGTGACGCCGTGGCCGTACCCGACCACCTGGGACCGCAGATCGGCCCGCGGCTGCCGCGGGTGGGCTGCGTGTACGCCGACGGGGCGCACTGGTGGTGGATCGTTCCGTCGGACTCCGACTACGCCCTCCCCTGGCCGGCCCCCGCGCACTACGCCCCCGGCGCCCTGGTCCCCGCCACGGCCCGCCTGATCCACCGCCCCGAGGGCACGGTCCCGTACACCCCGCCGATCCCCCTCTACCTGGCCCTGTGCCGGGTGACGGGGACGACCCCGGACTGGTCTCGGGCCGTTCCGGCGTGACACTGCGCTCGCCTGCACCAACGGTGAGGTGAGCTGCGGGAACCGTACAACCCACGCCATAAACCCGGTCGCCGAACCGACGCCGTACCCCGCCCCCTCCACACCCCTGCGCGCCCCCAGTACCCCTGCTCGCGCCCTGCCCCGCCGCTGTCGTGCCAGCGATAGTGGCCGTTCGTTCATATGCCAGGGAGGGGTGCGGTGGGAAAGAGACGTGGGGCGGGTGAGCCCGAGGTCTCGGGTTCGGAGCGGCTGCTGTTCGGGGGGCCGCTGCGGTACGACATGGGGTGGAACGAGCATGCGGACGCCTTCCTGGAGCTGAGCTTCCGGGCGATGGTGGTCCGGCTGCCCGGCATGCTGGCGTCCAGCCTGCGGCTGGCCCGGCAGGCGGACCCGCGCGCCGCCCGGATCGTGCTGGCCGCCGAGGTGGGCCGGGGCGCGGCGCAGGCAGTGAGCCTGCTGGCCGTCAACAGCGCGCTCGGCAGGCTGCTCACCGGCCCCGACATCGGGCAGCGGCTGCGCGCGGCCGCCCCCGCCCTTGCCGTCGTGGCCGCCATGATGCTGGTCGCGGCGCTGCTGCGGGCCGCCTCGACCTACGCCACCGGACGGCTGGAGCCGAAGGTGGAGCGGGTGGCGACCGAGCTGTATCTGGAGCGGGCGGCGAACGTGGAGCTGGCCGCGATCGAGGACCACGCCTTCCACAAGCTATTGGACACCGCCCAGTACGGTGCCCGGTCCGCGCGCAGCATGATCTCGTACGGCGCCCGGGTCATCAACGCGGTGATCTCCCTGATCGCCGCGGCCGGTGTGCTCACCGTGCTGCATCCGGCGCTGCTGCCGCTGCTGGTCACCATGACCCTGCCCAGCGCCTGGGGCGCCCTGACCAACGCGCGCCGCCGGTACGAGTCCTTCCACACCTGGGTGCAGCACGCCCGCGCCGGCCATCTGATCGGCAGCCTGCTCACCGAGCCGGCCGCGGCCCCCGAGATCCGGGTGCACGGCGTCGGCCCGTTCCTGCTGCGGCACTTCAGGTCCATGTCGGAGAGCGCGGAGGCGGAGCAGGCGCGGCTGTCCCGGCTGGCCGCCCGCACCGGCCTGATCGCGGCCGCCTGGACGGGTCTCGCGACCCTGGCGACGTACACGACGCTGGGCGCGTTGCTGCTGACCGGTGCGATGGCCCTGTCCGTGGCCGGTACGGCGGTGATCGCGATCCGCACCGGGTCGGCGAGCCTGGACACGCTGGTCCTGGAGATCAACCAGCTGCACGAGGAGGCCCTGTTCGTGGCCGATCTGCAGCGGCTGTACGCCGAGGCGGCCGAGCGGGCGATCCCGGAGGGCGGCCTGCCGTTGCCCGAGGAGCCGCGGGAGATCCGGTTCGAGAACGTCACGTTCAGCTATCCGGGTGACGCGGCCCGCCCGGCCCTCGACGACGTGACCCTCACCCTCCCCCTCGGCAGGATCATCGCGCTCGTCGGGGAGAACGGCTCGGGCAAGACCACCCTGGTCAAGCTGCTGGCGGGCCTGTACACCCCGGACCGGGGCCGGATCCTGTGGGACGGTGTCGACACGGCGGGTGCCGACCGGCGGCTGCTCGCCGAGCGCATCGCGATGGTGGCCCAGGACTTCAAGCGCTGGCCCTTCACCGCCCGCGTGAACGTGGCCGTCGGCCGCTCCTCCGCGCCCCTGACCGAGGAGCGGCTGGCCGCGTCGGTCGCCGAGGCGGGCGCCGAGGACGTGGTCGCGGATCTGCCGCGCGGTCTGGACACGCTGCTGGCCCGCAACTTCAGCGGCGGGCACGAGCTGTCGGGCGGCCAGTGGCAGCGCCTCGGCATCGCCCGGGCGGCCTACCGGCGCGGGCGCATCCTGATCGTGGACGA
The DNA here is from genome assembly GCF_055570785.1 of Streptomyces sp. NPDC031100. NCBI lineage: Bacteria > Bacillati > Actinomycetota > Actinomycetes > Kitasatosporales > Streptomycetaceae > Streptomyces > Streptomyces sp. NPDC031100. The sequence continues at coordinate 249,615 of NZ_JBVIGN010000001.1, forward strand.
GCCGACGGCGGCGCTGGACGCGCGGGCCGAGCTGGAGGTGTTCGAGAAGATCCGGGCGCTGGCGGGCAGCGGCCAGACGGTCGTACTGATCACCCACCGGCTGGCCTCGGTCCGCCACGCCGACCTGGTGCACGTCCTGGAGCACGGGCGGCTGGTGGAGTCCGGCACTCCGGAAGACCTCCTGGCCAGGGGCGGTGTGTACGCGGAGCTGTACGCGTTGCAGGCGGAGCAGTTCACGGCGAAGGTGCCGGCCCCGAAGCCGGCCTGAGCCGCCTCACTCCGTGGCGTCGCCGCGCACGATGACCAGGAAGGTGTCCGTGGCGAGGTCCATGACGACCTCGGCGGGCAGACCTTCGAGGCGTCGCGCGTGCGCGAACTCCTCCGCGGGCCACGACCCTCGCGGGCCGCCGGCGGGAAAGCGCTCGAGCACGGTTCGCCCGTTCACCATCTCGCACCTCCAGAAAAGCGTCGTACTTCTTGGAGTTAACGCCCTGGAGAAGGCAAACGGCTCGCTCGGTGACGGGACTGAGACATTGCTGACACCCGTTCATCGCGGACCGTGAGAGTCCGTTCACCTTTCGACATGAACGATACGTTCGGCGACGAAGAGGACACCTCTTGTGTCAGTCCTCGGTCGGGCCGGGCCCGGTCGGCTGGTACCGCACGGGCAGCGTCACCAGCCCGCGTGCGCGCAGCGACGGACGCCACCTCACCTCGGGCTCCGCGAGCGCCAGTTCGGGGAAGCGTTCCAGGAGCGCCGCGAGGGCGATCTCCGTCTCGGTGCGCGCCAGGGGTGCGCCCAGGCAGTAGTGGATGCCGTGGCCGAGGGCGAGGTGGCCGGAGGCGTCGCGGGCCAGGTCGAGGCGGTCGGGGTCGGGGAAGCGGGCGGGGTCGCGGTTGGCGGCGGACAGCGAGACCCAGACCGTCTCCCCCGCCGGGACGGTGACCCCGGCGATCGTCACGTCCTCGACCGGGAAGCGGCGGATGGCGAGCAGGGCGGGGCCCTCGTAGCGGGCGAACTCCTCGACGGCGGCCGGTAGCCGTGCGGGGTCCTTGCGCAGGGCGGCGAGCTGGTCCGGGTGCTGGAGGAGGGCGAGGACGGAGTTGCCGATGAGCTGCACGGTGTTCTCGTACCCGGCGACGAGGATGAGGAAGGCGAGGGACATGAGTTCGTCCTCGCTCAGCCGGTCGCCCTCTTCGCGGACCGCGATCAGGTCGGAGAGCAGGTCGTCGGCGGGGGCCTTCCGCTTGTCCGCGAGCAGCCGGGTGAAGAAGCCCAGCATGGCCACCACCGCCTCCTTGCCGGCCTCGGGCCGCGCCGGGTCGGGGGCGATCAGGGAGTCGGTCCACACCCGGAAGTCCATCCGGTGCTCCTCGGGGACGCCGAGCAGGTCGCAGATGACGGTGATCGGCAGCGGGGCCGCGTAGGAGGCGATCAGATCGGTGCTTCCGTGCGGGCCGAGCGCGTCGAGGAGTTGGTCGGCGGTACGCCGGATCGGCTCGCGGAGCTGCTGGATGCGGCGCGGGGTGAAGGCGCGGCCGACCAGGCGCCGGATGCGGGTGTGGTCGGGCGGGTCCATGTTGAGGAGGTTGGAGTCGAGAGCGGGCGGCAGCGAGAAGCCCTTGTTGGTGCGGGCCGTGGCGTGCCGCTTGTCGAGCGAGAGCCGCGGGTCGCAGAGGGCGGCCCGGACGTCGTCGTACCGGGTGACCAGCCAGGCGGGTGTGCCGTCGGGTCCGGTGATGCGGTGGACGGGCGCGGTGTCGCGCAGGCGCCGGTAGACGTCGTAGGGGTGGTCGAGCAGGCCGTCCGCGAGATCCATGGGAGTCAGCCTACGCGGACTCAGGTGTCGTACTCCTGGATGCGCCGCCCGTGGCCCCGGTCGACGAGGGCGGCCAGTCGCTCCCCCAACTCCCGTACGACGGCGGGCACATCGAGGGTGAGCAGTTCGCGGTCGCGCATGAGGACGCGGCCGTCCACGACGGTGGTGCGCACGTCGGCGGAGCGGGCGCTGTGCACGAGGGTGGCGGCGAGGTCGTGGACCGGCTGGGTGTGCGGGCCGGTGAGGTCGACCAGGATGATGTCGGCGCGCCGCCCCGGGGCGAGGCTGCCGATGCTCGTGCCGAGGCCGACCGCGCGGGCGCTCTGCAGCGTGGCGTGATGCAGGGCCTGACGGGACGTCAGCCAGCGCGGGTCGCCCTCGGCGGACTTCTGGATCAGGGAGGTCAGCGTCATCGACTCCCACACGTCGAGGGAGTTGTTGGAGGCGGCGCCGTCCGTGGCGAGTCCGACGGGGACGCCGATCGCGCGCAGGGCCCGTACCGGGGTGGTGTCGGGCCAGGCGAACCTGAGGTAGGTGCGGGGTGCGGTCGCCACCGCGGTACGGCCGCCCGTGCGGGCGAGGAGCGGCAGGTCGCGCTCGATGATGCCGGTGCCGTGGGCGATGAGCAGGTCGGTGTCGAGGAGTCCGGTGCGGTCGAGGACCTCGATGGGGGTGACGCCGTGCCGGGCGAGGCTGGTGTCGGTCTGGCCGCGGTTCTCGGCGGCGTGCAGGTGGACGGGCAGGCCGTGGGCGCGGGCGAGGTCAGCGGTGGCGGCGAGGTCGGCGTCGGTGACGGTGTAGGGGGCGTGCGGGGCGAGGGCGGTGGTGATCCGCCCGTCGGCGGCGCCTCGCCGGCGCAGCGCGAACTCCGCCGACTTCTCTCGCCCTTGAGGACCCTGCGAGGAGAAGTAGGCCTCGCCGAGATGGGCCCGCATCCCGCACTCGGCGACGACGTCGGCGACCACGTCCATGTGGAAGTAGTGGTCGGCGAAGCAGGTGACCCCGCCGCGGATCATCTCGGCGCAGGCGAGCCGCGCGCCCAACTCGACGTCCCTCTCGGTGAGGTTGGACTCGACGGGCCAGACGACGTCGTTGAACCACTCCTCGGTCGGCAGGTCCTCGGCGAGACCGCGCAGGGCGACCATCGGCGCGTGCGTATGGCAGTTGACGAGCCCGGGCAGCGCGATCTGCCCGCGCGCCTCGATCCGCTCCAGGGCCGCCATGTCCTCGGCCGCCGTCGCGGTGGTCACGGAAGCGATCACCCGGTCGCGTACGACGATCGCGGCGTCCTCGCGGAAGGCGATCCGCTCCTCCTCGTCGTGCACGAGGACGGTGCAGCCGGTGATGAGGAGATCGGCGGGAGAGTCGCTCATGGGGCCACCGTACGACGCTCGGACCGTTGCGGACGGTCACGCGGCCACGGGCAGCCCGACCCACTCCCCGCGCTGCTCCAACTCGGCAAGCAGTTCCTGCAGTTGACGGGTGTGGCATGGGGTGAGCCGGCCGGTGTCGTCCAGGTGCACGGCGCAGGCCGTGGTCGTGTCGACGAGGCGTTCGAGGACGGCGGCGACAGCATCCGTGCCCTCGGTGTGCCGGGCGAGGGCGGGCAGCTCGGCGGCGGCGAGCGCGATCGCGGTCCGGGCCTCGGCAAGGGTGCGGTAGGCCTCGCGGCGCAGCGCCCACCGTTCGGCGCGGTCGCCGGACTCGCTCAGGACGTGCACGAGATAGGCGTGCGCGGCGCTCGCGGCGACGGCGAGCCGGGCGCGTACCCCGCCGCCGCGCTCCCCCGGCATCGGCAGATGCCCGACGATCAGCACGATCGCACAGGCCAGCAGCGTCTCGCCGATCCGGCTGACGGAGGCCTGCGGCTCACCGCCGACCATGACCAGGGCCAGGACGAGTACGGTGACGACGGCGGTCAGAGCGCCGAAGTTCCGGGTGGAGACGGGGACGAGCGCCCCGCACACCGCCACCAGCACGATCAGCCCCTCCGGGCGCGGCAGCAGCGCGGCGAGCCCGGCGAACACCAGGGCACCGAGCACGGTCCCGGCGGCCCGGCTCAGCACGCGGGAGGCGAGCGGCCCGAGGTCGGGCTTGACGAGGAAGACGGCGGTGGCGGGCAGCCAGTACCAGTGCTCGTGCTGGCCGTACCAGCGGGTGTGGTGCAGGGCCTGGGCCGCTGCGGCGCTGGCCCCGAAGCAGAGGGCGACGCGCAGCCCGTACTCCCGCCCGCCGGCGCCGAGAGCGGCCTGGAGGGCGTCCTTGGCGCTGCGTCGGCGGGTGAGGAGCTGGTGTTCGCCGCCCTCGACCCCTACGGCGTGTTCGGCGCTCTGCCGGCGGGCGAGGAGCCGGCGTCTGCCGCCCTTTTCCCCGACCGCATCCGCCGCGCTCCGCCGCCAGGCGAACAGCCGGTGCGCGCCGCCCTCGGCCCGGAGGGGGCCCTCGGTGCTCTGCCGCCGAGCGAACAGCCTACGTCCGCCGCCCTCACCCTGGACCACATCCGCCGCGCTCTTCCGCCAGGCGAACAACCCGTCTGCGCCGCCGTCGGCCCGGTCGAAGGCCTCGGCGGCGCGCAGCAGGGCGTCGTCGAGGGCGCGCAAGGCCGGTGCCGATCGGCTGGGGGCGGGCAGCGGGCCGGTTCCGGTGTTGCCGCGGACGGCGGCGGCGAGCCGCCGGGGTCCTTCCGACGCGCGCGCGGAAACGGGCTCGCCCGCCCAGGCGAGGGCGGTGGCGGCCTCGGCGAGGGGCAGCGCGGCGGCGTACTGCGCGTGCAGCCGGCGCTCGGCCGCGGAACTGGCGTACCGGCGCAGCCGGGGGCCGGCGAGGGCGTCCTGGGCGTGGTCGAGGGCGGCGGTGAGCGCGGCCCGGCGGGCACCGGCCGTGTCACCGCCCACGGCGTCGAGCAGCGCGGCGACGGCGTCGTACACGTCGGCGACCGCCTCCCGCTCGCCGTCGAACCGGAAATCCCCGGCCAGCGAACCGGGCGTGGGCAGCGCCAGCCGCAGCAGGAGCAGCCAGCCGGCGCCGGCCAGGAAGGCGAGGGCCCGCTGCCAGCCGCTCTCGGCGGCCGGCATCCCCGCGCCGATGGCGGCGGTGACGAGCAGTTGGGTACCGGCGGCGGAGGCGACGGGCCCGACGGCGCTGATGCCTCCGGCGGCCAACCCGAGCAGGGTGAGCAGCAAAGTCAGCGGTACGGCGGTGACATGCTGCCCCGCGTACGTCCCCACGAGCAGCCCTACGGCCCCGGCCAGGGCGGGCACCCCGAGCCGTCTGACGGAGGCCCGTCTGCTGCCGGGCCGGTCGTTGATGCCGGCGAGCATTGCGGCGATGGCGGCGACGACGCCGTCCGCGACCCGGCCGTCGAGCACACCGGCGAGCAGCAGCGGCCCGGCGGCGAGCGCACCCCGGGTCATCGCGCTCCAGGGGACGGGGCCTTGCTGGGTGCGCAGGGGGTGGGCGAGCCAGGGGGGTAGTGACAGTGCTGCGGGGCGCGACACAGGGCTCCTGCTTCATACGAGGGCGGGGTGGGCCTTCGGACGACGGTGGCCGGGCTGCGGGATGTGCTTCCCACGGTAGATCGCGTTCCCGGTGCGAACGGGGCGGTCACGTTTCGGGGAGGTGAAAGGTGCCGGGGTGGGGGGGTTTCTTTATGAACGCAATTCCTTCGGTGGCGATCGGACCGCAGCCACCCTCAGCTCGCGGGACCGAGCGCGAGGATCTCCTCGGCCTTCCCGATCGCGCCCGCCAGCGCCTCCGGTTCCGCGCGCAACCCGCCCACCACCTCGTCGATCCGCCGCAGCCCCGCCCGCTCCAGCAGCCGCTTCTCGTTCGTCACCCACTCCCCACGTGCCGCCAGGACCGCGTGGCCTGCCTGCACGGCGGCCGTTGCGAGTGCCCCCGCGACCTCGGTGAGGCGGCCCGCCGGGGCGTGGTTGGCCTTCGCGTAGGCGAGGGTGGCGTGGGCGGTGCCGCGCCAGCGTTCGCCGGCGGAGGTGCGCAGCTTCTGCGGGTACACCAGCGGTCGCGGCAGCTCGCCACGCAGCACCCGGTTGATCGCCAGCTCGGCCACCACCAGGTAGCTGGGGATCCCAGCGAGATGGAACAGCAACGGCTCCACCCTGAACCGCCCCTCCTCCGCCTCCGCCAGCTCACGCTCCACGACGTCGAGGTCGCGGTAGTGGACGTCGACGCGCCGCCCCTCGATCGTCAGCCACGCGCCGCCGTTGAACACGCCGCCGCCCCAGCCGCCGACCTCGGAGATCTCCCCCTCCCAGCCGACCGCACGCAGGTCGTCGGGGTCGAAGGCGCCCCGGTAGTAGATCGCCAAGTCCCAGTCGCTGTCGGGCCGTTCGGTGCCCTGGGCGCGTGAGCCGCCGAGGGCGACGGCCTGGACCGTGGGGAGGGTGGCCAGGCGGTCGGCGGTGGTGTCGAGGAAGGTGGCGTCGAGGAGGGTGGCGTCGTCCGGGGAGGGCATGTGTGCAGCGTATGCAGCTGCCTGTAGGCCCTCTACGCAATTACGCCCGGGTCCTGCTGGTCCCTTACGCCCGCGTCCTGCTGGTCCCTCACCCCGTCGCCGCCACCCCGAAGTCCGCCCCCGAGATGCCGCCCAGCCCCTCCACGATCCGCAGCAACGGCTCCCGCAGTGCCGCCAGTTCGGCGCGCATCTCCTCCGCCTGCGGCCACGCCGCCTCGTGGTCCAGCGGGGCGGTGTCCGCCGGGCAGCGGGCCTCGTAAGCGGCGAGGCGGGGGTGCCAGGTGCTGGTGAAGGGACGAATCGTCTCGTTGATCAGGGAGTAGGCGAGGTTCTGAACCGTCGGCGCACCGGCCTGCGAGCCGCGCTCCAGAGCAATGCTGTACGTATGCAGCGTCGCCCGCGTGAAGTCGATCAGTGACTTCAGGGACGTCAGCGCCTCGCGCAGGCTCCCCGTGCCCGGCGCCAGCTCCTGCACCCCGATCCGCGTGACCAGCTCGACCTGGATGTCGTAGGCGGCCATCCGTTCCGACTCGCTGGGTGCTGCCATGGGTGCCTCCCTCCGGCTGCCGGGGAAGGCCAGCGTAGCCGGGGCGCACGGGTCGCGGCGGCCGCACAGGGTGCGCAGAGCGGCATGGCGCAGCGTCTCGGTGCGGGCGGGGGCCGGGTCGTGATGGTGCCAGGCGTGGAGGGTCACCGGGTGCAGGGACCAGCGGTCGTCGGCGGCGGGGGTCAGCAGGCTGCGGGCGCGCAGTTCGGCGACGCCGTTGGCGGCACGCCGGTCGGCGACGATCCGGGGGACGCCGTCGGCGGCGGCCAGGACGCGGGCCGCGTCGTCGGTGGTGAGCGGCAGCGGGTGGAGGGCGGCCGCGCACCGCAGCACGTCGGCGGCGTCCCGCGTGTCCACGTCCCGTACGACGGCTCCTGTCACGTCCTCGTCGGCGAGCGTGTCGAGGAGGGATCCGCCGCGGGCGTGCAGCCGGTCGTAGAGGGTGCCGGGGTGATGTCCGGCTCTGATCGCCCGGCCCAGCAGCCCCAGGGCGAGCGGGTGGCCGCCGACCGCCTCGGCCAGCGCCTCGTCGCCGCCGACGAGCACGCGCGCGTGGGGAGCGTCCAGCGGTTCGAGGTCGATCGGCGTGCCGAGGGCGTCGTAGGCGCGGCTGCGCAGGGTGAAGAGGGTGTGGCCGAGGGGGTGCGGTGCCGCCATCGCCGTGATCTCGCGGGCCGTGAGCCGGCCGGCGGGGACGGCGTCGACGATCCAGAGGAACGGTTCGCCGATGGCGTCGAAGTACGCGAAGAGGTCTTGCGGGCCTTCCGGGCCACCCGGACTGTTCGGGCCGTCCGTGCCGAGGGCGCGCACCGAGTCCTCGTACGTCCCCCCGTTCCGCCAGAAGACGCCGCCCGGGTACGCCGCCTCGAAACGCACGGCGTACTCCTGCGCCAGCAGCGTCTTGCCGATGCCGGCCATGCCGCGGATCTGCACGGCGTGCGCGGCGGCGCGGCCGGTGACGAGCGGGGCCGCATGGGCGTGCAGGGCGGAGTGGACCTGCCAGAGCTCGGGGAGGCGGCCCAGGAACTCCGGGCGCGGTTGCGGGGTGCCCAGCAGCCAGCGTCGTACGGCTGGTTCCGCGATCGTCATGGGGGCGCCGAGGCGGGCCACGTGGTCGCGCACGTCCGCCACGAGCGCGGCGACGTCGTGGGGCGAGGCGTGCCGGGCGTCGCGCAGCTCCACGGGGTGGATGTGGCCCGTCGCCCGCTCAGGGTTGACCACCATGACGCGCCGTCGCGGGTCGCCCTCCCCAAGTCCCGCCAGATACGCGGTGGTCAGCTCCCACTGACAGGCCTCGCGCTCGGGGTAACCGGCGGAGTAGTACGCCAGCAGCGCCTTGGAACGGCCCAGTTCGCGCCGGATGGTGTCGCTGATGCCGGCGAAGGACGCGACACCGGTCTCGTCCGTGAACACCGTCAGCCCGCCGTCGCGCAGCGCGCGTACGAGCGGACGGACCCGCTCCACATCACCGCGGCTGTAGCTGAGGAAGACGTCCCACACGGCGACTTACCCTACTGTGGGTACCGGGGAGGGCGATCATGGCACACAGGCAGCGCAGACGACGTCGGCCGAGCGGTCCGTCGCAGATCACGGCCAAGCTGACGATTCCGTTCGTCGGCGAGATCTCCGGCACGTGGGAACCGGCCGACGCGGAGCGCAGCGCGGCCTGGGAGCTGTACCTGGAGCTGGTCACGCGCGTGTCGGTCGAACAGCTCGACCCCGACGAGGGCTTCCTGCGCGAGGCGCTGTCCTCCCTCTACACCTTCTTCCACACCACCCGCGAGATTCTGCGACGCTACGGCCCTGATGTCGCCCCGCCCCTCGCCCCGGGCCACGTCAGCTTCGGCGTCCTGGCCGTGACCGTCCTCAACCGCGTACTGCGCCCCCTCCTCGCGCAGTGGCATCCCCGCCTCACCGCGTACGAGTCCCAGCGGCCGACGGGGCGCGATCCCGTGGCGTACGAGCGGGAGTGGGAGCACGTGGACGCGCTGCGCCGCGAGATCGCGGCCGTACGGGAGACGCTGGTGTCGCTGGCACGGACCTTGCAGGAGGTCGCGGGGGTCAGCGACCTGATCGACCTTCCGGCACCGCGAGCACAGCGATCCCCCGGATCGGGGCACCCCCCCCCGCAGGTCAGAGGGGTCCTGACGGCTCCGGCTCGGGTCACTGAGTCGAGCCGACGGTTCGTACGGGCTGCGTGAGTCGGTGGGCGCCGTCGAAGCAGTCGGAGTGGCTGGGTAAGAGCGTCGACGGTCGGATCCGATCCGCCGTGCTTGTGCAGGGGGCAAGGAGGGCATCGGGGAGCCGGAGTGCCTGCGCTGTGCGAGTGGCTGAGGGGGAGGGGAAATTCGGATGCGGGCGTGGGTCGGGGCGCGGATGATCGGCGAGTTGTCCGCCATCACGCCATACAGGCCGTACACCTCGACGACCGTCAGGACATCCCAGGAGCAGTCATGATCCAGCGTGTCACGTCCCCTGCCCTCTTCCCCCCGCCCACCTACTCCCACGCCTCCGTCGTCGAAGCCGGGACGAAGCTCGCGTTCCTCGCCGGGGCCGTGCCGCTCGACGAGAAGGGGGAGGTGGTCGGAGCCGGAGACCCCGTGCGGCAGGCCGAGCAGGTGGTCGCCAATCTGCGGGAGCAACTGCACGCGGTGTGCAGCGACTTGGCGCATGTCGTGTCGACCGACGTGTACGTCGTCAGCAGCGAACCCTCGGTGCTGTCCGCCGTGTGGGAGGTGGTCGAGGCGTCGGGGCTCAGTGCCGGGCCGCACTCGTCGACCCTCCTCGGCGTGGCCTGCCTCGGGTACACGGGGCAGCTGGTGGAGATCACGGCCACGGCCGTCGTACCCGACGTACCCGAGGCGGCGCGTCCGTGAGCGCGGGTTCCGGGGCGGAGGTCGTACTGCGCCGGGCGGCCGGCCCGGACGCCGCCGCCGTCGCCGATGTCTGGCTGCGGTCCTACACCGCCGCCTTGCCCACGGTCGTCCGGGCGCACACCGACGACGAAGTGCGCGACTACTTCCGGGAGATCGTGGTGCCGGCGGGGGAGACCTGGGTCGCGGAGGCCGGCGACGCCGTCGTGGGCATGATGGTGCTCGCCGGGGACGAGCTGTCCCAGCTGTACCTCGACCCCGGCTGGCGCGGCCGCGGCATCGGCGACCGGTTCGTGGCGCTGGCCAAGGAGCGGAGTCCGGGCGGGCTCACCCTGTGGACCTTCCAGGTCAACCAGCCTGCCCACCGCTTCTACGAGCGGCACGGCTTCGTCGCCGTCGAGTACACGGACGGCAGCGGCAACGAGGAGCGGGAGCCGGACGTGCGGTATGAGTGGCGGCCCTGAGGGGGGTACACGGGGTGGCCCTGAAGGGTCCATGTGTCGGGCCCCTGAAGGGGGCCATGTGGCGCGGGTCTGAGAGGTTCATACGGCGACCCTGAGAGGGTCCATGTGGCGGCCCTGAGGCGTGCGCCTCACCCCGTCGGCCTCCCCCACGTCCTCCCCTTCGGCAACGGCTGCGCATAGCCGCCCGCCCGGCTCGTCGTCAGGCCCAGGGACACCAGCGACTCCGCCAGTTTCATCGCCGCTCCGACCCCGTCGACCACGGGAAGCCCGAGCTTCTCCCCCACCGCGCGCTGCAGACCCGTCATCCCGGCGCAGCCCAGCACCAGGACCTCGGCGCCGGCTTCGCGGGCCCGTTCGGCCGCGGCGAGGAAGGCGGCCTCGGTGCGGGCCGGGTCGTCGGTGAGGTCGAGGACGCCGAGGCCGGTTCCGATCACGACGGCGCAGTTGCGGGCCACACCGGCGGTCTCCAGGCTGTCCTCGATCTGGCCGCGGGACCGGTCCAGGGTGGTGACGACGCCGTACCGCCGCCCGAGGAGACAGGCGAGGTGGGCCGCTGCCTCGGTGATGTCCACGACGGGTACGTCCACCAGCTCGCGGACGCCTTCCCGGCCGTGCTCGCCGAACCCGGCCATGACGACGGCGTCGTACGGCGGGCCGTCGTAGGTGCGCAGCGCGTCGAGGACGGCGGCGGCCGACAGGTAGCTGTCGAGCCAGCCTTCCGCCGACTCGGGACCCCACGCGGGGGTCAGCCCGGTCACGGCGGTGCCCGGGCCTGCGGCGGCCCGGGCACCTCGGACGATCTCCTCGGTCATCTCCTGCGTGGTGTTGCAGTTGGTGACGACGATCCGCACGTCCGTCAGACCTCCTGCGCAGAACGCTCGCCGCGGCACAGCACCGCGTACAGCCCGGCGGCCAGCGCCGTGCCGATGAACCAGGAGTACGGCGCCACGTCACTGAAGGTCTTGACCAGTGCCAGCACCGCGGCGACCGCGGCCGAGGGCAGGAACGCCCACAGGGCCTTGGGGTTGACGCCCTTGCGGTAGTGGTAGCGGGAGCCGGGGGTGGCGTCGAAGAGTTCATCCACGTTCACCCGGCCGCGCTTGACCGCGTAGTAGTCGACCATGATCACGCCGAACAGCGGGCCCAGGAAGGCGCCGAGGCCGCCGAGGAAGTAGTTGACCACGGTCGGGTTGGAGAACAGGTTCCAGGGCGTGACGACCAGGGCCGCCACCGTGCTGATCATGCCGCCGACCTTGAAGGTGATCTTCTGCGGCCAGACGTTGGCGAGGTCGTACGCCGGTGAGACGAAGTTGGCGACGATGTTGACGCCCATGGTGGCCACGGCGAACGTCAGCGCGGCCACCACCAGCACCCAGGTGGTGCCGACCTTGGCGACCAGCTCCGCCGGGTCCGTGATCGCCTCGCCCCAGACCTCCAGCGAGCCCGCGGTGACGATGACGGAGACGACGACGAAGGCGGTGGAGTTGATGGGCAGGCCCCAGAAGTTGCCACGCCGGACCGTCTTGTAGTCGGGTGCGAAGCGGGAGAAGTCGCAGAAGTTGAGCATCAGCGTGCCGTAGGTCGCGAGGATCAGGCCGATCGCACCGAACCACTGCCGCCACTGCTCGCCGACGGAGACCGGGTGCGGGGTGGAGGTGAGCGAGATGCTCCAGTGGGCCTTGGCCAGGACCCATACCGCCAGCGCGATCATCACCAGCCAGATCGCCGGACCGCAGAAGTCCTGGAACTTCCGTACCGATTCCATGCCCTGACTGATGATCAGGGCTTGGATCAGCCAGAGGGAGACGAAGGAGATCCAGCCGAGGGCGTCCAGGCCGAGGAAGGAACTGTGGGTGAGGGACTCCAGGCCCGGCCAGGCCGCCAGCAGCATCACGTTGACGGCGACGGAGGCCAGATAGGTCTGGATGCCGTACCACATGATGGCGATCACGGCCCGGATCAGGGCCGGGATGTTGGCGCCCCAGACGCCGAAGCTGATGCGGCTGACGACGGGGAAGGGGACGCCGTGACGCTGGCCGATCCTGCCCATCCAGTTCATGCCGACGTAGATGAGCACGAAGCCGACGAGCAGGGAGGTGAAGACCTGCCAGACGTTCATGCCGAGGACCAGCAGACCGGCGGCGAAGGTGTAGTTGCCTAGGTTGTGGACGTCGGACATCCACATGGCGAACAGGTCGAAGACCTTCCAGTTCCGCTGCTCGGCGGGGGCGAGGTCCTCGTTGGTGAGGCGGGGGTCGGGGACGAACGCTGGGGCGTCGGTGGCTTCGGCGCGGTCGGCGAGGGACACGGGGCCTCCTTGGGCGAGGGGACGGAGGAGGGCGGCTGCTGGCCTTGGATGCCGGACGGGGATGCCGGGCGAGCGGATTTGGTATACCAAACTGCTGTATGGTCCCGCCGTCAAGCGTTCGGACCGATGTCGTCCCCGTTACTTCTCCGTAAAAGCGCCGTCGGGTCGGCGAAGATGGCCCCATGAGCCCCACGACGACGAAGACCGAACCCCTCGGTGCGGTGCGCGAACGGGTCCTGGCGACCCTGCGGCAGGACATCATCGCGGGGCGCCTCGGTCCGGGCGACCGGCTCGTCGAACGGGAACTGGCCGAACGGTTCGGCGTCTCGCGGGTGCCGGTCCGGGAGGCGATCCGCGCCCTGGTCGCCGAGGGCTTCGTCCTCTTCGAGTCGGCACGCCGCACGGTCGTACGACGGCTCACCCCGACCGATGTGAAGGAACTCTTCGAGCTGCGCGAGGCGTTGGAGGTGTATGCGGCGGGACTGGCCGCGGCACGGGCGACACCCGAGGCACTGGCGGAGCTGCGGGGGCTGCTGTCCGAGGCCGCGACGGCGACGAAGGAGGGGGACGCCGAGGCGATCACGGACATCAACACCCGCTTCCACGACCGCATCCTGGCCCTGGCCGGCAACAGCCTGCTGATCTCCGTCATGGAACCGGTCGACGGCCGACTGCGCTGGCTCACCCGACAGAACGAAGAGTGGCCCCAACTCCTCGACGAACACCGTGAGTTGTACGAGGCCATCGCCTCCGGCGACCCGGACCGCGCCCGCACCCGCGCACTCGACCACGTCCGCGCCAACTACCGCTCGACGGCACGCCACCTGTTCGGAACCGACCCTGACGAGGGTGGCTGAGCGACCGCTCGGGCCTCTCTTTCGGATCAGGCCGGCTCCGGGCGACGGGCCTTCTGGCCTACCGGTCGGGGGCGATGGGGGTGCCCCCGCGCCCTTGAGGCAGTGGATGGGGATGCCAGACCCCGCGATCCCGGCATGATCCGAAGGAGAGGCCCTATGGCAGCCCGGCCGCGTCGGACGCTGTGCGCAGCACCTCGCGCAGCATCTCGGGGGTGAGCCGGCCGGTGAAGGTGTTGCGCTGGCTTACATGGAAGCAGCCGAAGACGTCCAGACCGCCCAGGGCGACCCGGGTGCCGTGGGCGAAGACGGGACGGGGCCGGGGTACGGGCCAGCCGGCCTCCGCGAACGCGGGCAGCGCCGCCTGCCAGCCGAAGGCACCGAGCACCACGGCCGCCCTGAGCGTCGGGCGCAACAGCTTCAGCTCCTGGACCAGCCAGGGCCGGCAGGTGTCCCGCTCGCCCGGGGTGGGCTTGTTGGCGGGCGGGGCGCAGTGCACGGGCGCGGTGACACGGACGCCGTACAGTTCCAGGCCGTCGTCGGCGCGCACGGAGGTGGGCTGCGAGGCGAGCCCCACGTCGTACAGCGCCTGGTAGAGCACGTCCCCGGAACGGTCACCGGTGAACATCCGGCCCGTACGGTTGCCGCCGTGCGCAGCCGGGGCCAGCCCGATGATCACCAGGCGCGCATCGGCCGGGCCGAAGCCGGGCACCGGGCGGCCCCAGTAGGTCCAGTCGGCGAACGCGGCCCGCTTGGTCCGGGCCACCTCCTCACGCCACTCGACCAGCCGGGGGCAGGCCCGGCACGCGGCGACATGCCGGTCGAGCCGAGCGAGCGCGCTGCTGTCGTCCATACCGCCACGGTATGCCTGGCCGGCGGGTGTGAATGTCCCAGGCGATCGGGGGACACCCAGGTGACGATGACGCCGAGCCCCTGCCGGAGGAGGTCACCCTGACCGTGCCCTGGAGAGAGGGGGCCGAGGGAGCGGGCCGAGGGAGCGGGCCGGTCGGGGAGGCTCTGGCCGGGAGAGACTCGATGGGACACCGGCGGTGCTTCCCCGTTCCCCCCCGAAAGCGGTACGTGCCCGTCCTCGTCCCCGTCCCCCCGGAAAACGCCTCCGACTCACCCGGCCCGGCGCGTTAAGGTCGGGACATGGCTTCCGAGGATGCGGACGAGAACGTGCACCGTGACAACGGCGGACCAGGCGGACCGGCTCCCGCCCAGGACGCCCAGGACGCCAAGGGTCCCGAAGCCTCCGACGCCGCGCCGCTCGACCCCAAGGTCGCCGCCGCGGTGGCCGCCGCCGAGGCCGCCGGGCCGGCGAACGGCGAGACGGTACGGATCGACAGCTGGATCTGGGCCGTCCGTCTGATCAAGACCCGCTCCCTGGGCGCCACCGCCTGCCGTGGCGGGCACGTCCACGTCAACGGCGAGCGGGTGAAGCCCGCCTACTCCGTACGCATCGGCGATGAGGTGCGCCTGCGGCACGAGGGCCGGGAGCGCGTCGTGATCGTCAAACGGCTGATCCGCAAGCGCGTCGGCGCGCCGGTGGCCGCCCAGTGCTACATCGACAACTCCCCTCCTCCCCCGCCCCGCGAGGCCGTGGCCCCTGCCGGCCTCCGCGACCGCGGCACCGGCCGCCCCACCAAGCGGGACCGCCGCGAGCTGGAACGACTGCGCGCACTGAACGGGCTCGGCGGAGCGGGTGGATTCGGTGGGTCCGGTGCGTCCGGTGCGTCCGGTGCGTCCGGCGGACGTCCTCGGGGGCGCTGAGCCAGTCACCCATGGGGATCCCTCCCCCCCCCACGTGATGTTCTCCGGGGGTCGCGGTCAGGACCGCCGCCATGCTGCCGGTCACCGTCAGCGACGGCACCAGCCTCCCCACCGCCGCCCACCTCGCCTCCTACGTCGGCCTCGCCCCGGCCACCAGGTCGTCGGGCCCCAGTTTCTGCGCGCTCCGATGACGCCGGCCAGGCCCCCGCGCCCCGGCCGACGTCACCGACGGTGTCCCGCAGAGGTCACGCCCGTCGGCCCGCCCGCTGCACCAGCCGAAGCAGTTCCGCGTTGTGCCCGCGACGGGCCCAGGCGATCACGATGAGCGGCACGATCAGGATGAGCGGAGTCGCCGCGTACTGACCGTCGAAGACGGTGAGCTGGACGATGAACGCGCCCACCATGAGCGCACTCAGCGCCACCGCTGCCACCGACTGCAGAACCGGGACCAACAGCGCGATCGCGCCGGCCAGTTCGAGCGCGCCGATGGTGTACATGCCCGCGCTGCCCCAGCCGATCTTGTCGAAGGATTCGACGGCCGACGGGTGCGCGATCAGCTTGGGCAGCGCGCTCGCGATCCCGTAGAAGAGGGCGAGCAGCACCTGCACCGTGCGCAGCGCTGTCCTGGCGAGGCGACCGCGAGCGGTCCCGGAAGCGGCGGACGACGTGGAAGGAGCGGAAGTGATGGGGGCGGTGGTCTCGGACATGGGGGTCTCCTGGGTGAAGCGGTCCCGATTGCTGTCACCTGGATAGACCGGCCGTGGCCCGAGAACTCATCGGTCTTCACGTCACTGGCATCGCCCTCACCCATGTCCCGTCCGGGGTCAGATACGCGTCCACCTCCAGTCCCGCCTCCGCCAGCGCCTCTTCGAACTGTTCCGTGGTCAGGGGCCGGGCCAGGAAGGTCTGCGTCCAGCCCGCGTCCGGGAAGACGTACTCGGCGCGCACCGAGCGCACCCCGTCGCCGACCGGCTCCGACGACGCGATCCGCACGGTGAAGCCGCTCGGGTCGACCCGCTCTCTCGGCACGTTCGTGTGATAGTCCTGGCCCTCCCGCTGGATGAGCACGCAGCCGCCCTCCGCCACATGCCGGGCGCAGGCGCGCAGCATGCCCCGGCGCACCTCGACGTCACCGGTGTGCACGAGGAAGGACGCGAGCATCACCACGTCGAACCTCTCGCCCAGGTCCAGATCCTCGATCGGGCCGCATATCGTGCGCGCTCCGCGGACGCGGGTGAGCATCTCGGCGGACTCGTCCACCGCCGTGACCGTGAAGCCGCGCTCCAGGAGGGCGTGGGTCACCCGGCCCACTCCGCTGCCCAGCTCCAGGATGTGGGCCCCGGCGGGTGCGGCCCCCGCGATGATGTCGGGCTCGTCGCCCACCGGGAGCCGCGCGTACAGCTCGACCGCGCAGCCGTCCGGGGTGATCGCACCCGGTCCTGTTCCCTCGTATCCCTCACGCATCTCGACCGTCATGCCCGAACAACGGGCGGCCTCCGTACGGCCGTTCCCACCCGGCTACGGTTCACTCGTTCGAGTCATCTGCCCCGGAACGGGAACCATCCGTGTCCGATGTACCAGTGGCCTCCGGCCCGCAGATGGTCGCCGACGGCCCGCTCCACGGAGGTGCGTCGCGGCAGCTGGACGACCGGGAGGTCCGGGTCCCCGAACACGAACTGGACGGGCTCGGTGTCGGCCGGTTCGGTGTCCTCGCGGGCGACGCGGAACCGTTCCTGGAAGCGGACGATGTTGGACTGCGCGGGCAGGTACCGCTTCAGCTGGGGGTCGAGCAGCCAGGAATGGCAGAGCACGGCCTCGGGGTGCTCTTCGGGGAAGTACAGGTCGAAGAACTCCCGGGCCAGCGCCAGGGAATGGTCGCAGGCGGACGGGGTGAGCGGTCCGTGGAAGTCGGGGATGTGCAGGTTCAGGCAGCGCGTGCCGGGTGCCGCGTCCAGGCCGGCCGCGGCGATCACCGGCGCGGTGCGCTGCCCGAGCCGCGCCCGCTCGTACTGCAGCCGTCCCAGCTGGTACAGCTCCCCGCGGAAGTGATGGGCGAGCCAGCGCGGCGACTGCACCCCGCCCCTGCCGTGCTGTCTGCGGTGCACCGCCATGTGCCGGCCCAGGTCGGCCAGGGTGCGCCGGGAGATCTCGGACGGGATGCCGCGTTCCCGGTGATAACCGAGGGTGTGTGGGACCGCTGCGACGAAGACGTACACGGCGAGGAGGCCGTTCAGCGCGGGCGGAGCGGATGCGAGCAGCTCGCCAAGGTCCGGTGTGTGCTCCGTCTCCCCCAGGTCCCGGAGCAGCTCCTCGACGCACTCCTCGAGGAGGCGCCGTGCGCCCGGGTCGCCCGTCACCATGCGCCGCAGCGCGACCAGTTCGTTGATGTCCTCGTGCGGTACGGCCAGGTCGAGGAGCAGTTCGGGCAGGTCGTCGGCGTCCGGCAGCACGGCGCGTCCCCCTTCGGCGCACGTTGATGAACGTCCCCCACGGAGAGTACGTTGCAAAGAGGAGTGGTGATCCCATGCGTACGGGCAGTGAGCCGGCGACCGCGCGCAGTGCGCTGCGGGCGCGCTTCTGGCTGAGCCTGTGGGGGCTGGTCTGGGCGATCTTCGGTACGGCGGCGTTCTCGCTCGTCGGGCGCCCCGGCTGGGCGGCCGCCTGCGGGGTGCTGTGGCTGGTGGCCACCATCGACATGACCATGATCCTCAGGCACATCCGGCAGGGCCCGCACTTCCAGCCCGGCCGGAACATCCCGCCGTACCGGCCACCGGAGAACGGTCCGCCGTACCCGCGTCCGACGCGGCACCGCCATCCGTGACCCCGGTCTGGGGGCAGGCCCGGGTCAGGAGTCGAAGCGGGCCGCCTTCAGGTACTGCGGATTGGGGTCGAGCGCTGCGGCGAGCCGGAAGTGACGCTTGGCCTGGTCGGCGCGGCCCTGGCGCTCGTAGGTGCGGGCGAGCGCGAAGTGGGCGAACGCGTTGTCCGGCTCACGCTCGAGCACGATGGTGAACTCCAGCTCGGCGGGCCGCAGTTGCGCGGCCGCGAAGAATGCACGCGCGCGTAGCAGCCGGGCCGCGGTGTTCTCGGGGTGCGCGGCGATGACGCCGTCCAGCAGCTTCACCGCACCCTGCGGATCCCGCGCGTTGAGCAGTTGCTCGGCCGCACGGAAGTCGATGACATGCGTCTCCGGCGTACGTCCGGTCGAACCGCTGGTCTCGGGCACGGCAAAGTCCTTCCCTCACTGCGGCGGTTCAACGCGCTGACACGGGCTGCTATTCCGAGCCGACCTCGCGCGGCCGCCCGTCCCCGGATGTCGCCCCGCCTTCGCGCGCCCGGCGCACGAGGTCGTCCCAGACCTCCGCCACGCGCTTGTGCAACGCGTCCAGGGGCACGTCGTTGTCGATCACGATGTCCGCGATCTCTCTGCGTTGCTCGCGTGTCGCCTGCGCGGCCATGCGCGCGCGTGCGTCCTCCTCCGTCATCCCGCGCAGCCTGACCAGCCGGTCGAGCTGGGTCTCGGGGCTCGCGTCGACGACGACCACCACGTCGTACAGCGGCGCCAGGCCGTTCTCGGTGAGGAGCGGCACGTCGTGGATGACGACGGCGTCCTCGGCCGCGGCGCTCTCCAGCTCGCGGGAGCGGGCGCCCACCAGGGGATGCACGATCGAGTTGAGGACGGCCAGCCTCTCGGGATCGGCGAAGACGATGGCGCCGAGTCTGGGGCGGTCCAGGCTGCCGTCCGGGGCGAGGACGTCCTCGCCGAAGGCCTCGACCACGGCCGCGAGTCCGGGCGTCCCGGGCGCAACGACCTCGCGCGCGATGCGGTCGGCGTCGATCAGCACGGCCCCGTGCTCCACGAGCAGTCGCGACACCTCGCTCTTGCCGGCGCCGATGCCGCCGGTCAGGCCCACTTTCAGCATGAGCGGAAGCTTAGGCCCTGCCACTGACAAGGCCACCCCCGGCGTCGGCCCGGAGGACGGGCGACCGCCTCAGGGGCGCCTGATCCGCCGGGCAGGCCCTGGTCAGATGTCGCCCTCACGCTCGGCCAGGAACCGCTCGAACTCCCTGCCGATCTCGTCGGCGGACGGAATCTCGACCGTTTCGGCGAGCATGTTGCCCCGCGTCTCGGCGCCCGCGGCCGCGTCGTACTGGTGCTCCAGACCCTGGACGAGCGCGGTCAACTCCTCGTCGCCCTCCTGGATCTGGCGGTCGATCTCGGTCTGCGTGCGGTGCGCGTCCGTGCGCAGGGCGTGCGCGACACCCGGGAGGACCAGGCCGGTGGCGGCCGTGACGGCCTCCAGGACGGTCAGGGCCGCGTCCGGGTAGGCGGAGCGTGCGATGTAGTGCGGGACGTGCGCGGCGACGCCCAGCACGTCGTGTCCGGCCTGCATGAGGCGGTACTCCAGCAGCGACTCGGCGCTGCCGGGCACCTGGGCCTCCTCGAAGGGGCTGCGGTGACCGGGGACCAGGTCGGTGCGGTTGCCGTGCGGGGTGAGTCCCACCGGGCGGGTGTGGGGGACGCCCATGGGGATGCCGTGGAAGTTCACGGACAGGCGGACGCCGAGCCGCTCCACGATCTGCCGGACGGCGGCCGCGAACCGCTCCCATTCGACGTCCGGTTCGGGCCCGGACAGCAGCAGGAAGGGGGCGCCGGTGGTGTCCTGGACGAGGCGGACCTCGATGGCCGGCTCCTCGTAGTCGTCCCAGCGGTCGCGCTTGAACGTCAGCAGCGGGCGGCGGGCCCGGTAGTCCACGAGCCGGTCGTGGTCGAAGCGGGCCACGACCTGGTGGGGCAGTGAGTCGAGGAGCCGGTCGACGATCTGGTCGCCGGTCTCGCCCGCGTCGATGTATCCGTCGAAGTGGTAGAGCATGACAAGTCCGGCCGACTCCTGGGCGAGGGCCATGTCGACGACGGCCAGGCCCTTCGGCTCCCATGCGTACAAACCCTGCGGATCAAGCACTGTGACCGCTCCTCCTCGTGTTCTTTCTCGACAACGCGCCCTGGGGCGTGGGCATTCCCGCATCGGGCAGCCGGTCAGGCACCGCGCGCCGCACACCTTGACGCCCCGTCAGCTGGTCCGTACCTTCACGAAGAATCCAGGTTCACAATGACGTACATGGTTCATGTATGAGATCAAGTGATCCGAGTGTCCGCTCGACAGGAGGCACCCATGCGCACGCGTACGCTGCTCACCTCCCTGCTCGCCGCGACCGCCGCCACCGGCGGCCTGCTTCTCGGCGCGAGCCCGGCCCCGGCCGCCTCGACCATCGAGGTCGGCACCGCGGCCCAGCTCAAGACGGCGCTCGGCAGCGCCAAGCCGGGCGACACGATCCACCTCGCGGACGGCACGTACACCGGCAACTTCAAGGCGACGACGCCGGCCGCAGCCGCCTCCCGCATCACCCTCACCGGCTCCCCGAAAGCCGTACTCACCGCGAGCGGCGGCTACGGCCTGCACCTGAACGGCGCGTCCTACTGGACGGTCAGCGGGCTGACCGTGACCGGCGGCCAGAAGGGCATCATGATCGACACGGCCAAGGGTGTCGTGGTGGACGGCGTGACGGTCCACGACCTCGACATGGAGGGCGTGCACTTCCGCAACTCCAGCACGGACGGCGTGATCAGGAACTCGAAGATCTACGACACCGGGCACGACGGCCGCGGCATGGGCGAGGGCGTGTACGTGGGGACCGCGAACACGCTGTCCGACAAGAGCGACCGCATCCAGATCCTGAACAACACGATCGGCCCCGGCGTCGGCGGCGAGAACGTCGACATCAAGGAGGGCACGACGGGCGCGCAGATCGTCGGGAACACCTTCGACGGCAGTGGGCTGACCGGCGCCAACTACGACGACTCCTGGGTCGACGTGAAGGGCAGCAACGTCCTCGTCCAGGACAACACCGGCAGGAACACTAGCAACGACGGCTACCAGACCCACACCCAGCAGTCCGGCTGGGGCTGCGGCACGGTCTTCAAGAACAACAAGTCAACTTTGACTGGCGCCACCGGCTCCACCCAGCTGGCGATCGACGTCACCAACTACAGCACGAGCTGCAGGACGACGGTCTACGGCACGAACACGGTGACGGGCGGCAAGGGACTGACCAACGTCCAGGTGACGCCCTGAGGGGCGCGGGGCTGCATCGATCAGCGGCTCCGTCGCGGGGCGCGACCAGCCGCAGACGGCCGGCACTCAACCGATGACCAGCAGTTCCCCCGAAAAGTTTGAGGGCCCGCACCTCGAAAGGTACGGGCCCTCAAAGCTAGGGGCTAACCCTCAGCTCGGTGACAGAGCTCAGCTCTGGCCGCCGGCCAGCTTCTCGCGGAGAGCGGCAAGCGCCTCGTCCGAGGCCAGCGCACCGGAGGTGTCCGCGCCCTCGGAGGAGTACGAACCGCCGGTCGCGGCCGGAGCCGCAGCCTCGCCACCCTCGGCGGCAGCCGCCGCGTCGGCCTCGCGGGACTTGATGACCTGCTGCTGGTGCTGCTCGAAGCGGGCCTGCGCCTCGGCGTACTGGCGCTCCCACTCCTCGCGCTGCTTCTCGTAGCCCTCGAGCCAGTCGTTGGTCTCGGGGTCGAAGCCCTCGGGGTAGATGTAGTTGCCCTGGTCGTCGTAGGACGCGGCCATGCCGTACAGGGTCGGGTCGAACTCGACCGAGGCCGGGTCGGCACCGAAGGACTCGTTGGCCTGCTTCAGCGAGAGGCTGATGCGACGACGCTCGAGGTCGATGTCGATGACCTTGACGAAGATCTCGTCGTTGACCTGGACGACCTGCTCCGGGATCTCCACGTGGCGCTCGGCCAGCTCGGAGATGTGGACCAGACCCTCGATGCCCTCGTCCACGCGGACGAACGCACCGAACGGAACGAGCTTGGTGACCTTACCCGGGACGACCTGACCGATCTGGTGGGTCCGGGCGAACTGCTGCCACGGGTCTTCCTGGGTCGCCTTCAGCGACAGGGAGACGCGCTCGCGGTCCATGTCGACGTCGAGGACCTCGACGGTGACCTCCTGGCCGACCTCGACGACCTCGGACGGGTGGTCGATGTGCTTCCAGGACAGCTCGGAGACGTGGACCAGACCGTCGACGCCACCCAGGTCCACGAAGGCACCGAAGTTGACGATCGAGGAGACCACACCGGAGCGGACCTGACCCTTCTGGAGGGTCGTGAGGAACGTCTGGCGGACCTCGGACTGGGTCTGCTCCAGCCAGGCGCGACGGGACAGGACCACGTTGTTGCGGTTCTTGTCCAGCTCGATGATCTTCGCCTCGAGCTCCTTGCCCACGTAGGGCTGGAGGTCGCGGACGCGGCGCATCTCGACCAGGGAGGCCGGGAGGAAGCCGCGGAGGCCGATGTCGAGGATGAGACCACCCTTGACGACCTCGATGACGGTACCGGTGACGATGCCGTCCTCTTCCTTGATCTTCTCGATGGTGCCCCAGGCACGCTCGTACTGGGCGCGCTTCTTCGAGAGGATCAGGCGGCCTTCCTTGTCCTCCTTCTGGAGGACCAGGGCCTCGATCTCGTCGCCGACGGCCACGACCTCGTTCGGGTCAACGTCGTGCTTGATCGAGAGCTCGCGGCTCGGGATGACACCTTCGGTCTTGTAACCGATGTCGAGCAGGACCTCGTCCCGGTCGACCTTCACGATGACGCCGTCGACGATGTCGCCGTCGTTGAAGTACTTGATCGTCTCGTCGATCGCTGCGAGGAAGGCTTCCTCGTTACCGATGTCGTTGACCGCAACCTGCGGGGTGGTGGCGGTGGTCTCGGTGCTGCTCGTCATGTGGGAAAGGGCTCCGGTACGGACATTGAAGTCGTAGGTACTGCTTACGCCGGGAGCCCGTTTCGCTCTGCAGAAGCCGGACAGCCAAGGAAGCGCCCCACCAGAGAACTGGTGATGGCGCCTCGAGAACCGAGGGGACATACAACAGATGCGAGCGCAGCCTGCTACGTCTGAGGTGCGCAGGCCCGCAGCGCAACTTGTAGCATACGGGGGCAGCCGGACAGGGTCAATGCGCGAAGGCGCACACCCGGGGCGGATCGCCGCATACCCGGCACAAGAATCGTCCCAGGAGGCCACGCAGGGCCGTGGGACCCCTTCCGTGACGCACTCGCCCAGGCGGGTTGCACGGAAGAGTACGACGAGGGAGCCGATCATCCAAGAGTCCGAAGCGCTCGACCCCGAGGGGTTCGAGCCGGAAGCAACCCGGCGTGAGGCCGGCGTCGCGGAGAGCAGCCGGGCCAACCGGGGCTGGTGGGACCGCAACGCGGACGAGTACCAGATCGAGCACGGCACGTTTCTCGGTGACGACCGCTTTGTGTGGGGCCCGGAGGGCCTGGACGAGGTGGAGGCCGAGCTGCTCGGCCCGCCGGAGGACCTGAAGGGCAAGGAGGTCCTGGAGATCGGGGCGGGCGCAGCGCAGTGCTCGCGCTGGCTGGCCGCCCAGGGCGCCCGTCCGGTGGCACTGGACCTCTCGCACCGCCAGCTGCAGCACGCCCTGCGCATCGGCGGATCGTTTCCGCTGGTCTGTGCCGACGCCAGCGCGCTGCCCTTCGCGGACGCCTCCTTCGACCTGGCGTGCTCCGCGTACGGGGCGCTGCCGTTCGTCGCCGATCCGCGGCTGGTGCTGCGCGAGGTGCGCCGGGTGCTGCGGCCGGGCGGCCGGTTCGTCTTCTCGGTGACGCATCCGATCCGCTGGGCGTTCCCGGACGAGCCCGGCCCCGAGGGTCTGTCGGTGTCCTCGTCCTACTTCGACCGCACGCCCTACGTGGAGCAGGACGACGAGGGTCGTGCGGTGTACGTCGAGCACCACAGGACGCTCGGCGACCGCGTCCGGGACATCGCGGCCTCGGGATTGCGTCTGGTGGACCTCGTGGAGCCGGAGTGGCCGGCCTGGAACACCACGGAGTGGGGCGGCTGGTCCCCGCTGCGCGGAAACCTCATACCGGGTACGGCGATCTTCGTCTGCGAGCGGGACTGAGCGGCCCTTACTTGCGCGTACGACTTCTGCGCACGCGCGCGTGAAGGGCGCTTTCACGGTCGTACGACACTAGGGGCGTGATCCGTTACGACGCCCTGGACGCGCTGCCCGTCCGTGCCGCCCTGCCCGCGCTGAGCGACGCCCTGGAGGAGCACGGCACGGCCGTACTGGTGGCGCCGCCCGGCACCGGCAAGACGACGCTGGTGCCGCTGGTGCTGGCGGGGCTGGTCGGAGGCGGTCCGGCCCGGCGGGTCGTGGTGGCCGAGCCGCGGCGGATCGCGGCACGGGCGGCGGCCCGGCGGATGGCGTGGCTGCTGGGCGAGAAGCCCGGCGAGAGCGTCGGCCACACGGTGCGCGGCGAGCGGCTCGTGGGGCGGCACACGCGCGTGGAGGTCGTGACCACCGGTGTGCTGGTGCAGCGGCTGCAGCGCGACCAGGAGCTGGCGGGTGTCGACGTGGTGGTGCTCGACGAGTGCCACGAGCGGCATCTGGACGCCGACACGGCGGCCGCGTTCCTGTGGGACGTACGGCAGACGCTGCGGCCGGAGGTGCGGCTGGTGGCCGCCTCGGCGACCACCGACGCGCAGGGCTGGGCGCGGCTGCTCGGCGATGCCCCGGTGGTCGAGGCCGAGGGGGTCGCGCACCCCGTGGACGTCGTGTGGGCGCCGCCCGCGCGTCCGGTACGGCCGCCGCACGGCATGTGGGTGGATCCGGCGCAGCTGGGGCATGTGGCGTCGACGGTGCGGCGGGCGCTGGCCGAGCGGGAGGGGGACGTGCTGTGTTTCCTGCCCGGCGTGGGCGAGATCGCGCGCGTGGCCGGGCAGCTGGGCGATCCGGGTGACGTCGACGTGCTGCAGGTGCACGGGCGGGCGCCGGCCGCCGTGCAGGACGCGGTGCTGGCACCCGGGCAGCGGCGCCGGGTGGTGCTGGCGACGTCCGTGGCGGAGTCGTCGCTGACGGTGCCCGGAGTGCGGGTGGTGGTCGACTCGGGGCTGGCGCGGGAGCCGCGTGTGGACCACGCGCGCGGGTTGAGCGGGCTGGCGACGGTACGGGCGTCGCGGGCGGCCGGACGGCAGCGGGCGGGGCGGGCCGGGCGTGAGGCGCCGGGCGTGGTGTACCGGTGCTGGGCGGAGGCCGAGGACGTCCGTCTGCCGGCTTTTCCGGCGCCGGAGATCAAGGTGGCCGACCTGACCGCATTCGCCCTTCAGGTGGCGTGCTGGGGCGATCCGGACGCCACGGGGCTGGCGTTGCTGGATCCGCCGCCGGGCGGGGCGATGGCGGCGGCGCGCTCCGCGCTGACAGCGGTGGGGGCGGTGGACTCCGTCGGCCGGGCCACGGAGCTCGGTGTGCGGTTGGGTCGGTTGGGGGTGCATCCTCGGCTGGGGCGGGCCCTGCTGGATACCTCCGGTGGGGGTGCCTCGGTCGTTGCTCTGCTTGCTGAAGAAGTGCCGCGGGATTACGGGGATGATCTTGCTGGCGCTTTGCGGCGTGCCCGGCGTGGGGGTGACGCCTACGGCGAGCGGTGGCGGATCGAGGTTCGGCGGCTGCGGGCCGTCTCGGGGGAGTTTTCCCACCCGCCCACCCATGACCGTCAGTCACAGGTGGACGTTCAAGTAGAGCCACGCACCGGTGACGACAAGCTCACCGGGCTCGTCGCCGCTCTCGCGTTCCCTGAGCGTGTCGCCAAGCTCGACAGCGGGTCCTACCTCATGGCCTCCGGGACTCGGGCCGAGCTGTCCGAGGGGTCGGCGTTGCGCGGGGCGCCCTGGATCGTCGTCGCCGCCGCCGATCGGCCCGGCGGGAAGGGGCACGCGCGCGTGCGGCTCGGTGCGGCCGTCCACGAGGACGTGGCGCGGGCCGCCGCGGGGGCGCTCCTCGAGGAGCGGGACGAGGTGCACTGGGCCGACGGGGATGTCGTAGCCCGGCGTGTCGAACGGCTGGGGGCCATCGAGCTTGCCGTACGGCCCCTGAAGGACGTCGATCCCGGGCTCGTACGGGGTGCTCTCCTCGCAGGGCTCAGGCAGGAGGGGCTCGGGCTGCTGCGCTGGTCACCGGACGCCGAGGTACTGCGGCAGCGGCTGGCGTTCGTGCACACCCACCTCGGCGAGCCGTGGCCGGACGTGTCGGACGAGGCGCTGCACGCGCGCGTGGACGAGTGGCTGGAGCCCGAGCTGAGCCGGGCCCGGCGGCGGGCGGACCTGGGGCGGATCGACGCCGGGCAGGCGCTCGCGCGGCTGCTGCCCTGGGCGAGCGGGGAGGCCGCCCGGCTGGACGAGCTGGCGCCGGAACGGATCGCCGTACCGAGTGGGTCCAGAATCCGGATCGACTACGGGGACCCGGAGCGGCCCGTCCTCGCGGTGAAGCTGCAGGAGATGTTCGGGTGGGAGGAGACCCCGGCCGTGGCGGGGGTGCCGCTGCTCGTGCATCTCCTGTCCCCCGCCGGGCGGCCCGCCGCCGTCACGGCCGATCTCGCGTCCTTCTGGAAGGACGGCTACAAGGGCGTGCGTGCGGAGCTGCGCGGGCGGTATCCGAAGCATCCGTGGCCGGAGGACCCGGCGACCGCCGAGCCCACCCGGCACACCAACGCGCGGCTCAGGCGCTGACCGGTTCGGGTTCCGCCGCCCGGGCGGTCGCCGGGTCCTCCGGGCGGCGGCCGCGTGCCTCCAGGCAGAGGGAGAGCGCGAGGAGCAGGACGCCGAGGATCAGCAAGCCCCAGGGCAGGTACGAGGTGAGCGTCAGCACCAGGGTGCGGTTGTGCTTGACCAGGGCGACCGTGTGCTCGATGTAGTCCTCGCGCATCTTCACGTGCCCCGCGAACGCCGTCACCTTGGCGCGGTCGCCGAGCAGGGTGCCGCCGCGCAGCTCCTCCTTGTGGATCTCCTCGCCGTAGACGGGCGCTCCGGTGACGGGTTCGACCCAGAACTTCCGGACGGTGGTGTACCAGCGGGTGGTGCCGGTCTTGGCCACCGACTCGGGGGTGATGCCCTGGACCGGCATGGTCTTGGGCATGGGGACCTTGGTCCAGGGGATGGTCTGTTCGAAGTAGTAGACCTTCAGGCCGCGGAAGGTCTGGGTGCCCTTGTAGTGGATGGGGCTGGTGGTGCGCGTCTGCGCGTCGAAGTACTCGTAGTCGCGCTTCTGGGTGAGGAAGGGCCACTTGAACTCGATGCCGTCCCGTTTGACCGGGTCGCCGTCGACCGACTCGCCGGTGGCGTGGACGGGGTCCTGACTGTGGGCGTCGAAGATGTAGCGCTCGGGGATCCGGGAGACCATCTTGCCGTCGGGGCCCTGGACGTAGGACAGGCTGTCCCAGACCACGACGGGGCGGCCGGCCGTCTTCTCGATCCTCTTCGCGGCCTCCACGTCGCCCTTGAGGGTCTGCACGATGGTCACCGCGGAGACCTTCTTCGCGCGCATCGTCCCGTAGTCGAGGAGAGTGGCGCCCTTGGCCTCCAGGACCATGTCCTGGTACTGGTTCGCGGGGATCCTGGCCAGGCGCGGGAAGGCGTACCAGCGCATCAGCGGGGACAGCGCCGCGAAGAACACGGCGCAGGCGAGCAGGACCAGGCTTGCCTTGCGGCGCATTCCGGCCTCCCTCCCGGACGGGCGCTGCTACGGGTGCGAGGGCACGGTCGTCAGCAGCGGCTTGGGCGACGTCCGGCCCGTCGGCGTCCCCATGGCGGTCATCGCCAGAACCAGGGCGAACGCGAGGGCGAGACCGGTCGCGGCGGCGATCAGGGCACGCATGCGGGGCCTCCCGGCGGACGGTTCCTGATGGATCGTCAGGTGCGGCAGGCACCGTAGCAACGGGCGGCCGAGATGAGAACAGATAGCGCACACGGACGAGGGCGCCCCCTCCGTGGCGGAGGGGGCGCCCTGTGGCCCTGCGGGTCGTCCGTGCCGTCAGGAGGTCGCGGACGGGCTCGGCGAGGGGCTGGCCGAGGAGTCGGGCGCGGCGACCGTCAGCTCGACGGTGAGGGTCGCGCCGCCGGTGGTGGTGATGCGGAGCAGGAAGGTGCCGGTGGTGTCGTCCGCGTACAGCTTCGGCAGCGTGAGCAGACCCTTGTCGTCGGTCTGCAGGCCGGTGAGCGTGCGGACGGTCTTGCCGTCGGCGTCCTTGAAGTAGGGGCCCTTGTCGTTCTCGGTGGGGTCGTCGGCCGACTTGATGAGGGTGGCGGTGGCCGCGACCTTGTCGGCGACGGCGCCCTTGTACGTCGCCTTCACCTCGACCTGGTCGGCGAACTCGCCGCCCGGGGTGCAGGTCAGCGGGGTGTCGCCGGTGCGGGCGAGGGTGTCGGCGGCGCGCGCGGTGACGGTGGCCGTGTAGCCGACGGTCTTGGCCTTGTGGCCGACGACGGCGGTGGTGATCTTGAAGTCGCCGGTCTTCTCGCCCGCCTTCAGCGCCGGCGCGAGCGCCACGCCCTTGGCGTCGGTGGCGATCGTGGCCACGGTCTCGCCGCCGGCGAAGGTGGCGTCGGTGTCGCCGGTGATGGTGAACCGGATCCTGACCTTGGCGACGGCCGCCCCGGCCTTGGTCTCGGCGCGGGTGCCGATCCGCCCGCCGAACGTGTCGCCGGCCATCGCCGTGAGCTTGGCGGTGCCCGCGTCCTCCAGGTGGTCCACGGTGTCGGAGGGGGTCTGCGGGACCGGCGGCTTCGGGGGCTTCGGGTCGGGGGTGTCCTTGCCGCCGCCGGGCTTGCGCGGGGCCGGCTTGGTCTTCGGCGGGCCGGAGGGCTTCGAACGGGTGGGCTTCTTGCCGTCGTCGCTGCGGTGGGAAGGCACGGTGCCGGTGCCGTCGGGCACGGAGTGGGTGCCCTTGCGGTAGTACTCCAGCCAGCTCAGGACCAGGTTCAGGTAGTCCTGCGAGTTGTTGTAGCTGAGGATCGCGCTGTGCAGGCCGGCTTCGCCGGACATGTCCCAGTTGTTGCGGCACAGGTAGTGGCCGGCGGCGAGCGCGGCGTCGTAGACGTTGTTGGGGTCCGCCGTGCCGTCGCCGTTGCCGTCGCGGCCGGCCCAGGCCCAGGTGGACGGGATGAACTGCATCGGGCCGACGGCGGCGTCGTAGGTGCTGTTGCCGTCGTACCTGCCGTGGTCGGTGTCCTTGATGAGCGCGAAGCCGTTGCCGTCGAGCTGCGGGCCGAGGATGCGGCTCAGGGTCGTGCCGTCGGCGTCGACCTGGCCGCCGCGGGCCTGGCCCGACTCGACCTTGCCGATGGCGGCCAGGAGTTGCCAGGGCAGGTTGCAGCCCGGCTTGGAGCTGCGCAGCTCGGCCTCGGCCTTCTTGTAGGCGTCGAGGACCGTCGCGGGGATGCCGGCCTCGGCCTCGCCCCGGGCGACGGGCGTGCCGATGGTGGGCGACGGGCTGGGGTTGGGGCTGTTGAGCGGCGGCAGGTCCGTGTAGTACGGGGAGTTGCCGGTGGCGTTGCCGGCCGCTTCGCCGTCGACGACCGCGTCCGGTACGGAGGTGCTGGCGCCGGCCGCGGACTGTCTGCCGTTGTCCTCGCCGGCCGCTCCCGGCCCCTGGGACGCGGACAGAGCCGCAACCGCTGCCGCGGCCACCGCGGTGGTCGCTGCTCCCTTGCGCAGCCGCCTGCCGATGTGCGCCGCCATAGAGTGAACCCCTCCCGTGGACGCAGGTGCGTCCTTCTCCGTCTGTGTGCCTCGCTCTGGTGTGACGGTTGACCCGGTGCTGTGGTTGCCCTTGTTCCGCCATTCCACCCGTGGGACATGTATTCGATCACGTGTCCGGCACGGCGACCCAGGAGACCCTACGGCAACCTGCTGGGCGCGGGCACCCGTTCGCGCCCGATTTTCACCGGTTGGCCAACTCTCGTTGGTATGTACGGCCCCGGGTGGCCCTCACGCATACTGGACACGACGTGATCACCGGTTCCGGCGCCGGCGCCGACGACCGCTCCAGGGGGGCCAGTTGCCGTTCACGCTCAGCCATGCGGCAGCCGTACTGCCCGCCCTCCGCCAGGACGGCGGCGGCCGGGGCCGGCTGGCGCCCTCGGTGCTCGTCGCGGGCTCCTTCGCGCCCGACATGACCTATTACGCGGCGAGCGTCCTGCCCGGCGGGATGGAGTTCGGTACGGTCACGCACTCTCTGCCCGGTGTGGTCGGCGTGGACGTGCTCATCTCCTGGGCGCTGGTGGGTTTGTGGCTGTTCGTCCGGGAACCGCTGGTGGCGCTGCTGCCCCGGGGCCGGCAGGGCCGTCCGGCCGCCCTGTTGCGCTGCGGTGCGCCACGCGCGCGCGTGCGAGCCGTTTCCGTGCTGTGGTGGTACGTCTCCGCGGTGCTCGGTGCGCTGACGCATGTCGTGTGGGACGCGTTCACGCATCACGACCGGTGGGGGTCGCGGCTGATTCCGGCCCTGGGCCGGGGCGTTGCGGGCATGCCGCTCTACACATGGCTGCAGTACGGCTCGTCCGCGGTGGCCGCCGTGGTGATCGCCGTGTTCCTGACCCGCGCGCTGCGGCGGGCGCCGGCCGGCGAACCGGTGGGGGTGCCCGCGCTGTCCGTACGGGACCGCCGACGGGCCGGTGCCGTGCTCGGCGGCTGCGCCCTGGTGGCGGCGGTGCAGCGGGCGACGCGGTGGTGGGACTACTGGGGTGCGAACGCGAAGCCCTGGGGCCTCGTGCCCACGCTGTGCTTCGGCGTGGGCGCCGGGCTCCTCCTCGGCGTGCTCGTGTACGCGGCCGGGGTCAGGATGTGGCGCCCCACCGGGGTCCCGGGCGGTCCCGGTGGGGCGGTCGGTGCGCGGCAGGACCGTACGGCCGCTCGGCGAGGGTGACCTCACTGTGCTTCGGCGTGGGCGCCGGGCTCCTCCTCGGGGTGCTCGTGTACGCGGCCGGGGTCAGGATGTGGCGCCCCACCGGGGTCCCGGGCGGTCCCGGTGGGGCGGTCGGTGCGCGGCAGGACCGTACGGCCGCTCGGCGAGGGTGACCTCGAAGACGGTGAGGGTGCGCCGGGGCCGTGTCCTCGGGATCACGGTGAGCAGCAGCGCGAGGTAGCCGCGGGCGAGGTCCGGCCAGGCGCGCTAGTCGGGGGCACGGCGGGTACGGGCGGCCAGCCGGCGCCTCAGGTCCGCCGCGGTCCTGCGTACGGTCTTGGCCGGGTCGGCGGGGATGCGGGCGGTGCTTGCGTCGGCCGCGAAGGGCGGGACCGGCGAGGCGGCCGTGGCCCGGGCCGAGGCGGTGTCCGCCGGGGCCGGGGTGCCGTGGCGCGCCTCGGGCGTCCGGCGGTGTTGCATGCGTATACCCATGCTCGCAGTGTTGCGGCTGCCGGGCTCGGGGGGCGTTTTGGCGGGGGCCACGTGAGTGAAACGCCCTCCGGGGGTTCAGCCGGAATAGGGTGCGGGGGGGTGGAGTGGCCGTGCGGGGTGCGGTGGGTTCGGCACCTCCCCCACTGCCTTGAGGGCGTGGGGGGACAGCTGGTGTGCGCCTGGCAGCCCGGCGACCGGTCAGTTTTTGCGCCGGTGTACCGGCGGCAGCCCTCGCGCCGGCGGAGAGGGCGTTGTCCTGCCGGTGCCGACAACGCCCTCTCCGCTGAATCGCCGAAGGCTAGTGCGCCGCGGACTCCCAGTCCGGGCCCACGCCCACGGAGACGTCGAGCGGGGCCCTCAGGTGGACCGCGGCGGCCATCTCGCGGCGGACGATCTCCTCGGCGGTCTTGCGCTCGCCGGGGGCGATCTCCAGGACGATTTCGTCGTGGACCTGGAGGAGCATGCGGGACTTGAGGTCCGCCTCGCGCAGGGCCTGGTCGACCTTGAGCATGGCGATCTTGACGATGTCGGCCGCCGTGCCCTGGATCGGCGCGTTCAGGGCCATGCGCTCTGCCGCCTCGCGGCGCTGGCGGTTGTCGCTGTTGAGGTCGGGGAGGTAGCGGCGGCGCCCGAAGAGCGTCGCCGTGTAGCCCGTCGCCCGCGCCTCGTCGACCGCCCGGCGCAGATAGTCCCGGACGCCGCCGAAGCGCTCGAAGTACGCGTCCATGAGGGCGCGTGCCTCCGCCGCCTCGATGTTCAGCTGCTGGGAGAGGCCGAAGGCGGAGAGGCCGTAGGCCAGGCCGTACGACATCGCCTTGATCTTGCGGCGCATCTCCGCGTCCACCGCGACGGGCTCGACGCCGAAGACCTGAGACGCGGCCGTGGTGTGCAGATCCTCGCCCGAGGTGAACGCCTGGATGAGGCCCTCGTCCTCGGAGAGATGGGCCATCACGCGCAGCTCGATCTGGCTGTAGTCGGCGGTCATCAGGGACTCGAAGCCCTCGCCGACCACGAAGCCGCGGCGGATCGCGCGGCCCTCGTCGGTGCGGACCGGGATGTTCTGCAGGTTCGGGTCCGTGGAGGACAGCCGGCCGGTCGCGGCCACCGTCTGGTTGAAGGTGGTGTGGATACGGCCGTCGGCCGCGATCGTCTTGATGAGGCCCTCGACCGTGACCCGCAGCTTCGCCTGCTCGCGGTGGCGGAGCATGATCACCGGCAGCTCGTTGTCCGTCTGGGTGGCGAGCCAGGCCAGGGCGTCCGCGTCGGTGGTGTAGCCGGTCTTCGTCTTCTTCGTCCTGGGCAGGGCCAGCTCGCCGAAGAGGACTTCCTGAAGCTGCTTGGGCGAGCCCAGGTTGAACTCGTGGCCGGCAGCGGCGTGCGCCTCCTTCACGGCCTGCTGCACGGCGCCCGCGAACATCTGCTCCATCGCTTCGAGGTGCGCGCGGTCGGCCGCGATGCCGTGGCGCTCCATACGGGCGAGCAGGGCGGAGGTGGGCAGCTCCATGTCGCGCAGGAGGTCCGCCGCGCCGACCTCCTGGAGACGGCCTTCGAAGGCCTCGCCCAGGTCGAGGACTGCTCGGGCCTGGATCATCAGCGCCTCGGCCTCGGCGCCGTCGTCCGCGCCGAAGGCCAGCTGGCCGTCGGCCGCGGCGGCCGGGGCCAGCTCGCGATGCAGGTACTCCAGGGACAGCGCGTCCAGGTCGAAGGAGCGGCGGCCCGGCTTGACCAGGTAGGCGGCGAGGGCGGTGTCCATGGCGACGCCCTCGACGCTCCAGCCGTGCTCGGCGAAGACGCGCATGGCGCCCTTGGCGCTGTGGAACACCTTGGGGCGGCCCGCGTCGGCCAGCCAGGACGCGAACGCGTTCTCGTCGGCCTCGTCCAACTCTGCGGGGTCGAACCAGGCGGCCGCTCCCCCGGCCGCGGCGAGCGCGACCTCGGCGACCGAGCCGGTGCCCAGGGCCCAGGTGTCGACCGTGGCGACGCCGAGGGTCCCGGTGCCGTGCTCGGCCAGCCAGGGGGCCAGCTCGCCGGCGCCGAGGACCTTGCCGTCCAGTTCCACGCCGTCCACCGCCACCGGGGTGGTCTCGGCCTCCTCGGCGCCGGGGTCGACGGCGAAGAGACGCTCGCGCAGGGACGGGTTGCGGATCTCCAGGGTGTCCAGGACCATCGCGACCGTCTTGCGGTCGTACGGGGCCCGCTCCAGGTCGGCTACCGTCTTCGGCAGCTCGACCTGGCGCTCCAGCTCGGTGAGGCGGCGGTTGAGCTTGACCGCCTCCAGGTGGTCGCGGAGGTTCTGCCCGGCCTTGCCCTTGACCTCCTCGACACGCTCGACCAGCTCCGCGAACGAGCCGAACTGGTTGATCCACTTCGCGGCGGTCTTCTCGCCGACACCGGGGATGCCGGGGAGGTTGTCGGACGGGTCGCCGCGCAGGGCCGCGAAGTCCGGGTACTGCGCGGGCGTCAAGCCGTACTTCTCGAAAACCTTCTCCGGGGTGAAGCGGGTCAGCTCCGAGACGCCCTTCGTCGGGTACAGCACCGTGGTGTTCTCGGTGACCAGCTGGAAGGAGTCGCGGTCGCCGGTGACGATCAGCACTTCGAAGCCCTCGGCCTCGGCCTGGGTGGCGAGGGTGGCGATGACGTCGTCCGCCTCGAAGCCCTCGACGGCGAAGCGCGGCGCGTGCATCGCGTCGAGCAGCTCGCCGATCAGCTCGACCTGGCCCTTGAACTCGTCCGGGGTCTTGGAGCGGTTCGCCTTGTACTCGGTGAACTGCTCGGACCGCCAGGTCTTGCGGGAGACGTCGAAGGCCACCGCGAAGTGCGTGGGGGCCTCGTCACGCAGGGTGTTGGCCAGCATCGACGCGAAGCCGTAGATCGCGTTCGTCGGCTGGCCCGTCGCGGTCGTGAAGTTCTCCGCGGGCAGCGCGAAGAACGCGCGGTAGGCCAGCGAGTGCCCGTCCATGAGCATCAGCCGGGGACGGGTGCCGCCGGGGGTCTTGTCGGTCTTCTTCGATGCTGTCTCTGCCACGCCCCCGATCCTGCCACGAGCCACTGACAGTCCGGGCCGCGGCGGGTTGGGCACCGTGGGACAGCACCGCCGGGAAGCCCGCGGACCGGCGGGGTATTGCTCCCGTCCCCCGGCGGGGGCATTGCTCCCGTCCCCCGGCAGGGCCGGGGCTCACGGCTGTCGGTGGCCCGTGGGAGGATCGGCAGCGTACTTCTCACACGCAGTCGAAGGGGACCGTGCGATGGCGACCAAGCCGCCCAAGGGTGATCCGGTTCAGGACGCGCCGCAGGTCGCGGAGCCGAAGCACGCGGCGGCGGGGCTGCCCGCCATCGGGCACACCCTGCGCATCGCCCAGCAGCAGATGGGTGTGAAGCGCACCGCGCTGACGCTGCTGCGGGTGAACCAGAAGGACGGCTTCGACTGCCCGGGCTGTGCCTGGCCGGAGCCGGACCACCGGCACAAGGCGGAGTTCTGCGAGAACGGCGCCAAGGCGGTGGCCGAGGAGGCGACCCTGCGCCGGGTCACCCCGGAGTTCTTCGCCGCGCACTCCGTCGCCGACCTGGCCTCCAGGAGCGGTTACTGGCTGGGGCAGCAGGGTCGGCTCACGCACCCCATGCATCTCCCCGAGGGCGGGGACCACTACGAGCCGGTCAGCTGGGAGCGTGCCTTCGACATCATCGCCGAGGAGATCTCCGCCCTCGGCTCCCCCGACGAGGCCGTCTTCTACACCTCGGGGCGGACCAGCAACGAGGCCGCGTTCCTGTACCAGCTCTTCGCGCGTGAGCTGGGCACCAACAACCTTCCCGACTGCTCGAACATGTGCCACGAGTCGTCCGGCTCGGCGCTCTCCGAGACGATCGGCATCGGCAAGGGCAGCGTCCTGCTGGAGGACCTCTACAAGGCAGACCTGATCATCGTCGCGGGGCAGAACCCGGGGACGAACCATCCGCGCATGCTCTCCGCCCTGGAGAAGGCCAAGGCGAACGGCGCGAAGATCATCAGCGTCAACCCGCTTCCCGAAGCCGGCCTGGAGCGGTTCAAGAACCCGCAGACCCCGCAGGGCATGCTCAGGGGCGCCGCCCTCACCGACCTGTTCCTGCAGATCCGCATCGGCGGCGACCAGGCCCTGTTCCGCCTCCTCAACAAGCTGATCCTTGAGACGCAGGGCGCGGTCGACGAGGAGTTCGTGCGCGAACACACCCACGGGTACGAGGAGTTCGCGGCAGCCGCACAGGCCGCCGACTGGGACGAGACGCTCACCGCGACCGGCCTCACGAGGGCGCAGATCGAGGAGGCCCTGCGGATGGTGCTCGCCTCCCGGCGGACCATCGTCTGCTGGGCGATGGGCCTCACCCAGCACAAGCACGCCGTTCCGACCATCCGCGAGGTGGTCAACTTCCTGCTCCTGCGGGGCAACATCGGCCGCCCGGGCGCGGGCGTGTGTCCGGTGCGCGGCCACTCGAACGTGCAGGGCGACCGCACGATGGGCATCTTCGAGCGGCCCGCTCCGGCGTTCCTGGACGCGCTGGAGAAGGAGTTCGGGTTCGCGCCCCCGCGCGAGCACGGCTTCGACGTCGTACGGGCCATCCGTGCGCTGCGCGACGGCGAGGCGAAGGTGTTCTTCGCGATGGGCGGCAACTTCGTCTCCGCCTCCCCCGACACCGAGGTGACCGAGGCGGCCATGCGGCGGGCCCGGCTGACGGTGCACGTGTCGACCAAGCTCAACCGCTCGCACGTCGTCACGGGCGCGCGGGCGCTGATCCTGCCCACCCTGGGCCGGACCGAGTGCGATCTGCAGAGCAGTGGCGAGCAGTTCGTGACCGTGGAGGACTCCATGGGCATGGTGCACGCCTCACGCGGGCGGCTCGCCCCCGCGAGCGGGCAGCTGCTGTCCGAGCCGGCGATCGTGTGCCGGATGGCGCGCCGGGTGCTGGGCGAGGACAGCGTCGTGCCGTGGGAGGAGTTCGAGAAGGACTACGCGACCATCCGGGACCGCATCGCGCGCGTGATCCCCGGTTTCGAGGACTTCAACACGCGCGTGGAGCGCCCCGGCGGCTTCGTGCTGCCGCACGCGCCGCGCGACGAGCGCCGCTTCCCCACGGCCACCGGAAAGGCGAACTTCACGGCGGCGCCGGTGGAGTACCCGGAGCTGCCCGAGGGCCGGCTGCTGCTGCAGACGCTGCGCTCGCACGACCAGTACAACACCACGATCTACGGCCTGGACGACCGCTACCGGGGCATCACGAACGGCCGTCGGGTGGTCCTGGTGAACCCTCAGGACGCGCGCGCCCTGGGGATCGCCGACGGGTCGTACGTCGACCTGGTGAGCGAGTGGAAGGACGGCGTGGAGCGCCGGGCGCCGGGCTTCCGGGTCGTGCACTATCCGACGGCCCGGGGCTGTGCCGCGGCCTACTACCCGGAGACCAACGTGCTCGTGCCGCTGGACGCCACGGCGGACACCAGCAACACCCCGGCCAGCAAGTCCGTGGTCGTGCGTCTGGAACAATCGGCGGCCGACTGAGCGTTTGCTCAGCCAAGAGACAGGTGTACGACGAACGGAGCCGGGCCCATGGGTGAGCAGCAGCAGGTGAAATTCCCGCAGGAGGTCATAGACGAGTACGCGGCGCTCGGCGTCGACCTGCCCGCGCTGTTCTCGGCAGGCCACCTCGGGACGCGGATGGGTGTGCAGATCCTGGAGGCCTCGGCGGAGCGGGTCGTCGGGACGATGCCGGTGGAGGGCAACACCCAGCCGTACGGCCTGCTGCACGGCGGGGCCTCCGCGGTGCTGGCGGAGACCCTGGGCTCGGTCGGCTCCATGCTGCACGGCGGCAGCTCGAAGATCGCGGTCGGCGTGGACCTGAACTGCACGCATCACCGTGGCGTCCGCTCCGGCCTCGTCACCGGCGTGGCCACGCCCCTGCACCGGGGCCGCTCGACGGCGACGTACGAGATCGTGATCAGCGACGAGGCGGGCCGGCGCGTGTGCAGCGCGCGGCTGACCTGCCTGCTGCGGGACGCCGCCCCCGCGCAGCTCCCCGGGCCGGGCGCCAACGGCTGACAGGTGCCGTCGGGCGACCCCGGTAGCGCCTTCGGCACGCACGCCACCGGTGCCGCAGACACGACGCGGGAGCCGGGAGGACTTCGTCTTCCCGGCTCCCGCAACACATACGGCTGGGCGTCAGGCTCAGGCCGCGCCTTCACCGAGGTAAGCCGCCCGAATACGCGAGTCGGCCAGCAGATCCTGCGCATCGCCCGACATGGCCACCGAGCCGGTCTCGAGGACATAACCCCGATTCGCCAGCCCCAGCGCCTGTGTCGCGTTCTGCTCCACCAGCAGCACGGTCGTGCCCTGCTGGTTGATCTCATGGATGATCTCGAAGATCTGCTGCACGATCAGCGGTGCGAGACCCATCGACGGCTCGTCCAGCAGCAGCAGTTCCGGCCGGCCCATCAGAGCGCGCCCGATCGCGAGCATCTGCTGCTCACCACCGGACAGCGTGCCCGCGTACTGCGAACGCCGCTCCGCAAGCCTCGGAAACAGGGT
This sequence comes from Streptomyces sp. NPDC031100, assembly GCF_055570785.1. Taxonomy (NCBI): domain Bacteria; kingdom Bacillati; phylum Actinomycetota; class Actinomycetes; order Kitasatosporales; family Streptomycetaceae; genus Streptomyces; species Streptomyces sp. NPDC031100. The sequence continues at coordinate 287,531 of NZ_JBVIGN010000001.1, forward strand.
GAACACGCGATCCAGGTCGGCGGAGTCCACCGACTTGAAGCGGTAGGCACCCATCTCCAGGTTCTCGCGCACCGTCATCGTCGCGAACACCCGCCGGCCCTCGGGCACATGCCCGATACCGAACTGCACCAGCTCGTGCGACTTGATGCCGTCGATGCGCTCCCCGCGCAGGCAGACCTGGCCCTCGCGGGGCTGCAGCATGCCGGAGACGGTGCGCAGCGTCGTGGTCTTGCCGGCGCCGTTGCCGCCGAGCAGAGCCACGATCTCGCCCTCGCCGACCGTCAGGTCGATGCCCTTGAGCGCCTCGATGGCACCGTAGAACACGCGCAGGTTCTTCAGCTCCAGCAGCGGGCTGCCCGCACCACCGGCGTCCCCGCCCGGCTCCTTCTCCAGCTCCGTGGTCGTACTCACTGGTCGTCCTCCGCGTCCGACGCCGACTGGTGCTCATGCTCGGCGATGATCTCCTGGACCGCCGCCGCGTCCTCCGCGGAGGAGCCGAGGTAGGCCTCGATCACGGCGGGGTGCTGCTGCACCTCGCTCGGCGTCCCCTCGGCGATCTTCTTGCCGAAGTTGAGCACCATGACGCGGTCCGCCACCGACATCACCAGTCGCATGTCGTGCTCGATCAGCAGCACGCTCACGCCCAGTTCGGTGTTTATACGGCGGATCAGCTCCTCCAGCTCGAGCTTCTCCGTCGGGTTGGTACCCGCCGCCGGCTCGTCCAGCAGCAGCACCTGCGGATCGGTGGCCAGCGCCCGCGCGATCTCCAGGCTGCGCTGATCACCGTAGGACAGGCTGCCCGCGATCTCGTTGAGCTTGTCCTCCAGGCCCACGAACTTCAGCAGCCGGTGCGCCCGCTCGTCGCTGAGCCGCTCGGCCTTCCGCGCGTTCGGCAGCCCCAGCATGATCGAGACCGGGCCGGCCTTCAGCCGGGTCTCCGCCGCGATCTTCACGTTCTCCAGCGCGGTGAGCGCCGAGAACAGCCGGATGTTCTGGAAGGTACGCGCCAGCCCCAGCCGGTTGACGACATGCGGCTTGCTGCCGAGCAGGGACTTCTCGCCGCCGTCCTTCGGACGGAAGACGATCTTCCCCTCCTGTGGGGTGTACGCACCCGTCAAGGAGTTGAACAGCGAGGTCTTCCCCGCACCGTTGGGGCCGATCACCGCCAGGATCTCGCCCCGCCGCATCTGCAGATTGACATGGTCCAGAGAGGTCAGGCCGCCGAAACGCAGCGTCACATCCCAGGTCTCCAGCACCAGGTCCGCGTCACCGGACGCCGGCCCGCCGACGGCGGCCGGCTCGCTCGTCACATCGGTGGTCATCAGAACTTGCCTCCCGCCGGCTCGGACATCGCATCCGCGTCCCCGATGCCTTCCTCCGCCAGCTGCATCTCACGCTGACGTCGGCGGGAAGGCCAGATGCCCTGCGGCCGGTAAATCATCATGATCACAAGCAGTGCGCCCAGGTACATGTACCGGTCGGACGGGTCCACGTAGTCCTTCAGCACCTCGGGCAGCCACACCAGAGAGGCGGCACCGAGCAGCACGCCGGGAATCGAGCCCATCCCGCCGAAGATCACATACGCCAGCACCAGGATCGACTGCAGCAGCGGGAAGACCTCGGGGTTGATGTACCCGTACTTGCTGGTGAACACCACACCCGCGACTCCCGACGTCGACGCGCCGATCGCGAACGCCATCATCTTGAAGCGGACTGTGTTCACACCGTTGGCCGCCGCCGCGATCTCGTCCTCGCGGATCGCGGTCCACGCCCGGCCCACCCGGGAATGCTCCAGCCGGGAGAACAGGATGATCACGACCACGACGAAGAACACCAGGAGGTACCAGTACGGCAGCGGATCGATCGACCACTCGTAGGAGATCCCGGCGAAGTCGATCGAGAAGTCGGGAATCATCCGCGCGCCCTGCGGACCGCCCGTCAGCCCGTCCGCGTTCTTCGCCACCAGGTAGATGATCTCGTGGAAGCCGAGCGTGACGATAGCCAGATAGTCACCGCGCAGACGCAGCGTCGGAGCGCCCAGCAGCACACCCGTGAGCAGACACGTCACCACGGCGATCGGAATCACCCAGAACGGGTTCAGCACCACCGGAGGCTCGACCGGCAGCCGCCCCGTCCAGAACGCCGTCGAGTAGGCGCCCACCGCGAAGAAGGCGAAGAAGCCGAGGTCCAGCAGACCCGCCCAGCCGATCACCACGTTCAGACCGATCGCCAGCAGCACGAAGATGGCGATCTGGTCGACCAGCACCGTCTGCCAGTACGGCTGCAGCGTGGGAGGGACGGCCAGAGCCACCACCAGAGCGAGGATCAGCAGACCCCAGCGCAGCCGCTTGTCCGCCTGCACCCGGCCGCGCACCGAACCCAGCGGACCGGCCACGCCCGGCTTCGCCTTCGCGGCAAGGCCCTTGAGCGCATCGCCCGCGAACTCCCGCAGCACCCACACGCCCACGGTGAGCGCGAGACAGACCCACAGTCCGCCGCCCGTGAACGTGTTGTTGATGGAGAAGAAGATGTCCCGCGTGTTGCCCTGCTCGCCCGTCACCAGGGCCAGCAGCACGCCCAGCGCCACCATCGCCCACAGCCGGGTGAACCGCGGCTGCTGGTACCACGCCGTACGACGCAGCCTGGCTGCCTGAGACGGAGTCAGATGCTTGGACGTGTCGACCGCACTCATGCCGCCCTCCCCACTCGCTCACCGAGGATGCCCGTCGGACGGAACATCAGCACCAGGATCAGCACCACCATGGCGGAAACGCTTCGCCACTCGTCACCGAGCAGCGGCACCGTCATCGTCTCCACCACGCCGATCAGCACACCGCCGAGCATCGCGCCGCGGATGTTGCCGATGCCTCCCACCACCGCCGCCGCGAACGCGGTGATGCCGGGAATGAAGCCCATCGTGTACGAGACCTGGTTGAGGTTGGCGAACAGGAAGCCCGCCACACCACCGAGCACACCACCGATGATGAAGGTGCGGGAGATCACCTTGTCGATGTCCACCCCCATCAGGCTCGCGACCTCGGCGTCCTGCGCCACCGCACGGATGCCCTTGCCGAGCTTCGTACGGTTCACCAGCAGGTCGAGGCCGATCATCATGACCACAGCCGTCAGGAACTGCAGCAGCTGAGTGATGTTCACCCCCGCACCGAAGACGGTGAACACCGTGCTGTTCTTGTACATGTCCGGCAGCGTCAGCGGGTCACGGCCGAAGAGCTTGCCCGCCAGGTTGTAGAGGAAGAACGAGGCACCGATAGCGGTGATCAGAAAGATCAGGCGAGGCGCCCCGCGTCTGCGCAGCGGCCGGTACGCGACCTTTTCGAGACCGTACGCCGTCACACCGCCGAACAACGCCGATCCGGCCATGGCAAGTGCGACGAAGCCGATCGAGGCCAGCGCCGACGGGCTGTCCCCCGGATTGATGAGAGTGAGAACCACAAGGCTGCCGTAACCACCCATCATGAAGACCTCGCTGTGGGCGAAGTTGATGAGCTGCAGCACACCGTAGACAAGGGTGTAGCCGATGGCGATGACGGCATACAGCGAGCCGAGCATCAGCCCTAGGACGAGATAGTCCCAGAACTCCTGAAGGGACATGGAGTTGAACTTCCTGTGAGAACCGGACAAGCCGCTGGCCCGGAACGCCGGGCGGCCCGCTGAAAGACATGCGGAGCGGTCAACGGCTGTGCCTGCTTGCGCACTTCACAGACAAGGGCCGGGAGAACGTGTGTCCCCCGACCCCCGTCACATGGCGTCAGCCGCCGGAGCCCGGCCTCAGCCGATCAGCTTGGTGACGTTGCCCTGGTACTCGATCTTGCCGCTCTTCACCTGGTAGATGAAGACGTCCGTACCCTTGAACTCACCGTTCGACTCGAACGAGAACGTCTTGGTGAGACCCTTGTAGGAGGCCTTGGCGAGGGCATCGCGCAGCGCCTTGCGCTCGACGCCGGAGCCGGCCTTCTTGATCTCCGCGATGATCATGTTCGCGACGTCGTACGCCTCGGCGGAGTAGGTACCCGGAGCCCGGTTGAACTCCTTCTGGTAGTCCGCCGCGAACTTCTTCGTACCCGCCTCGACGGTCGAGTCCGTGCAGGGGCAGGTCAGGTACCAGTTCTCGGAGGCCTTACCGGCGAGCTCCACGAACTTGGCATCGTTCGAACCGTCACCCGAGATCGCGGCACCCTTGAAGCCCGCGTCCGACAGCTTCTTCGAGAGCGGGGCCAGGTCCTGGTAGTAACCGGCGTAGATCAGCGCGTCCGCCTTGGAGTTGACGACATCCTTCGCGGTGGCGCTGTAGTCGGGCGTCTTCTGCGGGACGCTCTTCTTCACCACCGTGACGCCGGCCGACTTCAGGGTCTCCTCGGCAACCTTGGCCAGACCCACGCCGTAGTCGGTCTTGTCGTCGATCAGGTAGACCTTCTTGGCGCCGATCTTCTTCGCGAAGAAGTCGCCCATGGCCTTGCCCTGCATGTTGTCGTTGGGAACGGCCCGCAGGAGGCTCGTGAAGCCATTGGCCTTGTCCGTCAGCGACGGGTTGGTGGCCGACGGCGACACCGTCACCAGACCGGCCTCCGCGTACAGCGGCGAGGCCGAGTTGGTCGCACCCGAGAAGGCGGGACCGACCACGGCCTTGACATCCGGGTCGTCAATCACCTTCTGTGCGGCGGTCGGTGCCTTGTCCGGCAGACCCTGGTCGTCGGCTGCCACGTACTCCAGTTTGAACTTGAGGTCACCACTCGCGTTCGCCTGCTTGATCGCCAGCTGCACGCCGTTCTGCATGTTCTCACCCAGGGCGACGTTGTCGCCGGAGAGCGGACCCTCGAAGGCAATCTTCACAGTGGTGCCACCACTACCGGAGCCGCCACCGCCACAACCGGTCAGCGCCAGCGCTCCAACGGCCATCGGAATGGCCAGCTTGACGACGGTCTTGTTCAGCACTCAGCACTCCCTGGCCCGAACGATGATGCGCAGAAGAACTCGTGATCCCCCGCGCCGACACCGCTTATCCCTACGGTGTGCGGGGAATCTAATCGGGTTGCCAGCCGGTCGGATAGGTGGTCCACAGATGTGTGATCGCCCTGTGACCTCGGATATCTACCGGATACAGAACCCCGCCAACCGACCCATGGACGTTTCGGCCATCACACAGCACTCGGAAGATCATCGTACGAACTTCACAACCAGCCGCCGACCTGCACAGACAAGACGTGCAGCCACCAAACGGAGGCAACTCAGACATGCCTCAGCGCAGACAACCCCCGAGCACCCTGAAACCACCGGAGAGCAGAGCGGGAAACAGCCGGAAACAAACCGCACTTGCCGCACTCACAGGCCTGTTACTCGGAGCGGGAATCACCACCGCAACCGCAACCGCGCTCTGGCCGCACCAGCCCGCCCCCACCCTGCGCCCTCTGGAAACAGCGCCCGGAACCGACCCCGTCCGCAGCGGAAACCTTCAGTTCGACGCCATCGGCCTGCGTTGCGGAATCACCACCGTCATCGGCACCCACGGCGAACACTGGGCCAAGGGCCGCCTCTGCCGCATCCGCCTCACCGTCGCCTCACAGGACTCCGTCTTCGGCCAGATCGACAACGACCTCCACCGGCTCGTCCTCGACAACGGCAGCGAACTCACCATCGACCGCGAAGCCACCCAGATCAAACGCCAGCCACTGCACACCGAAGTCGCCGCACACGGCACCATCACCTACGACCTCTGGTACGACCTCCCCCGCAGCCGACACCCCATCGCACTGCGCGTCCGCGCCGACGACAGGGAGCCCCCGGCCACCATCCCGCTCCCCCGACGGGACTGGACCGAAGGCTCCGCCTGACCACACAGCCGAAACGCACCGGCGCTACTGCCGCGCCCTCTTCTCCAGGGGCGCGGGCCGCGTCGACGCAAGGTGCTGTTCAGCCCTTCTTCGCGGCCTTCTTCTCCTCGTTGTCCGCGATGACCGCCTCGGCGACCTGCTGCATGGACATCCGGCGGTCCATGGAGGTCTTCTGGATCCAGCGGAAGGCGGCGGGTTCGGTCAGCCCGTACTCCGTCTGCAGGACGGACTTCGCGCGGTCGACCAGCTTGCGGGTCTCCAGCCGCTGGGTGAGGTCGGCGACCTCCTGCTCCAGCTGCTTCAGCTCGGTGAAGCGGGAGACGGCCATCTCGATGGCCGGTACGACGTCGCTCTTGCTGAAGGGCTTCACCAGGTAGGCCATGGCGCCGGCGTCCCGGGCACGCTCGACCAGGTCGCGCTGCGAGAAGGCGGTGAGCATGAGGACCGGGGCGATGGACTCCTCGGCGATCTTCTCGGCCGCGGAGATGCCGTCCAGCTTGGGCATCTTCACATCGAGGATCACCAGGTCCGGCCGGTGCTCACGGGCCAGCTCCACGGCCTGCTCCCCGTCCCCGGCCTCGCCGACGACGGTGTACCCCTCCTCCTCCAGCATCTCTTTCAGATCGAGCCGGATCAGCGCCTCGTCCTCAGCGATGACGACTCGGGTCGTCAGCGGAGGCACGTGCGACTTGTCGTCGTCGGGCGCGTCTACGGGCTGGGGCGACTCGGGGGTCACAGGGGCTCCTCGTTCAGGGCAGAGGTACTGCTGACAAGAGCCTACCTAGCTACGGTATGGTGGACGCGCGGAGGGTCAGGGGAAACCTTGGATTCTGCGAGCCCCGGTAGCCCAATTGGCAGCAGGCAACGGATTCAAAACCCGTACAGTGTCGGTTCGAGTCCGACCCGGGGCACTTTTCATTGGATTCCAAGGTCAGCGAATCGGCAGGGCCCCTCGCGTCGAGGGGCCCTTTTCCGTGCGCCGGCCCACTATCGGGGACGGTCGTCCTCACCGATGTGGTGCACGCGGACCATGTTGGTCGAGCCGGAGACGCCGGGCGGGGAACCCGCCGTGATGATCACGACGTCGCCCTTGTGGCAGCGGCCGTACTTCAGGAGCAGCTCGTCCACCTGGTCGACCATCGCGTCCGTGGAGTCGACGTGCGGACCGAGGAAGGTCTCCACACCCCAGGTCAGGCTGAGCTGGGAGCGCGTGGCCTGCACCGGGGTGAAGGCCAGCAGCGCAATGGGCGAGCGGTAGCGGGACAGCCGGCGGGCCGTGTCTCCCGACTGGGTGAACGCCACCAGGAACTTCGCCCCGAGGAAGTCGCCCATCTCGGCGGCGGCCCGGGCGACCGCGCCGCCCTGGGTGCGGGGCTTGTTGCGCTCGGTCAGCGGCGGCAGGCCCTTGGCGAGGATGTCCTCCTCGGCCGCCTCGACGATCTTCGCCATGGTCCGCACGGTCTCGATCGGGTACTTGCCGACGCTGGTCTCGCCGGAGAGCATCACCGCGTCCGTGCCGTCGATGACCGCGTTGGCCACGTCCGAGGCCTCGGCGCGGGTCGGGCGGGAGTTGTCGATCATCGAGTCCAGCATCTGGGTGGCCACGATGACCGGCTTGGCGTTGCGCTTGGCGAGCTTGATCGCGCGCTTCTGCACGATCGGGACCTGCTCCAGCGGCATCTCCACGCCCAGGTCGCCGCGCGCGACCATGATGCCGTCGAAGGAGGCGACGATGTCGTCGATCGCGTCGACGGCCTGCGGCTTCTCGACCTTGGCGATCACCGGGAGGCGGCGGCCCTCCTCGTCCATGATGCGGTGGACGTCCTCGACGTCCTTGCCGGTGCGGACGAAGGAGAGGGCGATGACGTCGAAGCCGGTGCGCAGCGCCCAGCGCAGGTCGTCCTCGTCCTTCTCGGAGAGGGCCGGCACGGAGACGGCGACACCCGGGAGGTTCAGGCCCTTGTGGTCGGAGATCATGCCGCCCTCGACCACCCGGGTGTGGACCCGGGGGCCGTCGACGGCGGTGACCTCCAGGCAGACCTTGCCGTCGTCCACCAGGACGCGCTCACCGGGAGTGACGTCGGCGGCGAGGCCGGCGTAGGTGGTGCCGCAGGCGTGGCGGTCGCCCTCGACGCCCTCCTCCACGGTGATGGTGAAGGAGTCTCCGCGTTCAAGGAGTACGGGGCCTTCGGTGAAACGGCCGAGCCGGATCTTCGGGCCTTGAAGGTCGGCGAGGATTCCGACGCTGCGACCGGTTTCGTCGGCGGCCTTTCGTACGTGCTGGTAACGCTCCTCGTGCTCGGCGTGAGTGCCGTGGCTGAGGTTGAAGCGGGCGACGTCCATTCCGGCGTCGACCAGTGCCTTGATCTGGTCGTACGAGTCGGTGGCGGGCCCCAGAGTACAGACGATCTTTGCTCGGCGCATGATTCGAGCCTAGGCCTTACCCGCCGGTAGAGAATCCGGCCAGCATGACCACTCAACAACCTTTGGGTAAAGGGCTATTGACAAGTGTTGAATTGTGCGGCAGCCCGCTCCTATGAGCGATTCTTTTCGGGCGTCGATTCTCGGCCGCGCAATTCACAGTCGCGGCGGCACCAGGGTGAATTGGGCGCTGACCTGAGCGGTTACGCGCAGGCGCGAGGGTTCCAGATCGAGAGGCTCGGCCGCCTCGGCCGTATCGACCATGCTCATGCGCCGGGCAGCCCGGCCGAAGGTGGCCCGCGGGTGCTCGGTGCCGGTGTCGGCCAGCTCGACCAGCGCGGCGATCGTGGTACCCAGGGCCTCGGCGTACTCCCGGGCCCGCTGGACGGCCTCGCCGACCGCCCGCCGACGGGCCTCGGCATGCACCGGTGAGCCGGGGCGCAGGGACCACCAGGGGCCGTCGACCCGGGTCAACTCCAACTCGGCCAGCCGGGTGGTCAGTTCACCGAGAACGGTGAAGTCGGAGAGCTGGGCGCTGAGCAGGACCCGGCCCTGGTAGCTGCGCACCCGCTCGCCCCGGCCGCGCTCGGTGAGTTCCGGGGTGATCGAGAAGGCGCCGGTGGACACCTCCTCCACCGCGTCCCCGTAGGACTTCACGAGGTCGAGGGCGGCCGCGTTGCGCCGGGTCAGGTCGTCCAGCGTGGAGCGCCGGTCGCGGCCGCGGGCGCTCACGGTCACACCGATGCGGGCGACCTCGGGCTCGACCTCGAGTTCGGCCTCGCCGCGGACCACGAGGAGGGGGGCTTCAGGGGTCCCGTACGGGACGGTCGCCTGGGTCATGCGTCCCACTCTGTCACGCACTTCCCGTTTCGACGGCCGGAGTTCACACGACAGGTCACCAGATCGCAACCTCTTGGACCTGTTGCCGTAAGTCATGTTCAGGACAGAATCTACGCGCGTTGTTGACCATTCGCCGAGGAGACCCAGAGATGCCCTTGAACCGCCGGAAGTTCCTGAAGAAGTCCGCCGCGACGGGAGCGGGAGTGGCCATCGCCGGTGCGGCGGCGGCTCCGGCGGCCGAGGCGGCCGAGCAGCAGGCGCCCGGCAAGCACGTGAAGCGCTACTCGCTCACCGTCATGGGCACCACCGACCTGCACGGCCACGTCTTCAACTGGGACTACTTCAAGAACGCGGAGTACACCGACAAGGCGGGCAACGCCCAGGGCCTGGCCCGGATCTCGACGCTCGTCAACCAGATCCGCGCGGAGAAGGGCCACTGCAACACGCTGCTGCTGGACGCCGGCGACACGATCCAGGGCACCCCGCTGACGTACTACTACGCCAAGGTCGACCCGATCACCGCCAAGGGCGGCCCGGTGCACCCGATGGCGCAGGCCATGAACGCGATCGGGTACGACGCCGCGGCGCTCGGCAACCACGAGTTCAACTACGGCATCGAGACCCTGCGCGCGTTCGAGGACCAGCTGGACTTCCCGCTGCTCGGCGCCAACGCGGTCGACGCGAAGACGCTGAAGCCCGCCTTCCCGCCCTACTTCATCAAGACGTTCCACGTGCCGGGCGCCCGGCCGGTGAAGGTCGCCGTGCTCGGTCTGACCAACCCCGGCATCGCGATCTGGGACAAGGCCTACGTCCAGGGCAAGCTGGCGTTCCCGGGCCTGGAGGAGCAGGCCGCGAAGTGGGTGCCGAAGCTGAAGGCGATGGGCGCGGACGTCGTCGTGGTGTCGGCGCACTCCGGGTCCTCGGGTACCTCGTCCTACGGTGACCAGCTGCCGTACGTCGAGAACGCGGCCGCCAACGTCGCCAAGCAGGTCCCGGACATCGACGCGATCCTCGTCGGGCACGCGCACGTGGAGATCCCGGAGCTGAAGGTCACCAACGACACGACCGGGAAGACGGTCGTGCTGTCGGAGCCGCTGGCGTACGCGGAGCGGCTGTCCGTCTTCGACATCGAGCTGGTCTTCGCCAGGGGCCGGTGGACCGTCGAGTCCGTCTCCTCGAAGGTGCTCAACTCCAACTCGGTCGCCGACGACCCGGAGATCACCAAGTTGCTCAGCGACGAGCACGCGAAGGTCGTCACGTACGTGAACCAGGTCGTCGGCACCGCGACCGCTGCCCTGACCACGGTCGAGGCCCGCTACAAGGACGCCCCGATCATCGACCTGATCACCAGGGTCCAGGAGGACGTGGTCAAGGCCGCGCTCGCGGGCACCGAGTACGCCTCGCTGCCGGTGATCGCGCAGGCCTCGCCGTTCTCCCGCACCTCCGAGATCCCGGCCGGCAAGGTGACCATCCGGGACCTGTCGAGCCTGTACGTGTACGACAACACGCTGGTCGCCAAGCTGCTGACGGGCGCGCAGGTGCGGGCCTACCTGGAGTACTCGGCGGGGTACTACGTCCAGACGGCTGCCGACGCGGCCGTCGACGTGGAGAAGCTGACGAACGCGGGCGGCCGTCCCGACTACAACTACGACTACGTCTCGGGCCTGTCGTACGACATCGACATCGCGCAGCCGGCCGGGTCGCGGATCAGGAACCTCACCTTCAACGGTGCCGCGCTGGACGACGCCCGGCAGTTCGTGTTCGCGGTGAACAACTACCGCGCCAACGGCGGCGGCGCCTTCCCGCACGTCGCCTCGGCCAAGGAGCTGTGGTCGGAGTCGACCGAGATCCGCACGCGGATCGCGGAGTGGGTCACCGCGAAGGGCGTCCTGGACCCGAAGGACTTCGCGTCCGTGGACTGGAAGCTGACGCGGAACGGCACGCCGGTGTTCTAGGCCCTCGACTCCTCACCTTCCCTCCACCAGCGGAGTCAGCTGCTTGGCCTGCCGATCCTGCGGGTCTCTGGGTTGCGGCTCCTCAAGTCCGAACGTGGTGAAGGCCGTTCTCGTGGGCAGCGGGTACGGCTCTTTGCCGGTGAGGGAGTTGAGGATGGTCGCGCTGCGCCAGGCGGCGAGGCCGAGGTCGGGCGCGCCGACGCCGTGGGTGTGCAGTTCGGCGTTCTGGACGTACACCGATCCGGTGACCGAGGGGTCGAGGACGAGCCGGAACTCCTCGTCGATGCGCGGGCGTTCGCTGCTGTCGAGGCGCATGTAGGGGTCGAGTCCGGCGAGGATGCGGCCGAGCGGGCGCTCGCGGTAGCCGGTGGCGAGAACGACGGCTCCGGTGGTGAGCCGGGAGCGGCTGCCCTGCTGGACGTGTTCCAGGTGGAGTTCGACCTTGGTGGTGGCGATGCGGCCGGCGGTGCGCACGAGGACGCCGGGGGTGAGGACGGCGTCGGGCCAGCCGCCGTCCAGGGTGCGCCGGTACAGCTCGTCGTGGATGGCGGCGAGCGTGCCGGCGTCGACGCCCTTGTGCAGCTGCCACTGGGCGGGGATCAGCCGGTCGCGTACGGGCTCGGCGAGCGCCTGGAAGTAGCGGGTGTAGTCGGGGGTGAAGTGCTCCAGACCCAGCTTGGAGTACTCCATGGGCGCGAACGCCTCCGTACGCCCGATCCAGTGCAGCTTCTCGCGGCCGACGGGGCGGTGGCGCAGCAGGTCGAGGAAGACCTCGGCGCCGGACTGTCCGGAGCCGACGACGGTGACGTGGTCGGCGGCCAGGAGGGCGGCACGGTGGTCCAGGTAGTCGGCGGCGTGGAGGACCGGGACGCCGGGCGCCTCGACCAGGGGCCTGAGGGGGTCGGGTACATAGGGGGCGGTACCGACACCGAGGACGACGTTGCGGGTGTAGGTACGGCCGAGCGCCTCGGCCTCGCCCTCGGCGTCGAGCTGGGTGAAGTCGACCTCGAACACGTCGCGTTCGGGGTTCCAGCGGACGGCGTCGACCTGGTGGCTGAAGTGCAGCCCGGAGAGGTTCTCGGAGACCCAGCGGCAGTAGGCGTCGTACTCGGCGCGCTGGATGTGGAAGCGCTCGCCGAAGTAGAAGGGGAAGAGCCGCTCGCGGGTCTTGAGGTAATTGAGGAAGCTCCAGGGGCTGGTGGGGTCGGTGAGGCTCACCAGGTCGGCCAGGAAGGGCACTTGGATGGTGGCGCCCTCGATGAGGAGGCCGGGGTGCCAGTCGAAGGCGGGGCGCTGCTCGTAGAAGACGGCGTCGAGCGCGGCGAGCGGGTCGGCGAGGGCGGCGAGGGATAGGTTGCAGGGGCCGATGCCGATGCCGACCAGGTCGCGCGGGTACTCGGGCTCGTGGCATGGGGGGATGGTCATCTGGGGGTCGTTCCTTCTACGAGTGTGAGGAGCTGGGCCAGTTCGTCGGACCGGGTGTGGGGGTTGAGGAGGACGGCCTTGAGCCAGAGGCGGCCGTCGAGACGGGCGCGGCCGAGGACGGCCCGGCCCTCGTGCAGCAGCCTGCGGCGTAAGGCGGCCACGGCGTCGTCGTCCGCGTCTGCGGGCCGGAACAGGACCGTGCTGATGACGGGCCGGTCGTACAGTTCGAGGCCGGGGCGGCCCTGGACGAGCGCGGCGAACTCGATTGCACGGGCGCAGACTTGGTCGACGAGGGCGCCGAGTCCGCTGCGGCCCAGCGTCTTCAGGGTGACGGCGATCTTGAGGATGTCCGGGCGGCGGGTGGTGCGCAGGGAGCGGCCGAGCAGATCGGGGAGTCCGGCCTCGGTGTCGTCCTCGGCGTTCAGGTAGTCGGCACGCTGGTGCAGGACGGCGAGTTCGCTGGGCCGGGCCACGGCGAGCAGTCCGGCGGCGACCGGCTGCCAGCCGATTTTGTGCAGGTCGAGGGTGACGGTGTGGGCGGCCTCGAGCCCGGCGAGCTTCTCCCGGTGCCGGTCGCTGAAGGCGAGGCCTCCGCCGTAGGAGGCGTCGATGTGCAGGCGGACGCCGTGGGCGCTGCACAGGCCGGCGATCTCGGGCAGCGGGTCGATGAGCCCCGCGTCGGTGGTGCCGGCGGTGGCGGCGACCAGCAGGGGGCCGGAGAGCGCGGAGAGCGCGGCGTCGAGGGCGGCCGGGTCGAGGGTGCCGCCGGGGGCGGGGAGGACGACCGGCTCCGGAAGGCCGAGGAGCCAGGCGGCGCGGGGCAGGGAGTGGTGGGCGCCCGCCCCGCAGACCAGCCGGACGCTGCCGCCGTGGGCCTCGCGGGCGAGCAGCAGGGCGAGCTGGTTGGACTCGGTGCCGCCGGTGGTGACCAGGGCGTCGGCCAGGCCGATCTCGTGGGCGAGGGCGCGGCTGACCTCGGTCTCCAGGGCGGAGGCGGCGGGGGCCTGGTCCCAGGAGTCGAGGGACGGGTTGAGGACGCTCACGGCGAGGTCGGCGGCGGTGGCGACGGCGAGCGGCGGACAGTGCAGATGGGCCGCGCACAGCGGGTCGGCGGGGTCGGCCGCGCCCTCGGCCAGGGCGTGCACGAGGGCGCGCAGCGCGTCGGGGTCGCCGGTGTCCGGCAGGACGTCTCCGAGGGCGTCGGCGATCCGTGCGGCGACGGCCTCGGGTCCGCCGGCCGGCAGCGGTCCGCCGCGGGCCCGGGCGCCGCTCGCGAGCGCGTCGAGCACGGTGTCCAGGAGCGGCCGCAGGGCTTTGGGGCCGTCCGGTCCTGAGGCGAGGGGCGGCGTGCTCATGGGCTCTCCTCCGGGGCGCGTGGGGCAAGGGGGCGACCATGGGGTGCCCGGCCTGTGCAGGGGCCCCTGTACGACGTCTTCCAGTTTGTGCAGGAAGGGTCCTGCGCGTCCGGAAAGACCGACGATCGGTACCCGAAAGTGGGTATTGCCGTACGGGGAAAGCGCGTTGGGACGTTGGAAAGAGGCCGGTCGCGCGGCTGACGTCGGTCGGATGGTGGACGCGTGGATGATCGACGTGCCCGGAGAGCGGGTGGTGGTGCGTGAGCCCGGTCCCGCGGACGAGGTGCCGCTGCTGACGCTGTTCGAGGAGTGCGAGGACTGGTTCCTGGCGGCGACGGGGCTGCCGTCCGGGCCGGGTGACGTGCAGAGCCTGTTCTACGCGCTGCCGGAGGGTGCGAGCCCCGACGACAAGGTGCTTCTGGTGCTGGAGCGGGACGGCGTGGTCGCGGGCCTGGTGGACGCGGTGCGGGACCATCCGGAGCCGGGCGCGGTGGCGGTGGGCCTGTTCCTGCTGGCGCCGTGGGCGCGGGGCCGGGGCCTCGGCCGGGCGCCGGCCGAGGCCCTGCTGGCCCGGGCCGGGGACGTGTCCCTGGTCACGGCGACGGTCCCGGCCGCCTGGCATTCCGGTGCGCGCTTCCTGGAGCGGCTCGGTTTCGCGCTCGACGTCGCCGCTGCCGCCGCCGAGTCGGGCGACCGGCGGACGGGATCGCGCGAACGGGCCGTACGGTGGGCCGAGTTGCGGCGGACCGGCACGCGCTGAATCCGGTCCGCCGCAGGGGCGGCTCCTCGGGTCTATTCGCCCCGCACCCGCAACGCCCGGGCCAGGTCGTCCAGTTCGTCCACCAGCTTGCGGCGCAGGGCGACGACCGGGTCGGCCTCGCGCAGGCAGGCCTCGCCGAGGGCGAGGTGTTCGGCGTCGACGGCGTGGTGCGGGAAGGCCCAGCGGCCGGCCGCGGCGGCGATGGCCGGGCCGCGGCGGGCGGCGAGGGCGACCACGTCCTCGTAGTAGCGCGGCACGTACTCCCGTACCAGGTCGGCCTGTTCGGGCTGCCAGAAGCCTCGGGCGGTGGCCGTGAACAGGTAGTTGGAGAGGTCGTCCGTGGCGAACATCGCCTCCCAGGCCGCGCACTTGGCCTCGGCGTCGGGCAGGGCGGCACGGCAGGTGGCGGCGCCCTCCTGGCCGGTGGCGGACGGGTCGCGCTCCAGCTCGGCGGCGATGGCGGCCTCGTCGGTGGCGCCGAGCACGGCGAGCCGGCCGAGGATGCGCCAGCGCAGCTCGGGGTCGAGCTCCGGACCGCCGGGCACCGTGCCGTCGGCGAGCCAGGCGGCGATGGTGTCGGGGTGGGCGGCGACGTGGATGAAGTGCCGTACGGCGATCAGGCGCAGACCGGGGTGGTCGCCGTCCTCGGTGCGGCGCAGCAGGTCGCGGCAGAGGGAGCCGAGGGTGGCGAGGGCGGCCGGGCGCTCCTCGGGGCTCAGATAGCGGTCGGCGACATGGGCGGAGGCGAAGGCGAGGACGCCCTGCACGAGGGCCAGGTCGGTCTCGCGCGGGAGGTGGGCGCGGGCCGTGTCCAGGTAGGCCCGGGGCGGGAGCTCGCCGTCGCGGACGGCGTCCCTGAGGGCGTTCCACACCACCGCGCGGGTGAGCGGGTCGGGCAGCCCGGACAGGCCCGTGCGGACCGCCTCGAAGGACTCGGCGTCGAAACGGATCTTGGCGTAGGTCAGGTCGCCGTCGTTGAGCAGGAGCAGCGCGGGACGCTTGCCGACGGGCTCCGGAGCGGTCTGGGGGAGGTCGAGGCCGATGCGCTCGCGCAGGACGAGGCGGCCCGCGTCGGTGAGGTCGCGGTCGTACAGGCCGACGCTGACGCGGTGCGGGCGGCTGCCCGCGCGGTCGACGGTCAGGGCGCAGGTGCCGTCGGCGGACCGGATCGACGGGGCGAGCGTGTCGACTCCGGTGGTGCGCAGCCAGGCGTCGGCCCAGGCGTGCACGTCGCGCTCGGTGGCCGCGGCGAGGGAGTCGATGAAGTCGGCGAGGGTGGCGTTGGCGAACCGGTGCCGCTTGAAGTGGATGTTGATGCCGGCGAGGAAGTCCTTCTCGCCGAGCCAGGCCACCAGCTGGCGCAGCGCGGAGGCGCCCTTGGCGTAGGAGATGCCGTCGAAGTTGAGCAGCGCGGCGGCGGTATCCTCGACCGCCTCGGGGGCCACCGGGTGCGTGGAGGGGCGCTGGTCGGCGTCGTAGCCCCAGGCCTTGCGGGTGACGCCGAACTCGACCCACGGTTCGGTGAAGCGGGTCGCCTCGAGGGTGGTCTGGTAGCCCATGTACTCGGCGAAGGACTCGTTCAGCCAGATGTCGTCCCACCACTTGAGGGTGACGAGGTCGCCGAACCACATGTGGGCCATCTCGTGGGCGATGACCATGGCGCGGGTCTGCCGCTCGGTGTCGGTGACGGCGGAGCGGAAGACGAACTCGTCACGGAAGGTGACCAGGCCGGGGTTCTCCATGGCGCCGGCGTTGAATTCGGGGACGAACGCCTGGTCGTAGGAGTCGAAGGGGTAGGGCTCCTCGAACTTCTCGTGGTAGCGGTCGAAGCACGCGCGCGTGATCTCGAGGATCTCCTCGGCGTCGGTGTCGAGGTGGGGGGCGAGGGAGCGGCGGCAGTGGATGCCGAAGGGCAGGCCGCGGTGCTCGGTGCGCACGGAGTGGAAGGGGCCGGCGGCGACCGCGACGAGGTAGGTGGAGATCAGCGGGGTCGGGGCGGCCCGCCAGCGGCCCTCGCCGAGGTGCTCGGTGATGCCGTTGGCGAGGACGGTCCAGCCGTCGGGCGCGGTGACGGTGAGCTCGAAGACGGCCTTCAGGTCGGGCTGGTCGAAGGCGGCGAAGACGCGCTGGACGTCGTCCAGGAACAGCTGGGTGTAGACGTAGGTCTCGCCGTCGGTGGGGTCGGTGAAGCGGTGCATGCCCTCGCCGGTGCGGGAGTAGCGCATGGCCGCCTCTATGCGCAGTTCGTGCTCGCCTGCGGTGAGGTTCTTCAGCGGCAGCCGCTCGTCACGGAAGGACTCCGGGTCGAGGGGCTGTCCGTCCAGCGTGACGGCGCGCAGCTCGGCGGGCTTCAGCTCGACGAACGTGTCTCCGTCGGACCGCGCGCTGAACCTGATCACGGTGCGGGAGTCGAAGGTCTCGTCCCCCGTGGTGAGGTCGAGCTCGATCGTGTAGCGGTGGACGTCGAGGAGCTGTGCTCGGAGCTGCGCTTCGTCGCGCGTGATGACGGACATGCAGCCATGCTGCCTGATCGCACTGACAGCGCACAGGGGTGGATCGGTACACACCTTTTGTCCGAATCCCCCGTACGGGCCGGTCAGTCGCCGGAGCCCGGCTCCCCGTTGGCGGTGTCCTCGGCGATGGACTCGTGGTGCCGGATCACCTCGGCGATGATGAAGTTCAGGAACTTCTCGGCGAACGCCGGGTCGAGCTTGGCGTTCTCGGCGAGGCTGCGCAGCCGCTCGATCTGCCGCGCCTCGCGGGCCGGGTCGGCGGGCGGCAGCTGGTGCACCGCCTTGAGCCGGCCGACCTGCTGGGTGCACTTGAAGCGCTCCGCGAGCATGTGGACGACGGCCGCGTCGATGTTGTCGATGCTCTCGCGCAGCCGATCCAGCTCCTGGCGGACCACGGGGTCGACGTCACCGGTACCGGTGTTGCTGATGGTCATGGGCGTCAACCCTAAGGGGCGCGGGGCCTTCCGATCATCGGCCGATCAGCATGTGATCAGCCGTCGATCATCGGAGGATCGTCCGGGTCCGGAATCCGGTCGCTCCAGCCTCCCGGGACGCTGCGGCCCTGCTGGGCGCGGAAGCGGACGGGGGCGAGGCCGACCCGGCGGGTGAACAGGCGGGAGAAGTAGGCGGGGTCGTCGTAGCCGACGCGCCGGGCGACGGCCGCGACGGGCAGTTCGGTGGCGGCGAGGAGTTCCTTGGCGCGGCCCAGGCGGATGCCGAGAAGGTAGTCCTTGGGGCTGCATCCCGCGGCACGGCGGACGGCGCCGCGCAGCTCGGCGGGGGTCATCCCGTGCCGGGCGGCGTGGTCGGCGACGCTCATCGGCCTGCAGGCGTCCCTGGCCAGGGCCTGGAGCACCTCGTCGCCGTCGGGGGCTAGGTCGGCGCGGGCCCGGCGCAGGGCGACGAGCAGCTCGTGGACGGCGGCGCCGGTCTCCACCTCCAGCAGGGGGTTGCCGCGGCGGGCGGCGCGGGCGATGCGGGCGACGACCGCCCGGGGTCCGGCCGCCTCCGAGAGCGGGACGACGGGCCGCTCGGGCTCGATGTAGCCGAGGTCGGTGTAGGTCGCGGTGGCGGGCCCGGCGAAGTCGACGAAGCCCTCGTCCCAGCCGGTGTCCGGGTCGGGCGCGTAGTGGTGCGCCACTCCGGGGGTGAGCCACAGCAGCGCGGGCGCGGTGACGGTCGTACGGCGGCCGTCGGCGCCCCGGTACCAGCCGCCGCCCGTGCTGATCACGACGGCCACGTGGTGGTCGAGGGTGCGCGGGCCGACCGTGGGCAGCGCGCCGTACTGGAGGCCGACACCGAGGCAGACCAGGCCGAGGCGGTGGTGGGCGGGGCCGGGGCTGAAGAACCGCATCCAGGTGTGGTACATCGGCGCTCCTCCCGGCGTCGGCGGCGGCGGACTTTTGTCCAAGCAGCGCCGATCTTCGTCCATGGCGTCGATCGCCGCCAGAGCCGAGGCTTGGGCGCATGAGCGAGTTCGCGGTGGGGGAATCCGACTTCCTGCTGGACGGGCGGCCCGTGCGGCTGCTGTCCGGCGCCCTGCACTACTTCCGGGTGCACGAGGGGCAGTGGCGGCACCGGCTGGAGATGCTGCGGGCGATGGGGCTCAACTGCGTGGAGACGTACGTCCCCTGGAACCTGCACCAGCCGGGCCCCGGGACCTTCCGGGACGTGCGGGCGGTCGGCCGGTTCCTGGACGCGGTCCGCGAGGCCGGCCTGTGGGCGATCGTGCGGCCGGGGCCGTACATCTGCGCCGAGTGGGAGAACGGCGGGCTGCCGCACTGGGTGACGGGCGAGCCGGGCACGCGCGCGCGTACCCGTGACGAGCGCTTCCTGTTCCACGTACGGAACTGGTTCCGCCCTCTGCTGCACGAGATCGTGCCCCGGCAGATCGACCGCGGCGGCCCGGTGATCATGGTGCAGGTCGAGAACGAGTACGGCAGCTACGGCTCGGACGCGGACTACCTCGAACAGCTCGCCGGCCTGCTGCGGGTCAAGGGGGTCACGGTCCCGCTGTTCACCTCGGACGGTCCCGAGGACCACATGCTCACCGGCGGCTCGCTGCCCGGGGTGCTCGCCACGGTGAACTTCGGCTCCCACGCGCGCGTGGCCTTCGAGACGCTGCGCCGCCATCGCCCCGAGGGCCCGCTGATGTGCATGGAGTTCTGGTGCGGCTGGTTCGACCACTGGGGCGGGGAACACGTCGTACGGGATCCCGGGGAGGCGGCCGAGGCGCTGCGGGAGATCCTGGAGTGCGGTGCCTCGGTGAACCTGTACATGGCACACGGCGGCACGAGCTTCGCGGGCTGGGCGGGCGCGAACCGGGGCGGCGGTGACCTGCACGAGGGCCCGCTGGAGCCGGACGTGACCTCGTACGACTACGACGCGCCGGTCGACGAGTACGGGCGCCCCACGGAGAAGTTCTGGCGCTTCCGCGAGGTGCTGGCCGAGTACCGCCCCGGCCCCCTGCCCGAACTACCGCCTCCACCGGCTCGGTTGGGTTCTCCTACTGAGGTGGCGCTGACCGAATGGGCCTCCATGGGCGACGTCCTGGAGGCGCTCGGCGGCGCGGAGACCGTCACGCCCGTACCGCCGTCCTTCGAGGAACTGGGCGTCGCCCGGGGCCTGGTGCGCTACGAGCTGAGCGTGCCCGGGCCGCGGCAGCCGTACCCGCTGACGGTGCGCGGGCTCAGGGATCTCGCGGTGGTGTACGTCGACGGTGAGCGGGCCGGGGTGCTCAGCGAGGAGGAGCCCCGGCTCAAGGAGCCCGTCGCGGGCCCCGCGCGCGTGGAGCTGTGGGTGGAGTCCCTGGGGAGGGTCACCTATGGGCCGCGCTCCGGCGAGGCGAAGGGCATCACCGGGGGTGTGCTGCACGAGCGGCAGTATCTGCACGGGGTACGCGCGCGTGGGCTCGATCTGGACGCCTTCGCCGAGGGCGTGGAGGCGGTGCCCTTCGGCGCGCTGTCCGGTGCGGGCGACCCGGGGGTGTACCGGGGCACCGTCACGGTCCGCGGGGCCGGGGACGCCCGGCTCGAACTGCCCGGCTGGACGCGGGGCTTCGTCTGGATCAACGGCTTCGGCCTCGGCCGTTACTGGTCCGTGGGACCGCAGCGGTCCCTGTACGTCCCCGGGCCGGTCCTGCGGGAGGGTGCGAACGAGGTGTGGGTGCTGGAGCTGCAGGAGGCGGGGCCGGGACCGTGCGCGCCGCGTCTGCTGCCGGTCCGAGCTCACATGGAGTGCATGACAAGCGCGGAGTTCACGTCCCCGCCGCGGAACCCGACCGCCGAAAATCCGCTCACACGCGCATAGAGTGGAAAGGAATTCCCGGCGTCTTTGGGGGTCGGACGTGGCGAACGGCGGACCAGTCGAGCACGGCTACCCGCATCTGGAGACGGTGCGGGCCGCCGTCACCGCGCTGTACAAGCGGCTGTCGTACGACACCGTCCAGACCTTCTCGACCAGCGTGGCCCCGGCCGACGTGGCCTTCAGCGACACGGACGACCTGTATCTGGGCGCGCAGCGCGTGGCCCGCGAGATCGTGCGGCACTTCCGGCTGCCGGACGCCCGGCTGATCGTCGGCTTCCGGGAGATGACCCATGCGGCCAACGTCGAACTGGCGGCGGGCCCGGAGTACTTCGTCGAGCTGAACGACCGCTTCCGCACACACCGCAGGGACATCGGCGCGGCGCTCGCCCACGAGGTGACCCACGTCTATCTGCACCGCCTCGACCTCGCCTTCCCCACCACGGCGGAGAACGAGATCCTGACGGACACCGCGGCGACCTACCTGGGCGCGGGCTGGCTGCTGCTGGACGCCTTCCGCGAGGACGGTGTCTCCTCCCAGAAGCTCGGCTACCTCACCCCGGAGGAGTTCGGCTACGTCCTCGCCAAGCGCTCCCTGCTCTTCCACGAGGATCCCTCCGTGTGGTTCACCAGTCCGCAGGCCTACATCGCCTACGGCAAGGGCATGGAACGGGCCCGGCGGGACGGGCAGCAGCCGCCGCTGACCGGGGCCGGCTGGGCGGGTCGCCGCCGTTACGCCCACGACCGCCGCCATGGCGTCCCGCCCGGAGCGCTGTACGACTTCAGTCCCGACCCGGCCGGCCACCTCCGCGTCTCCTTCCCCTGCCCCACCTGCCACCAGCGGATCAGGGTGCCGGTACGGGGGAGGGTGCGGGCGCGGTGCGGGTTGTGCAGGACGGTGCTGGAATGTGACACCTAGGTCGACGAGAGCTTGCCGGGGCTCAGGCCGAGTGCTCGGACACCCCCCGAGGCAGCGCGGCACACAGCACCCCGCACACCACGAACGCCCCGACGACCCACGGCATGGCAGCCGCAAGCGCCCCCGTCGGCCCCTTCCCCGCATGCCCGAAGAACACCGTCCCGACCACCGCCGCTCCCAACGCTCCCCCGAACTGCTGAGCCGTCGAGAAGATCCCCGACGCCCCGCCGGCCAACTCACCCGGCACGGCCGACAGCACGACATTCACCAGCGGCACCACCAGGAACCCGAGCCCCGCCCCGGCCATCAGCAGCCCCGGCACCATCGGCCAGGCACCCGCGTGCACCGCGGCCGCGCCGTCGACCGCCGCCCACACCCAGCCGAAGCCGCCCGCCATCATCAGCGCCCCGGCACCGAGTACCGTCCGCCCGTACTTCACGGCAAGCCCGTCCGCAGCGGGCGCGGTCAGGAAGCCACCGGCCGAGAAGGCCACGGTGACCAGCCCGGCCTGCATCGGCGTGTACCGCTCGCCGCCCTGCAGCCAGACGGCGAAGACCAGGAAGAACCCCTGCATGCCGAGGGAGAACAGCAGCTGGACCACCACACCCACCGAGAACGCCGGAAGCCCGAAGGCGCGCGCCGGCAGCAGCGGTACCGTCCCGGGCCGGTGCCGCCGGGCCTCGTACAGGCCGAGCCCGACGACCGTGACGACCCCGGTCGCGAGGCAGAGCCAGCCCCACAGCGGCCAGCCGTTCTCCCGCCCCTGCACGAGCGGCAGCACGATCGCGACCAGTCCGCAGGCCAGCAGCAGACTGCCCAGCCCGTCCGGCCGCCCCGCCGACCGCTCGCGCGTGGCCGGCAGCAGCAGCAGTCCGCCCACGAACGTCGCCACGGCGACGGGCACGTTCACCAGGAACACCGAGCGCCAGCCCCAGCCGAACAGGTCCGCGTCGGTGAGCACCCCGCCGAGCAGCAGCCCGACCGCCGAGGCGAACCCGGCGACGGCGCCGTACATCCCGAAGGCGGCCCCACGCTCCTTGCCCTGGAACAGGGTGCGGAACGAGCCGAGCACCTGCGGCACCAGCACCGCCGCCAGCACACCCTGCACCGCCCGCGCAGCGATCAGCTGCCCCGGCGACTGGGCGATCCCGCAGGCCAGACTGGCCACTCCGAAACCGGCCGTACCGGCGAGGAAGAGGGGGCGGCGGCCGATGCGGTCACCGAGGTGACCGGAGACGATCAGCGCGGCGGCGAAGCCGAGCAGATAGGCGGAGACCGTCCACTGCAGGTCGCTCGCCGAGGCGTGCAGGTCGCGGCTGATGGACGGGACCGCCACGTTGACGATCGTGCCGTCCAGCAGGTCCATCAGTGCCGCGATCATCATCACGACGGCGGCGGCCCAGCGGCGCCGGTACGGCTCCGCGGTGGTGGGCGGGTTCTCGGTGAGGGTCGTGGACACGGACGTCTCCCCTGGCTCCAGATTTATTTCGTTCGGACTAACGAAAGACTTGCACCGGCGCAGGCGTGATCGCAAGTCCTTAGTTCGACCTAACGAAATATTTGCTAGTCTGAGGCCATGACCGAGGGAGACGCGAAGCGGGCCGAGACGTTGCAGCAGCTCATGGCGGTGGGGCGGAACCACAGCGCCGTGACGGTCATGTTCCACTCGGCGATCGCCGCGAAGCAGGGGCTGAACGCCACGGAGGAGAAGACCCTCGACTATCTCCAGCGGCAGGGTCCGCTCACCGCCAAGGAGCTGGCCGGGCTGACCGGACTGGCCCCCGCCTCGGTCACCGGCCTGCTCGACCGCCTTGAGGGCAAGGGCTTCGTCCGCAGGGTCAAGCATCCGACGGACAAGCGCCGGGTGCTGGTCGAGCTGAACGAGGAGAAGATCGCCGAGCTGGCCGTGTTCTTCGAGGACTGGGCACGCGACATAGTCGAGGCCTGCGAGGAGTTCAGCACGGACGAGCTGCGGACCGTGATCCGCTTCCTGTCCGTCATGAGCGAGCGCCAGCGCGAGGCCGCCGCCCGCCTGACGACGGACTGAACGCCCTTGCCGCTGGACTGTCACGCGCGTACGGCGATCCCGTCCAGCACCATCGACAGGTACTGGCGGGCGATCTCCTCCGGGCTGTGCTGTCCGCCGGGCCGGTACCAGGACGCGGCGACCCACACCGTGTCCCGGACGAACCGGTAGGTGAGCCGGACGTCCAGGTCGGCGCGGAAGACATGCTCGGCGACCCCGCGTTCCAGCGTGGACAGCCACGCCTTCTCGAACCGGCGCTGGGAGTCGGCGAGGAAGGCGAAGCGGTCCTGCGCCACGAGCTGCTTGCTCTCCTTCTGGTAGATGGCGACGGCGGCGCGGTGCCGGTCGATCTCCCGGAAGGACTCGGTGACCAGGGCCTGAAGGGTCTCGCGCGGCCCGAGTCCGGCGGCCAGGACGGTGTCGTAGCCGTCCCACAGCTCGTCGAGGAAGGTCCGCAGGATCTCCTCCAGCATCGACTCCTTGGAGTCGAAGTGGTAGTAGAGGCTGCCCGCGAGCATGCCGGCGTGGTCGGCGATGGTGCGGACGGTGGTGGCGTTGTAGCCCTGTTCGGCGAAGACCTCGGCTGCGGTGTCGAGGAGTTCGCTGCGGCGCGCCTGGGCGGCGGCGGCCATCGGCTTCTTCGGGGCGGTCACCTGAGGCTTCTTCTTGGTCGGCACGAGCCCATTGTGGTCCTGGGGATGCGTGCGAAGGAGTTCACTCAGGCCGGCCCTGCGATGCCCGCGGCGCGTGCGGCCGCCAGCCAGTGGGGGAACTCGCCGACGAGACGGTCGTACAACTCGGCGTCGGAGACGCGCCGGGGATCCTGGCCCGCGTGGAAGAAGCCGGCGTTGTCCACGGGCCGTTTGCCGGGAACCGCCAGCTCGTCCAGTCTGCGCAGGAACTCGAACTGCCGGCTGCCCGGGTCGCCGAAGCCGACGAACTGCCAGAACAGCGGCAGCTTGGCCGCCTTGCACAGGTAGCGCTCCGCGGCGAGCTTGTTGATCGGGCCGCCGTCGGTCTGGAAGACGACCAGCGCGGGCTCGGTGGCTCCGCTGTCCAGGTAGTGGTCGATGACGGCGTCCATCGCCAGGTGGTAGCTGGTCTTGCCCATGTGCCCGAGCCCGGCCGCGATCCGCTCGATCCGGCCCTCGTGGCCGTCGAGGGCGATGTCGGTGACCGCGTCGATGTCCGTGGAGAAGAACACCACCGGCACCCGGCCGTCGTCGTCCAGATGCGCGGACAGGCCGAGCACCCGGTCGGCGAGCGCCTGCACGCTGCCGTCCTTGTAGTACGGCTTCATCGAACCGGAGTAGTCGACCACCAGGTACACCGCGGCCCGCAGCTCGTCCAGGCCGTGCTTGCGCAGGCAGACCCCGGCCGTCCGGTACGGCCCGACGAGCGCGGGTGCGGTCTCCTCCACCTTGCGCAGACTGATCGCGGCCATGGTCCCCCCTTGGCTTGCCGGCACGGCGAGCCTATGTGATCACGGGCCCCTGGGGGCACTCCTGTCACCGTGGTTCGCTATTTTGTTCGCCGCCGTCCCCACCGGCTCACCCTGTCCCGAACTTCCCCCGAGGAGCCGGCCGTGGCCGCCGAGTCCGCCGTCACCACCTGCTTTCGTCATCCCAAGGTGGAGTCGCACGTCCGCTGTACGCGCTGCGACCGCTACATCTGCCCGTCCTGCATGCGCGAGGCCGCCGTCGGTCATCAGTGCGTCGAGTGCGTGAAGGAGGGTGCGCAGTCGGTCCGGCAGGCACGCACCGCGTTCGGCGGCCGCATCAGCGCGGTGCCGCTGGTGACGTACGTCCTGATCGGGCTCAACGTGCTCGCCTACCTCGCCGAGCTGGCGCGCCCCTCGGTCGAGGACCGGTTCGACATGCTGGGCACCGTGCCGGCGGGCTACTACCCGGAGGGTGTCGCCCACGGCGAGTGGTACCGGCTGCTGACCGGCACCTTCCTGCACCTGACGCCCGCCGAGGGCACGTTCGGCATCACGCACATCCTGTTCAACATGCTGGCGCTGTGGAACATCGGCCGGGTGGTCGAGGCACAGCTGGGCCGGGTGCGCTATCTCGCCCTGTACCTGCTGTCGGCACTCGGCGGCTCGGTCCTGGTGCTGCTGATCGCGCCCGAGACCCGCACGGTCGGCGCGTCCGGCGCCGTCTTCGGGCTGGGCGCCGCGTACTGGGTCATGAGCCGCCGCCTCGGCTACGACATGCGTGCGGTCAACCAGTACATGGGCGGTCTGCTGCTGTGGCTGGTGATCTCCGCTTGGGTGACCTCCTGGCAGGGTCATCTCGGCGGGCTGCTGGCGGGCGGCGCCGTGACCCTGGCGTATGCGTACGCTCCGCGGAACGAGCGCCGCGCCCTGGTCCAGGCGGGCGCGTGCGTGGCCGTGCTGGCGCTGCTGCTGGTCCTCGCCTGGGTCAAGGTGTCGGGTCTGACCGCGTAGCGGGCCCGAACATGCGACGGCGCCTGCCCATCCGTCCGGTCGGGGACATGGTGGGCAGGCGCCGACTGCGGGGGGTCTGGGGGGTGTCCCCCCAGACGACCCGCCCGTACGCCTTTGTACGGGACGTTCTTGATGGACCGTCAGACCATCAGGGCGCGGTCCGTCGGGCGGATCGGGGCCGGCAGGTCGCTGGCTCCGGTCAGGCGGCGGTCGACGCCGCGGGCGGCCGAGCGGCCCTCCGCGATCGCCCACACGATGAGGGACTGGCCGCGGCCGGCGTCGCCGGCGACGAACACTCCCGGCACGTTGGTCTGGAAGTCGGCGTCGCGGGCGATGTTACCGCGTTCGTCGAGGTCCAGGCCGAACTGCTCGACCAGGCCGTTCTCCCGGTCGGTGCCGGTGAAGCCCATGGCGAGGGTGACCAGCTGGGCCGGGATCTTGCGCTCGGTACCCGGCTTCTGGGTCAGCTTGCCGTCGACGAACTCGACCTCGGCGAGGTGCAGCCACTGGACGTTGCCGTCCTCGTCGCCCTCGAAGTGGGTGGTGGAGACGGAGTAGACCCGCTCGCCGCCCTCCTCGTGCGCCGAGGTGACCTTGTAGAGCATCGGGAAGGTCGGCCAGGGCTGGTTGGTCGGGTGCCGCTCGTCGTTCGGGCGGGGCATGATCTCCAGCTGGGTGACGGAGGCCGCGCCCTGCCGGTGGGCGGTGCCCACGCAGTCCGCGCCGGTGTCGCCGCCGCCGATGACCACGACGTGCTTGCCCTCGGCCGAGATGGGCGCCGTCACGTAGTCGCCCTCCTGCACCTTGTTGGCCAGGGGCAGGTACTCCATGGCCTGGTAGATGCCCTTGAGCTCGCGGCCCGGCACCGGCAGGTCACGCGCGGTCGTGGCGCCGGCGGCGATCACGACCGCGTCGTAGCGCTTCTTCAGGTCGGTCGCCTTGAGGTCGCGGCCGATCTCGATGCCCGTACGGAAGCGGGTGCCCTCCGCGCGCATCTGCTCGATACGGCGGTTGATGTGCCGCTTCTCCATCTTGAACTCGGGGATGCCGTACCGGAGGAGGCCTCCGATGCGGTCCGCGCGCTCGTAGACGGCGACGGTGTGGCCGGCCCGGGTCAGCTGCTGGGCGGCGGCGAGGCCCGCCGGACCCGAGCCGATGACCGCGACCGTCTTGCCGGACAGGCGCTCGGGGATCTGCGGGGCGACGTCACCGGTCTCCCACGCCTTGTCGATGATCGAGACCTCGACGTTCTTGATGGTGACCGGCGCCTGGTTGATGCCGAGCACGCACGCCGACTCGCAGGGGGCCGGGCAGAGGCGACCGGTGAACTCCGGGAAGTTGTTGGTCGCGTGCAGGCGCTCCTGGGCGGCAGCCCAGTCCTCGCGGTAGGCGTAGTCGTTCCACTCCGGGATCAGGTTCCCCAGCGGACAGCCGTTGTGGCAGAACGGGATGCCGCAGTCCATGCACCGGCTGGCCTGCTTGCTGATGATCGGCAGCAGGGAGCCGGGGACGTAGACCTCGTTCCAGTCCTTGACGCGCTCGGCGACGGGGCGGGACGTGGCGACCTCACGGCCGTGGTTCAGGAAGCCCTTCGGGTCAGCCATTGATCGCCGCCTCCATCATCTTCTCGGTGATCTCGGTCTCGGAGAGACCGGCTCGCTCGGCGGCGTCCTTGGCGGCGAGCACTGCCTTGTACGTGCTGGGGATGATCTTGCTGAACCGCGCCACGGCCGCGTCCCAGTCGGCCAGCAGCTTCTCGGCGACCGTCGAGCCGGTCTCCTCGGCGTGGCGGCGCACCACGTCGTGCAGCCACTGCTTGTCCGTGTCGTCCAGCGCCTCGACCGAGCCCGCGTTGCCGACGTTGACGTTGTCGCGGCCGAGGTCGATGACGTAGGCGATACCGCCGGACATGCCGGCCGCGAAGTTGCGGCCCGTCTCGCCGAGGACCACCGCGCGACCGCCGGTCATGTACTCGCAGCCGTGGTCGCCCACGCCCTCCGAGACCACCAGCGCGCCGGAGTTGCGGACGCAGAACCGCTCACCGGTACGGCCGCGCAGGAACAGCTCGCCGCCGGTGGCGCCGTAGGCGATGGTGTTGCCCGCGATGGTCGAGTACTCGGCGAGGTGGTCGGCCGCGCGGTCCGGGCGGACGATCACACGGCCGCCGGAGAGTCCCTTGCCGACGTAGTCGTTGGCGTCGCCCTCCAGGCGCAGCGTGATGCCGCGCGGCAGGAACGCGCCGAAGGACTGGCCGGCCGAGCCGGTGAAGGTGATGTCGATGGTGTCGTCGGGCAGGCCCGCGCCGCCGAACTTCTTCGTCACCTCGTGGCCGAGCATGGTGCCGACCGTGCGGTTGATGTTACGGATGGCGACCTGGGCGCGCACCGGCTGTGCCTCGGTGGCGTCCGAGGCGGCGAGGGCGTCCGCGGCGAGCTTGATCAGCTCGTTGTCCAGGGCCTTCTCCAGGCCGTGGTCCTGCTCGATCAGCTGGTGGCGGACCGCGCCCTCGGGCAGCTCGGGCACGTGGAAGAGCGGCTCCAGGTCCAGGCCCTGCGCCTTCCAGTGGTCGACGGCCCGCTGGACGTCGAGGACCTCGGCGTGGCCGACGGCCTCCTCGATGGAGCGGAAGCCCAGCTGGGCGAGGATCTCGCGAACCTCCTCGGCGATGAACCGGAAGAAGTTCACCACGTACTCGGCCTTGCCGGCGAAGCGGTCGCGCAGGGTCGGGTTCTGGGTGGCGATGCCGACCGGGCAGGTGTCCAGGTGGCAG
The DNA here is from genome assembly GCF_055570785.1 of Streptomyces sp. NPDC031100. Classification (NCBI taxonomy): domain Bacteria; kingdom Bacillati; phylum Actinomycetota; class Actinomycetes; order Kitasatosporales; family Streptomycetaceae; genus Streptomyces; species Streptomyces sp. NPDC031100. The sequence continues at coordinate 316,119 of NZ_JBVIGN010000001.1, forward strand.
ACGCGCATCATCACGCAGCCGGAGACGACCAGCGGAGCGGTCGCGAAACCGAACTCCTCGGCGCCGAGCAGCGCGGCGATGACCACGTCACGACCGGTCTTGAGCTGGCCGTCGGTCTGGACGACGATCCGGTCGCGCAGGCCGTTGAGCAGCAGGGTCTGCTGCGTCTCGGCCAGGCCCAGCTCCCAGGGACCGCCCGCGTGCTTGAGCGAGGTCAGCGGGGAGGCACCCGTGCCACCGTCGTGACCGGAGATCAGGACCACGTCCGCGTGCGCCTTGGAGACGCCCGCCGCGACCGTGCCGACGCCGACCTCGGAGACCAGCTTCACGTGGATGCGGGCCGCCGGGTTGGCGTTCTTGAGGTCGTGGATCAGCTGGGCCAGGTCCTCGATGGAGTAGATGTCGTGGTGCGGCGGCGGGGAGATGAGGCCCACGCCCGGCGTCGAGTGACGCGTCTTCGCGACCCACGGGTACACCTTGTGGCCGGGCAGCTGGCCGCCCTCGCCGGGCTTGGCGCCCTGGGCCATCTTGATCTGGATGTCGTCCGCGTTGACCAGGTACTCGGAGGTGACACCGAAGCGGCCGGAGGCGACCTGCTTGATGCTGGACCGGCGCGCCGGGTCGTACAGGCGCTCCGGGTCCTCGCCGCCCTCACCGGTGTTGGACTTGCCGCCCAGCTGGTTCATGGCGATGGCGAGGGTCTCGTGCGCCTCCTTGGAGATGGAGCCGTACGACATGGCGCCGGTCGAGAACCGCTTGACGATCTCGGAGGCCGGCTCGACCTCGTCGACGGAGATCGGGGCCCGGTCCGACGTGAAGCCGAACAGGCCGCGCAGCGTCATCAGGCGCTCGGACTGCTCGTTCACCCGCTCGGTGTACTTCTTGAAGATGTCGAAGCGGCCGGAGCGCGTGGAGTGCTGGAGGCGGAAGACCGTCTCCGGGTCGAACAGGTGCGGCTCGCCCTCGCGGCGCCACTGGTACTCGCCGCCGATCTCCAGCGCGCGGTGCGCGGGAGCGATGCCGGAGGCCGGGTAGGCCTTGGCGTGGCGGGCGGCGACCTCCTTGGCGACGACGTCGATGCCGACGCCGCCGATCTTGGTGGCCGTGCCGTTGAAGTACTTCTCGACGAAGGCGTCGTCGAGACCGACGGCCTCGAAGACCTGGGCGCCGCGGTAGGAGGCGACGGTCGAGATGCCCATCTTGGACATGACCTTCAGGACGCCCTTGCCGAGGGCGTAGATCAGGTTGCGGATGGCCTGCTCGGGCTCGATGTCCGACAGGAAGGTGCCCGCGCGGACCAGGTCCTCGACGGACTCCATCGCCAGGTACGGGTTGACGGCCGCGGCGCCGAAGCCGATCAGCAGGGCGACGTGGTGGACCTCGCGGACATCGCCGGCCTCGACCAGCAGACCCACGTGGGTGCGCTGCTTGGTGCGGATGAGGTGGTGGTGGACGGCCGCGGTGAGCAGCAGCGACGGGATCGGCGCGTGCTCGGCGTCCGAGTGGCGGTCGGAGAGGACGATCAGCCGGGCGCCGTTCTCGATGGCCGCGTCGGCCTCGGCGCAGATCTCCTCGATGCGCGCGGCGAGCGCGTCACCGCCGCCGGAGACCCGGTACAGGCCCGACAGGGTCGCGGCCATGAAGCCGGGCAGGTCGCCGTCGGCGTTGATGTGGATGAGCTTGGCCAGCTCGTCGTTGTCGATGACCGGGAAGGGCAGCACGACGGACCGGCAGGAGGCGGCGGTCGGGTCGAGCAGGTTGCCCTGCGGGCCCAGCGACGAGCGCAGCGAGGTCACGAGCTCCTCGCGGATGGCGTCCAGCGGCGGGTTGGTGACCTGCGCGAACAGCTGGGTGAAGTAGTCGAAGAGCAGGCGCGGGCGCGAGGAGAGCGCGGCGATCGGCGAGTCGGTGCCCATCGAACCGATCGGCTCGGCCGCGGACTTGGCCATCGGCGCGAGGAGGACGCGCAGCTCCTCCTCGGTGTAGCCGAAGGTCTGCTGGCGGCGGGTGACCGAGGCGTGGGTGTGGACGATGTGCTCGCGCTCGGGCAGGTCGCCCAGCTCGATCTCGCCGGCCTCCAGCCATTCGGCGTACGGCTGCTCGGCGGCGAGGGCCGCCTTGATCTCGTCGTCCTCGATGATGCGGTGCTCGGCGGTGTCGACGAGGAACATCTTGCCGGGCTGCAGGCGGCCCTTGCGGACGACCTTGGCGGGGTCGATGTCGAGGACGCCGACCTCGGAGCCGAGGACGACGAGGCCGTCGTCGGTGACCCAGTAGCGGCCGGGGCGCAGGCCGTTGCGGTCGAGCACGGCGCCGACCTGGGTGCCGTCGGTGAAGGTGACGCAGGCGGGGCCGTCCCAGGGCTCCATCATCGTGGAGTGGAAGCCGTAGAAGGCGCGCCGGGCCGGGTCCATGGAGTCGTGGTTCTCCCACGCCTCCGGGATCATCATCAGCACGGAGTGCGGCAGCGAACGGCCGCCCAGGTGCAGGAGTTCGAGCACCTCGTCGAAGGAGGCGGAGTCGGAGGCGTCCGGCGTACACACCGGGAAGATCCGCTCCAGGCCCTTGTCGCCGAACAGGTCCGAGACCAGCTGCGACTCGCGGGCGCGCATCCAGTTGCGGTTGCCCTTGACGGTGTTGATCTCACCGTTGTGCGCGACGAAGCGGTAGGGGTGCGCGAGCGGCCACGACGGGAAGGTGTTCGTGGAGAAGCGCGAGTGGACCAGGGCGACGGCAGAGGCGAAGCGGCGGTCGGACAGGTCCGGGAAGAAGGGCTCCAGCTGGCCGGTGGTCAGCATGCCCTTGTACACGATCGTGCGGGCGGAGAGCGACGGGAAGTAGACACCGGCCTCCCGCTCGGCGCGCTTGCGCAGCACGAAGGCCTTGCGGTCGAGCGCGATGCCCTCGCTGGATCCGTCGGTGACGAAGACCTGACGGAAGACCGGCATGGTCGAACGGGCGGTGGCGCCCAGCAGCTCGGGGGCGACCGGGACCTCGCGCCAGCCGAGGACGGTGAGACCCTCCTCGGCCGCGATCGTCTCGATCCGCGAGACGGCGTCCTGGGTCCCCTCCTCCGGCAGGAAGGCGGTACCTACGGCATACGAGCCCGCCGCCGGAAGGTCGAATCCGGCCACCTCACGGAAGAACGCGTCCGGCACCTGGGAGAGGATGCCCGCGCCGTCGCCGGAGTCCGGCTCGGAGCCGGTGGCGCCGCGGTGCTCGAGGTTGCGCAGAACAGTCAGCGCCTGCTCGACCAGCGCATGGCTCGCCTCACCGGTGAGGGTGGCCACGAAGCCGACGCCACAGGCGTCGTGCTCATTGCGGGGGTCGTACATACCCTGCGCGGCAGGGCGAGCATCCATGAAGGACCAGTTCTGGCCGTTCGCGGAATGCTGGGACGGCTGGCGCGGCGAACGCATCGGCTCTCCCGTCGTCGTCATGTGGCATGTGCAAGTGCCGAGGGACGACGTTGGCCCTCTGCGGAGTGGCGAAATTTCGTGCAGGTTACATGATGGAGGCGTTCCCGGGAACCGGATACTGCGTTCCAACATGCGGACGCCGCTTGGGTGACGGCCGGGTGCCGCGGGGTCACGGCGGGGTGCCGCGCACGGGCGGCGAAAGTCTGGGGGACCGAGCCGGACAAGATCGGTCAGATCGGCGTCCATCGGCCTTCGGGGGGCGGGGGGAGCTCCTTCGCCCATCCCGCGAGCGCGCCGCAGGCGTCATTGCCCACAGCGCTTACGGCTCATGCCCGGTGGTTAAGCATTCGAAACCAGCGAGTAACGGCTACTTATGCGGCCCAACGCATAGGTACCGGCGGCGCTATCCTACGGCCGTCCCGAACAGAGCGCCCAGGGCGTACGTCACACCGGCCGCCGCACCACCCAGCGCGAGCTGCCTGAGACCGCTGAACCACCAGGTCCGTGCGGTCACCTTGGCCACCACGGCACCGCAGCCGAACAGCCCCGCGAGCGCGAGCAGCACGGCCGGCCACAGGGCGGTCGCACCCAGCAGGTACGGCAGGACGGGCAGCAGGGCGCCGAGCGCGAACGAGCCGAAGGACGACACCGCAGCGACCAGCGGCGACGGCAGATCGCCGGGGTCGATGCCCAGTTCCTCGCGGGCGTGTATCTCCAGGGCCTGCTCAGGATCCTCGGACAGCTGCCGGGCGACTTCGCGGGCCAGCCGGGGCTCGACCCCGCGGGCCACGTACAGCGCGGCCAGCTCGGCCTCCTCGTCCTGGGGGTGCTTGCGCAGTTCGCGCCGCTCCACGTCGAGTTCCGCCTCGACGAGTTCGCGCTGCGAGGCGACGGAGGTGTACTCACCGGCCGCCATGGAGAAGGCACCGGCGGCGAGGCCCGCGAGCCCGGTGATGACGATCGTCTGGTGGCTGACGGATCCGCCCGCGACGCCGGTCATCAGGGCGAGGTTGGAGACCAGGCCGTCCATGGCACCGAAGACGGCGGGACGCAGCCAGCCGCCGTTGACATCCCGGTGCGTGTGGTTGTCGCGGTGCGCCTCGTGCAGCGCCGCCTCGGTTTCGATGATGGCCATGCGGGGTCCCCCAGGAAGCTTAGCCAAAGCTAACTTTGGACGAGTTCTACTTTTCGACAACACAGAACATACGCCGATAATTTCGCGGCCGCCAGCAAGGAAAGGCTGGGCTAACCTGCGCTTTTGCCTGTCACTGCTCATACGTGCTGATCTGCGCTCAGATGCCGACCGGGTGACACGACGTCCCCCGAGGCTCACGCGCGCCCCTCCCGTGGGACACATCCGCAAAGGTCCCCGTGACCCTCGTGGTCCCGTGAAGGAGAGGCCGCCCATGGCATCGATCGCCTGCACTCCCCCGGGCCCGGCGCCCGGGGACGCCGCCGGACTGCGCGAACGGGCCCGCGGCGCGCTGCTCGGCCTGGCCGTCGGCGATGCGCTCGGGGCGCCCGCGGAGAACCTGAAGCCGTCCGAGATCCGTACCCGCTGGGGCCGGATCACCGGGTACGTGACCGAGAAGCCGTGCGGCACGGACGACACCGAATACGCGATCTTCTCGGGGTTGCTGCTGGCCCGGCACGGCTCCGCGCTCACCCCCGCCCATGTCGAGGCCGCCTGGCACGAGTGGATCGCCGACCGGGCCGAGGGCCCCTTCCGGGGCGCGGGCTTCAGCGAGCGCGGCACGCTGGAGAACCTCCGCCGCGGTCTCGCGGCCCCCATCTCCGCCCAGCACCGCCACGCCTGGAGCGACGGCCTGGCCATGCGGGCGGCGCCCTTCGGCGTCTTCGCGGCGGGCCGCCCCGCCGAAGCGGCCCGTCTGGTGGCGATCGACGGCCTGGTCAGCCACGAGGGCGAGGGCATCTACGGCGGCCAGGCGGTCGCGGCGGGCGTGGCGGCGGCGATGGCGGGCGCATCGCCCGCGGTGGTGATCGCCTCGGCACTCGCCGTCGTCCCCGAGGACTCCTGGACCGCCCGCTCGCTGCGGCGCGCGGCGGCCGTGGCCCACCACGGCGAACGCGCGGTCCGCTCCGCGGTGGTCATCGGCGGCTACCCCTGGACCGACCTGGCCCCCGAAGCGGTCGCCCTCGCCTTCGGCGCGTACGCGGCGGCCGACGGCGACTTCCGCGAAGCGGTCCTCACGGCGGTCAACATGGGCCGCGACGCGGATACGACGGCGGCGGTGGCAGGCGCCCTCTCCGGCGCGACCCAGGGCATCTCGGCCATCCCGCCCGAGTGGGCCTCGGCCATCGGCCCGGCGAGGGGCCGCTGCCTGCCGTCCATGGCCGGCCATCACGTCCTGGACGTGGCGGAGCTGCTGGTACCTGAGGAGGGCGGGAAGTGGGGGGAGGGGGTGGTGGTGCAGGGGCTCACGGAGCTCGCCCTCACCGCCCCCCTCCAGGACAGCGAGCCCGTGTCGTGACGCGCCGTATCGAGGGGCTTCTGCTGGGCCTGGCCGCAGGGGACGCCGCCGGCTGGCCCGCCGCACGGCACCGCGCCGCGAGGATGCCCGAGTGGACCCGCCGCCTCACCCGCGAGCTGGACACCTTCGCCGAGCAGAACGCCACCACCACCCTCCCCGTACCGATCGCGCTCAACCAGCCCCCCGAGCCCCTCCGCCTCGGCCCCTCCGACGACGCCGAGTGGGCGGCGTTCGCCGCGGAAGCGGTCCTGCGGGCCGGCGACGACGACGTACTGGGCGACCTCAGCCGGGAACGCCGTATGCGCGCCGCCATCGACCTCACCTGGACCGCCGTGGCCTCCGAGGTCGCCGCGGCGGCGGAACGCGCCCCCGAGATCGAGTCCGCCGTCCTCCCCCTGCGCGCCCGCATCTCCGTCCGCGCCGGCCTCGGCAACCTCGCCGCCGGCCTGCGCCCGCCCGCCACCGGTCACGACAACCCGCACTACTTCGACGACGCCGCCTGCGTCCGCGCCTGCGTCCTCGCGGTGGCCCACCCCGGCGACCCCCGACGCGCCGCCGACCTCGCTGAGTTCGACGCCCGCTACACCCAGGACGGCGACGGCGTGCACGGCGCCCGGGCGATGGCGGCGGCCCTCGCCCTCGCCCTCACCGGTGCGGACACGGATACCTGCGTGGCGGCCGCGCTCGCCGAACTCCCCGCGGAGACGGAGATCGGCCGCAACACCCGCCACGCCCTCGTCCTGGCCGAGGCGAGCACCGAGGACAACGAGTCGGCCTTCGCCCTCGTCCCGCTCCTGGAACACCAGATCGTCGACCACGTCTACAGCTACGGCATCGCCGCCGCCGAGACCGTCCCCGTCGCGCTCGCCCTGGCCACGGCCGCGCGGGGCCGTATCGCCGAGGCCGTCCCCGCCGCCGCATGCCTGTCCCGGGTCGCCGACTCCGCCCCCGCCCTGGTGGGCGCGCTCACCGGCGCCCTGGGCGGCGGCGCGGCCGTACCCGGCAGCTGGCGGGACGCCTGCCGCACCCTGTCCGGCTGCGCCCTCCCCCGCCTCACCGGCACCGACCTGGTGGAACTCGCCGGACTCCTGGAAGCCGCACAACGGGCCCGACCAGGAGGATGATTCGGGGCATGACGCCCATAGGAGAAGAAACCCGCGACGCCGGTCTGGACGAACGGATCACCGGAGCCCTGGTCGGAGCCGCCGTCGGCGACGCGCTCGGCGGCCCCGTCGAGGGCTACTCCCCCGACCAGATCACCGAGCGCCACGGCGGCCGCGTCCACGGCATCGTCGGCCCCTGGCACGGCGACGACTGGCGCACCGCCCGCCCCATCGCCCCGTACCACAAGGGTGACGGCCACGTCACCGACGACACCCTCATGACCCACGCGCTGGTCCGGGTCTACGCCCGCGTCCGCGACCACCTCGACGCGTACGCCGTCGCCGACCACCTGGTCCCGGACCTGATGACGAACCCGCGCTGGATCCCGGAACTGGAGGCCGAGGCGCTGCCGCTGCACCGCGTCTTCCTCGCCGAGAAGTGGCTCGTGGCACGGCTGGCGTACGGCCATGTGGACCCCCGGGAAGCGGGCGTCGGCAACATCGTCAACTGCGGCGCGGCGATGTACATGGCCCCCGTCGGCCTGGTCAACGCGGCCGACCCGGCCGGGGCGTACGCCGAGGCGCTGGACATCGCGGGCGCGCACCAGTCGTCGTACGGCCGTGAGGCCGCCGGAGTCTTCGCCGCGGCGGTCGCCGCCGCCACCACACCCGGCGCGACCCCGGACTCGGTGGTGGCCGCCTGTCTGTCCCTGGCGAAGGACGGCACGCGCACGGCGATCGAGAAGGTCTGCGAAGTGGCGCGCCGCCACGGCGACTTCGAGTCGGCCCTGGTCCCGCTCCGGGAAGCGGTGGCCCCGTACGACACCGTCGGCCCCGACTACCGGTCCCCCTCCCTCGGCGCCCGCCGCCCCTCCCGGCTGCACTCCATCGAGGAACTCCCCGTAGCGCTCGGCATGTTGCTGGTCTCCGGCGGCGACTTCCGCCAGGCGGTCCTGGGCGCGGTCAACTACGGCCGGGACTGCGACTCGATCGCCACGATGGCCGGCGCGCTCGCGGGTGCCCTGGGGTCCCCGGTGCCCGAGGACTGGGCGAAGACGGTGGCGGAGGCGAGCCGCCTGGACCTGTGGGAGCCCGCCCGCGTCCTCACCGAGGTCACCCGCGAGATCTTCGCACGGGACGTACGCCGCCGACGCGCCCACGAGCGGGCCTTCGCGGCGCTCGGAGGCACGGCATGCTCCGACTGACCTGGGTCCAGCCGGAGGACCTGCTGGGCCACGAACTGCGCCAGGCCCGCCTGGACGGCCGCGAGCCGTCGCGGATCGAGGCGAGGTGGCGGGCGGCCGGAGGCATGGAGGCCCCGGAGCGGGCGGGTGCCTCACCGGGCCGGGCGTCCCGCTACCTGCGTCTCCTGGCCGAGGACCTGCTGGACGAACTGGCCGACCTCCCGGGCACGTTGGCAGAGGACGAGCCGACAGAACTCGGGAAGATCAAGGCGGCCTGCCCGGACTGGCCGGCCCGGCACGACGCCTCCGGCTCGCCCCTCGCCCTCGAAGCCTCCTGGCTGGGCCGAGCCATCGGCTGCCTCCTCGGCAAACCCGTCGAAAAGCTCCCCCTGGACGGCATCCGCGCCCTCGCCGAGGCAACCGGCAACCGGCCCCTCTCCACCTGGTTCACGGCCCAAGGCGTCCCCGAGGACCTCCTCGCCCAGTACCCCTGGAACCGCCGCTCCGCCACGACCTCCCTCGCCGAGAACATCGACGGCATGCCCGAGGACGACGACCTCAACTACCCCCTCCTCAACCTCCTCCTGCTCCAGCGCCACGGAAAGGCCTTCACCACCACCGACGTGGCACAGCTCTGGCTGGACGAACTCCCGCCCGGCCGCGCCTTCACCGCCGAACGCATCGCCTTCCGCAACCTCCTCACCGGCATCGAACCCCCGCACACCGCCCGCCACCGCAACCCGTTCCGCGAATGGATCGGCGCCCTGATCCGCGCCGACGTGCACGGCTGGACCCACCCCGGCGACCCCGGGGCCGCCGCCGAGCAGGCCCACCGCGACGCGCTCCTCACCCACACCGCCAACGGCGTCTACGCGGCGATGTTCACCGCCGCCACCCTCGCCGCCGCGGCCACCGGCAGCCAGGACGTCCACGCCTGCCTGGACACCGGCCGCACGGTGGTCCCGCCCCGCTCCCGCCTGGCACGGGCGATCGACCACGCCCTCCGGTCGGCCAGGACGCACAAGGACTTCGACGACGTCGTGGACGAACTCCACGCCACCTACTCCGCCACCCACCACTGGGTCCACGCGATTCCCAACACCGCCCTGATCGTCGCCGCCCTCACCCACGCCGACGGCGACTTCACCGGCTCCGTCTGCCGTGCCGTGTCCGGCGGCTGGGACACCGACTCGGCCGGAGCGACCGCCGGCAGCATCGCCGGGCTCCTCGCCGGCTCCCCGGGCGCGCTCCCCGACCGCTGGCGGGCCCCGCTGAAGAACCGGCTCGCCACCACCGTCGCCGACTTCGACGGCACCGGCTTCGACACCCTCGCCCACCTCACGCACCTGGAGGCGACCCGACCATGACCCACATCGCCGTCCTCGGCAGCACGAACATGGACCTCGTCACCTACGTCACCAAGGCCCCCCAGCGCGGCGAGACCGTGACCGGGCGGGAGTTCCGTACGATCCCCGGCGGCAAGGGCGCCAACCAGGCGATCGCCGCGGCCCGCGCCGGCGCCACGGTCTCGATGATCGGCGCCGTCGGCAACGACGCCTTCGGCGTGCGCCTGCGCGACACCCTCGAACACTCCGGCGTGGACACCGACTTCCTGCGCACGGTCGAGGGCCCGTCCGGCACCGCGCACATCGTCGTGGACGACGAGGGCGGCAATTCCATCGTCGTCATCCCCGGCGCGAACGGCACCGTCGACCACCTCGTGCCCGGTGACGAGGGCGTCCTCGCCTCCGCCGACGCGCTGCTGCTCCAGCTGGAGATCCCGCTGGCCGCGGTCGTCGCCGGTGCGCAGGCCGCCCGCCGGCACGGCGTCCGTACGGTGCTCACCCCCGCCCCGGCCCAGCCGCTCCCGCGCGAACTCCTCGCCGCGACCGACCTGCTGGTCCCCAACGAGTACGAGGCGGTCACCCTCACCGGCCGCACCGACCCGCGGGAGGCGGCCGCCGCCCTGCTCGACCTGGTCCCGGAGGTCGTCGTCACGCTGGGCGCGACCGGCAGCCTGTACCTGGCCCGGGGCGCCGAACCGCTGGTGGTGCCCGCGCCCCAGGTGAAGGCCGTCGACTCCACCGGGGCGGGCGACACCTTCGTCGGCGCGCTCGCGGTGGCCCTCGCCGAGGAGAAACCGGTGCGCGAGGCCCTGTCCTGGGCGGCCGCCGCGGCCGCCCTGTCGGTGCAGCGGGAGGGGGCATCGGCGTCGATGCCGTACCGCCCGGAGATCGAGGCGCAGTACACGGCATGAGTACTCCCGTGAACACCCCGCAGCCCCTCGACGGCCTGCGGGTCCTCGACCTGGCCACCCTGTTCGCCGGCCCGATGGCCGCCACCCTGCTCGGCGACTTCGGCGCCGAGGTGATCAAGGTCGAGCATCCGCACCGGCCCGACCCGGTCCGGGGGCACGGGCCGGCGAAGCACGGCATCGGCCTGTGGTGGAAGGTGCTGGGCCGCAACAAGCGCGCCATCACCCTCGACCTGTCCACACCCGGCGGCCGCGCGACCCTGCTCCGGCTCGCCGCCACCGCCGACGTGGTGATCGAGAACTTCCGCCCGGGCACCCTGGAGAAGTGGGGCCTGGGCTGGACGGAGCTGTCCGCCGCGAACCGGCGGCTGGTCCTCACCCGGGTCACGGCCTTCGGCCAGTTCGGCCCGTATGCGCACCGGCCCGGCTTCGGCACCCTCGCCGAGGCGATGAGCGGCTTCGCGGCCCTCACCGGCGAGCCGGACGCGCCGCCCACGCTCCCACCGTTCGGCCTCGCGGACTCGGTCGCGGGCCTGGCCACGGCGTACGGCGTGCTGACCGCCCTGGCCGCCCGTGACCGGACCGGCGAGGGGCAGGTCGTGGACATGGCGATCATCGAACCGATCCTCGCCGTCCTCGGCCCCCAGACCACCTGGTACGACCAGCTCGGCCATGTGCAGGAACGCACTGGCAACCGGTCCGCGAACAACGCCCCGCGCAACACCTACCGGACCGCCGACGGCCTCTGGGTCGCCGTCTCCACCTCCGCGCAGTCGGTGGCGGAGCGGGTGCTGCGGCTGGTGGGCCGCCCTGAGCTGATCGAGGAGCCGTGGTTCGCCACGGGCGCGAGCCGGGCCGCGCACGCCGACGTGCTGGACGAGGCGGTGGGCTCCTGGATCGCGGCCCGCGGCCGCGCCGAGGTCCTGGCGGCCTTCGAGAAGGCGGACGCGGCCATCGCGCCGGTCCAGGACGTACGGGATGTCCTGGCGGACCCCCAGTACCAGGCCCTCGACACGGTCACCACCGTCGCCGACCCGGAGCTGGGGCCGCTGCGCATGCAGAACGTCCTGTTCCGGCTGTCGGCCACGCCCGGCGCGATCCGCTGGGCCGGCCGCCGGCACGGCGCCGACACGGACGAGGTCCTCACCGAGCTGGGTCTCACCCCGGCCGACCTGCGCGCCCTGCGCGAGGAGGGCGCCCTGTGACGCCGTTCCCGCTCACCTGGCTCTACGTCCCCGGCGACCGCCCGCAGGTCGTGACCAAGGCGCTGGCCGCCGGGGCCGACGTGGTGGTGATCGACCTGGAGGACGCCGTCGCCCCCGACCGCAAGGAGTACGCCCGCGCGGCCACCGCCGAGCGCCTGCGTGAACCGCAGCCGGTCGCGGTCCACGTCCGCGTCAACGCACCCGACGGCCCCTGGGCGGCCGCCGACCTCACCGCCCTGGCCACGCTGCCGGGCCTGTCCGGGCTACGGCTCCCGAAGGTGACGTCCCCGGACCAGATCAGGCAGGTCGCCGAGGCCGCTCCCGTCCCCCTGTACGCCCTCCTGGAATCGGCCTTGGGCATCGAGCACGCCTACGGCATCGCCACCGCCCACCCGTCCCTGCGGGGCGTCTCCCTGGGCGAGGCCGATCTCCGCGCCGACCTGGGCGTACGGGCCGACGCGGGCCTCGACTGGCCGCGCTCCCGCGTGGTCGTCGCCGCCCGCGCGGCAGGTCTCGCACCGCCGGCCCAGTCCGTCCACCCCGACATCCGCGACCTGGACGGTCTGGCCGCGTCCTGCGCCCGTGGCCGCACCCTCGGCTTCCTGGGCCGCGCGGCGATCCATCCGCGGCAGCTGCCGGTGATCGAGCGGGCCTACCTCCCCACACCGGCGGAGATCGAGGAGTCGGAAACGATCATCAAGGCGGCAGCGGTGAACGAGGGCGCCCAGGCCCTCCCCGACGGCCGCTTCATCGACGCGGCGGTCGTGGCGGCGGCGCAGCGCACCTTGTCCCTGGCGCGCAGATGCTGAGTCCCGTACGCAGAGGGGCCCGCCCGGAAGAACTCCGGGCGGGCCCCTGAGGCGTGCAGCAGGTCGTCAGCTCTTCTTGGTCGCCGACTCGGCCTCGTCCTGCGCAGGGTCCTGCGTCTCGCTCTGCTCGGGCTCCGTCTGCGCGGAGTCGGAGGAGTCCGGCGCCTCCTGCGGCTGCTCCGAGTCCGCGGAGTCCTGCGGCTCGCGCTCGCCGCCCTCGGCAGGCACCTCACCGGCAGCGGCCGGCTCGACCACTGCCTCCCGGCCCGGCCGCTTCTTCGACGACACCACGATGTACGCCACCGCGAGCAGGAACACGATCAGCGCGGTCCAGTCGTTGAGGCGCAGGCCCAGGATGTGGTGGGCGTCGTCGACGCGCATGTACTCGATCCAGCCGCGGCCCACGCAGTAGGCGGCGACGTACAGGGCGAACGCCCGGCCGTGGCCCAGCTTGAAGCGGCGGTCGGCCCAGATGACCAGCAGGGCGACACCGATGCACCACAGCGACTCGTACAGGAAGGTCGGGTGGTAGTAGCCCGGCACCCGGCCGCCCTCGGAGGAGGTGATGTGCAGGGCCCACGGGACATGCGTCTCGCGCCCGTACAGCTCCTGGTTGAACCAGTTGCCCCAGCGGCCGATGGCCTGCGCGAAGGCGATGCCGGGCGCGACGGCGTCGGCGTACGCGGGCAGCGGGATGCCCCGGCGCCGCGCACCGATCCACGCACCGAGCGCACCCAGCGCGATCGCGCCCCAGATGCCCAGGCCGCCCTCCCACACCTTGAAGGCGTCCACCCAGTCACGGCCGTCGCTGAAGTACAGCTCGTAGTCCGTGATCACGTGGTAGAGCCGGCCGCCGACGAGGCCGAAGGGCACAGCCCAGACCGCGATGTCGGCAACCGTGCCGGACCGCCCGCCCCGGGCGATCCAGCGCTTGTTGCCGAGCCAGACGGCGACGAACACGCCGATGATGATGCAGAAGGCGTAACCGCGCAGCGGAATGGGCCCGAGGTAGAGCACCCCGTGCGACGGGCTGGGAATGTAGGCAAGGTTCATGGCAAGGTCGACGCTACCGTGCCGGGCCGGTGGGGCGGCAAGCGGCCCGGCAACGGGTCCATAACGGGGACGTGAGAAATGCTTACCCCTGGTTCGCCTGCTCCACCATCTGCTTCAGCTTCGCCGGGGTCATCGTCTGGTCCTGGTAGATGTTCTTGCCGTTGAACAGCACGGTGGGCGTGCCGGAGAAGCCGCCGGACTGGAAGGCCTTGTGGGACTTGTTCACCCAGCTGTCATGGGTGCCTGCCTTGGCGCACTTCTGGAAGGCCGGGGTGTCGAGGCCGTTCACCTTGCCGGCCAGCTGGATCAGCTTGCCGTTGTCCGCGAAGGCGTCGTCGGTCTCCTTGGGCTGGTTCGCGTACAGCGCGTCGTGGTAGTCGCGGAACTTTCCGGCGTCCTGGGCGCAGGCGGCGGCGTTGGCCGCGCGCAGGGAGCCGGTGCCGCCGAGGTTGCCGTCGATCAGCCGGACCAGGTGGTACTCGATTCTGAGCTTGCCCGCGTCCTCCAGCTCGTGGAGCGTGGGCCGGTACACCGTCTCGAAGGCCTGGCAGGCCGGGCAGCGGAAGTCCTCCCAGACCGTGAGCGTCGCCTTGGCGCCGTCCTTGCCGACCGGGATGGCGAGGCTGTCCTTGCCCTGTGCGCCCGAGGGCGCCACCACCGGACCCGAGCTGCTTTTCTTCTCCTTGCCCGCGTTCGCGGCGAGCACGCCGATCACCGCCGCAAGCCCCAGGACGCAGACGACGCTCGCGCTCACGATCAGCGTGCGCCGTCGCTTCTCCGCGGACTTCTGCTTCTCGCGCTCGACCGCCAGCCGCTCGCGGGCGGTGCGCTTTCCGTCACGGTTCTTCTCGCTCACACCCCCAGAACGAACCGGGGAGGCGCAGCGCGCCTCCCCGGCCTGAGGTCCACCCGTTCGGACTACGCCTGTCCGCGTACGCCCTTCGCCAGCTCACCGGCCAGCTCGCGCGCCGCTGCGATGCCCGAGGCGTGGTCCGGGGCGTCCAGCATCCGCTTCACGAACGCCGAGCCGACGATGACACCGTCGGCGAAACCGGCGACCTCGGCGGCCTGGGCCGCGTTGGAGACGCCGAGGCCGACGCAGACCGGCAGCGGGGAGCCGGTGGCCCGGGTCCGCCCGACCAGGTCCTCGGCCTGCGCGCCGACGGACTCGCGGGTGCCGGTGACGCCCATCAGCGAGGCCGCGTAGACGAAACCGCTGCCCGCGGCGGTGATCCGGGCGAGCCGCTCGTCCTTGCTGCTGGGGGCGACGACGAAGACGGTGGCGAGACCGTGCTTCTCCGCGTGCTCCCGCCACAGGGCCGACTCCTGGACCGGCAGGTCGGGCAGGATGCAGCCCGCGCCGCCGGCTTCGGCCAGCTCGGCGGTGAAGCGCTCGACGCCGTAGCGGTCGATGGGGTTCCAGTACGTCATCACGAGCACCGGCTTCCCGGTGGCCTCGTGGGCCTCACGGACCGTCCGCATGACGTCCGCGATCCGGACCCCGCCGCGCAGGGCGATGTCGTCGGCGGTCTGGATGACCGGGCCGTCGAGGACCGGGTCGCTGTGCGGCAGGCCGACCTCGACGACGTCGGCGCCGCCGTCGAACACGGCCTTGATCGCCTCGATGCCGCCGTCCACGGTCGGGAAGCCGGCCGGGAGGTAGGCGATGAGCGCGGACCGGCCCTCCGCCTTGGCGGCGGCGAGGGTGTCCGTCAACAGCTGGATGTTGCCGCTCACTTGGCGTCCCCCTCGATCTCGGCGGTGTCGGCTTCGTTGGCGGCCACCTCGGCGTCGGTGTCGTAGAGGCCGAAGTACCGTGCCGCGGTGTCCATGTCCTTGTCGCCGCGGCCGGACAGGTTGACCACGATCAGCCCGTCCCTGCCCAGCTCCTTGCCGACCTCCAGGGCGCCGGCGAGGGCGTGGGCGCTCTCGATGGCCGGGATGATGCCCTCGGTGCGCGACAGCAGGCGCAGGGCCTGCATGGCGGCGTCGTCGGTGACCGCGCGGTACTCGCCGCGGCCGGTGTCCTTGAGGTAGGAGTGCTCGGGCCCGATGCCCGGGTAGTCCAGACCGGCCGAGATGGAGTACGGCTCGGTGATCTGGCCCTCGTCGTCCTGCAGGACGTACGACCGGGAGCCGTGCAGGATGCCGGGCTCGCCCGCGGTCAGGGTGGCCGCGTGCTCGCCGGTCTCCACGCCGTGCCCGGCCGGCTCGCAGCCGATCAGGCGGACGGACGCGTCCGGGATGAAGGCGTGGAAGAGGCCGATGGCGTTGGAGCCGCCGCCGACGCAGGCGATGGCGGCGTCGGGCAGCCGGCCCGCGCGCTCCAGGATCTGCCGACGGGCCTCCACGCCGATGACGCGGTGGAAGTCGCGGACCATCGCCGGGAAGGGGTGGGGCCCGGCGACCGTCCCGAACAGGTAGTGGGTGTGGTCGACGTTGGCGACCCAGTCCCGGAACGCCTCGTTGATGGCGTCCTTCAGCGTGCGGCTGCCGGACTTCACGGCGACGACCTCGGCGCCGAGCATGCGCATCCGGGCCACGTTGAGGGCCTGGCGCTGGGTGTCGACCTCGCCCATGTAGATGGTGCAGTCGAGGCCGAAGAGGGCGCAGGCGGTGGCCGTCGCGACGCCGTGCTGGCCCGCGCCGGTCTCCGCGATGACGCGGGTCTTGCCCATGCGCCTGGTGAGCAGGGCCTGGCCGAGAACGTTGTTGATCTTGTGGGACCCGGTGTGGTTCAGGTCCTCGCGCTTGAGGAACACCCGGGCACCACCGGCGTGTTCGGCGAACCTCGGCACCTCGGTCAGTGCGCTGGGGCGGCCGGTGTAGTGGACCATCAGGTCGTCGAGTTCGCGGGCGAACTCCGGGTCGGCCTTGGCCTTGTCGTACTCGACGGCGACCTCGTCCACGGCGGCGACGAGGGCCTCCGGGATGAACTTTCCGCCGAACGCGCCGAAGTAGCCCTCGGCGGTGGGGACTTGACCCTCCGGGTCGGGGATGAAGAAGTTGCTGGGCATGCGAAAACCTCACGGTGAGATTGTGAAAAGACACGAATCGCCGTGGGGGCGGGGATTTTCAGTCGGCTGCCGGACCACTGTGGCTGGTCGCGCCCACGCGGCGGAGCCGCATACTCAACTCTGCCCCGCGCCCCTACAGGCCGGCTGCTGCCATCGCATGCCGTTCACCTGCCCCGGTTCGTCGCCGATGACGTACCGCACCCGTCGGCCGTGCACCCGGCGTGCGGGCGCGCGGCAGCCACGCGGGCGGCAGCCGCGCGCCAGGCGGGCGTACCGGTCCGTGGTCGTGGCGGGGGTCGTCGGAGTCATCGGGGCAAGCCTAGCGGGTGATCAGCCCCGGCCGTGTCGCAGTGCGGGGTGCTCGCCCGCTGCGACCAGGTCGGAGACCGCCGTCTTCGGGTCCTTGCCGGTGACCAGGGACTCGCCGACCAGGACCGCGTCGGCGCCGGCGTTGGCGTAGGCGATGAGGTCGTGCGGGCCGCGGACGCCGGACTCGGCGACCTTGACGATGCCCTCGGGGATCTCCGGGGCGACCCGCTCGAACGTGCCGCGGTCGACCTCCAGCGTCTTCAGGTTGCGCGCGTTGACGCCGATGATCTTGGCGCCCGCGGCCACGGCCCGCTCGACCTCGTCCTCGTCGTGCACCTCGACGAGCGGGGTGAGTCCGATGGAGACGGCGCGCTCGATCAGCGACTCGAGGGCCGGCTGGTCCAGGGCGGCGACGATGAGCAGCGCGAGGTCGGCGCCGTACGCCCGGGCCTCCCACAGCTGGTAGGACGTGACGATGAAGTCCTTGCGCAGGACCGGGATGTCCACGCGGGCGCGGACGGCCTCCAGGTCCGCCAGCGAGCCGCCGAAGCGGCGCTGTTCGGTGAGGACCGAGATGACGGCGGCGCCGCCTGCCTCGTAGTCCGCCGCGAGCCCGGCCGGGTCGGCGATCGCGGCCAGCGCGCCCTTGGAGGGGCTGGAGCGCTTGACCTCGCAGATCACCTTGACGCCGTCGCCCTTGAGCGCGGCCACCCCGTCCTTGGCGGCCGGGGCCTTCGCCGCACGCTCCTTGAGCTCGTCGAGGCTGACGCGTGCCTGCCGCTCCGCGAGGTCGGCACGGACTCCGTCGATGATCTCGTCGAGCACACTCACGCGAGCGGCCCCCTTTCAGACGGTTGTTCCAGTTGTTCCTTCGGGTGGTGAAAACCCTTGGTCACAACGATGGTATCCGCAGCTCCACGAACGCCCCGCATCCGAGCCCTTCCGGTCCCACAACCTGGACATTCGCGAGACGGTCAAGGATGCAGCAGGCCGCCGCCCGGCAGGTTCCGGACGACGGTGAACACCAGCAGCACCGCGCCGATGCCCCACATCTGCACCCGCCCTAGTTCGATCCGTACCGGCCGGCCGCGCACCGCGCGGACCACCCAGACGGTCCACAGCACGGCGAAACCCAGGTAGGCGGCCACGCCCGCCGCGTTGTCCTGCAGGGCGGTGAGGAAGTCGCCGTGGACGAAGGCGTGCGCGCTGCGCAGTCCGCCGCAGCCGGGGCAGTACAGGCCGGTGATGCGGTACAGGGGGCACACCGGGTAGTGGCCGGGCTCGTTGGGGTCGACCGTGCCGACGTAGGCGAAGGCACCGGCAACGGCCGCGAGCAGGCCGGCCGGGACGGCGAGCCGGCCCCACAGGGCCGGGGTCGGGGCGGTGCGCGGGGCGCTGCGGCTGTCGGCGTTCACGCTGGCATTCTGCCCGGCACGCCCCGCTCATGCGCGCGAGGGGCGGCCCGTCCCCTCTGCGGGGTCGGGCCGCCCCTCGTGGGACGCGGTGATGCTCAGGCGTCGGCGCCGGCCGGCTCGCGGGTCGCGGCGGGGGCCACGTGCGTGACCGCGAGTGCCTGCTGCTTCGGCTGGCCGAGGCCCATGGCGCGCATGGCGGCGCCCACGACGCCACCGAGGACCACGATCGCCATGCCGGCCCAGAAGCCGACCGGCTGGGCCATCACCATGAAGGCGCCCGCTACGCAGAAACCGATGAAGGCGATGGTGACGCCGGTCCAGGCGGCCGGGGTGTGACCGTGGCTGCTGCCCGCCATGACTTGCTCCTCGTTGCTGTATGTCCTAGTCCGAGCCGGACGCTCGTCGTCCATTGTCCCGTACGCGCACGCGCGGCGGACGTGGGGGTGGCGTCTGGTTCGCCACATCCGGCGAAGATCAACGGGGTACGGCTCAGAGCCTGTGTCATATCCCCGGTCGGATCAGCGCGCGGCGTCTGGTGCGTGCGATCGCAAGGCGCCGGAGCGCCCTCGATGGGGGTGCCCCCGCGCGAGCGAAGCCGAGCGTGGGCGAGGAGCCACGTGGGTGGTTCGGCAACGCGGCTGGGGGTCCCCCCCACGCCCTTAAGGCAGTGGGGGAGTGCGTGCCAGACGCCGCGCGCCCGGCCGGGGATATGACACAGGCTCTCAGGCGCCGGTCGGGTCCTCGCCGCGGTCCAGGGCCTTCCAGATCTCCTCGGGACGCTCGGGGTCCGCCGGGCGGGCCCTGCGCCGCGGGCGGTCGGCCCCGCGCTCGTAGCGGCCGGACATGGCGGGCCACAGGCGGCCGTAGCGCAGGGCGAGCAGCCCGGCGAGCAGGATCAGCACACCGCCGACGGCCGCCACGTACGGCCAGCCGGTGTGGCTGAGGGAGTGGACCGTGGCCGAGGCGTCGCCGGTGGCCTGCGCGGCCTTCTCGTCCAGCGCGGAGCTGTCGGAGCCCTCCACGAGGGCGGCGGCGACGATGCCCGCGCCGGAGAGCGCCAGCAGGGCGGCGACGATGTGGCGGCCGGCCTTGCGGACGGCGAAGACGGCGACGAGCGCGGCGAGGCCCACTATGGCGAGGGCCGCCGGGACGCCCGTGACGTCGCTGCCCTTGGCGGTCAGCGGGAACGCTCCGCCGGCCACCGTGGCGGTGCCCTCCGACCAGCGCTGCCGGGTCGCGAGCAGCGTCACGGCCGCGCCGAGCGCACCGCACAGCAGGGCGAGGGCAAGGCTCCGCCGGCCGGACCGGGCGGGTCCGGCCGCTTCGGAGGGAGGGTGAGGGACGGCAGTCATGTACTCCACTATCGCCTTAACCCCGGGCGAACCCTCACCCGGGGTTCATCTCAGGCCGGTCAGGCCCTTTCGAGGCGGTTGGCCGTGTGCACCGCCCGCAGGACCGCCGCCGCCTTGTTGCGGCACTCCTGGTCCTCGGCGACCGGGTCGGAGTCGGCGACGATGCCCGCGCCGGCCTGCACATAGGCCGTGCCGTCCCGGAGCAGGGCCGTACGGATGGCGATGGCCGTGTCGGAGTCGCCGGCGAAGTCGAGGTAGCCGACGCAGCCGCCGTACAGGCCGCGCCGGGAGGGTTCGAGTTCGTCGATGATCTGCATGGCGCGGGGCTTGGGGGCGCCGGAGAGGGTGCCCGCCGGGAAGCAGGCCGTCAGCACGTCGAAGGCCGTACGGCCCTGCGCGACCCTGCCGGTGACCGTGGACACGATGTGCATGACGTGCGAGTAGCGCTCGATGGACATGAAGTCCACGACCTCCACCGAGCCGGGTTCGCAGACCCGGCCGAGGTCGTTGCGCCCGAGGTCGACCAGCATCAGGTGCTCGGCGCGCTCCTTGGGGTCGGCGAGCAGCTCCTCGGCGAGGGCCTGGTCCTCCTGCGGGGTGGCGCCGCGGTGCCGGGTGCCGGCGATGGGGTGGACCATCGCGCGCCCGTCCTCCACCTTGACCAGCGCCTCGGGGGACGAGCCGACGACGTCGAAGCCGTCGAAGCGGAAGAGGTACATGTACGGCGACGGGTTGGTCGCCCGCAGGACCCGGTACACGTCCAGGGCGCTCGCCGTGAGCGGGGTCTCGAAGCGCTGGGAGGGCACGACCTGGAAGGCCTCGCCCGCGCGGATGCGCTCCTTGACGTCCTCCACGGCCGCCTGGAAGTCGGGGCCGCCCCACAGGGCGGTGTACTCGGGCAGTTCGGAGGGCGGGAGGTGGGCCGGGGGCTGGGCGACCGGGCGGGAGAGGTCCGCCTCCATGGCGTCCAGGCGGGCCACGGCGTCCGCGTAGGCCTCGTCGACGCCCGTGTCGAGGTCGTTGTGGTTGATCGCGTTGGCGATCAGCAGGACCGAGCCCTCCCAGTGGTCCATGACGGCGAGGTCGCTGGTGAGGAGCATGGTCAGCTCGGGCAGCTGCAGGTCGTCGCGTTCGCCGGGGCCGATCTTCTCCAGGCGGCGGACGATGTCGTAGCCGAGGTAGCCGACCATGCCGCCGGTGAAGGGCGGCAGGCCCTCCTGGTGCGGGGTGTGCAGGGCCTGGAGGGTGGCGCGCAGGGCGGCGAGCGGATCGCCGGAGGTGGGCACGCCCACGGGCGGGCTGCCGAGCCAGTGGGCCTCGCCGTCCCGGGCGGTGAGGGTCGCGTCCGAGCGCACGCCCACGAAGGAGTAGCGGGACCAGGAGCGGCCGTTCTCCGCGGACTCCAGCAGGAAGGTGCCGGTGCGCTCGGCGGCGAGCTTGCGGTAGAGCGCGACCGGGGTGTCGCCGTCGGCGAGGAGCTTGCGCGTGACCGGGATGACGCGCCGGTCGGTGGCGAGCTTGCGGAAGGTCTCGAGGTCCATGGCGGCTGACCTTACTGATCCGTGGCCGGTACGCCGGAATCGGCGTCCTTGAACAGCACGTCCGCGTCGAAGCAGGTGCGGTCGCCGGTGTGGCAGGCGGCACCCACCTGGTCGACCTTCACCAGCACGGTGTCGGCGTCGCAGTCCAGGGCGACCGACTTCACCCACTGGACGTGGCCCGAGGTGTCGCCCTTGACCCAGTACTCCTGGCGGCTGCGCGACCAGTAGGTGCAGCGGCCCGTGGTGAGCGTGCGGTGCAGCGCCTCGTCGTCCATCCAGCCGAGCATCAGCACCTCACCGGTGTCGTACTGCTGGGCGATGGCCGGGAGGAGTCCGTCGGGGCTGCGCTTCAGGCGCGCGGCGATCTCGGGGTCCAGGCTGCTGGGCGGAGGCGTACTGGTCATGGGTGCCATTGTGCCGCGCGGCACTGACAGTGACGGTCCGTGTCCAGTGATTGAACGCGGTGGCGGTCGGGCGACGGGTGGGCGGACCCACTGTGTGGTCGTAGGCTGACCGTATGTCGACCTTCGCCCAGCGTGAACGGCTTCTGCTCGCCGACCTCTTGGAGACCACCGGGCCGGACGCCCCGACCCTCTGCGAGGGATGGCGGACCCGCGATCTCGCCGCGCACGTGGTGGTGCGGGAGCGGCGGCCGGACGCGGCCGGGGGCACGCTGATCAAGCAGCTCGCGCCGCGGCTGGAGAAGGTGATGGCCGAGTACGCCGCGAAGCCGTACGAGGAGCTGATCCAGCTGATCCGTACCGGCCCGCCGCGTTTCTCGCCCTTCCAGCTCAAGCAGATCGACGAGGCAGCCAACATCGTGGAGTTCTACGTCCACACGGAGGACGTCCGCCGTGCCCAGCCGGACTGGACGCCGCGCGAGCTCGACCCCGTCTTCCAGGAGTCGCTGTGGTCCCGTCTGGAGCGCACCGCCCGCCTGGTGGGCCGGGGGGCGCCGACGGGTGTGGTCCTCAGGCGTCCGGACGGCCAGACGGCCGTCGCCCACCGGGGCACGCCCGTGGTGACGGTGACGGGCGAGCCGTCGGAGCTGCTGATGTTCGCGTTCGGCCGGCAGAGCGCGGCGAAGGTCGAGCTGGAGGGCGACGAGAACGCGATCGCCAAGCTGCACGAGTCGAAGCAGTTGGGCATCTGAGAGGCGCCTCATGATCAAGGTCGCGATGACCGGTGTGTTCGTGGACGACGTGGCGAAGGCGCACGCCTTCTACACGGACGTCCTCGGCTTCGAGACGCGCACTCATCTGGACCTGGGCGACGGCACGCTGTTCGTCACGGTCGGCGCGCCGGGCGGGGCCCAGCGCGACCTCCAGTTGCTGCTGGAGCCCGGCAGCGGGCCCATCGCGGAGCCGTACCGCCGGGCCCTGTACGAGGCGGGGATCCCGTGCATCGTCTTCTCGGTGGACGACATCCAGGCGGAGTACAAGCGGCTGGTGAACCGCGGTGTGCGCTTCACGCACGAGCCGCAGGAGCAGGGTCCGGTGATCGCGGCCGTGCTGGACGACACGGTCGGCAACCTGATCCAGCTGACACAGCCCAAGCCGCACCACGGCTGACCTGCATGACGCCTCGAACCAGTGCCCCAACAGGCAACGTTCGCCCCGTCGCGACGGGGCACTAGCGAACGGGATGCCCCGCCTCCCGCAGCGTCTGCTTCACCTCGCCGATGCGCAGATCCCCGAAGTGGAACACCGACGCCGCGAGGACCGCGTCCGCGCCCGCCTCGATGGCCGGCGGGAAGTCCGCCAGCTTGCCCGCGCCGCCCGAGGCGATCACCGGGACCGTGACGTGCTTGCGGACGGCCGCGATCATCTCCAGGTCGTAGCCGTCCTTGGTGCCGTCCGCGTCCATGGAGTTGAGCAGGATCTCGCCCGCGCCCAGGTCCGCGGCCCGGTGCGCCCACTCGACGGCGTCGATGCCGGTGCCGCGGCGGCCGCCGTGCGTGGTCACCTCGAACGAACCCGACTCGGTGCGGCGCGCGTCCACCGACAGCACCAGTACCTGGCGGCCGAAGCGCTCGGCGATCTCGCGGATCAGGTCGGGGCGGGCGATCGCGGCCGTGTTCACGCCCACCTTGTCCGCGCCGGCCCGCAGCAGCTTGTCCACGTCCTCGGCCGTGCGGACGCCGCCGCCGACCGTCAGCGGGATGAACACCTGCTCCGCGGTGCGGCGCACCACGTCGTACGTCGTCTCCCGGTTGCCGGAGGACGCGGTGATGTCCAGGAACGTCAGCTCGTCGGCGCCCTCGGCGTCGTACACCTTGGCCATCTCGACGGGGTCGCCCGCGTCGCGCAGGTTCTGGAAGTTGACGCCCTTGACGACCCGGCCGTTGTCCACGTCCAGGCAGGGGATGACTCGGACCGCCAGGGTCATGAGTTCACGGCTCCTCTGAATGCCTCTAGTTCCACTTCGACCAGGATGCGCGGGTCGACGAAGCCCTCCACGACCAGCAGGGTGGAAGCGGGCCGCACCGCGTCGAAGAGGTCCTTGTGGGCCCGGCCCGCCTCGTCGACGTCCCGCGCATGGGTCAGGTACATCCGCGTGCGGATCACGGACTCGATACCGAGCCCGAACTCCGCGATCGCCTCCAGTGCGCTGGTGAACGCCACCTTGGCCTGCTCGTACGGGTCGCCCTCCCCGTACAGCACACGGCCGCGGAAGGACGTCGTACCCGCCACCAGCACCCGGTCACCCGCCGCCACGGCGCGCGCGAACCCGAAGCTCTCCTCCCAGGGACTTCCGCTCTGCACGCGCCGCACGGCATCGGACGTCATGACGACACTGCCTCCAGTGCTTCTTCCAAGGTGAACGCCTTGGCGTACAGGGCCTTCCCGACGATGGACCCCTCGACACCGAGGGGTACCAGCTCGGCGATCGCGCGGAGGTCGTCCAGCGACGACACGCCGCCGGAGGCCACGACCGGGCGGTCGGTCGCGGCGCAGACGTTCTTCAGCAGCTCCAGGTTCGGGCCCTGGAGGGTGCCGTCCTTGGCGATGTCGGTGACGACGTAGCGCGCGCAGCCCTCCTTGTCGAGGCGCTCCAGCGTCTCGTAGAGGTCGCCGCCGTCGCGGGTCCAGCCGCGGCCGCGCAGGGTCGTGCCGCGCACGTCCAGGCCGACCGCGATCTTGTCGCCGTGCTCGGCGATGACCTTGGCGACCCACTCGGGGGTCTCCAGGGCGGCGGTGCCGAGGTTCACCCGGGTGCAGCCGGTGGCCAGGGCGGCCGCCAGAGAAGCGTCGTCGCGGATGCCGCCGGACAGCTCCACCTTGATGTCCATCGCCCTGGCGACCTCGGCGATCAGCTCGCGGTTGTCGCCGGTGCCGAAGGCCGCGTCCAGGTCGACCAGGTGCAGCCACTCGGCGCCGGAGCGCTGCCAGGCGAGGGCGGCCTCCAGCGGGGAGCCGTAGGAGGTCTCGGTCCCGGACTCGCCGTGCACGAGGCGGACGGCCTGGCCGTCGCGGACGTCGACGGCGGGGAGGAGTTCGAGCTTGGCCATGGTCTACAGGGTTCCGATCCAGTTGGTGAGGAGCTGGGCGCCGGCGTCGCCGGACTTCTCGGGGTGGAACTGGGTGGCCCACAGGGCGCCGTTCTCCACGGCCGCCACGAACGGCTTGCCGTGGGTCGACCAGGTGACCTTGGGGGCCGCGATCAGCGGGTTGTGGACCTCCAGGGCCCAGTCGTGGACCGCGTAGGAGTGCACGAAGTAGAAGCGGGCGTCCGCGTCCAGGCCGGCGAACAGCTCCGAGTCGGCCGGGGCGTCGACGGTGTTCCAGCCCATGTGGGGCACGATGTCGGCCTGGAGCGGCTCCACCGTGCCGGGCCACTCGTCCAGGCCCTCGGCCTCCACGCCGTGCTCGATGCCGCGCGCGAAAAGGATCTGCATGCCGACGCAGATGCCCATCACCGGGCGCCCGCCGGACAGCCGGCGGTCGATGATCCAGTCACCGCGGGCCCCGCGCAGCCCCTGCATACAGGCGGCGAAGGCGCCGACGCCCGGGACCAGCAGGCCGTCGGCGTTCATCGCCTGGTCGAAGTCGCGCGTGATCTCGACGTCGGCTCCCACGCGCGCGAGGGCGCGTTCGGCGGAGCGGACGTTGCCGAAGCCGTAGTCAAAGACGACTACTCGCTTGGAAGCGCTCAATTCCACACCTCCAGCCGCAGGACGCCCGCGACGAGGCACATGGCCGCGCCGATGGAGAGCAGCACGATCAGGCTCGTGGGCATCTTCTGCTTGACGAAGGAAATGATGCCGCCGACGAGGAAGAGGCCGACGACGATCAGGACCGTGGACAGACCGTTCATGGGTTACAGCGCGCCCTTCGTGGAGGGGAGGATGCCGGCCGCGCGCGGGTCGCGCTCGCTGGCGTAGCGCAGGGCCCGGGCGAGCGCCTTGAACTGGCACTCCACGATGTGGTGCGCGTTGCGCCCGTAGGGCACGTGCACGTGCAGCGCGATCTGCGCCTGGGCGACGAAGGACTCCAGGATGTGCCGGGTCATCGTCGTGTCGTACTCACCGATCATCGGCGCCATGTTCTCGGGCTCGGTGTGCACGAGGTAGGGGCGGCCGGACAGGTCGACGGTGACCTGGGCGAGGGACTCGTCCAGCGGGACCGTGCAGTTGCCGAAGCGGTAGATCCCCACCTTGTCGCCGAGGGCCTGCTTGAAGGCGGCGCCGAGCGCGAGGGCGGTGTCCTCGATGGTGTGGTGGGAGTCGATGTGCAGGTCGCCGTCGGTCTTCACGGTCAGGTCGAACAGACCGTGCCGGCCGAGCTGGTCGAGCATGTGGTCGTAGAAGCCGACGCCGGTGGCGATGTCGGTCCGCCCGGTGCCGTCGAGGTCTATCTCGACGAGCACCGAGGTCTCCTTGGTGGTGCGCTCCACGCGTCCAACGCGGCTCATGCCTCAAGCTCCTTCTTCAGCTCACGTACCGCGTCCAGGAACGCGTCGTTCTCCTCGGGGGTTCCGGCGGACACCCGCAGCCATCCCGGTACGCCGTTGTCCCGGACCAGGACGCCTCGGTCGAGGATCTTCTGCCAGGCCTCGTGGGCGCTCTCGAACCGGCCGAACTGCACGAAGTTGGCGTCGGACGCGACGACGTCGTAGCCGATCGCGCGCAGCTCGGCGAGCAGCCGGTCCCGCTCCGACTTCAGCTGCTCGACGTACTTCAGCAGCGTGTCGGTGTGCTCCAGGGCGGCCAGGGCGGTCGCCTGGGTGATCGCCGAAAGGTGGTACGGCAGCCGGACGAGCTGGACGGCGTCCACGACCGCGGGGTGCGCGGCGAGGTAGCCGAGGCGCAGTCCGGCGGCGCCGAACGCCTTCGACATGGTGCGGGAGACGACCAGGTTCGGCCGGCCCTCCAGCAGCGGCAGCAGCGAGTCGCCGTGGCTGAACTCGATGTAGGCCTCGTCCACGACCACCATCGACGGCCCCGCCGCCTGGGCCGCGTCGTACAGCGCGAGGACCGTCTCGGGCGGGACCGCGTTGCCGGTGGGGTTGTTGGGGGTGGTGATGAAGACGACGTCCGGCTTGTGCTCGGCGATCGCCTGTTCGGCCGCGGCCAGGTCGATCGTGAAGTCCTCGGCACGCGGGCCGGAGATCCAGCCCGTGCCGGTGCCGCGCGCGATGAGCGCGTGCATCGAGTACGACGGCTCGAAGCCGATGGCCGTACGGCCAGGGCCGCCGAAGGTCTGCAGCAGCTGCTGGATGACCTCGTTGGAGCCGTTGGCGGCCCACACGTTCTCGGTGCCGAGCGGGTACTTGCCCGTCCTCGTCAGGTACTCGGCCAGCTCGGTGCGCAGCTGGACCGCGTCCCGGTCGGGGTAGCGGTTCAGGTTCCGGGCGGCCTCGCGCACCCGCTCCGCGATCCGCTCGACCAGCGGCTCGGGCAGCGGGTACGGGTTCTCGTTCGTGTTCAGCCGTACGGGGACGTCCAGTTGGGGCGCGCCGTAGGGGGACTTGCCGCGCAGCTCGTCCCGTACGGGGAGATCGTCGATTCCGAAGCTCACTTGCTCGTCGGTACCTTCCACCCGAACCTTGCCTTGATCGCCGCGCCGTGCGCGGGCAGGTCCTCCGCCTCCGCCAGCGTCACCACGTGGTGGGCTACCTCGGCCAGCGCGTCCTTCGTGTAGTCCACGATGTGGATGCCGCGCAGGAAGGACTGGACGGACAGCCCGGAGGAGTGGCAGGCGCAGCCGCCGGTGGGCAGGACATGGTTGGACCCGGCCGCGTAGTCGCCGAGCGAGACCGGCGCCCAGGGACCGATGAAGATCGCGCCGGCGTTCTTCACGCGGTCGGCCACGTCGGCAGCCTGGGCGGTCTGGATCTCCAGGTGCTCGGCGCCGTACGCGTCGACCACCCTGAGGCCCTCCTCGATGCCGTCGACCAGCACGATCGCGGACTGCCGGCCGGCGAGGGCCGGACGGATCCGGTCGTCGACGTGCTTGGTGGCCGCGACCTGCGGCTCCAGCTCCTTCTCCACCGCGTCGGCCAGCTCGGCCGAGTCGGTGACCAGGACGGCCGCCGCGAGCGGGTCGTGCTCGGCCTGGCTGATCAGGTCCGAGGCCACGTGCACCGGGTCGGCGGTGTCGTCCGCGAGGACCGCGATCTCGGTGGGACCGGCCTCGGCGTCGATGCCGATCTTGCCGGTGAAGAAGCGCTTGGCGGCGGCGACCCAGATGTTGCCGGGGCCCGTGACCATGTTCGCGGGCGGGCAGGACTCGGTGCCGTAGGCGAACATCGCGACGGCGGTGGCGCCGCCGGCCGCGTAGACCTCGTCCACGCCGAGCAGGGCGCACGCGGCGAGGATCGTCGGGTGCGGCAGTCCACCGAACTCGGCCTGCGCGGGCGAGGCGAGCGCGATCGACTCGACGCCGGCCTCCTGCGCGGGCACCACGTTCATGATCACGGAGGACGGGTAGACCGAGCGGCCGCCGGGCGCGTAGAGCCCGACACGCTCCACCGGCACCCACTTCTCGGTCACGGACCCGCCGGGCACGACCTGGGTGGTGTGCGTCGTACGGCGCTGCTCACGGTGGACCAGACGGGCGCGGCGGATGGACTCCTCCAGGGCCGCGCGCACGGCCGGGTCGAGCGCCTCGAGCGCGTCGGTGAGCGCCTGGGCCGGGACACGGACGGATTCCAGCCGTACTCCGTCGAACTTCTCGGCGAAGTCGATCAGCGCCGCGTCGCCCCGATGATGCACGGCCTCGCAGATCGGACGCACCTTCTCCAGGGCGGCCGATACGTCGAAGTCGGCTCGGGGCAGCAGGTCGCGCAGGGCGGGGCCCTCGGGAAGGGCGTCGCCGCGCAGATCGATTCGGGAGATCACGGTTCCAATTCTCTCAGACCGGGGTCGGGGGCTGTTGGCGCGTATCAATGGCTGATACAGAACGTGGCCGGAAGCCGGAAGATCACCTTCACGTCTAGTGTTCCGGGCGTCACTCAGCGGGCATGAACGGGTGTACGACACAGGTGGCTCACAAGTAGGCAGGGAAGAAGGAAGAGCGGTGACCGAGGGGGCCGGCATCAACGCCGGGGACCTGCCGGACGACCTGACCGCGGCCGAGGCCGGCATGTGGCAGGCCTTCCGCAACGGCAGCGTGTACGACCTGAGCAGCGGGGACGCCGTCGCGGACGACCCGCACGGCGGGCATCCCTGGGGGCCCGAGCGGAGCGTGCGGGCGCGCATCGTCTGCTGGCTGCTGCTGGACGGGCCGCCCGCACTCGCGGGCCGGGTGTCCTCGCTGAAGCTGGCCGGTGTGCGGGTCACCGGCTCGCTGGACCTGGCGGGCGGCACGGTCACGCCGTACGTGGAGATGCGCGGCTGCCGCTTCGACAACGAGATCCTCCTCCCCGAGGCCCGGTTCACGACCCTCCGCCTGGTGGACTGCGCGGTGCCCCGTCTGGAGGCGGCCCGGGTGCACACCGAGGGCGATCTGCATCTGCCGCGCTGCCGCTTCCAGAACGGGGTACGGCTGACCGACGCGCACATCGGCACGGATCTGCTGCTCAACCAGGCGGTCGTGTACCGGGACCGCAGCGGCCGCTCGATCGCCGCGGACGGCATGACCGTCGGCCAGGACCTCCAGGCTGAGCTGCTGGAGTCGCACGGCGAGTTCAGCCTGCGCAGCGCCAAGATCGGGGTCTCGCTGAGCCTGCGCGGAGCGAAACTGGCCAATCCGTACGCGCGACTCGCCCTGAACGCGCCCCAGCTGACCGTCGGGCGCACCCTGTACCTGACCCCGGCCGGCGTCGGCAGCCCGCTGCTGAGCGGGACGACTCCCGCGCGCGGGACGCGGATCCAGCGCTTCGAGGCCCAGGGCGGGGTGCGGCTGGACGACGGCCGGTTCGGGGACGCCATCGACCTGGAGCGGGCCCGGTTCGTCCTCACCGACGACCAGGTGCTGTCGCTGCGCCGGGTGCAGACGCCGGAGCTGCGTTTCCTCGGGGACGGTCCGCAGCGCGGCCAGGTGCTGCTGTCCGGTGCGCGGGTCGTCAACCTGGTGGACCGCGCGGACAGCTGGCCCGGCCCGGGCAGTCTGCACATGGGCGGCTTCACGTACGAGAACCTGGTCCCGCGGGGGCCTTTCCCGTTGACCCGGCGCCTGGACTGGGTGGCGGCGGCCACCGCCGAGTACAACCCGGAGCCGTACGAGCGGCTGGCCGCCGTGCTGCGCGCGGCCGGGGAGGACGAGGACGCCCGCGAGGTGCAGCTCGCCAAGCAGCGCCGGCGCCGCGAGACGCTGCCGCTGGCCGGCAAGTTCTGGGGGTACGTCCAGGACTGGACGGTGGCCTACGGCTACCGGCCGGGCCGGGCCGCGGTGTGGATGGCGGTGCTGTGGGCGGCGGGCACGCTGGCCTTCTCGCACGCCGACCATCCGCCGATGAGCTCCGGCGGCCATCCGTCCTGGAGTGCCGCGCTGTTCACCCTGGACCTCCTGCTCCCGGTGATCGATCTGGGCCAGGCCGGCCAGTGGCAGCTGCGCGGCGGCTGGCAGTGGCTGGCGGCGATGATGATCATCCTGGGCTGGATCCTCGCGACGACGGTGGCGGCGGGAGCGACACGGCTGCTCCGCCGGAACTGAGGCTCGGTGCGCCGACCCGGCCGGCACTCAGGTCACTGACGTACCTCCGGCCGCACAGGTCACCGTCGGACCGGCTTGCCGACAGATACGCCACAGCGCGTGAACAGTCAGCTTTTGCCCTCCCTTGACCCGCGGGCGTACAACCTTCCATGACTTGTCCCGACCCTCTGGCGCGTGCCCGACCTGCGGTCTTTCAATGGTCGACACCATGGCTCTGCTGCCGGCGTTCCTCCGCCCCACACGGATGACACGACGTGCCTCGCGCCCCGCCGACCACCAGCCGGCCGGCGACGAGGCCGTCCTCGACGCGCCCGACGAACGCCTCTCCCCCGTGCTGGTCGCGGCCGGCCGGGGCGAGTACGGCCCCGCAGCCGCGCTGCTCGCCACGACGCGCACGGCGGCCGAGTGGGAGGACCACGACCGGTACACCAAGCGGCTCGCGGCCTTCGCGCGCTCGCGCCCCGAGTGGTTCGAGGAATGGCGTACGGCCGCCCCGGGCGACCCCGACGTGACACTCGTCGGAGCCCAGCTGGCCGTGGACCGCGCCTGGCCCTCGCCGGCCCGCGCCGAGCTGCTGCGCGAGGTGAGCCCGCTGATCACGGCCGCCGCCCGGGCCGACGACCGGGACCCGGTGCCGTGGCGGATCGCGCTCGACCACGCGCGCGGCTCCCTGGCCGGGCACCGCTACTTCGGGGAGCTGTGGGAGGCCGCGGTCCGCCGGGCCCCGCACCACTACGGCTGCCATGTCGCCGCCCTGCGCTACCTCGGCGCCGCCTGGCACGGCTCGCACCCCGAGTGCTTCGACTTCGCCGACCTGGCCGCGCAGGACGCCCCGGCCGACTCGCTCGTCCAGGCGCTGCCGGCCCGGGCGGCCCTCGCCTATCTGACCGACGGCTGCGGCCCCGAGGTGCCACGCGGACGGCTGGACGCGGCGGCCGACCGTGCGGTCGCGCTCTCCGGCCGCTTCCCGGCGGCCGCCCCCTGGCCCGCCGAGCTCCGCAACAAGCTGCTCTACGTCCTGGCCCGGCTGGAACGCTGGACGGAGGCCCGCACCCAGCTGCACCTGATCGGCCCGTACGCCACCTCCTTCCCCTGGGAGCGGCTGTCCGACGACCCGCTCGGCCACTTCCTGCGGGTGCGCGAGGCGCTTCTGACGGCCGCTCCGCGCGCCGCCGTGGCCGAGCTGACGACGGCACCCACGCGACCGCGGAACGGACACCGCGGCCAAGCTCCCGCCCCCGACCATTAGGCTGGGGCGCCGTGACCACCGTCCGTCTCCCCCTCTTTCCGCTGAACTCGGCGCTGTTCCCCGGGCTCGTGCTGCCGCTGAACATCTTCGAGGAGCGCTATCGCGCCATGATGCGCGAGCTGCTGAAGACCCCCGAGGACGAGCCGCGCCGGTTCGTCGTCGTGGCGATCCGCGACGGCCACGAGGTGGCACCGAGCGCGCCGGGCATGCCGGATCCGACCGCACAGCCCGAACGGGGCCCGGCCGCCGGCTTCGGCCCGGACCCGCTGAAGTCCTTCCACGGCGTGGGCTGCGTGGCGGACGCGGCGACCATCCGGGAGCGCGCCGACGGCACGTTCGAGGTCCTGGCGACCGGGACGACCCGGGTACGGCTGCTGTCCGTGGACACGTCCGGCCCGTTCCTGACGGCGGAGCTGGAGGAGCTGCCGGAGGACCCCGGCGACGAGGCGGGCGCGCTCGCGGAGGGCGTCCTGCGCGCCTTCCGCCAGTACCAGAAGCGTCTGGCGGGCGCCCGCGAACGCTCGCTGTCGACCGGGGCGGACCTCCCGGACGACCCCTCGGTGGTCTCCTACCTGGTGGCCGCGGCGATGGTCCTGGACACCCCGACCAAGCAGCGGCTGCTCCAGGCACCGGACACCGCCTCCCGGCTCCGGGACGAGCTGAAACTGCTGCGCGCGGAGACGGCCATCATCCGTAACCTGCCGTCGTTGCCCGCGTTCGAGCTGACGCGGACGCCGACCAGCCTGAACTGAACGAACCGAGGCCGAGACACCCGATGGCGAAGAAGTCGAAGAAGCAGCAGCCCGAATCAAAGGCGCGCGAAGCGCATTCGAACAGGGCTGGTGGTGGGCGACGGGTGGGCGGGACGCCCGCGACGGTGTCCCTGACGGCTGCGGGTGTGGACTTCACGGTCCACTCCTACGACCACGATCCCGCCCATCCCTCGTACGGCGAGGAGGCGGCGGAGGCGATGGGCGTCTCCCCCGACCGGGTCTTCAAGACCCTGGTGGCCGACGTGGACGGCAGTCTGACGGTGGCGGTGGTCCCGGTCTCCGGCACGCTGGACCTGAAGGCCCTGGCCGCGGCGGTGGGCGGCAAGCGGGCGGCCATGGCCGACCCGGCCCTCGCGGAGCGCACCACCGGCTATGTCCGCGGCGGCATCTCCCCGCTGGGCCAGCGCAAGAAGCTCCCCACGGTCCTGGACGACTCGGCCGAGTCCCACGACACGATCTGCATCTCGGCGGGGCGCAGGGGGTTGGAGGTCGAACTGGCTCCGGGGGACCTGGCGAAGCTCACGGATGCGGTGCTGGCCCCGATCGGCCGGGGCTGAGAGGGCGGGCAGAGCCCGGGTCACCCCTGCGGATAGGGCGGCTCGGGGTCCCGGGGCCCGAACAGCGCGGTCAGCCCGAGATGCACCAGCAACGCGGCGACCGGCCACGCCAGCAGTGCGCTCTTCGCCCCCAGCTTCAACGGCGCCGAGAAGGTCACACCCTTGCCCACGGCCTTGGCGTGAGCGATGACGTCCGACTCAGGGCCCAGCCATATGCCGAGCCGCCACGCCAGCAACGACCCCAGCAGCCCGCCGAGGCCGAGTGCCACCACGAGCGGCACACCCCCACGCCGCCGCAGCAGGAACACGACGACCGCGCTGACCACCCCGAACCCGAGGCCTGTCAGCGTGAACGTCCCGTCCACCCCGGCCGCCTGCTCGCCCTCGGTGTCCTTGAAGTAGACGACCCAGCTCTTGTCGACCTCGTTCCCCACCAGCGGCACATGCGGCGCCAGCCACCACCACAGCAGCCCGAACAGCACTCCGCCCAGGGCCACCGCCAGCGTGATCACAGCGGCGTCCCGCACTTCGGTCTTCATCCCGGGGCCGTCCTGTTCGTGCCATCCCGCGACCGGCGCCCCGGCAGGCGGCGGCGCCTGCCAGAGCTGGTGCGCGGAGTTGTCGTGCGGCGGCGGAGGCGGAGTCAGCGGTGCGGTCACCCTGACATCGTGCCAGGTCGCGCTGTGCGCCGCGTCACCGGACGGCGGCCCTGCGGTACGCCCAGGTCGCCACGGCCAGCGAAACCACCCCGACACCCGCGCAGACGCCCAGGTCAGCGAGGACGACGGCCCAGTCGGGGTGCGCCGCGAAGGTCCGGGCGTACGCCTCCACGCCGTAGGTCGACGGCAGCAGATCCCGGGCCAGCGTCACGATCTCGGGCATCCGGTCGGCCGGCAGCACACCGAGCAGCAGCGCCGCCGACATGCCCAGCTGCCCCAGCAGCGTGGCCAGCTCGGGCCGCGGCGCGAGCAGTCCGCAGGCGGCGCCGAGCCCGGCGAGCGCGGCCCCGGCGAGCGGGATCACGGCCACCAGGATCCACAGGTTGGCCAACGGCAGTCCGAACAGCGCGCACCCGAAGACGGCGGTCACCAACGTCCCCGGCACGGTGAAGGAGGCGTACGCCCCCGCGGCGCCCAGCACCACCGCGGCCGGCGGCACCGGCAGCGTGGCGTAGTGGTCGAGTCCGCCGCTGGCGCGCAGCTGCCCGAAGTACTGCGACAGCAGATTCAGTGCGACGTAGGCGACGACGAGCACCGAGGACCCCGCCACCACGGACCGGGCCTCACTGCCGCTGTCGACGACACCCCGCATCATCACGGTGATGCCGACGGACTGGAAGGTCGCCACGAACAGCAGCGGGATGCGCGCCACCCGGGCCCGGGACAGCTGCGCCCGGTAGACCGCCACCAGCGACGGCCACAGCCGCGCGGGCGGCCCCAGCTCGGCCGCGCGCGGGGCCGCCTGAGGCACGGCGGCCCGGGGACCGCCCTGCAGAACCTCCGCGGGTACGACACTCACGACGAGCTGCTCCTCTTCCCGACGGCGTTCGCCCCGCCGTCCTCCAGGAAAATCCCAGGGGACCCGTGGGCTCCCCACAGGGACCATACGCATCCGGCGTCCCACCCGCTCACGCCTTCACCAGCCCCTGCCGTGCCGCGCCGCCCAGCGCCAGGTACACGTCCTCCAGGCTGGGCGTGGCGAGCGTGAAGTCGTCCAGGGCGGCGAAGGCGGCGCCGCCGGTCACCGTGGCGACGACGGCCCGGGCCTCCTCGGGCGCGAGCCGGAGCGTCCAGCGCCGGCCGGACTCCACGGCCCGTTCGCCCAGCACGGCGACCTCGGGGACGTCCAGCGGCGCCCGCTCCCGCCACACCAGCTCCACCCGCACCTCGCCGGAGACCTGTTCCTTCAGGCCGGCGGGGGTGTCGCAGGCGATGACCCGGCCCTGGTCCAGGACGGCGACCCGGTCGAGGACGGTCTCGGCCTCGATGACGTTGTGGGTGACCAGCAGCACGGTCGTACCGCGCTCGGCCCGCCGCCGGTCCACGGCCGCCCAGACGGCACGCCGGGCCACCGGGTCCATGCCGGTGGTCGGCTCGTCCAGTACCAGCAGCTGCCGCTGCCCGACGAGGGCGGCGGCGAGGCAGGCGAGCCGTCGCTGCCCGCCGGACAGCTTCTTCAGCGCCCGCCCGGCGATCGGCGTGAGCCCCAGCTCGTCGAGTACGGCGTCCCGCTCGGCCCGCGCCTGCCGTACGTCGAGGCCGCGCAGCCGTCCGGTGGTCTCGGCGGCGAGGGAGACGGTCAGCTCGTCCAGGGCGGAGGACTCCTGGCCGAGATAGGCGAGGATCCGGGCGGCCCGCTCGGGATGCCTCACGATGTCGTGCCCGAGGATCTCGACGCTGCCGGTGTCCGGCCGCAGCAGCCCGGTGAGCTGCCGTACGAGGGTGGACTTGCCGGCGCCGTTCGGCCCGAGCAGCCCGAAGATCTCGCCGCGCCGCACGTCCAGCTCGACGCCGTCGGTGGCCCGCACCTCGGGCGTACCGGGCGCTCCACGCCGCCCCTTCACGGGCGGGTAGGTCTTGCTGAGCCCGCGCACGCGTACGACCTCGTCATGCCGAAGGGCCTGTCCCGCGCGCGTACTCACAAGGGACGAGACTACGGGGTCCCGCCCCTTTACTCGCCTTTGGGGCCTCTTCTCACCCTCGGCTTCTCGTCCCGGCGCCGGGCATCTGCCTGCTCACTCGCCGGCAGGCGCATGCTCGGCCGCCGCCGGCACGTCGACCTCCCGCCAGAAGCCGGCCCGGATGGCGTAGCGGTCGTGCTCGTCGATCTGGTCGTCCTTGTGGGCGAGCAGTCCGAAGCGGGCGGCGTACCGCAGCAGCTCGCCGTCGATGCGGTGCGGGATGCGCGGGTACATCGTGGACAGCCGCTGCAGATGGCTCTGGTCGCCGAGCCGGGACATCCACCGGCGGGCGAAGACCTGCCCCACCTCGTACGGGTCGCCGCCGACCGCGGTGATGTCCTCCTCCCGGTCGGCCCACCGCTGCTCGGCGGTGGTCAGCTGGGCCAGGGTCGGCATGGAGGCGACCTCGGGCGGCTCGGAGACCGCCCCCGGCCGGTCCACCCACCCCTTGTCGGAGGACCACCTGAGGGTCGCGGTGGCCGGATGCTGCACGGCCTGGACGCCGGGCGCGCGCAGCGCGGCGAGGTCCTTGGGGGTGGGTACGCCCTTCGGGGCGGGCACCCGCTCCTGGGTTCCGTTCTCCGAGGCGGCGGGGGCCGGCGCGCGGGTGCCCTCCTGGACGGGGCCGTCGGCGGCCGCGGCGAGCGAGGACTCGGGCAGCGGCGCGGAGAGGATCGCGGCGATCTCGGGGCGGGGCGCGGGCGGCGGCGCGCAGACGCCGGTCAGTTCCTTGGCGCGGACCGCCTGGGTGATCCAGGCCCGGTCCAGTACGCGCCGCTCGTCGGCCTCGGCGACCAGGTCCTCGGACTGGTTGTAGTCCCCGTCGGCGGCCTGCACGGCCCACAGGTGGACGGCGACGCCGTGTTCCTTGGCGGCCATCATGCCGGGCAGCAGGTCGCCGTCGCCGGTGACCAGGACGACGTCGGAGCAGGCGCGGTTGCGGGCCAGCTCGGTCAGCTCGGCGTGCATGGCGGCGTCCACGCCCTTCTGCGCCCAACGTCCGTCGCTGCGGGTGAGGGCGCCGAGCCGGACGGTGACGCGGGGCATCACACGCAGTCGCCGGTGCTCCGGCTGGGGGACCCGGTCGGGGGCGCCGTCGAACCAGTAGATGCGCAGCAGCGGCCGCTCGGTCTCCGACTCCGCGCGTTCGCGCAGGGCCTGGATGAGCGCGGCGTGGTCGACGGTGATCCGGGACCGCGAAGGCTCACCGGCGAGGAGGCTGGCGGCGGCTCCCAGCAGGTACCCGGCGTCCACCAGGACGATGCAGCGGTCCACGCGACTCACCCTCTTCCCGGGAGGCTTTTGCTTCGGACTTCCTTCGAGTCTGCCCGACCTCGCGGGGGTTAACGGCCCGAACTCGATCTTCGGCGTGGCGTTTGTGCATCTCGCACGCCCGCGCGCCCCGCTACACACCGTAATTATCCGACATGCACCTCATGTCAGCTTATGTGAATCTGGTCCCGGCCCTGGCCCCTAGATCCCCCACAGGAGGCAGATCACCATGGCCAAGAACAAGAAGCAGGACCGAAGCCAGAAGCAGGCCCCGCAGTCCGAGCGCGGCGCCCAGCAGGGGCAGCGCCCCCCGGCGGAGTCGCGGGACGAGCAGCACCTCTCCGCGATGTCCCCCGCCGACGTGGCGCGCAAGGGTCGGCAGAAGCGTTTCGGCCACAACTGAGATCTGTAAATCGGGCCGTTGAAGCCCAGGCACACCGAGGGGCGCATCCGTGGCGGATGCGCCCCTTGCGTGCTCGTACGACTCAGCCGGCCAGGCAGGACGGCCCGAGGAGCACCTTCAGGTCGCCGAAGAGTGCCGGGTCCGGCTTGACCCGGTGCCGGTCCAGGCGCAGCACGGTGGTCTTGCGCGGGCCCTGGAGCTTGATGCGGACCTCGCTGTCGCCCTTGTGGTGGCTGAGGATCTCGCCGAGGCGGCTGACCATGGGCGGGGTGACCCTGGTGGCCGGGATGGTGAGGATCACCGGCGCGTTGGTGCCCGCGTTGGACAGGTCCGGGACCATCAGCTCCATGGCGACGAGCCGGGGCACGTCCTCGCGCTTGTCGAGGCGGCCCTTGACGAACACGACCGCATCCTCGACCAGCTGGGTCGACACCAGTTGGTAGGTGGCCGGGAAGAACATGCATTCGATGGAGCCGGCGAGGTCCTCGACCGTGGCGATCGCCCAGGCGTTGCCCTGCTTGGTCATCTTGCGCTGCAGGCCCGAGATGATGCCGCCGATGGTGACCACCGCGCCGTCGGCGTGCTCACCGCCGGTGAGCTGGGCGATGCCCGCGTCCGCCTTGTCGGACAGCACGTGCTCCAGGCCGAAGAGCGGATGGTCGGAGACGTAGAGACCGAGCATCTCCCGCTCCTGGGCGAGCAGGTAGGTCTTGTCCCACTCGTCCTCGGTGAACTGCACGTCGAGTCCGAAGCCGGGCTCGCTGCTCTCCTCCTCGCCCATGCCGCCGAAGAGGTCGAACTGTCCCTCGGCCTCCTTGCGCTTGACCGCGACCACGTTGTCGATCATCGGCTCGTACTGCGCGGTGAGGCCCTTGCGGGTGTGCCCCAGGGTGTCGAACGCGCCCGCCTTGATCAGCGACTCCGTGGTGCGCTTGTTGCACGCGACCGCCTCGACCTTGTCGAGGTAGTCGGGGAAGGAGGCGTACTTGCCCTTCGCCTTGCGGCTCTTGATGATCGACTCCACCACGTTGGTGCCGACGTTGCGCACGGCCTCCAGGCCGAAGAGGATCACGTCGTCGCCCTGGGCGGCGAAGTTGTGCACCGACTCGTTGACGTTCGGCGGGAGCACCTTGATGCCCATGCGGCGGCACTCGTTGAGGTAGATCGCCGACTTGTCCTTGTCGTCCTTGACCGAGGTCAGCAGCGCGGCCATGTACTCGGCGGGGTGGTTCGCCTTCAGGTACGCGGTCCAGTACGAGACCAGGCCGTACGCGGCCGAGTGCGCCTTGTTGAACGCGTAGCCGGCGAACGGGACCAGCACGTCCCACAGGGCCTGGATGGCCTCGTCGCTGTAGCCGTTCTTGCGGGCACCGGCCTGGAAGATGGTGAAGTTCTTCGCCAGCTCGTCGGGCTTCTTCTTGCCCATCACGCGGCGGAGGATGTCAGCCTCGCCGAGCGAGTACCCGGCGATGATCTGGGCGGCTTTCTGCACCTGCTCCTGGTAGACGATCAGGCCGTAGGTGACCGCGAGGACCTCTTCGAGGGGCTCCTCCAGCTCCTTGTGGATCGGCGTGATCTCCTGCTGCTTGTTCTTGCGCAGCGCGTAGTTCGTGTGGGAGTTCATGCCCATCGGGCCCGGGCGGTACAGGGCCGACACGGCGGAGATGTCTTCGAAGTTGTCGGGCTTCATCAGGCGCAGCAGCGAGCGCATGGGGCCGCCGTCGAACTGGAAGACGCCGAGGGTGTCGCCGCGCTGGAGCAGTTCGAAGGTCGTCGGGTCGTCCAGCGGGAGGCCCAGGAGGTCGATGTCGATCCCCTTGTTGACCTTCACCATCTTGACGGCGTCGTCCATGATCGTGAGGTTGCGCAGGCCCAGGAAGTCCATCTTCAGCAGGCCGAGCGACTCACAGCTCGGGTAGTCCCACTGGGTGATGGTCACGCCGTCGGTGTGCCGCACCCAGACCGGGACGTGCTCGGTGATGGTCTCGCTGGACATGATCACGCCGGCGGCGTGCACGCCCATCTGCCGGACCAGGCCCTCCACACCGCGCGCGGTGTCGATGACCTTCTTCACGTCCGGCTCGTTCTCGTACATCCCGCGGACCTCGCCGGCCTCGCTGTAGCGGGGGTGGCTGGGGTCGGTGATGCCGGAGAGGGGGATGCCCTTGCCGAGGACGTCGGCGGGCATGGCCTTGGTGATGCGGTCGCCCATCGCGTACGGGTAGCCCAGCACGCGCGCGGAGTCCTTGATCGCGTTCTTGGCCTTGATGGTGCCGTAGGTGCCGATCATGGCGACCTTGTCGGCGCCGTACTTCTCGGTCACGTACCGGATCACCTCGACGCGCCGGCGCTCGTCGAAGTCGATGTCGACATCGGGCATCGAGATGCGCTCGGGGTTGAGGAACCGCTCGAAGATCAGGCCGTGCGGGATCGGGTCGAGGTCGGTGATGCCCATGGCGTAGGCGACGATCGAACCGGCCGCGGAGCCTCGGCCGGGGCCGACCGCGATGCCGTTGTTCTTGGCCCACATGATGAAGTCGGCGACCACGAGGAAGTAGCCGGGGAAGCCCATCGAGATGATGACGTCCATCTCGTAGTCGGCCTGCTTCTGGCGGTCCTCGGGGATGCCGCCGGGGAAGCGGCGCTCCATGCCGCGGCGCACTTCCTCCTTGAACCAGGTGACCTCGGTGTAGCCCTCGGGGATGTCGAACTTGGGCATGAGGTCGCGCTTCTCGAACATGCCGGTGGTGTCGACCATCTCGGCGACGAGGAGCGTGTTGGCGCAGCCCTCCTGCCAGGCGTCCGAGGAGTCGATGGCGTACATCTCGTCCGTGGACTTCAGGTAGTAGCCGGTGCCGTCGAACTTGAAGCGGTCCGGGTCGGAGAGGTTCTTGCCGGTCTGGATGCACAGCAGGGCGTCGTGGGCGCCGGCCTCGTGCGCGTACGTGTAGTGCGAGTCGTTCGTGACCAGCGGCGGGATGCCGAGCTTCTTGCCGATCTCCAGGAGGCCGTCGCGGACCCGGTGCTCGATCTCGATGCCGTGGTCCATCAACTCCATGAAGTAGCGGTCCTTGCCGAAGATGTCCTGGTAGTCGGCGGCCGCCTTGAGGGCCTCGTCGAACTGTCCCAGGCGCAGCCGGGTCTGGACCTCGCCGGAGGGGCAGCCGGTGGAGGCGACGATCCCCTCGGACCACTGGGCGATGGTCTCCTTGTCCATCCGGGGCCACTTCTGCAGCCAGCCCTCGGCGTAGGCGTCGGAGGAGAGGCGGAAGAGGTTGTGCAGGCCCGTCTTGTTGGTGGCCCACATCGTCTTGTGGGTGTAACCACCGGAACCGGAGACGTCGTCCCGCTTCTGGTGCGGCTGGCCCCACTGGATCTTGCGCTTGTTGCGCCGGGACTCGGGGGCGACATAGGCCTCGATCCCGATGATCGGGGTGATTCCGGCCTTCTGCGCGGAGTGGAAGAAGTCGTACGCCCCGTGGAGGTTGCCGTGGTCGGACATGGCGATGTGCGTCATGCCCATCTCGTTGCAGGCGTTGAACATGTCCTTGAGCCGCGCGGCACCGTCCAGCAGCGAGTACTGGGTGTGGACGTGCAGGTGCGTGAAGGGCGGCTTTGACACGTGAGGCCTCCGGGGGAAACACTCGGCGACGGGCTGGCGGACAGTTCTGGGGTCAGCGTCGAAGTCTATGCCTCGGGACTGACACTCCACGGGCACTCCCACGTACCTTCGTGCGTTGGAGACGGCAGAAACGCTGTCGTACAGGCAATGCACCAGGAGGCACTCCGCGATGTCGGTTCCCCAGCTCAGCGACGAGCAGCGCGGCGAGGAGATCGTCGCCGTCTTCGACACCGCCTTCGGCCGGCTCCTGGCCGCCGACCCGGCCGCGTTCCGCGTGAAGTTCCGGAAGATGGCGGCCTCGGCGTTCGCGTTCTACCGGGGGACGGCGGCCCTCTTCTACCACGACCTGGACGCAGAGAAGCGCGGTGGTCCGTTCCTGGACGAGCGCACCTCGCGCGTGTGGATCCACGGCGACCTGCACGCCGAGAACTTCGGCACCTACATGGACTCCAACGGCCGCCTGGTCTTCAACGTCAACGACTTCGACGAGGCCTACGTCGGCCCGTTCACCTGGGACCTGAAGCGGTTCGCCGCCTCCGTCGCGCTCATCGGTTACGCGAAGGCGCTCAGTGACGAGCAGATCACCGAGCTGGTGACGGTCTACGCGACCGCCTACCGCGAGCGCATCCACGCCCTGGCCACGGGCGCCAAGCGCGACGAGGTGCCGCCGTTCACGCTGGACACCGCACAGGGTCCGCTGCTGGACGCGCTGCGTGACGCCCGCTCGCTGACCCGCTTCGCGCTGCTGGACTCGATGACCGAGATCCGCGACTTCGAGCGCCGCTTCGCCCCGGGCGGCGGCTCCATCGAGCTGGACGCGGCCACCCGCTACAAGGTGCTGGCCGCCTTCGACGGCTACCTGGAGACCCTTCCGGACTCCTCCCTGGCCCGCCCGGACTCCTACCGGGTGAAGGACGTCGTGGGCCGTCGCGGCATCGGCATCGGCTCGGCCGGCCTGCCGTCGTACAACATCCTCCTGGAGGGTCACAGCGACGCCCTGGAGAACGACGTCGTGATCTACATCAAGCAGGCCCAGACCCCGGCCGTCTCCCGGCACATCACGGACCCGGCGATCGCGGAGTACTTCCAGCACGAGGGCCACCGCACGGTGATCTCCCAGCGCGCCCTGCAGGCGCACGCCGACCCGTGGCTGGGCTGGACCGAGCTGGACGGCGCGGGCCAGCTGGTCGCCGAGGTCTCGCCGTACGCCGTCGACCTGGACTGGGGCGACATCGACGACCCGGAGGAGATCGCGGCCGTCGTCGCCGACCTGGGCCGGGCCACGGCCACGATGCACGCGGCGGCGGACGACACCTCCGGTGAGTCCCTGGTGCCGTTCTCCACCGAGCGGGCCATCGACGCGGCGCTCGCGGCCGACGAGGAGGGCTTCGCGCCCCTGCTGGTGGACTTCGCGCACGGCTACGGCGCACGCGCGCGTGCCGACCACCAGATCTTCGTCGACCTGTTCCGCAACGGCCGGATTCCAGGGCTGTAACGTCACGCACTCACAGGCACCCTTTAGGGGTCTCTTACTCACGCGCGTGACAGACTCTCCTTTCGCTATGGACATATCCGGGACCCAGCTCAGAGCCGTGCGCGCGGCGCTGTTCACGGCCGTGGTCGTGACGCTCAGCACCGCGTCGCACGTCCTGCTGTCCAGGGCCCCGCTGCCGGTCGCGACCGTGGCCGCGGTCGCCGCCGGCGTGTTCCTCAGCGCGTACGCGCTGGCGGGCCGCGAGCGCGGCTTCGGCCGGATCGCGGCCCTGCTGATCCCGCTGGAGCTGGCCGCGGACACCGTCCTCACCACCGGCCAGCACGCCTGTTACGGCAGGGCGGGCGGCCCGGTCGCAGGTCCGCTGCGCGCCCTCGGCCTGGACGTGCTGTGCCAGGGCGCCGTGGGCACCCCGCTGGCCCAGGTGACCGGCTCGAGCCGCGGCACCGGGGCCCTGCTGGCGCACGCCAGCCCGGCGGCCGCCTGGCTGCTGCTCGCCGCGCACGTCTGCGTGGGGCTGCTGGCCGCCGTCTGGCTGCGCCGCGGCGAGCGGGCCCTGACCCAGCTGCTGCGCGCGGTCGCCGCGACCACCTTCCGGCCGCTGCTGCTGGCGGTCGCCGCCGGCGCCGTACGGCTGTGCCCGGCGCGCCGGCTGCCGCGCCCGACCGCGCGGCCGGCCGTCGCCCGCGACCGGTTGCTCGTGCACTCCCTGGGACGGCGGGGACCGCCGTGCTCATCGGCGTTCGCCTGAGCACAAGCAGTCCCCCACACGTATCCCGCGTACGACGTGTGCGCGTCCCACATGGAGATCACCACAATGAGCAAGCGAAACAGTCAGGCGGCGAAGACGGCGGCCCGGGA
This sequence comes from Streptomyces sp. NPDC031100, assembly GCF_055570785.1. Lineage (NCBI taxonomy): Bacteria > Bacillati > Actinomycetota > Actinomycetes > Kitasatosporales > Streptomycetaceae > Streptomyces > Streptomyces sp. NPDC031100. The sequence goes on from NZ_JBVIGN010000001.1 coordinate 359,279, forward strand.
GCGGCTGCGCCAGGAGCGCGAGCGGCAGGCCAAGCGCGACAAGGCCAGGCGGCAGGTCATCGTGGCCGCCTCGGTCGTGGCCGTGCTGGCCGCGGCGGGCGGCATCGGCTACGCCGTCGTACAGGCCAACAAGCCCAGCTACTGGGAGGGCCTGAAGGACGCCAAGGTCGTCGCCCCGGCCAACACCACGGGTGCCAAGGGCACCACGGTCGTCATAGGCAAGGACAGCGCCAAGAAGACCCTGCAGGTCTACGAGGACCCGCGCTGCCCGGTCTGCTCCCAGTTCGAGCAGACCGTCGGCCCGACCGTGAAGAAGGACATGGACGAAGGCAAGTTCAAGGTCCAGTTCATCGGCGCCACGTTCCTCGACAACCACGACAACGGCGAGGGCTCCAAGAACGCCCTGAGCGCCCTCGGTGCCGCGCTCAACGTCAGCCCCGAGGCGTTCCTCGCGTACAAGAGCGCGCTCTACTCGGCGACGTGGCACCCGGACGAGAACACCGACAAGTTCAAGGACGACAGCTACCTCATCAAGGTCGCCGACACCGTGCCCGCGCTGAAGAACAACACGAAGTTCCAGGACGCGGTCAAGAAGGGCACCTACGACGCCTGGGCGATGGCCATGTCGAAGACCTTCGACGACGCCGCCAAGCTGGGCGTGAGGGGCACGCCGAGCCTCGTCATGGACGGCAAGAAGCTCACCGTCGGCAGCCAGGGCAACGCGCCCATGTCGGTGGCCGACTTCAACAAGGTGGTGGACGAGGCCCTCAAGGGCTGACCCACCGTCAGAAACCGATCACCGCGTGAAGAGCGGGCGAACTTTCGGAGTTCGCCCGCTCTGACGCATACCAATCAGTACAACTGCTCAGTAACCTGATCGGCCGTGACCAGTCGATACAGATCATTTTCGGCCTCCGAGGGCCTCAACTCCCTCTCGCCCCGCCGCCGTACGGTCGTCAAGGCCGCGGCGGCGACTGCTGTCCTGGCCGGCCCGATCGCCGCGGCGCTCCCGGCCCGCGCCGCCACGGACGCCCCCGCCTTCCTCCACGGCGTCGCCTCCGGCGACCCGCTGCCCGACGGCATCCTGCTGTGGACCCGGGTGACCCCCACTCCGGAGGCGATACCCGGCTCCGGGCTCGGCCCGGACACCGAGGTGAGCTGGATCGTCGCCAGGGACAAGGCGTTCACCAGCATCGTCTCCAAAGGTTCCACCACCGCGACGGCCGCCTCCGACCACACCGTCAAGGCCGACATCCGCGGCCTGGAACCGGCCACCGACTACTGGTTCCGCTTCTCCGCCGGCGGCACCGACTCCCCGGCGGCGCGCACCCGCACCGCGCCGGCGGCGGACGCCGCCATCTCCGGCCTGCGCTTCGGCGTGGTCTCCTGCGCCAACTGGGAGGCCGGCTACTTCTCCGCCTACCGCCACCTCGCGGCCCGCAACGACCTCGACGCCTGGCTGCACCTCGGCGACTACATCTACGAGTACAAGTCGGGCGAGTACGGCACCCGGGGCAAGGTCGTCCGCCCGCACGCGCCGGCGAACGAGATCATCACCCTCGCCGACTACCGCATCCGGCACGCCAAGCACAAGACCGATCCCGACCTGCAGGCCCTGCACCTGAAGGCGCCGGTCATCGCGATCTGGGACGACCACGAGTTCGCCGACAACGCCTGGTCGGGCGGCGCGGTCAACCACACCGAGGGCGCGGAGGGCACCTGGGCGAACCGTCAGGCCGCGGCCAAGCAGGCCTACTTCGAGTGGATGCCGGTCCGCCCCGCGATCGCCGGCACCACCTACCGCCGGCTGCGCTTCGGCAAGCTCGCCGATCTGTCCCTGCTGGACCTGCGCTCGTTCCGCTCCCAGCAGGCCTCCACGGCCAGCGGTTCGGTGGACGACCCGAACCGTACGATCACCGGGCGCGCCCAGCTCGACTGGCTGAAGGCCGGGCTGAAGGCCTCCGACACCAAGTGGCGGCTGGTCGGCAACTCGGTGATGATCTCGCCGTTCGTCATCGGCTCCCTCTCCGCCGATCTGTTCAAGCCGCTCGCCAAGCTGATGGGGCTGCCCCAGGACGGCATCGGCCTCAACACCGACCAGTGGGACGGCTACACCGACGACCGCCGCGAGCTGCTGGACCACCTGCGCTCCAACGCCATCGGCAACACCGTCTTCCTGACCGGTGACATCCACATGGCGTGGGCCAACGACGTGCCCGTGGACGCGGGCACCTACCCGCTGTCGGCGTCGGCGGCCACCGAGTTCGTGGTGACGTCGGTGACCTCCGACAACCTGGACGACATCGTGAAGGTCCCCGAGGGCACCGTGTCCGCGATCGCCTCGCCGGTCATCAGGGCCGCCAACCGGCACGTCCACTGGGTGGACACCGACCGCCACGGCTACGGCGTCCTGGACATCACCGCCGACCGTGCGCAGATGGACTACTACGTCCTGTCCGACCGCACGGACGCGAACGCGACCTCCAGCTGGGCGCGTTCGTACCGCACCCGCAGCGGCACGCAGAAGGTCGAGCGCACCTACGACCCGGTGTAGCCGCGCGCTACAGACTGTCGAGGAAGCCGAGCGCCACCCGCCAGGTGGCCTCGGCGGCCTCCTCGTCGTAGTCCGGCAGCTCGGGGTCGGTGTAGAGGTGTCCCGCCCCGGCGTACCGGTAGATCTCCACGTCCGCCCCCGCCCGGCCCATCTGCAGATACCAGGCGCTCAGCCAGTCGTCCGTCTCGAACGGGTCGGGCTCGGCCACGTGCAGCTGCACCGGCAGCTCGTCCACGTGCACGTTCGGCGCGATGTCCGACGTGCCGTGCACGAGGAGCAGGCCGCGCGCCTTCTCGTCGCCGAGCGCCAGGGTCTGCGCGATGGAGGCACCGAGCGAGAACCCCGCGTACACGAGCCCGCGCTCCGAGTACGGCGCCGCCGCCAGCACGGCCCGCTTCAGCAGCTCGTCCTTGCCGATCTTCTCCTTGAACTCCATGCCCTTCTCGACCGTGTCGAAGGTGCGCCCCTCGAAGAGGTCCGGGGTCCACACCTCGTGTCCCGCCGCACGCAGCCGATCCGCAGCCTCGCGCACCGCAGGCCTGAGCCCATAGGTCGAGTGAAAGAGCACGATGTTCATGCCCCCATGGTGCCAGCCGGGCCCGACAACGCCGTACCGCGTTGGTCCTCGGATGCGCCGCTCACCCACAGGTTCACGACCCCGCGAACCCGGTAAGACGCGAAGGCATGGAGATCGCAGTCCGCCCCTTGATCGTGCTCGGCGGCTCGGTCCTGCTCACCCTGGCCATCGGCTGGGTGACCGACCGGCTGCTGCGCAAAGCCGACGAGAGCAATCCCGAGACCCCGCTGTGGGACCTGCTGCGGCGCGGCCGTGTCCCCTATCAGCTCGTCCTGTGCACCGCCCTGCTCAGAGGCTCCCACGACCAGGCGAACCTGCTGGCGCGGCATCGGGTCGGCGTGGACCGGACGCTGACGCTGGTGCTGATCGGGTCCGCCGCCTGGTTGGTGATCCGGATCGCCGCGGCGATCGTCGAGACCTCCTACAGCCGGTACGCGCGCGCCCACCGGGACGCCGCCCGGGTGCGCCGGGTCCGCACCCAGGTGGAACTGATCATGCGGGTGGTGTCCGCGATCGTCATCGTGGTGGCGAGCGCCTCGATGCTGCTGACGTTCCCGGCGATGCGTGCGGCCGGCGCCTCGCTGCTGGCCTCCGCTGGCATCCTCGGCATCGTCGCCGGCGTCGCCGCCCAGTCGACCCTGTCGAACCTGTTCGCGGGGCTGCAGATCGCCTTCGGCGACATGGTGCGCATCGGCGACACGGTCGTGGTGGACGGCGAGTGGGGCACGGTCGAGGAGATCACCCTGACCTTCCTGACGGTACGGACCTGGGACGAGCGACGGATCACGATGCCGGTGTCGTACTTCACGTCCAAACCCTTCGAGAACTGGTCGCGGAGCACCCCGCAGATGACGGGCACCGTCCTGTGGCATCTCGACCACAGCGCACCGATCGAGGCGATGCGCGAGAGGCTCCGCGACATCCTGCGCCGGTGCCCGGCCTGGGACGGCCGCACCTACGGCCTGCACGTGACGGACACGACCCCGAACACCATCCAGGTGCGCGCCCTGGTGACCGCGAAGGACGCGGACGACATATGGACGGTCCGGGTCACCGTCCGCGAGCAGATGATCACCTGGCTGTCCGCGGAACACCCCCACGCCCTGCCCCGCGTCAACACGGCGGAAGCGGCCGCAGCGCCGTCAGTGCCCGCGCTCGGCGCCTCCGTTGACCTGGATGATCTGCGAGGTGATGTGTCCGGCGCCGCGTGAGGCCAGCCAGTGCAGCGTGGCGGCCACGTCCCCCGGTGTGCCGGCGCGGCCGGTCGAGGTGTCGGCGATAAGCCGCTCCCGCCGTGCCTCGTCCATGGCGTCGCCGAAGAACTCGGTGTCCTCGATGTATCCCGGTGCCACCACGTTCACGGTGATGCCGCGCGGGCCGAGCTCACGGGCCAGGTCATGGGCGTACGGATGCAGCCCCGCCTTGGCCGCCGCGTACGCGCCGCTGCCCGAGCCCCGGTAGGCGGCGATGGAACTGAGGAAGAGCACCCGGCCGCCGGGCTCGGCGAGCCGGTCCTTCAGGGCTTCGGTGAGGAGCGCCGCGGTGAGGACGTTCAGCCTGAAGTTGACCGTCCAGTCGTGGTACACCCGGTCGAGGGGGTCCTCGCTGTCGGGCGGGGGCTCCAGGTTCCCGGCGCCGCCCGCGGCGTGCACGAGCACGTCTACGGTGCCGAACTCCTCGGCGACGAACCGGGCGACGCCGCGCACGTCACCGGGTTCGGCCAGATCCGCCGCACAGGTGAGCGCCCCGGGCACCCCGGCCTTCTCCAGCACCTCGGCGCGCCGCCCGAGCAGCAGCACCCGATCCCCGTCCGCCGCGAAGCCCTGCGCCGTCGCGAGCCCAATTCCCGTACCGCCACCACTGATCACGATGTTGCGAGTCATGATCCGAGAGTACGAACACCCGCCCGCGGAGGCCTCCGTTTGTCCACAGCCCCGGCCCGCTTGTACGACTATCAGCCGAACGCGCGGCAGCGGGATCACGGAAGGCCGCCGGAGAGAAATCTCAGCGCAAGCTCCGCACATCGAGATGCCTCAGCACCCGGTCCACGATCTCCGGATCGGCCCCAGGCTCGCTCCGAGCGGCCAGCACCTCATGCCGCGCAGCACTCAGCATCTCCGACTGGATCCGCCGCACCCGCTTCACCCGCCGCTCCCGCTGCTGATGCGCCTCCCGCCGCTCCGCCTCCCCCATGTCCGGGCTGATCCGGATCCCGATGTCGAAGGCCCGCCGCAACATCTGCTCCGCCAGCTCCTCCGGCAACTCCTCCACCTGCTCGATCTCCCGCAGCCTCCGCCTGGCGGCCTTCGTGGCCCGTCGCGCCAGCTCCTCCTCGAACTCCGTCTCCCGCTCGGAGTCGGCCCGCACGCCCAGCCGCTTCACCAGCCAGGGCAGCGTCAGCCCTTGCAGCACCAGTGTGGCGATGATCACCCCGAAGGCGATGAACACGATCTCGTCCCGGTCGGGGAACGGCGATCCGTCGTCGGTCCTGAGCGGGATCGCGAGCGCCAGCGCCACCGAGGCCACCCCGCGCATCCCGGACCACCACATCACGACGGTCTCCCGCCAGCTCACCGGGATGTCCTCGTCGTAGTCCCGCCGGGCGTGCAGCCGCTTGGTCAGCCAGGTCGCGGGCATCAGCCAGAGCAGCCGTACCACGACGACGACGCCGACGATCGTGGCGGACCAGCCGAGCAGCTCGCCCCAGCGCCCGGACGCCGTCCTGATCGCGTTGTGCAGTTCGAGGCCGATCAACCCGAAGGCGACACCCGTGACGAGCGTGTCGATGATGTCCCAGAAGGTGTGCCCGGCCAGCCGGGTCATCACGTCGTCGGCGTCGGTGGCGTACTCGGCGAGGAAGAGGGCCGTGGTGAGCACGGCGAGCACCCCGGACCCCTGCAGCTCCTCCGCGAGCACGTAGGAGGCGTACGGCACCAGCAGGGTCAGCCCGATCTGCAGGGTCGCGTCGCCGAGCAGGTCCATCAGCTTGTTCGCGCCCCAGCCGAGGGCCAGCCCGACCACGACCGCGACCACGGCGGACAGCACCAGGTCGAGACCGGCCCGCCAGGCCGAGAACTCCCCGCTCACGGCGGCGGCGATCGCCACGTGGTACAGCACGATGGCCGTGACGTCGTTGAAGAGCCCCTCGCCCTCCAGGATCGACACCAGCCGGCGCGGCAGTCCGAGCTGTCCGGCGACGGCGGTGGCGGCGACCGGGTCGGGCGGCGCGATCAGCGCGCCCAGCGCCACGGCGGCGGCGATCGGCAGGCCGGGCACGATCGCATGCGCGACGGCGGCCACGCACACCGTCGTCACGAACACCAGGGCCACGGCCAGCAGGAAGATCGGCCGCTTGTTCGCGGCGAACTGCCGCCACGAGGTCCGTCGTACGGCGGCGTACAGAAGCGGCGGCAGCAGTCCGGGCAGGATCAGCTCCGGCGGGATCTCCACGTTGGGCACGAAGTCGGCCACCGCCAGGAACCCGCCGAACACCGTCATCAGCACCGGTGCCGGCAGCCCGAACCGGTCCCCGACCGGGACGCTCACCAGGGCCCCGAGCAGCACCACGAACAACAGAGTCAACTGATCCACGGCCGGCGCTCCGGGAGTCGACGATCACACGGCAGACGTCCAGCCTGCCACGGCCCCCGGCGCGCCGGCCGGTACGTCGCCCTCGGCTACAGCACGCGCCGCATCGCCCGGTGCAGGATGCCGGCGTCGGGGAACTCCGGGCCGTACGACTCGTATCCGAGCCGCTCGTAGAAGCCCAGTGCCTGGGTCTGTGCGTGCAGGTCCACCGCGGCCAGGCCACGCGCGCGTGCCGCGTCCTCGATGGCCCGCACCAGGGCCACGCCGACGCCCAGCCCACGCGCCGCGCGGGCCACGGCGAGCCGCCCCAGGGAGCCCACCGAGGCGTCCCCGCCGGTCTTCGCCGCGGCCTCCTCGCCGTACAGCAGGCGCCCGGTGCCGAGCGGCACGCCGTCCTCGCGGACGGCCAGCACATGCACGGCGACGGCGTCGTACGCGTCGTACTCGATGTCCTGCGGAACGCCCTGCTCGACGACGAAGACCTCCTTGCGCACCGCGAAGCAGGCCTCGCGGTCGGCAGGGGCCTCGGCGATCCGGACGGTGTACGGCGCTCTCATCCGTAGGTCTCCTCGCGGACCTGGTCGAGGGCGCTCTGCAGATCCTCCGGGTAGTCGCACGCGAACTCGACCCACTGCCCGTCCCCGGGGTGCTCGAAGCCGAGCCGTACGGCGTGCAGCCACTGGCGGGTCAGACGCAGCCGCTTGGCGAGGGTCGGGTCGGCACCGTAGGTCAGGTCGCCGACGCAGGGGTGGCGGTGGGCGGCCATGTGGACGCGGATCTGGTGGGTGCGGCCGGTCTCCAGCTTCACGTCGAGCAGGGAGGCGGCGCGGAAGGCCTCGATGAGGTCGTAGTGGGTCACGGAGGGCTTGCCGTCGGCCGTGACCGCCCACTTGTAGTCGTGGTTCGGGTGCCGGCCGATGGGGGCGTCGATCGTGCCGCTCGTCGGGTCCGGGTGGCCCTGGACCAGCGTGTGGTAGCGCTTGTCGACCGTGCGCTCCTTGAACTGGCGCTTGAGCGACGTGTACGCGTACTCGGACTTCGCGACCACCATCAGACCGGAGGTGCCGACGTCCAGGCGGTGCACGATGCCCTGGCGCTCGGCGGCGCCGGAGGTGGAGATCCGGTACCCGGCGGCGGCGAGACCGCCGATGACGGTCGGGCCGCTCCAGCCCGGCGAGGGGTGCGCGGCCACGCCGACCGGCTTGACGATCACGACCACGTCATCGTCGTCGTGCACGATCTCCATGCCCTCGACCGGCTCGGCGACCACCTGCACGGGCGCGGGCGCCTGGGGCATCTCCACCTCGAGCCAGGCGCCGCCGTGCACCCGCTCCGACTTGCCCACCACGGAGCCGTCGACCTGGACCTTGCCGGCCGCGGCCAGCTCCGCCGCCTTGGTGCGGGAGAAGCCGAACATGCGGGAGATGACGGCGTCGACGCGCTCGCCCTCCAGGCCGTCGGGCACGGGCAGGGTACGGATCTCGGGAATCGTGCTCACCCGACGAGTATGCCGGACGGGGCACACCGCCCCGAACGAGCCTGTGGACAACGGCCCGCCACGGGGCCGGTCTCAGTCCTTGTGGACGGTGCCGTCCGGGTCCAGGCCGCGGAAGGACAGCAGCACGATCAGGATGCCACCGCACACGATCGCCGAGTCGGCGAGGTTGAACACCGCGAAGCCCTTGGGCGCGATGAAGTCCACGACCTCGCCCTCGAAGATCCCGGGCGCCCGGAAGATCCGGTCGGTGAGGTTGCCGAGTGCGCCGCCGAGCAGCAGGCCGAGCGCGATCGCCCAGGGGAAGCTGTAGAGCTTGCGGGCCAGGCGGATGATCACCACGATCACGGCGGCCGCGATCAGTGTGAAGATGATCGTGAAGGCCGCGCCGAAGCCGAAGGCCGCGCCCGGGTTGCGGATGGCGTGCAGCTCCAGCAGGTCCCCGATCAGCTCGATCGGAGCGTGGTGCTCCAGCTTCGCGACCACCAGCAGCTTGCTGATCAGGTCGACGGCGTACGCGAACGCGGCCACCACGAAGAGCACGGCGATACGGCGCCCGCGCCCGGTCCGCTGCCGCGCCGCAGCCTCCTGCTCACCCGCGCCGGGCACGTCGGCCGCGCCGGAGCCGACAGGCGCTCCGGCGGCCGCCGCCCGCTCGCCGCCGTCGTCCGGAGTGTCCGGCGTACCGATGATGCGCTCCGCCTCTGCCACGTGAGTCCCTCAACCTAGTTGCCTGCCTCGGGACGAGACTACGGCACGCTCCGGCAGGCCCTCGTGCTCAGGAGCGACGTTCCTGCTTCTGCTTGCACTCCACGCAGAGGGTGGCCCTCGGGAACGCCTGCATGCGGGCCTTTCCGATGGGGTTTCCGCAGTTCTCGCACAGGCCGTAGGTGCCCGCGTCGAGCCGTTCCAGGGCGCGCTCGGTCTGGATCAGCATCTCGCGCGCGTTGGCGGCCAGCGCCAGCTCGTGCTCGCGTGTGATGTTCTTGGTGCCGGTGTCGGCCTGGTCGTCGCCCGCGCCGTCGCCGGAGTCCCGCATCAGGCCCGCGAGGGAGGCCTCGGAGCTGCTGATCTCGGTGCGCAGCCGCTCGGCCTCGGACAGCAGCTCGGCGCGGGCCTCCGCGACCTCCGCCGGGGTCCAGGGATCCTCACCGGGGCGCACCGCCAGCTCGCCGGGCTCCACCGCGGCGACCCGTGCCTTGGGAACGCCGGTCTGCTGCGCCGTGGCCGTGCCAGGAGTCTTCTTCGCAACCACTGTGGTGGCTCCCGTCTGCTTCGCGGCCCGCGCCGCGCCCGCTTTCTTGGCCGTGCTCTTCGCGGCCGCTCCCGTGGAGACGTGCCCGGCGGCCGCCTTCCCCTCGGCGGCTTTCTTCCTGCCCGCCTTCACGGCAGCCGCCCCCTCCGCGACGGTCTTCTCGGAGGCCTTCCGCTGCGCGGCCGTCTTCTTGGCGGCCGCCTTCTTCGCAGCCGCCCCCTCGGAGGCCGTCTTCCCCGCCACCGCCTTCTCGGCGGCTGCTTCCGCTACAGCGGCCTTCTTGGCGCCTGTCCTCACAGTGGCCGTCTTCTTGACAGCCGCCTTTTTCGTACCGGCCGCCTTCTTGGCGGTACCGGCTGTCTTCTCGGCACCGGCCGCCTTCTTCGTGCCGGCCGCCTTCTTCGTGCCGGCCGTCTCCTTGGCGACCTCCGCCTTGACCGCGGCCTTCTTGCCCGCTGCCTTCCTGACCTCCACCTTCGCAGCCACGTCCTTGACAGCCGCGTCCTTGGTGACCGCGTCCTTCGCAGCCGCAGACTTCGTAGCCGCAGCCCTCTCGACCACCGTCTTCTTGACCGCGGCCTTCTCCGCCACGGCCCCCTTGGCCGCCGCCTTCACAACCGCCGCCTTCTTGGTGCCACGCTTCGTGCCGCCCTCCAAGGCCACCGTCTTCTTCGCAGCCCCCCTGGCCTCGGTCACCGTCTTCTTCTCGGCCCCCTTGGCCTTGGCCACCGCTTTCTTCTCGGTCTCCCTGGCCTGCGCCGCCGTCTTCTTCTCGGCCTCCTTGACCGCCTGCGTGGTCTTCCTGCCGCCGGCTCCCTTGGCCGCGCCGCCGGAGGCAGCCGTACGCCCGGCGGCGGCCGCGCCCCTGGAGCGACCGGTCGCCGGCTGCTGTACGGCGGTCTTGTTCGCCACCATGGCCGCGACCCCTTCACATATTGTGATCTTGTTCGCGAATCGTGCTGGGACGATAAATCGACTTGAGTCCCGCGGCAACGGGGCACACCGCCCGATTCGCCCGCCCGCACCCCCCATGCAGCGGACCTGCATCCGTTGTGCCCAGCTCCTCGCCAGGTAATCCGCCGAGCCGGGCGGGCGCGGACCCGGCCGCCCTCCCCCTGGCCATTCGGGTCATCGCGCCCGAGGCCCGGCCGAGCGCACCGGCACGGGTGGGAAAACCGGTCGGCCGCTGTCCGCGGGGCGCCGTACACTGGGCGGAGCGAAAAGCATGGATGGGGACGAGTAGCGGCGTACGCAGCCCAGAGCGACCCGGGGACGGTGTGAGCCCGGGGGCCGGCGCGACGTGAAGATCACCCCGGAGCCGCCGGAAGAAAGCCGCAGCCGCGAGGCACAGGCGAGTAGAACCGGCTTCGCGACCTCAATGAGGGGGCTCACGGCGCGTACCGCGCGACGGAGAGCCAAGGAGGGTGGTACCGCGGGAGCGCGCCGCACACGGCGTAGCAGGAAAGAAGGCTCTCGTCCCTCCGACGGAAGGCAGCAAGTCCGTTGGAGGATGCTCGCAGATGACAGCGCCGACGTACCGCCAGGTGCCCGCACAGGTCGACCTGCCCGCGCTTGAGCACGCCGTGCTCGACTTCTGGCGCGACCAGAAGATCTTCGCCAAGAGCCTGGAGCAGTCCGAGGGCCGCCCCGAATGGGTGTTCTACGAGGGCCCGCCCACCGCGAACGGCATGCCCGGCGCCCACCACATCGAGGCGCGCGTCTTCAAGGACGTCTTCCCCCGCTTCCGCACGATGCGCGGCTACCACGTGGCCCGCAAGGCCGGCTGGGACTGTCACGGCCTGCCCGTGGAGCTGGCGGTCGAGAAGGAGCTGGGCTTCTCCGGCAAGCAGGACATCGAGGCGTACGGCATCGCCGAGTTCAACGCCAAGTGCCGTGAGTCGGTGACCCGGCACACCGACGCCTTCGCCGCGCTGACGACCCGCATGGGCTACTGGGTCGACCTGGACGACGCCTACCGGACCATGGACCCCGAGTACGTGGAGTCGGTCTGGTGGTCGCTGAAGGAGATCTTCACCAAGGGCCTGCTGGTCCAGGACCACCGCGTCGCCCCCTGGTGCCCGCGCTGCGGCACCGGCCTGTCCGACCACGAGCTGGCGCAGGGCTACGAGACGGTCGTGGACCCGTCCGTGTACGTCCGCTTCCCGCTCACCTCCGGTCCGCTCGCGGGCGAGGCCGCGCTCCTGGTGTGGACGACGACCCCCTGGACCCTGGTGTCCAACACGGCGGTCGCCGCGCACCCGGAGGTCACCTACGTCGTCGCCTCCAACGGCGAGGAGAAGCTCGTCGTCGCCGAGCCGCTCGTCGCCAAGGCCCTCGGCGAGGGCTGGGAAGTCACCGGCCAGACCTTCACGGGCGCCGAGATGGAGCACTGGACGTATCAACGTCCGTTCGAGCTGGTGGAGTTCCCGGCCGAGGCGCACTACGTCGTCAACGCCGACTACGTCACCACCGAGGACGGCACCGGTCTGGTGCACCAGTCCCCCGCCTTCGGCGAGGACGACCTCAGGGTCTGCCGCTCCTACGGTCTGCCGGTCGTGAACCCGGTCCGGCCCGACGGCACCTTCGAGGAGGACGTCCCGCTGGTCGGCGGCGTCTTCTTCAAGAAGGCGGACGAAAAGCTCACCGAGGACCTCCAGCAGCGCGGTCTGCTCTTCAGGCACATCCCGTACGAGCACAGCTACCCGCACTGCTGGCGCTGCCACACCGCGCTGCTCTACTACGCGCAGCCCTCCTGGTACATCCGCACCACGGCGATCAAGGACCGCCTGATCCAGGAGAACGAGAAGACCAACTGGTTCCCGGAGACGGTCAAGCACGGCCGCTTCGGTGACTGGCTGAACAACAACATCGACTGGGCGCTGTCCCGCAACCGCTACTGGGGCACCCCGCTGCCGATCTGGCGCTGCGAGGACGACCACCTCACCGTCGTCGGCTCCCGCGCGGAGCTGACCGAGCTGACCGGCACCGACCAGTCGGGCCTGGACCCGCACCGCCCGTACATCGACGAGGTCACCTTCGCCTGCCGTCACGAGGGCTGCGGGAAGACGGCCACGCGTGTACCGGAGGTCATCGACGCCTGGTACGACTCGGGCTCGATGCCGTTCGCGCAGTGGGGCTACCCGCACAAGAACAAGGAGCTGTTCGAAAGCCGGTACCCGGCGCAGTTCATCTCCGAGGCGATCGACCAGACGCGCGGGTGGTTCTACACCCTCATGGCGGTCGGCACCCTCGTCTTCGACGAGTCGTCGTACGAGAACGTCGTGTGCCTCGGCCACATCCTCGCCGAGGACGGCCGCAAGATGTCCAAGCACCTGGGCAACACCCTGGACCCGATCCCGCTCATGGACCAGCACGGCGCGGACGCGGTGCGCTGGTTCATGGCGGCCGGCGGCTCCCCGTGGGCGGCCCGCCGGGTCGGCCACGGCACCATCCAGGAGGTCGTCCGCAAGACGCTCCTCACGTACTGGAACACGGTGGCCTTCCAGGCGCTGTACGCCCGTACGTCCAACTGGGCGCCCACCGCGGCGGACCCGGCCCCGGCCGACCGCCCGCTGCTGGACCGCTGGCTCCTTTCCGAGCTGCACGCGCTCACCGACCAGGTGACGCAGGCGCTGGAGGCGTACGACACCCAGCGCGCCGGCAAGCTGCTGTCCGCGTTCGTCGACGACCTGTCCAACTGGTACGTCCGCCGCTCGCGCCGCCGCTTCTGGCAGGGCGACAAGGCCGCGCTGCGCACGCTGCACGAGGTGCTGGAGACGGTCACGAAGCTGATGGCCCCGATCACCCCGTTCCTCACCGAGCGGGTGTGGCAGGACCTGGTCGTGCCGGTGTCCCCGGGCGCCCCGGAGTCGGTCCACCTGGCCTCCTGGCCCGAGGCGGACCTGTCGGCGATCGACCCGCAGCTGTCCCGGCAGATGGTCCTGGTCCGCCGGCTGGTGGAGCTGGGCCGCGCCACGCGCGCGGAGTCGGGCGTCAAGACGCGTCAGCCGCTGTCCCGTGCGCTCATCGCCGCCACGGGCTTCGAGACCCTGGACCCGGAGCTGCACGTCCAGATCACCGAGGAGCTGAACGTCTCCTCGCTGGCCTCCCTCTCGGAGGTCGGCGGCTCCCTGGTGGACACGACCGCCAAGGCCAACTTCCGGGCGCTGGGCAAGCGGTTCGGCAAGCGGGTGCAGGACGTGGCCAAGGCGATCGCCGCGGCCGACGCCGCCGCGCTGTCGCTGGGCCTGCGCGAGGGCACGGCCTCGGTGGAGGTCGACGGGGAGGCGATCACCCTCGCCCCGGACGAAGTGATCATCACCGAGACCCCGCGCGAGGGCTGGTCGGTGGCCTCCGACTCCGGTGCCACGGTGGCGCTGGACCTGGAGATCACGGAGGAGCTGCGCCAGGCGGGCCTGGCCCGTGACGCGATCCGGCTGATCCAGGAGGCCCGCAAGAACAGCGGCCTGGACGTCGCCGACCGGATCGCGCTGCGCTGGACCTCGACCGACCCGGCGGTCCTCGCGGCACTCACCGAGCACGCCGGGCTGATCGCCGAGGAGGTCCTGTCGACCGACTTCGGCCAGGGTGAGGCGGACGGGACCTACGGCGAGCCGTTCACGGACGAGGGCCTGAGCCTGACGTTCCGCCTGCGCAAGGCGTAAGCGCCGACGGTTACGAGAAGGGCCCGGCCTCCGATGCGGAGGCCGGGCCCTTCTCCTCTGTGCGGGGAGCCGACACCCCCGCAACGCGCGTAAAAAGGGCGGGGCCCCGGATCAAGATCCGGGGCCCCGCCCTGAACGCTGCCGACGCCGTTGTCGTACTAGTGTCCGCGGCCCGTCAGTTGTCGTCCTCGTCGATCAGGAACCCGCGCATCGGCGAGGGCGCCTGGCCCATCGGGGACGGACCCTGCGGACGGACCGGAGCCATGGGCTGGGTCATCGCGGGGGTCATCTGCTGCTGGCCGCCGTACGACGGGGCGGACGGCGCAGGCGCGCCACCCATCGTCTGGTTGCCGCCGTAGGACGGGGCGCTCGCGCCGGCCGGAGCCATGGAGGGCGCCGGGGACGGCGGGAGGGACGCGGTGGCCGGGGTGCGCGGCGGGGCCAGCGAGTCGTCGGCCTGCGTCTCCAGCTGGCGCAGCTGGGACTCCAGGTACGACTTCAGGCGCGTGCGGTACTCGCGCTCGAAGCCACGCAGGTCCTCGACCTTGCGCTCCAGCGTGGCGCGCGCGGACTCCAGGGAGCCCATGGCCACACGGTGCTTCTCCTGCGCGTCCCGCTCCAGGGCGTCGGCCTTGGCACGGGCGTCACGCTCCAGACCCTCGGCGCGGCTGCGGGCCTCGCCGACGATCTTGTTGGCCTCGGAGCGGGCCTCGGCGATCGCCTGGTCGGCGGTCTGCTGGGCCAGCGAGAGGACTCGGGCGGCGCTGTCGCCACCGGGGCCCTGACCGGGGCCGCCCATCGGACCGCCCATGGGGCCGCCCATCGGACCACCCATCTGCTGCATGGGGGGCTGACCACCCATCGGGCCCTGGCCCATCGGACCCTGACCCATGGGGCCGGGACCCTGCGGACCGCCCTGACCGCCGGGACCGGCGGGCAGCTGCGGGGCACCGCTCGGCAGCTGGGGCGGGCCACCCATGGGGCCACCCATCTGCTGCTGCGGCGGGCCCGATATTCCGGCGGGCACCGGTGCGCCGGGACCTCGCATCCCCTGCTGGGGAATGCCCTGCTGCTGGTCCTGCTCCGGAGGCTTGCGCATGTTCTGCTGGTTCTGGGCAGCAGCGCGCGTGGCCGCGGCCAGCTTGGCGCGCAGGTCCTCGTTCTCGCGGAGCAGACGGGTCAGTTCGGCTTCGACCTCGTCGAGGAAGGCATCGACCTCGTCCTCGTCATAGCCTTCTCGGAGGCGGACGGTCGTGAACTGCTTGTTCCGCACGTCCTCGGGGGTCAACGGCATCTCTTCACCTCAACGTAGTCATCGGCAGTCGGCAAGACCGTATCGTCCACCCTCATCACAGGAAGCTCCGCGCAACGGCGATGAGGATGTAAACGATGATCATCAGTACGAAGAAGGACAGGTCGAGCGCCACGCCCCCGAGACGCAGCGGCGGGATGAACCGCCGCAGAAGCTTCAGCGGTGGATCGGTGACAGTGTAGGTGGCCTCCAGGACGACCACCATCGCCTTGCCGGGTTGCCACGAGCGGGCGAACTGGAAGACGTAGTCCATGACCAGCCGGAAAATGAGCACGACGAGGAACACCATCAGCGCGATGTAGATCACCTGCGCGAACACGCTCATGGCCTGACTTTCCCTCTCCCCAGTCCTGTGCTTCTTTCCGGTGGTACGTCTCAGCTCTGGTTGAAGAACCCGCCCTCTGCGATGCGGGCCTTGTCCTCCGCCGTGACATCGACGTTAGCAGGAGACAACAGGAACACCTTCTGCGTCACCCGCTCGATACTGCCGTGAAGACCAAACACCAAACCAGCCGCAAAGTCGACAAGTCGCTTCGCATCTGTGTCGTCCATCTCAGTCAGATTCATGATCACCGGGGTGCCCTCACGGAAGTGTTCCCCGATGGTACGGGCCTCGTTGTAGGTCCGGGGGTGAAGCGTGGTGATCCGGTACGGCTCTCGTTCCGACACGACCTTGGGCATGATCACCGGTGCGTTCTTCTCCAGGGACTGACGTTCTTGTGTGATGGATGCCACGGGCGCGATGCGCGCCGGACGTCCGGATTCCGCGGCGAGCGAAGTCGAACGAGCCACCGATTCGCGCGGCGCGGAGGGTTGCACGATACGCACCTCTTCGTCCCTTTGGGACTGATGTGCGCTGTGCGACTGATGTGACGATTCGTGTCGCCGGTGGTCCCGCTCGGGCTCCGGATCCAGCTCCGGCTCGAAGTCGTCGTCGGGGTCGAATCCACGGCCGTCGTACCCATCGTCCTCCACGAGGCCGAGGTAGACCGCCATCTTGCGCATCGCGCCGGCCATGCTCTGAGTCCTCCGCTCTGTGGTGGATCGACTGACGACTGCCAAGTGCCCGCGATCCACGAGGTCGTTGCGCCCGCCTTCACAGGCACTGACCATATTTTCTGCTGTGGTCCGACTTCTTGGCGACGTTACCCGAGCCTGGGGCGGACTCCGAGTACCGCGGTGCCGACGCGCACATGTGTCGCCCCGGCGGCCACGGCCTGTTCGAGGTCCGCACTCATCCCTGCCGACACCATGGTTGCAGCCGGATGAGCTCGGCGCAGGTCAGTCGACAAATCCATGAGCCGCTCGAATGCCGCCTGTTCGCGTCCCGCGTACTCTCCGGTGAGCGGGGCGACGGTCATCAGTCCGTCGAGCCGCAGTCCGGGAGACCCGGCCACGAGGTCGGCCAACTCTTCGATTCCGCCGGGCGCTACGCCACCGCGCTCGCCCCGCTCCCTCTCGCCGGCGTCGAGCGCGACCTGGATGAGACACCCGACCTCGCGCTCCGCCCGCACGGCCTCCGTGGACAGCGCCGTGACGAGCCGCGCACGGTCCACGGACTGCACGACATCCGCGTAACCGACCACGGAACGCACTTTGTTGGTCTGCAATTGACCGACAAAATGCCATTTCAGGGGCAGATCTGCACAGGCAGCGGCCTTCGGGGCCGCGTCCTGGTCGCGGTTCTCGGCGACGTCACGCACACCGAGTTCCGACAGAATCCGCACATCGCTCGCCGGGTAGGTCTTGGTGACCACGATCAGGGTCACCTCCTCCCGCCCCCGTCCGGCTGCAGCACACGCGGCGGCGATGCGCTGTTCCACTTTCGCCAGATTTCCGGCGAGTTCGGTCTTACGGTCCGTCATGCCCTATCAATCCAGCCAGACATAGCTCGCGAGCCGCCCGGTGGTGCGGTCGCGGCGGTACGAGAAGTGGTCGCCCGACTCCAGCGTGCACACCGGCGAGTGCACCCGGTCGCGCACCCCGAGCCGGTCGAGCTGTGCGTGCACTCCGGCGCTCACGTCGACCGCGGGCGTGCCCCAGCTCGTCTCGGCGTGCGCCGCCGACTCGACGGCGGTCACGTCGGCGCGCATCTGCTCCGGCACCTCGTAGCACCGGCCGCAGACCGCCGGTCCGGTGCAGGCGACGATCCGGCCCGGCTCGGCGCCGAGTTCGGTCATGGCCCGTACGGCGGCGGGGACGACCCCCTTGACCATCCCGGGCCGGCCCGCGTGCGCCGCGGCCACGACCCCGGCGACGGGGTCGGCCAGCAGGACCGGCACGCAGTCGGCGGTGAGGACGGCGAGGGCGAGTCCGCGGCGGGCGGTGACGACGGCGTCGACCTCCGGCACGGGTTGCTCGCCCCACGGCTCGTCCACGACGGCCACGTCGGCGCCGTGCACCTGGTTCATCCAGACGACCCGGTCGGCGTCCAGCCCCAGCGACTTCGCCGCCAGCTCCCGGTTGGCCCGTACCGCACCGGGATCGTCGCCCACGGCGCCGCCGAGGTTGAGCTCCTCATACGGAGCGGCGCTCACCCCGCCCCACCGGTCGGTGAAGGCGAAGTGCGCGCCGCTCACGCTCTCGCGCTGTCCTATCACTTCAGGAAGTCCGGTACGTCCAGTTCCTCGGCCGCGCTGTCCGCGTAGGTCCGCGACGACGGGAGCGGCGGGGCGGCCTGGACGTCGGCCACCGGCTCGGGCGCCGGCTCCGGCTCCTCCTTCGGGGTCACGCTGCCGAGGGAGCCGAAGGACGGGCGGCTCTCCGGCTGCCGTGCCGGAGCGGGCTCCTCACGGCGGGGCGCGGCCGAGGCGGAGGCCGAGCCGAGGACGTTGTCCCGGCGGGCCGGCGGCTGGCCGCCGTCGAAGCCGGCGGCGATCACGGTGACCCGGACCTCGTCGCCGAGGGCGTCGTCGATGACCGCGCCGAAGATGATGTTGGCCTCGGGGTGCGCGGCCTCGCTGACCAGCTGGGCGGCCTCGTTGATCTCGAACAGACCGAGGTCGGAGCCACCGGAGATGGAGAGCAGGACGCCGCGGGCGCCGTCGATGGACGCCTCCAGCAGCGGCGAGGAGATGGCCATCTCGGCCGCTGCCACCGCGCGGTCGTCGCCGCGGGCCGAGCCGATGCCCATGAGGGCCGAACCGGCCTCGGACATGACCGACTTGACGTCGGCGAAGTCGAGGTTGATCAGGCCGGGGGTGGTGATGAGGTCGGTGATGCCCTGGACACCGGAGAGCAGGACCTGGTCGGCCGACTTGAAGGCGTCGAGGACCGAGACCTGGCGGTCCGAGATGGACAGCAGCCGGTCGTTCGGGATGACGATGAGGGTGTCGACCTCTTCGCGCAGCTCGGCGATGCCGTCCTCGGCCTGGTTCGCGCGGCGCCGCCCCTCGAAGGTGAACGGGCGCGTGACCACGCCGATGGTGAGGGCGCCCAGCGAGCGCGCGATGTTGGCCACGACGGGCGCGCCGCCGGTGCCGGTGCCGCCGCCTTCACCGGCCGTCACGAAGACCATGTCGGCCCCCTTGAGGACCTCCTCGATCTCCTCGCGGTGGTCCTCGGCGGCCTTGCGGCCGACAGCCGGGTTGGCGCCGGCGCCGAGTCCGCGGGTGAGTTCGCGGCCGACGTCGAGCTTGACGTCGGCGTCGCTCATCAACAGCGCCTGTGCGTCGGTGTTGATGGCGATGAACTCGACGCCCTTGAGACCGACCTCGATCATCCGGTTGATGGCATTGACACCACCGCCGCCGACACCGATGACCTTGATGACTGCGAGGTAGTTCTGCGGTGCTGCCACGTCGAAGGCCTCTCGCCTCGAATTACGTTGTCGCCACCGGGCGGTTCCCCGCACCGGGACGACGGATGCCGAATGGGACGGTCCGAACGCCGACCCGAACCCTAACCCTGAAGTTTAGGGTTACCAGTGTGTCTGTTCCCTGGAGTCTTCTGAACAGGACACTAAGTCGACAAGTGGCGCCCGTTCAACGAACACGCCGAACCTCCCGTTTTTCTTTTCACCCTATGTGATCAGCCGTAGCAGTGCCCAACCAGGGTGCTGGCCTGCGCTGATGTGCGTCAACTCCCGGACGACGCAGGGGCGGTGGGAACGCTGACGTCGAAGTACCGGGCGCCCGGAGCTGCTTTCATGAGTGCTGTGAGGGCTCGTGCCTTGGCGCGGCCGTTCTCGCTGCTGCCCCATGCCACTGTTCGGCCGTCGCCCAACTCCAGCGAGATGGCGTCATAGGAACGGACTTGGACGTTCCGGGTGTCGCGGGCGACCGCGGCCGGCAGGTCGCCGACGATCCGGACGCCCTCCCGCACCAGCCGGTCGGTGCCGAAACGCCGGAAGCTCGCGGCACCGGAACCCGACCGGGATGCGGTCAATTCCAGTGTCGGAACGCCTTTCGGCGCCTGCGAAACCGTAGCGAAACGGACACCTTCGTCGTCGACTTCGACGAAGTTCCCGGCTTTTCGGATGAGCAGCACCGGGGTGCGCTCGGTCACTTTCAGGCCGATTCCATGGGGCCAGGAACGGACCACATCAACAGTGTCAATTCGGGGCAATTTCCGGCGAAGTCGGGCTTCGACGGCAGTCGTGTCGATGGAAATCAGCGGCGCCCCGATCGGCACCGAGGCGGCCTCGCGTACGTCGGCCGGCGTCAGCAGCTGGGTGCCGGAGACCGAGACGCGCTCCACACGGGTCCACGCGGAGCCGTACAACACCCAAGCGGAACCGCCCCCGAGGAGCGCCAGGACGACGACGGCCAGAATGACGATCGTACGAAGGCGGGGTTTCCTCAACCGCCGCGCGGGCGGCGGGCCGGACGACTCCTGCTGGCGGTCACCGCGCTCGGCGGTCGTCGGTCCGGCCACGCTCACTGCCCTTTCGTCATACGGTCCTAACGGCGCGAGGCGATCGCCTCGTACACCATGCCGACGAGCAGGTCGTCGGCGTCCCGGCGGCCGAACTCCCCGGCGGCGCGGGACATCTCGTACAGCCGGTGCGGGTCGGCGAGTACGGGCAGGACGTTCTGCTGCACCCACTCGGGCGTGAGTTCCGCGTCGTCGACGAGGAGTCCGCCGCCGGCCTTGACCACCGGCTGGGCGTTCAGCCGCTGTTCGCCGTTGCCGATGGGCAGCGGAACGTAGGCGGCCGGGAGCCCGACGGCGGAGAGTTCGGCGACGGTCATCGCGCCCGCGCGGCAGAGCATCATGTCGGCCGCGGCGTACGCGAGGTCCATCCGGTCCAGGTAACTTACCGGGATGTAGGGGGGCATTCCCGGCATCTGCTGCACCTGCGGCAGTTCGTTCTTCGGGCCGACCGCGTGCAGGATCTGGATGCCGGCCTGCTGGAGCCACGGAGCGACCTGCTGGGTCACCTCGTTGAGGCGCCGGGCGCCCTGGGAGCCGCCGGAGACGAGCAGCGTGGGCAGGTTCGGGTCGAGGCCGAAGCGGGCGCGAGCCTCGGGCCGGACGGCGGCGCGGTCCAGGGTGGCGATGGAGCGGCGCAGTGGGATGCCGATGTAGCGGGCGTCGCGCAGCTTGCTGTCCGGGGTGGAGACGGCGACCCGGGCCGCGTACCGCGAGCCGATCTTGTTGGCCAGACCGGGCCGTGCGTTGGCCTCGTGGATCACGATGGGCACGCCGAGGCGCTTGGCGGCCAGGTAGCCGGGCAGGGCGACATAGCCGCCGAAGCCGACCACACAGTCCGCCTTGGTGCGCTCCAGGATCTGCTCGGCGGCCTTGATCGTGCCGCGCAGCCGGCCCGGGACGGTGATCAGCTCGGGCGTGGGCTTGCGAGGCAGCGGCACCGCGGGGATCAGCGCCAGCTCGTAGCCGCGCTCCGGAACGAGCCGGGTCTCAAGGCCCCGCTCCGTGCCCAGGGCCGTGATCCCCACGGTGGGGTCCTGCCTGCGCAGGGCGTCCGCGAGGGCGAGCGCGGGCTCGATGTGGCCGGCGGTCCCCCCACCAGCGAGTACGACATGCACCGAAATTCACCGCTCTCCGGACGAGCGCGCCACCGAGGCACGCCGTCGCATCGTGTTCCATCTCCGAGGCCCCCGCTCGACACCGGAGCCTCCAGCCCGCTTTCTACCAAAGCGAGGTTGCCGCATGGCAAGCGCCGTCCGCGCAGCGGGGTCGTCGCGCGCGAAGGCGATCAGCAGCCCGATGGCGAACATGGTCGGCAGCAGGGCCGACCCTCCGTAGGAGAACAGCGGGAGGGGGACGCCGGCGATCGGCAGCAGGCCGAGCACCGCACCGATGTTGATCACCGCCTGGGCGGTGATCCAGGTGGTCACGCCTCCCGCGGCGTACCTCACGAAGGGGTCCTCCGTGCGTCCGGCCACGCGGATACCCGCATAGCCTAGAGCCGCGAACAGGGCGAGCACCGACAGCGTCCCCGCCAGGCCCAGTTCCTCACCGGTGACGGCGAAGATGAAGTCGGTGTGCGCTTCTGGCAGTTGGCCCCATTTTTCCACACTCGCACCAAGGCCGGAGCCGAAGATTCCGCCGGAGGCGAGGGCATAGATGCCGTGCACGGCCTGCCAGCAGTCGGCCACCCCGGACCTGGGCTCGGTGGCGCCGATGCAGGCGAGCCGGGCCATCCGGTTGGGGCTGGACTTGATCAGGACCAGGCCGATCAGACCGGCGATCGACAGCACCCCGCCGAACAGCCGGGTCGGTGCCCCCGCGAGCCACAGCACGCCGAACAGGATCGCCGTGAGAATGATCGCGGTGCCCATGTCGCCGCCGAGCATGATCAGGCCCAGCAGCAGGAAGGAGACGGGCACCAGCGGCACCAGCATGTGCTTCCACTGCGTCAGCAGCTTCTTCTCCTGCTTGCGGGCCATCAGGTCCGCGCCCCACAGCACCAGGGCGAGCTTGCCGAACTCGCTGGGCTGGATCTGGAAGGAGCCGCCGAGGGAGATCCAGTTCTGGTTGCCGTTGACCTCCCGCCCTATCCCCGGCACCTGCACCAGGGCCATCAGGAAGACGGCACCGGCGAGGATCGGGTAGGCCAGCGCCCGGTGCAGCTTCACCGGCATGCGGGAGGCGACGAACAGCAGTGCGCTGCCGATGACCGCGGCGAGGAACTGCTTGCGGAAGAAGTACGACCCCGGCAGCGACAGCTGCAAGGCGGTGATCTGGGAGGCCGAGTAGACCATCACCAGGCCCAGCACGGTGATCAGCAGGCTGCCGCCGAGGATCAGGTAGTAGGCGGTCAGCGGGCGGTCCCAGGCCTTCCGCGCGCGCAGGTAGAGCCGAAGTACGGAACTCTCGCGCGCCGGCCGTGATCCCGCAGGCCTGGCGGCGCGCTGAACCGGAGGACGGCCCGTACGGCTACTGGACATCACCAGCTCCTCGCACCCGCCGACCCAACCCGAGCCACATCCGCCTCACGCGTCCCTCCACCCTCCAAGGGTCCCGAAGCACCCCAGGTGGCCGAGACCCGCCGTCAGGCGCCCGCGCCGAGTTCGCGGACCGCTGCCGCGAACGCGTCACCGCGCTGGTTGTAGTTGGTGAACATGTCCATGGAGGCACAGGCCGGGGCCAGCAGCACCGTGTCGCCGGGCTGCGCGAGCCGCTTCGCCTCGGTCACCGCCTGGAGCATCGCCCCAGTGTCGGTCCGTTCGAGGTCGACAACGGGTACTTCGGGGGCGTGTCGCGCGAGGGCGTCGCGGATGAGGGCACGATCGGCGCCGATCAGGACGGCACCGCGAAGTCGCTTTGCCGACTTGGCGACCAGTTCGCCGAAGGTCGCACCCTTCGCCAGACCACCCGCAATCCATACGATCGACTCATATGCCGCCAACGAGGCTTCCGCGGCGTGGGTGTTGGTCGCCTTGGAGTCGTCCACGTACGCCACCCCGTCGAGGTCGTCCACGAGCGCGATGCGGTGGGCGTCCGGCGTGAAGGCCCTGAGGCCGTCGCGTACGGCCGTGGCGGGCACCCCGAAGGCGCGCGCGAGGGCCGCTGCGGCCAGGGCGTTGGCGATGTTGTGCGGGGCCGGCGGGTTGACGTCCGAGATCTCGGCGAGTTCCTGGGCGTTCTTGTGCCGGTTCTCCACGAAGGCGCGGTCGACCAGGATGCCGTCCACTACACCGAGTTGGGAGGGACCCGGGGTGCCGAGGGTGAAGCCGATGGCCCGGCAGCCCTCCTCCACGTCCGCCTCGCGCACCAGGTCCTCGGTGGGCTTCTCGGCCACGTTGTAGACGCAGGCGACCCGATTGCCCTCGTAGATACGGCCCTTGTCGGCGGCGTAGGCCCCCATCGAGCCGTGCCAGTCGAGGTGGTCCGGGGCGAGGTTCAGCACGGCCGCGGAGTGGGCGCGCAGGGAGGGCGCCCAGTGGAGCTGGTAGCTGGACAGCTCGACCGCGAGGACGTCGTACTGCTCCTCGCCGAGGACCGCGTCCAGCAGAGAGACGCCGATGTTGCCGACGGCGGCGGTGCGCAGGCCCGCGGCCTTCAGGATCGAGGCCAGCATCTGGACGGTGGTGGTCTTGCCGTTGGTGCCGGTCACGGCCAGCCAGGGGGCCGCGTCGGGACCCCGCAGGCGCCAGGCCAGCTCCACGTCCCCCCAGACGGGCACGCCGGCCTTCTCAGCCGCCAGGAAGAGCGGCTTGTCCGGCTTCCAGCCGGGCGCGGTGACGATCAGCTCGGTGCCCTCCGGCAGGGTCGCTCCATCGCCGAGGCGCACGGTGATGCCGAGCGCCTGGAGCTCCGCGGCCTGCTCACGCGCGCGGGCGTCGTCGCCGTCGTTGACGACCGTGACGATCGCCCCGCGTGCGTGGAGCACCTTCGCCGCCGGGACGCCGGAGACGCCGAGCCCGGCGACGGTGATGTGCTTGCCCTGGAAATCCGGGGATCCGGAAGGCACCGAGGAGGTCACTTGTCCGCTGCCCATCCCGCATAGAAGAGGCCAAGTCCGACAATCACACAGATTCCCTGGATGATCCAGAAGCGGACCACCACCAGGACTTCGGACCAGCCCTTGAGTTCGAAGTGGTGCTGGAGTGGTGCCATCCGGAAGACGCGCTTTCCGGTGAGCCGGAAGGAGCCGACCTGGATGACGACCGACATCGTGATGAGGACGAACAGGCCGCCCATGATGGCCACCAGCAGCTCCGTGCGGGAGAGGATGGCCAGGCCCGTGAGGACACCGCCGAGGGCGAGCGAGCCGGTGTCGCCCATGAAGATCTTCGCCGGCGAGGTGTTCCACCACAGGAAGCCCAGGCAGGCGCCCATCAGGGCGGAGGCGACCACGGCGAGGTCGAGCGGGTCGCGCACCTCGTAGCAGGCGGCCGGGTTGGTCAGCGTCTGCGCGTTGGCGCAGGACTCCTGGAACTGCCAGACGCCGATGAAGGTGTAGGCGCCGAAGACGAGGACGGAGGCGCCGGTGGCGAGGCCGTCCAGACCGTCGGTGAGGTTCACGCCGTTCGACATGGCGAGGATCATGAACAGCGCCCAGACGACGAACAGCACCGGGCCGATCGTCCAGCCGAAGTCCGTGATGAACGACAGCTTGGTGGAGGCCGGGGTGTTGCCCCGGGCGTCGGCGAACTGCAGCGAGAGCACCGCGAAGCCGATGCCGACGATCAGCTGGCCGGCCATCTTCGCCTTGGCCCGCAGGCCCAGCGAGCGCCGCTTGACGATCTTGATGTAGTCGTCGAGGAAGCCGACCAGACCCATGCCGAACATCAGGCCCAGGACGAGGAGTCCGGAGTAGGTCGGGGCGTAGCCGGTGATGAGCTTGCTCAGGAAGTACGCGGCGATCGTCGCCAGGATGAAGGCGATACCGCCCATGGTGGGCGTACCGCGCTTGCTGGCGTGCTCGCGCGGGCCGTCGTCACGGATGTACTGGCCGTAGCCCTTGCGGGCCAGCAGCTTGATCAGCAGCGGGGTCCCGATCAGGGTCAGGAAGAGGCCGATGACTCCCGAGAACAGGATCTGCTTCATCATCGGGCGGCAACCTCACCCTCGGCACCGGTCTCGATGAGCGCCTGGGCGACGCTTTCGAGCCCCACCGAACGGGACGCCTTCACGAGTACGACGTCCCCTGGGCGCAACTCGCTGCGCAACAGGTCGACCGCCGCCTGTGCGTCGGACACGTGCACCGACTCCTCACCCCACGAACCCTCGTTATATGCGCCCAGTTGCAGCCAGGAGGCTTCGATCCCCCCGACCGCGACGAGCTTGCTGACGTTGAGCCGGACGGCGAGCCGTCCGACGGCGTCGTGCTCGGCGAGCGCCTCGTCCCCCAGCTCGGCCATCTTGCCGAGCACCGCCCACGTGCGGCGCCCCTTGCCCATGGCCGCGAGCGCCTTGAGGGCGGCCCGCATGGACTCGGGGTTGGCGTTGTAGGCGTCGTTGACGATGGTCACGCCGTCCGGCCGCTCGGTGACCTCCATGCGCCAGCGGGAGAGGGTGCCAGCCTCGGAGAGCGCGGTGGCGATCTCTTCCGCGGACATGCCCAGCTCATGGGCGACGGCGGCCGCGGCGAGCGCGTTCGACACGTGGTGCTCACCGTACAGGCGCATGGTCACATCGCTTGCACCGGAGGGTGTGTGAAGCCTGAAGGAGGGCTGTCCGGTGTCCGTGAGTCGCACGTTCTCGGCGCGTACGTCCGCTTCGGCCGACTCTCCGAAAAGGACCACCTTCGCCTTGGTACGGGAGGCCATGGACCGGACCAGCGGGTCGTCGGCGTTGAGGATGGCCGCGCCGCCCTGGTCCGCCGGAGGGAGCGCCTCCACGAGTTCGCCCTTGGCCTCGGCGATCTGCTCGCGGCCGCCGAACTCGCCGATGTGGGCGGTGCCGACGTTGAGCACCAGGCCGATCCTCGGCGGGGTGAGGTCGGTGAGGTAGCGGATGTGGCCGGTGCCGCGGGCGCCCATCTCCAGCACGAGGAACTTCGTCTCCTCGGTGGCGGACAGGGCGGTCAGCGGCAGTCCGATCTCGTTGTTGAGCGAGCCGGGCGTGAACACGGTCGGCGCCTTGCTCCGGAGCACCTGGGCGATGAGGTCCTTGGTGCTGGTCTTGCCGGCGGAGCCGGTCAGGGCGACGAGGGTCGCGCCGAGCCGTCGTACGACATGACGGGCGAGGGCGCCGAGGGCGGTCTGCACGTCCGCCACGACGATCGCGGGCACGCCGACGGGCCGGGAGGCCAGCACGGCGACGGCACCGGCCGCCACGACGGCCTCGGCGTAGTCGTGGCCGTCGACGCGTTCGCCGACGAAGGCGGCGAAGAGGCTGCCCGGCACCACCTCTCGGGAGTCCCGGACGACCGGTCCCGTGACCTGGACGGACGGATCCGGTATGTCGTGCGTCTGCCCGCCGACGACTGCTGCGATCTCGGCGAGGGAGAGGGCGATCACAAGTTCATCCCTGGGTCTTCTGGATAGCTTCGCGAAGCACCTGGCGGTCGTCGAAGGGACGGACCACGCCGGCGATGTCCTGTCCCTGCTCGTGGCCCTTGCCCGCGACCAGCACGGTGTCGCCGGGCGCGGCGCGGCCCACGGCGGCGGCGATCGCGGCGGCCCGGTCCTCGAAGAGGAGCACCTCGCCGCGCTCGTGCGCGGGCACGGAGGCCGCGCCCTGGAGCATGGTCGCGAGGATCGCGAGCGGGTCCTCGGAGCGGGGGTTGTCCGATGTCAGTACGGCCGTGTCGGCGAGCCGGGCCGCGGCGGCGCCCATCGGGACGCGCTTGGTCTGGTCGCGGTCGCCGCCGCAGCCGAGGACCACGTGCAGCCGGCCCTTGGTGACCTTGCGCAGCGCCTTGAGCACCGACTCGACGGCGTCGGTCTTGTGCGCGTAGTCGACGACCGCGAGATAGGCCTGCCCGGCGTCCACGCGCTCCAGGCGGCCGGGGACCCCCGGTACGGCGGCGATGCCGTCGGCGGCGGTCTGCGGGTCGAGGCCGGCCGCGGCGAGGGCGACGACGGCGGCGAGGGTGTTCGCCACGTTGAAGGGGCCCGGCAGCGGCGACCTGGCGTGGATGCGCTCGCCCTGGGGGCCGACGACGGTGAACGTGGAGTCCATGGGGCCGACCTGCACGTCCTGGGCGCGCCAGTCGGCGTCGGGGTGGCCCTCGGCGGAGAAGGTGACGACCGGAACGGTGGCCTCCCGGGCGAGCCGGCGGCCGTACTCGTCGTCGATGTTGATCACGCCGAGTCTGCTGCGTTCCGGGGTGAACAGCTGCGCCTTGGCCCGGTAGTAGTCCTCCATGTCGGAGTGGAACTCCATGTGTTCCGGGCTGAGGTTGCTGAACACGGCGATGTCGAAGACACAGCCGTCGACCCGGCCGAGGACCAGGGCGTGGCTGGAGACCTCCATGGCGACCGCCTCGACACCGCGCTCGCGCATGACGGCGAACAGGGCCTGCAGGTCGGTGGCCTCGGGGGTGGTGCGCTCGGACTTGATGCGTTCCTCGCCGATGCGCATCTCGACGGTGCCGATGAGGCCGGTGTTACGGGTGCTCTTCAGACCGCCCTCGATCAGGTAGGCCGTGGTGGTCTTGCCCGAGGTGCCCGTGATGCCGATCTGGAGCAGGTCGCGGCCGGGGCGGCCGTAGATCGTCGCCGCCAGCTCGCCCATCCGCGCGCGCGGGTCGGCCACGACGAGGACGGGCAGTCCGGTCGCGGCGGCGCGCTCGGCGCCCGTCGGGTCGGTCAGCACGGCGACCGCGCCGAGGCCGGCGGCCTGCGTGACGAAGTCGGCTCCGTGCAGGCGGGCGCCCGGGAGGGCGGCGTACAGGTCGCCGGGGCGGACGGCGCGCGAGTCATGGGTGATCCCCGTGATCTCGGCGGCGCTCTCCGGGACGGCGGCACCCAGCTGATCGGCGAGTTCCGCGAGGGGTGTGGCGGAGACCTGAACCGGTCGCGGCGGTCCCGGGTATGTCACGGAAGCGCCCTTCTGGGTGGTTTGGGACTGATCAGCGTGTGGCACGGCGGTGAGCGTACCGGGCGCACCCGCTTCGGAGCGAAGTGAGGGGCTCGGAGCCCCAGGGTTCCCGGGGTTCGGGGTGATCGTTGTCACGAGTTCGTTCCTGGGTCTTTCGGGGGTGCTGATCAGGGCTTGTAGTCGACGGGCAGGTTCGCGGGCTTCGCCCCGGTCGGCGGGACCTGGAGGGTCTTCAGGGCGAACTCCATCACCTGCTTGTAGATGGGTCCGCAGATCTGGCCGCCGTAGTAGCTGCCGGACGTGGCGTTCTGGATCGCGCAGTAGACCGTGATCCGCGGGTTGTCCGCGGGTGCGAATCCGGCGAACGACGAGGTGTAGCCGTGGTAGCGGCCGGTGGCCGGATCCACGCGGTTGGCCGTGCCGGTCTTGCCCGCGACCCGGTAGCCGGGGATGCGGGCCCTGATGCCGGTGCCCTGCTCGTCGTCCACGACGGACTCCAGCATCTGCGACAGGGTCGCGGCCGTCTTCGCACTGACCACGCGGGTCTTCTTGGGCTGCGGGGCGGGGATGAAGCGGCCGTCGGCGCCCTGGATGCCGCGCACCATGGTCGGCTCGACGCGGACACCGCCGTTGGCGATGGTCGAGTACACGGAGGCGGCCTGCATGGCGCTGAGGGAGAAGCCCTGGCCGAAAGGAATCGTGTACTGCTGCGACGTCGACCACTTGTCGGCGGGCGCGAGGATGCCCCTGGTCTCGCCGGGGAAGCCGAGTCCGGTGGAGCTGCCGATGCCGAACTTGCGCAGGTACGAGTAGAGGACCTTGTTGACCTGCGGCTGGGTCCTGCCGAGCTGGCCGGTGGCGAGGATGGTGCCGATGTTGCTGGACTTGGCGAGCACGCCGTTGAGGGTGAGGTACCAGGTGTCGTGGTCGATGTCGTCCTGGAAGAGCCGGTCGCCGCGGTGCAACCGGTTCGGTACGACGACGTGGGTGAGCGGGGTCGCCGCGTTCTCCTCCAGCACCGCGGCCATGGACATCACCTTGGCGGTGGAGCCGGGCTCGTAGGCGTCCTGGACGGCCGCGTTGCCCATGGCCGCCCCGTCGGCCTTCGACAGGTCGTTCGGGTCGAAGCCGGGCGAGTTGGCCATGGCCAGGATCTCGCCGGTGCGGGTGTCCTGGACGATGACGTACCCGCGGTCCGCCCTGGACTTCCTCACCTGCTCGGTGATGGCGTTCTGGGCGGCCCACTGGATGTCGCGGTCGATGGTGAGCTCGACGTCGCTGCCGGGCACGGCGCGCGTCTGCGTCGACCCCGCCGTCGGCACCTCGCGGCCGCCGGACTGGGCGTAGCGGATCTTGCCGTCCTTCCCGGACAGCTGCTTGTTCAGCTCCTGCTCGATGCCGCCGCCGCCCTTGCCGTCGGCGTTGACCCAGCCCAGTAGCCCGGCGGCGAGGTCGCCGTTGGGGTACACGCGCTGGCTGCTGGGGTCGGCGAAGACGCCGGCGAGCACGTTGACCGCGCTGTGGTCCTTCTCGGCCTTCGTGGAGAGCGCGGCCTTCAGGTCCTTGATCTGCTTCCAGACCTGCGGGGTCTGGCGGTTGGCGAGCCGCGTGTAGCGCGACAGCTTGTTGGCGGGCCTGAGCTTCTGGACGATCGTGGCCTGGCTCTGGCCGAGGATCGGCGCGAGCAGCGCGGCGGCCTGCTCGGGTCCGTCGGCGATCTTCAGCTGCTTGGCCGTGAACATCGTCGGGTCGGCCGTGACGTCGTACGCGTTCTCGCTGATGGCGAGGGACACGCCGTTGCGGTCGGTGATCCCGCCGCGCTCGGCTGCCACGGTGTGCGCGACGTACCTGTTCTGCTCGGCCTTGGCGGCGTAGGCGCTCGCGTCGACGGCCTGGACCTGGAGCAGCCGTACGACGAAGGCGAGCAGCACCAGGGTGAGCGCGAGGCCGACCATGCGCAGCCGGGGGCGGGGGCTGCCCAGCCGCAGGGGCGGCGGGGGCATGGGCCGGGCACCGCTCGGCCGGCGGGCCGGACGGGCACCGGGCCCGGGCTGCCGCCGGACGGCACCCCGCGGCCGGGGAGGCTTCGCGGGGCCGGGCACACGGCGGCGCGGCGCTTCCCTGTCGGACACTTCCGTCACCTGCCGGGGGTCGGGGTGGGGGCGGGCTGGAGGGTGGAGAGCGGCGCCACCGCCGCGTCCGGGGCGGTCACCGGGGCCGGAGCCGAGGGGGCGGGGACGGAATCGGCGGGGGGCTGCGTCGGCGCGACCGACGGGGACGCGGGGGACGGCTCTAGGGGCACGGAGGAGCCGGAGGCCGGAGCGATGGCCTCCGGGGGGACCGGCCCGGAGAGCGAGGCGGGCTCGGGGCCGACGGGGTTCGGTACGCCCTTGACGGTGCCGCCGGGGTCGAGGAAGGCCGGGTCGCCGCCGGGGACCATGCCGAGTTCGCGGGCGCGCCGCTGGAGGGCGTCGGGGGACGAGTAGGCGTCGATGTCCCGCTGGAGCGCCTGCTCCTCGTCGGTGAGCGTCTTGGTCCGCTTCTGCAGGGCGTCGAGTTTGAACGAGCCCTCGCTGAGCGCGGAGTTCAGCACCAGCAGCCCGATGAGGCCGCCGCCGAGCAGCAGGACGACGAGGAGGACGAACGGCGTGCGGGCCGCGCGGGCGCGGCCGGCCGGGAAGAGCCGGGCGAGCCGGGCGGCCCTCCCCCTCAGTTGGGGTTTCCTACTCACTGGGCCTCCGGTGGCTGCGGAGCACCGACGGGTGAGTCCGGAAACCCAACCGACCCGATTCGCTCACTCGGCGTCCTCCCTGATGCGCTCGGCACCCCGCAGCCGGGCCGGTGCGGCCCTGCGGTTCTCGGCGACCTCTTCCTCGGTGGGAAGTTCGGCACCGCGCGTGAGCAGCTTGAGTCGCGGCTGGTAGCGCTCGGGCACGACCGGCAGCCCGGGCGGCGCTGTGGACGCGGCGCCGGCCGCGAACACCTGCTTCACCAGCCGGTCCTCGAGCGAGTGGTACGACAGCACGGCGATGCGTCCGCCGACGTCGAGGGCCTTCACCGCGGCCGGAATCGCCCGCTCCAGGACGGACAGCTCACCGTTGACCTCGATGCGCAGCGCCTGGAAGGTGCGCTTGGCCGGGTTGCCTCCGGTGCGCTTGGCGGCCTGCGGCAGCGCGTCCCGGATCAGCTCGACCAGTCGTGCGCTGGTACTGAACGGCTCCTTCTCGCGCTCGCGGACGATCGCCGAGACGATCCGCTTGGCCTGCTTCTCCTCGCCGTACGCGCGCAGGATCCGCACCAGCTCGCCCGCCGGATAGGTGTTGAGGACCTCGGCGGCGCTCATGCCGGTCGTCTGGTCCATGCGCATGTCGAGGGGGGCGTCCTGGGCGTAGGCGAAGCCGCGGTCGGCCTCGTCCAGCTGCATGGAGGAGACGCCGAGGTCGAACAGGACGCCCTGCACGCGCGGGATGCCGAGCCGGTGCAGTACGTCGGGCAGCTCGTCGTAGACGGCGTGCACCAGGGTGGCCCGCTCGCCGAAGGGCGCGAGCCGCTCGCCGGACAGGCGCAGCGCCTCCTTGTCCCGGTCGAGGGCGACGAGCCGCGCCTCGGGGAACCGCGCGAGCAGCGCCTCGCTGTGGCCGCCGAGGCCGAGGGTGCAGTCGACGACCACCGCTCCCGGCCGCTCCAGGGCGGGCGCCAGCAGATCCAGGCACCGCTGGAGCATCACCGGGACGTGTCGACTCTGGCTCAAGGGGGCCTCTCAGTTCCGGCCGGCCGTACGTACCGCCGGGTCCCCGCCCGCTCTGTGAAGGGGAGGCCTGCCGGCGCCGAAAGCGTCAGCCGACCGGGAGCGGGAGGAGGCCGAGCCGTACGTACGCGCCGCGCACGTGGGGAGACGGTCCGGGTGTGGGCCGGGGTCTCCGGGAGTTTCACCAGCAGGGAGAGCCTCGTCTCCCGCTTCGCGTCACTTTAGTCCACCGTGTCTCGCGGTCAATCAACCGGCCTGCGCGTCGCGTACCGCATCCCGGTGGGAGCCGCAATTCGAACGGATTCACCCGTGCGGTCCGAGTTTGCCCTCCGTATGGGGTAGCTCACAACAAGCCACGATGACGTTTTTTGTCCCGCTCTCACAGCAGGCCGGGCCCGGAGGTGACCAGTAACGTCATGAGTATGACGACTTCCGCAGCAGTTCCCACTGGATCCGAAGGCGCCATACCGAGCAAGGGCACCGTGACGGACCGCCTGGTGGAGGCCAACGGGCAGTACGCCTCCGCGTTCACCGACCCCGGCATGGACGCCCGTCCCGTGCTGCACGTGGCCGTGGTGGCCTGTATGGACGCCCGGCTCGACCTGCACGCCGCGCTCGGCCTGGAGCTCGGCGACTGCCACACCATCCGCAACGCGGGCGGAGTCGTCACCGACGACGTCATCCGCTCCCTCACCATCAGCCAGCGGGCGCTCGGTACCCGCAGCGTCGTCCTGATCCACCACACCGGATGCGGTCTGGAGTCCCTCACCGAGGACTTCCGGCACGAGCTGGAGATGGAGGTCGGCCAGCGCCCCGCATGGGCGGTGGAGTCCTTCCGGGACGTCGACCAGGATGTGCGCCAGTCCATGCAGCGGGTGCGCACCTCGCCGTTCCTGCTGCACACCGACGATGTGCGCGGCTTCGTCTTCGACGTGCACACGGGCCTGCTGCGCGAGGTCGACCCGGCCTGAGCCCGGTCCGGCCAGGCGCACCGGCCCGCCCCGAACACCCCGCCGTACGCACGCATTCCGCCGCCCGGCAGCGAAAACGGTGGTCGAAATGGCCGTAAGACCGACATCGTGCGGGCAGTTGTCCACAGGCGAGTGACACGAATCGGTAACGGCAGCAAGAATGCGGGGGGTGGGCGTCGCGTGGAACCTTTTCCGCGCGGTGTCCGTGTTTTCGGGGTGGGCCGGTTTCGCATCGCAGAGCGTCGGCCCGAGTAAGAACGGGCCGAGGAGGGCCGGGTGACGACCTATGACGATCGAGCGAGCCTCACTGATCTGACCGCCACTGTGGAGCGCGTCCGCAGTTCGGTGGAGGGTGTGATCGAGGGCAAGCCCGAGGTCGTACGGCTTTCGCTGACCGTACTGCTCGCCGAGGGACACCTGTTGATCGAGGATGTCCCCGGGGTGGGCAAAACGATGCTCGCCAAGGCGCTGGCGCGGTCCATCGACTGCTCGGTGCGGCGCATCCAGTTCACTCCCGACCTGCTGCCGTCGGACATCACCGGTGTGTCCATCTGGGACCAGCAGCGCCGTGACTTCGAGTTCAAGCCGGGCGCCATCTTCGCGCAGATCGTGATCGGCGACGAGATCAACCGCGCCTCGCCCAAGACCCAGTCGGCGCTGCTGGAGTCCATGGAGGAGCGGCAGGTCACCATCGACGGGCAGACCTACGAACTGCCCAGCCCGTTCATGGTGGTGGCCACCCAGAACCCGGTCGAGATGGAGGGCACGTACCCGCTGCCCGAGGCCCAGCGCGACCGCTTCATGGCCCGGGTCTCCGTCGGCTACCCGAGCATCGAGGCCGAGCTGCAGATGCTGGACGTGCACGGCGGGGCCTCCCCGCTGGAGGACCTCCAGCCGGTGGCGCACGCGCACGAGATCGTGAAGCTGATCGAGGCGGTGCGCGGGGTGCACGTCTCGGAGGCGGTGCGGCGGTACGCAGTCGAGCTGGTCGCGGCCACGCGCACCCACCCCGACCTCAGACTCGGCGCCTCCCCGCGCGCGACACTGCACCTGCTGCGCGCGGCCAAGGCGACCGCCGCCCTCGCCGGCCGGGAGTACGCGCTGCCGGACGACGTCCAGGCGCTCGCCGTCGCCGTCCTCGCCCACCGGCTGCTGCCCACCACCCAGGCCCAGCTCAACCGTCGTACGGCCGAGCAGGTGGTGCGGGAGATCCTGCAGCACACCCCGGTGCCCGCGACGCCGCAGCAGCAGAGCGGCTTCGGCGGTCTGGGCCGGGCCGTTCCGGCCTATCCGCAGCAGCCCCCGCGGAGCCTGTGATGAACACCGGGGGGACGGGGCAGGCGGAGGCCGACCGCGGGGAGGCGGGCGGGGTCCGCACGGCCCTGGCGGGGCTCACCACCCGCGGGCGGTCCTTCCTGGCCGCCGGGATCGCGGCCGCGGTCTGCGCGTATGTGCTGGGCCAGAGCGATCTGCTGCGGGTCGGCCTGCTGCTGGCCGTGCTGCCCCTGCTCTGCGCGGCCGTGCTCTACCGCACGCGCTACCGGGTGGCCGGCAGCCGCCGGCTCTCCCCCGCGCGCGTGCCCGCCGGCAGCGAGGCCCGGGTGCATCTGCGGATGGACAACGTCTCCCGGCTGCCCACGGGCCTGCTGATGCTCCAGGACCGGGTGCCCTACGTCCTCGGTCCCCGGCCGCGCTTCGTGCTGGACCGGGTGGAGCCGGGCGGCCACCGCGAGGTGTCCTACCGGGTCCGCTCCGACCTGCGCGGCCGCTATCCGCTCGGCCCGCTCCAGCTGCGCCTGACCGACCCGTTCGGGATGTGCGAACTGACCCGCTCCTTCTCGACGTCCGACACCCTGACCGTCATCCCGCGCGTGGAGCCGCTGGCGCCGGTCCGGCTCAGCGGCGAGGCCCGGGGGTACGGCGACGGACGGCAGCGCTCGCTGGCCCTGGCGGGCGAGGACGACGTGATCCCGCGCGGGTACCGCTACGGCGACGACCTGCGCCGCGTGCACTGGCGCTCCACCGCGCGCTACGGCGAGCTGATGGTGCGCCGCGAGGAGCAGCCGCGGCGCTCGCGCTGCACGGTCCTGCTGGACACCCGGGCGATCGGCTATGAGGGCGCGGGCCCCGACTCGGCCTTCGAGTGGGCCGTCTCCGGCGCCGCGTCGGTCCTGGTCCACATACTCGAACGGGGCTTCACCGTGCGCCTGCTGACGGACGGCGGCAGCTCGGCGCCGGGTGAGGGCGCCGACGGGTTCGCGGGCGCCGGCCAGGAGGGCGCGGACGCGGCCGGGCTGATGATGGACACCCTCGCGGTGATCGACCACTCCGACGGCACGGGCCTGGCCCGGGCGTACGACGTGCTGCGCGGCGGGAACGAGGGGCTGCTGGTCGCCTTCCTCGGCGATCTCGACGAGGAGCAGGCAGCGGTGGTGGCCAGGATGCGGCAGCGCAGCGGCGCAGCGGTCGCCTTCGTGCTCGACCCGGACACCTGGGTGCGCGAGGCGACCGATGTGCCGGGCCCGGGCGACCGGCACGCGGAGCGGCTGCGCATGCTGCGCGAGGCGGGCTGGACGGCGCTGAGCGTGCCGCGCGGCGCCTCGCTGAACGATCTGTGGCGGCAGGCGGACCGGGAACGCTCGGGCCTGACCGCCGTGAGCGGGGAGGCACTGGGATGAGCGGGCGGGCACGACTGGCCCTGTGCGCCGCCGCGGCCACGCTGATGACCGCGTGCGCGCTGTTGCCCCTGGTCGACCAGTCCATCTGGCTGTTCCAGGCGATCCTGCTGATCGGCGTGCAGACCGGGGTGGGCGCGGCGGCGCGGCGGGTGCCGCTGGCGCGGCCGCTGACCGTGGCGGCGCAGGCCCTGGTCTCGCTGATGCTGCTGACCCTGGTCTTCGCCCGGCAGCAGGCGATCATCGGGATCGTCCCCGGCCCGGACGCCTTCCGGCACTTCGCCGACCTGCTCCAGCAGGGTTCGGACGACGTCAGCCGGTACGCGATACCGGCACCGCTCACGGACGGCATCAAGCTGATGCTGATCGGCGGTGTCGTGGTGATCGGCCTGCTGGTGGACACCCTCGCGGTGACCTTCCGCAGCGCGGCCCCGGCCGGACTGCCGCTGCTCGCGCTGTACTCGGTGGCCGCCGGGCTGTCCGACGACGGCCTCGACTGGCTGTGGTTCCTGTTCGCGGCGGTCGGCTATCTGATGCTGCTGCTCGCCGAGGGCCGGATCCGGCTGGCCCAGTGGGGCCGTGTCTTCGGCGGTGCGCCCCGCAACCCGGGCGAGCCGGAGGGCGGAGCGGTGGCCCCGGTGCGCACCGGGCGCCGGATCGGCGCGGTGGCGCTCGGGGTCGCCGTGCTGGTACCGGCCCTCCCCTTGTTCACGATCCAGGGCGGGCTGCTGGACGCCACCGGCAGGGGCATCGGCGCGGGCCACGGGACCGGCGGCACGATCTCCGCGGTCAACCCCCTGGTGTCGCTGCGCGACAGCCTCAACGTGGAGAACGACCGCCAGGTGCTCTCCCTGAAGACCAGCACGGGCGACCTCTCGGACATGTACCTGCGGATCGTGTCCCTGGACGACTTCGACGGCACGACCTGGAAGCCGTCCCAGCGCCACATCGTCGGCGTCCCGGACGTCCTCCCGACACCCGTCGGCCTGGGCACGGACGTCAAGCGGACCACCGTGAAGACGACGATCACGGCGGCGGACTGGTACGCCCAGGACTGGCTGCCGATGCCGTACCCGCCGAGCGCAGTGCGCATCAGCGGCAACTGGCGGTACGAGCCCGTCGGCATGACGCTCGTCGGCGACCACGGGCAGAACACGCGCGGCGAGACCTACCAGGTGAACAGCCTGGACGTGCAGCCGACCGCCAAGCAGCTGGCCGAGGCTCCCCAGCCGCCCGCCGCCGTGAAGCGCGAGTACACCAAAGTGCCGGCCAGGCTGCCGAAGGTGGTGGCCCGGACCGCCAAGGGGATCACCGCGGGCGCGTCGAGCCACTACGAGGAGGCGGTCAAGCTCCAGGACTACTTCGCCGTGTCCGGCGGCTTCCAGTACGACACCCAGGTGGAGGTCGGCCACGGTCCGGACGCGATCGCGACCTTCCTGGAGAAGAAGCAGGGCTTCTGCGTCCACTTCTCCTTCGCGATGGCGGCGATGGCCCGCACACTCGGCATCCCGGCCCGGGTCGCGGTGGGCTTCGCGCCCGGCACCCCGCAGGCGGACGGCACGGTCTCGGTGAGCCTGAAGGACGCGCACGCCTGGCCCGAGCTGTACTTCGAGGGTGTGGGCTGGACCCGCTTCGAGCCGACCCCGTCCCGGGGCACCACGCCCTCGTACACCCGGTCGGACACGCCCAGCAGCTCCGTGCCGAACGAGGCCCTGCCGTCGCGCGGTGCGTCCACGGCGCCCTCGGCGTCGGCCGCGCCGAGCGAGAGCTGCACGTCCCAG
This sequence comes from Streptomyces sp. NPDC031100, assembly GCF_055570785.1. Taxonomy (NCBI): domain Bacteria; kingdom Bacillati; phylum Actinomycetota; class Actinomycetes; order Kitasatosporales; family Streptomycetaceae; genus Streptomyces; species Streptomyces sp. NPDC031100. The sequence continues at coordinate 396,799 of NZ_JBVIGN010000001.1, forward strand.
CAGCGCAAGCTCGAGGCGTGCGACAGCCCGTCCGCGGCCGTGGCGGTCCACGCCGGTGGCGTCGACCTGTGGCCCTTGCTGTGGCTCCCGCTGATCGGGCTCGGCGCCCTGGCCGTCCTGGCGATCCCGCTGGCGCCGATGCTGTGGCGGACCCGCCTGCGGTCCGTCCGGCTCGGCGGGTACCCGCGGACCGAGGAGGGTGCGGCGGCGCACACGCTGGCGGCCTGGCAGGAGCTGACCGACAGCGCCTGGGACGTCGGCATCCTGCCGGACGAGTCGCAGACCCCGCGCACGGCGGCCGCCCGGATCGTCCGGCTCGGGCAACTCGACCCGGCCGCCGGAGCCGCCGTGCACCGGGTGGCGGACGCGCTGGAGCAGGTGCTGTACGCGCCCCGGCCGCGCCCGGTGGCGGGCCTGGCGGAGGACGTGCGCCGGGTGATCACCGCCCTGAACGGCAGGATCGGCAGGGGGACGCGGCTGCGGGCGCAGTTCGCGCCGCGGTCGGCCGTGCGGGTGCTGTGGGCGGTGTCGGCCCGGTGGGCGGCGCTCAGGGCGCGTGCGGTGGCGGCCCGGCCGACGCTGCCCAGGCCCTCGGGGCAGCAGGGCTGAGACCGAGTACGGCAGAGCGGAGACCGCGCACGTGTGAGGGGTGACCACCGGCTGGTGGTCACCCCTCACTGATGTCTGCTCACTGATGTCTGCTGTTGTCTGCGCGAATCCTGTTCTCGCGTACCGCCGAGCGGCTAATGACCCTGCTGCTCGTCCCGGCGGCGCTGCCAGCGCTGCTCGATCCGGTCCATCATGGAGCGCTTCTGCCGTACCTGGCGGCGAGTGGCGCCCGCTGCGGGCTGCTCACCCGGCTTGGGAGCCTTGCGCCAGCCCGTGACGGCGAGCACGGCGCAGCCCAGCATGACGAGGAAACCCACCACGCTGACCCAGATCTGCTGTGCGACCATTCCGGCCATGAGGAGCGCGATACCCACGAGGAAGCCCGCGACCGCCTGGTAGACCCGCCGCCGGGTGTACGTCCGCAGCCCACTTCCCTCAAGCGCCGACGCGAACTTGGGATCTTCGGCGTACAGCGCTCGCTCCATCTGCTCGAGCATGCGCTGCTCGTGCTCCGAGAGCGGCACGGAGTCCTCCTCATCGTGCAGTCGCCGGGGCGACCCGGGGGGTCCCTTCAGGATAGGCAGGGAATCGCCCCCGTGAAACCCGCCCCTCTGCGCCAATAGGCCAACCGGAATCCGCCATGGGCGTCCCGGCTCGCTGAGGCTTCCATTCCCCGGCGGCCGATCCGTCATGCCGGACGATATACCTCGATCATACGGCGCAAACCGCTCGATCGGGGGGCTTGTGTCGTACTCCATCTGCTGCCAAGTCCCTGATCAGCGGCAGGTCCAGGAAGGCCGCTCAAGCCTGTGCGGACCCGCGTGCCTCACCGAGCACATGGAGCTGGGTGGCGACGGAGTGGAAGGCGGGCAGCTCGGCCGCGGCGGCCTCCAGCTTCAGCAGGGCGTCGAGGGCGCCGGGCTCGGTGTCCACCAGGACGCCGGGCACCAGGTCGGCGAAGACCCGCACGCCGTGCACGGCGCCGATCCGCAGGCCCGCTCCCTCGACCAGCTCGGTGAGCTGCTCGGCGGTGAAGCGGCGCGGCATCGGGTCGCCGGCGCCCCAGCGGCCCGCCGGGTCCTCCAGCGCCTGCTTGGCCTCCTTGAAGTGGCCGGCGAGGGCCCGCGCGAGGACGGCACCGCCGAGACCGGCGGCGAGGACGCTGAGGAAGCCCTCGGAGCGCAGTGCGGCCACCGCGTTGCGGACGCCCTCGGCGGGGTCGTCCACGTACTCCAGGACGCCGTGGCACAGCACGGCGTCGTAGCCGCCGCGCTCGGCCACGTCGAACAGGCCGTGGGCGTCGCCCTGGACGCCCTTGACCCGGTCGGCGACGCCGGCCTCGGCGGCGCGGCGCTCCAGCGCGAACAGCGCGTTCGGGCTGGGGTCGACGACGGTGACGCGGTGGCCGAGGCCCGCGACGGGCACGGCGAACTTGCCGCTGCCGCCTCCGGTGTCGAGCACGTCCAGCGACTCCCGCCCCGTGGCCTTGACCCGGCGGTCGAGGGCGTCCTGGAGGACCTCCCAGACCACGGCGGTACGGAGAGAGGCGCGGGGGCGCATCGGGTCCGACACGGCAGTTGACTCCTCGGCAGGGCGGACGGCTTCCGGCGACCTCCACCCTATTGCCTCCGGTGCCCTACCTGGTCATCGCGGCTCTGTACGGACGGCTGCGTCTCGTACGCCGGACCATGGGCCGTCAGCCCGCGTCCGGGAGGTCGCCGCGGGTGCCCGGGCCGGCCTGTTCGCCGGTGTCCTGGCGGGGCTGGGGCAGGACGGGCTGGAGCACCAGCATCCGCTCGACGATGCGGAGGAACATCGCCGCGTCGCGTATCAGGTCGTCGGCGTCCCGCTGCCAGGCCGCGCCCTGGATGCCCGCCTCGGCGCGGGCGCGGCGGGCGGCGCCGGAGGCGAACAGGGCGCTCCACTCGGTCAGTTCGGGAGCGATCTCGGGGAGCACCTCCCAGGCGCTGCGGATGCGGGCCCGGCGGCGCGACGAGGTCTCGGGGCGGCCCCGTGCGGCGAGCACGGCGGCGGCGGTGCGCAGGGCGGCGAGGTGAGCCGTCGCATAGCGCTCGTTGGGGGTTTCCAGGCGGTCGGCCTCGTCGAGTCCGGCGCGGGCCTGGGCGAGCAGGTCGAGGGCGGCGGGCGGAGCCGTGGCCCGGCGGAGCACGGGGTGCACATCGCTCGCCGGGCCGGTCAGTGAGGGGGCAGGGCCGGTGGCGCGGCGCCGGTGGGCGGCGGCTGCGGACGAGTTGGCCATGACGAACCTCCCATCGTCTGGGTGACGGCACGGGTGCCGTATGTGCCCATCGTGAGGTATGGCACTGACAATCCGTTCTGACCTGGGCTTTTGCCTCGATCGTAGGTTCGGGCGTATTTTTGCACTGACCAGTCAGTTCAAAACGGCAAGCAGGCAGGGGGGCTTGTGGACGGCGTGGACATCACGGCCGAGGGCCTCGGGCTCAAGGGCCCGCGGGGGTGGGCCTTCCGCGGCATCACCGTCGACGCACGACCCGGCTCGCTGATCGCGGTCGAGGGACCGTCCGGCTCCGGCCGTACGAGTCTGCTGCTCGCGCTCACGGGACGGATGAAGACCACCGAGGGAGCGGCCACGGTGGGCGGGTTCCGGCTCCCCCGGCACCTGGCGGCCGTGCGCCGCATCGCCGCCGTGGCCAACGTGGCCGGCGTCACCGACCTGGAACCGGCCCTGACCGTCGGGGAGCACCTGCGCGAACGCGCCCTGCTCCAGCGCAGGTTCGGCGACTCGCTGCGCGAGGCGCTGCGGCCCCGGGCGGACCGCACCCACGAGGCACGGCTGCGCGTGGACGCGGCCCTGGCCGCCGCCGGACTCGACACGGAGACGCTCCCCAAGGGCTCCCGGACGGCCGTACGCGACCTGGAGCGGCTCCAGGAGCTGCGCCTGTCCATCGCACTGGCCCTCCTCGGCGGGCCCGGGCTGCTCGGCGTGGACGACGTCGACACGAAGCTCTCGGACGCCGAACGCACCGAGGTCTGGGACCTGTTGCGCTCCCTCACGCGCGCGGGGACGACGGTCGTGGCCGTGTGCCGCACCGCCCCCGCGGACGCCCTTGCCCTCTCCACCGGGCGGGACGACACCCACCAGAGCGACCCGGAGAACAGGCCCCAGAGCGACCCGAGGAACGAGCCGGAGAACGAGCCGGAGAACGACCTGCCGAACGACCCGAAGGAGGAGGCCGATGCGCTCGCCGAGGCTGGCCGCGCTTGAGCTGAGGCGCTTCGGGCGGGGGAAGCTGCCGCGCGCCGCCCTGGTCGCGCTGCTCGTGCTGCCCCTGCTCTACGGCGCGCTGTACCTGTGGTCGTTCTGGGACCCGTACGGCCGTCTGGACCGCATCCCGGTGGCCCTCGTGAACGACGACGAGGGCGCCACGGCGGGCGGGAAGAAGATCACGGCCGGCGACGACATCGTGGCCGGGCTGCGCGACAGCCGGACCTTCGAGTGGCACGAGGTCAGCGACGCCGAGGCCCGCCGGGGCGTCGAGGACGGCAGCTACTACCTGTCGCTGACGATGCCGGGCGACTTCAGCGAGCGGATCGCCTCCAGCTCGGGCGACTCCCCTGAAACGGGCGCGCTCCGGGTGCGCACGAACGACGCGAACAACTACATCGTCGGGCAGATCTCCCGGACGGTCTTCAACGAGGTCCGCTCGGCCGCCTCCACCAAGACGTCCCGGACCTTCCTGGACCGGATCTTCGTCTCCTTCTCCGGCATCCACGACAAGACCGTGACCGCCGCCGAGGGCGCCGACCGGCTCAAGGGCGGCCTCGGCAAGGCGGAGAAGGGCTCCAAGGACCTCGCGGACGGCCTGAGGGACGCCAAGAGCGGCAGCGGCAAGCTCTCCACGGGGCTGACGAAGCTCACCCAGGGCGCGAGCGACCTGGAGGACGGCTCGCAGCAGGTCGCGAACGGCACGCAGACCCTCGCCGACAACGTCAACGGCGTCTACCGGCAGGCCGGTCCGTTCCTGAAGGACAACGAGAAGACCATCGGCGACACCGCTCAGCTGGTCGCGGACTCGGCCAAGGCGGTCCGCCACAATCTCGACGACCTGGTGGAGCACGCGCCGGACGCCGCCCGGCTCGCCCACGCCTCCTCCGCCGTCCTGGACGAGGTCTACAAGGCGCGCTGCGAGAGCGGCGTGCTCCCCGACCCGGCCTGCCCCGAGCTGAAGAAGGCCCGGCAGGCGGCCGCCGACGTGGCCACCGTCGCCGACGACCTCAACACGCTGATCGCCGACCAGGACGGCGACCTGAAGACGCTGCGGGACAACCTCGTCACGCTCCAGAAGCAGGCCCAGGCCCTGTCCGATCGCGCACCGCACCTCTACGAGGACGTGGCCGACGCCGTCCGGAAGATCAACAAGTTGAACGGCGGTGCCGCCGAGGTCGCCGCGGGCGCCAGGAAGCTGCACACCGGGATGGGTACCGCCGAGACCGGCGCGAGCGCGCTCGACAAGGGCATCGGCACGGCCCACGCGGGCGCCGACACGCTCAGCGGCGGCATGTACAAGCTGGTCGACGGCTCCGGAAAGCTCGCCGGAGGTCTGCACGACGGCGCGAAGAAGATCCCGGACTACGACAAGCAGGACCGCGACCGGCGCACCGGCGTGATGGCCGACCCGGTCCAGCTGGCCTCCCACGACCTGCACAAGGCGCCCAACTACGGCACCGGGTTCGCCCCGTACTTCATCCCGCTGTCCCTGTGGGTGGGCGCGATGGTGGCGTACATGCTGATCCCGCCGCTCAACCGGCGTGCCCTGGCGGCCGGTGCGCCGGCCTGGCGGATCGCGCTGGCCGGCTGGCTGCCGGTGGCCGCGGTGGGCGTGCTGCAGACGGTCGCCCTGATGTCCGTGCTGCACTGGGCGATCGGTCTGCAGATGGCGCGGGCGGCCGGCACGGTCGGCTTCCTGTTCCTCGTGGCGGCGTGCTTCGCATCGATCGTGCAGTGGCTGAACGCCCGCTTCGGCGCGGCCGGCCGGATCCTCGTGCTGGCCCTGCTGATGCTCCAGCTGACCTCGGCGGGGGGCACGTATCCCGTGCAGACCAGCCCGGGCTTCTTCACCGCACTGCACCCGTTCCTGCCGATGAGCTACATCGTCGAGGCCCTGCGCCGGCTGATCACGGGCGGCGGGCTCGGCCCGGTGTGGCAGGCGTGCGGCGTGCTGGTCGCGTACACCGCGGGCGCCGTCGCGCTCACCGCGCTCGCGGCCCGGCGCCGCCAGGTGTGGACGCTGGACCGGCTGCACCCGGAGCTGAGCCTGTGATCGCCAACGCGTCCCTGCACGCGCGCGTACCTGTGACAATCAGGGCCATGGAAAGCAGCAGCGCCACGTCCGGCGGCAGCACGCGCCGCGAGGCCACCCGCCAGAAGCTCTACGAGGCGGCCGTCACCCTCATCGCCGAACAGGGCTTCTCCGCCACCACGGTGGACGAGATCGCCGAGCGGGCCGGGGTCGCGAAGGGCACGGTCTACTACAACTTCGCGAGCAAGTCGGTCCTCTTCGAGGAACTGCTGCGGCACGGGGTGGGCCTCCTCACCGCCTCCCTGCGGGAGGCGGCCGAGCGGACCGCGGCCGAGGGCGGCAGCAAGGTGGACGCGCTGGACGCGATGGTCCGGGCGGGCCTGGTCTTCATCGACCGCTACCCGGCCTTCACCCAGTTGTACGTGGCCGAGCTGTGGCGCACCAACCGCGCCTGGCAGTCCACGCTGATGGTGGTGCGGCAGGAGGCCGTCGCCGTCGTCGAAGGAGTGCTGCGCGAGGGCGTGGCAGCCGGCGAGTTCAGCGAGGAGATCGACATCCAGCTGACGGCGGCCGCGCTGGTCGGCATGGTGCTGGTGGCCGCCCTGGACTGGAAGGCCTTCCAGCCGGAGCGCTCCCTGGACGACGTTCACGCGGCCCTGTCCCGGCTGCTCCAGGGACGCGTGAGCGGCAAGGGCTGATCAGAGCGCGGAGCACGAGAAAGGCGCCGGTCCGCTGCCGGACCGGCGCCTTCCCACTCCCCCGTACTTCCCGTACTCCCCGTACGGTTTCCCCCGTTGGTCCCCCGTGGTGGTCTGCCCCGGGTCCCCCGTGCCTCGCTTCCGCCGACGGATCGGCGGAAGGAGCGGCCAGGGCGCGGGCGCCGTTCCGCCGCCCCGTGTCGGCGGTACCGGTCCGCGCCCCTTGCCGTGTCTCCACTCTCCCGTCGACGCAGGTCGCGGCCCATCCGCGCCCGTACTCATCTCGCCGTCTGAGTACGGATACTCAGGCGTGCGTGCGGGTGCCCACGACGCCGGTCCGCCGTCTGGCTACGATCGCGTCCGTGTCCGTGCTCCCCCTTGTCTTCACCAGCGGCTGGGCCAGCGGCATCAACGCCTACGCGGTGGTGCTGCTGCTCGGCCTCTTCGGCGCGACGGGAGTGAGCGACGACGTCCCGCAGACGCTGCAGCGCCCCGAGGTGCTGATCGTGGCGGGCGTGCTGTTCCTGTGCGAGGCGGTCGCCGACAAGATCCCGTACGTCGACTCGGTGTGGGACTCCGTGCACACGGTCGTCCGGCCGCTCGCGGGCGCCTGGGTCGGGGCACTGCTCGCCGGGCACAGCGGCTCGCTGCCGGACGTGGCCGCCGGTCTGATCGGTGGTTCCACCGCGCTGGCCAGTCACACCGTGAAGGCCGGGACGCGGATGGCGGTCAACACCTCGCCCGAGCCGTTCAGCAACTTCGTCCTGAGCCTCGCCGAGGATCTCGGGGTGGGCGGTATCGTCGCGTTCGCGATGTTCCATCCGGAGGCGGCGGCGATCATCGCGGCGGTGCTGCTCGTCTCCGGGCTCGTGGTGCTGGTGTTCCTGATCTCGCGGATCCGGCGCTTCCTGCGGCGCCGGGCCCAGCGGCGCGAGGAGCGGCGGCTCGCCTCGCGGATGCCCGGGCCGCCGGGCTGACGGCCAGGGGCGGACCGCCCGCGGGCCGGATTGTCAGTGGCAGTCGATAAAGTCGCAGGCATGGCACGGATTGCGGTGATCGGCGCCGGGATGGGCGCGATGGCGGCCGCTGCCCGGCTGGCCGTCGCGGGCCACCGGGTGGCGGTGTACGAGCGGGACGAGACGTACGGCGGTGCGGTGCGCCGCCTGGAGCGGGACGGGTTCGCCTTCGACACCGGCCCCGGTCTGCTGACGCTGCCCGCGGTCTACCGCGATCTGTTCATCAAGACCGGCAAGGAGCCGCTGGAGGACTGCGTCGAGCTGGTCCAGGTCGACCCGAGCTCCCGGCACGTCTTCGCGGACGGCACCGAGGTCTCGCTGCCGAACGCCTCGCGCGCGGGTGTCGTCGCGGCCCTGGACAAGGCGCTGGGGGCGGGGGCCGGGCAGCGCTGGGGCGACTTCCTGGTGCGGGCCCGCGAGGCCTGGGACCACACGCGCCGTCCGCTGCTGGAGGAGCCGCTGTGGCCCAACTGGGACGTGCTGCTGGACAAGGAGCCGTATCCGGGCCTCACGTACAAACGACTGCTGCGCACCCGGCGCGTGGTCAAGCTGTTCGAGATCGGCAGATGGGAGCTGCGCGACCCACGGCTGGCACAGCTGCTGGACGGCTACGCGCTCGCCTACGGCGTCGATCCCGGGATCGCCCCGGCGAGCGCGGCCGTGCTGCCTTACATGGAGCATGCCTTCGGCACCTGGTACGTGCGCGGCGGAATCCGGGAACTGGCGCGCGCGGTGTACGAGCGGTGCCTGCAGCGGCGGGTCGAGTTCGTCTTCGGCGCCGAGGTCACCCGGGTTCTGGAGAAGGACGGCCGGGCGGCCGGGGTGGAGCTGGCTGGGGGTACGGCGGCCGAGGCCGACTTCGTCGTCGGCACCGGGCCCTGGCGGCTGACCGGCCTGATCGCGGGCCGGGACCTGTACGGCGCGCGGGACGTGCCCGCGGAACCCGAGGACCACTACCCGGGCCGGGCGGTCGTCTGCCTGGCACTGCGCGGTGCACGGGAGCCCGGCGCCGTGCACCGCACGGTGGTGCACGCGGTCGACGCCGACGGTGACCTGGAGCTGTTCCGGCACGGGGTGGTGCCCGACCTGCCGACGGTCGTCGTGGACCGACCGGACGACCCGGCTCTGCGTCCCGACGGGGAGCACGAGTCCGTGGTGCTGACCGCGACGGTGCCGTCGGCGACGGAGTACGACTGGGCCGCGCCGGGCGCCGCCGACGCCTTCGCGGACCGGATGGTCGCCGCCGCGGAGCGCGCTGTGCCGGGGCTGCGCGAGCGGGTGCTGTGGCGCGAGGTCCGCACACCCCTGGACACCGAGCGGGAGACGGGCGCCACGGGCGGTGCGGTTCCGCCACCCGCGCTGGCCGCGCCGGAGGGCGTGCTGCACCCGTCCAACACCACGGCGATACCAGGCCTGTTCACGGCCGGAGGCTGGTCGCACCCGGGCGGCGGACTCGCCCACGCCGGCATGTCCGGCGCGCTGGTGGCCGGGCTGATCGTGGAGGGACCGGAGTTCCGCGGCTCGCAGTGAGCAGAGCCGGGCCTCAGAAGCGGTACTGCTCGTCGTACCCGGCGCCCGGCTGCGGCTGCTGCCCCTGGCCCTGGTACGGGTACGGCTGCTCCTGCGGGAGTTCGCCGCCGTAGGTCTCGTCGTTGCGCTGCTGCGGGACCCAGACCCCGGCGGCCGGGGTCTCGCCGTAGCCGCCGGTGGCGTACGGGTCCTGGCCGTAGCCCTGCTGGCCGTACTGCTGCTGGCCGTAGCCGGGGTCGTACGAGGTGCCGCCACCGTAGGACTGGGTGCCGATGTAGGGGTCGGAGTAGTTGGCGTAGCCCTGCTGCTGGCCGCTGGTGTCGTAGCCGTACCCCTGCTGGGCGTAGCCCGAGTAGTCGTAGGCGTAGTTCTGGTCCGCCGGCTGCTGCTGGGCGGCGCCCGCGTAGGCGGTGTCGCCGTAGACGCCGTAGGAGCCGGTGTCGTCGGGGAGGGGCTGGGGCTCGTAGACGGCGGTGGTCTCGGCGGCGGTGGGCTCGGCCGGCCGGACAGGAGTGAAGACGTCGTCGCGGTCGTAGTCGTCGTCGCCGTAGGCGAGCTGCTCGCGGCCGTAGTCGGCGTCCCGGTCGTCACCGGCCTCCGCGGCCTCCAGGTCGGAGACCTCGAGTGTCGGATCGTTTCGCTCCGCCCTGCCGCGGCGGCGCTTGCTGCCGCCGCCCTCGGTCGCGGCCTCGGGCCGCTTGACCGCCCAGCCGGCCGCGAAACCGCGGCGGAAGGACAGCGTGACGTAGGTCTGGCCGATCGCGAAGGCGATCGCGCCCACGCCGATCACGATGACGGACGGCATCAGCACGCCGAGCACGACACCGAGGAAGCCGACGAAGGCGAGCAGCCGCCAGCGCAGCCGCGCCTTGTACTGCAGCAGCACCTCGCCGAGCAGCCACAGTGCGACGATTCCGAACGCGATGTAGAGGACCGTCCAGCCCATGTACGCCCCTCTCCCAATGACCGCTACGCAGTGTGTCGTATCGCGGTGCGGCCGGTCTAGGCCTGCGGGGGGTGGTGCAGGCCCAGGTTCTCGTAGATTTCCAGCGTCGCCGTGGAGTTGTTGAGCGTGATGAAGTGCAGACCGGGCACTCCCTCGGCCAGCAGCCGTGCGCAGAACTCCGTGGCGAACTCGATACCGATGGAGCGTACCGCCGCCGGATCGTCCTTCGCTGTGAGGATCCGCTCTTTCAGGGCGTCCGGGAATTGCGCATTGCTGAGTTTGGGCAATCGTTCCAGCATCTTCACGCTGGTGACAGGCAACACCTCCGGAATGACCGGGGTGTCACAGCCGGCGGCCGCCACGCGGTCGCGCAGACGCAGATACGACTCCGACTGGAAGAACATCTGCGTGATGGCGTAGTCGGCGCCCGCACGGCACTTGTCGACGAAGTGGCGGACGTCCGTGTCCCACTCCGTGGACCGCGGGTGCATCTCGGGGAACGCGGCGACGCCCACGCAGAAGTCGCCCGACTCCTTGATGAGCCGGACGAGTTCCGCCGCGTACGTCAGGCCCTTGGGGTGCGGGATCCAGTCGCCCATCGGGTCGCCGGGCGGGTCGCCGCGCACGGCGAGCATGTTGCGGATGCCGGCGTCCGCGTACTGGCCGATGATGTTGCGCAGTTCGGCGATGGAGTGGTCGACCGCGGTCAGATGGGCGACCGGTGTGAGCGTCGTGTCCACGACGATCTGCTGGGTCTCCTTGACCGTGGTCGCGCGCGTGGAACCGCCGGCCCCGTAGGTGACGGAGACGAAGTCGGGGGCCACGGCCTCGACCCTGCGCAGCGCGTTCCACAGGTTCCGCTCGCCCTGGGGGGTCTTCGGCGCGTAGAACTCGAACGAGTACGTCGTCTTGCCGGTGGCGAGGATCTCGCGCACGGTGCGTGCGCGATCAGTCCTGGTGGATGCGGTTCCAAGGGCCATACCCGCAGGTTAGCCAGGGGTGGACGGTCCCCCAACCGGGCACCGGAAATTTGCCCGAATTGTCGGACTCCTGTCCACCCCTTGGACAAAAACGCGGACAGAGGGGCCTCTACAGCTGCCTCAGCCGCTTGGCGAGCTCCGCCGCGGCCGCTCCGGGGTCGTCGGCCTCGGTGATCGCGCGGACCACGACCACCCGGCGGGCGCCCGCGTCCAGCACCTGGTCCAGGTTGCCCAGGTCGATGCCGCCGATGGCGAACCAGGGGCGGTCGGTGCCCAGGCCGGCCGTGTACCGGACCAGGTCGAGGCCGGGGGCGTGGCGGCCCGGCTTGGTGGGGGTGGGCCAGCAGGGGCCGGTGCAGAAGTAGTCCACGCCCTCCTGGACCGCGGCCGCTCGGGCCTCGGACTCGGCGTGCGTGGAGCGGCCGATCAGCACGTCGTCGCCGAGGATCGCGCGGGCCGCGGGGACCGGGAGGTCGCCCTGGCCGAGGTGGAGCACGTGGGCGGAGGCGGCGTGGGCGACGTCGGCCCGGTCGTTGACCGCGAGCAGCTTGCCGTGCCGGGCGCAGGCGTCGGCGAAGACCTTCAGGTGCTCCAGCTCCTCGGCGGCCTCCATGCCCTTGTCGCGCAGCTGGACGATGTCGACACCGCCGGCCAGGACCGCGTCCAGGAACTCGGCGAGGTCGCCCTGCCGGCGGCGGGCGTCCGTGCAGAGGTAGAGGCGGGCGTCGGCGAGATGGCCGCGGGCGGTGTCGGACATGCGTGGGTCCCCCCGTCGTCGGTGTTCATGGGCGGGCGGGGTGGCGCAGCGGCCGCGGCCACTGCGCCACCCCTGGTGCGGGTCGGTTCAGACGGCGAGCGCCTGGGCGCGGCGCTTCACCTCCGTGCCGCGATTCTCGCTCAGGGCCTGCGCGGGGGTGCCGGGCAGGGTCGGGTCGGGGGTGAAGAGCCACTCGATCATCTCTTCGACCGTGAAGCCGTCGTCCCTCAGGAGCGTCAGGGTCCCGGACAGGCCCTTGACGACCTTGTCCCCGTCGATGAAGGCGGCGGGGACGTGCAGCGCGCGGTTCTCACCTCGGCGTACGGCGATGAGCTGGCCCTCCTTGACCAGCTGCCGCACACGTGTCACCTCGACGCCGAGCTGTTCGGCGATGTCGGGGAGGGTGAGCCAGGCGGGGACGAGAGCTTCAATCTTTGCGTCAATCTCGGTCACGGGAACAAGCCTGCCATCCCCCACTGACAGTCGGAAGCCAGGCCGGTCCACCTGGGAGGACGCGTCTAGCCGACGGTGGCGTCCTTCAGGGGCCGTGCCGGGTCGGCCAGGGCCTCCGGGTCCATACTCCGGCCCGCCTCGATCAGGCGGCGGCCCTGGGCCAGGTCACGCGGTCGGCCGACGGCCAGGAGGGCAACGAGGCGGTTCTCGCGGAGCCAGCACACCGTCCAGGCCGGGCCCGCCGGGTCGCCGCGCCACACCATGCGGTCGGCCGCGGGGTGGTGGCCGGCGTACTGGACGAACCGGCCGAACTGCTCGGACCAGAAGTACGGCACCGGGTCGTAGACCACGGGGGTCTCGCCCAGGACGTTCGCGGCGACCGTGCGCGGGCCCTGCAGGGCGTTGTCCCAGTGGTGGACCAGCAGCCGGGCGCCGTACCGGGCCGAGGGGAAGGAGGCGCAGTCCCCGACCGCGTACACGTCCGCGACGGAGGTGCGCAGGTGGGCGTCGGCCACGACCTCGCCGTGCGCGCCCAGCTCGATGCCGGAGCCGGCCAGCCAGGCGGTGGCGGGGCGCGCGCCGATGCCGACGACGACGGCGTCCGCGGGCAGCCGCGTGCCGTCGGCGAGCACCACCGTGCCGGGCTCGACGCGCTCCACGCGCGCGTGCGTGCGCAGCTCGGCTCCGCTCTCGGCGTACCAGGCGGCCATCGGGGCGGCCACCTCGGGCGGGAGCGCGCCCGCCAGCGGGCGTTCGGCGGCCTCGACGACGGTCACGGCGCAGCCGGCCTCGCGGGCGGCCGTGGCGAACTCGGCGCCGATCCAGCCGGCGCCGACGACCACGATGTCGTGCTGCCGGGCGAGCACGGGCCGCAGCCGTTCGGCGTCGTCCAGGGTGCGCAGCAGGTGCACGCCGGGCACGCCCTCGGTGCCCGGCAGCGTGATCGGTTCGGCGCCGGTGGCGAGAACCAGCACGTCGTACGGGACGGGCCCGGCCTCGGTGTCCAGCTCGTGGTCGCCGGGGCGTACGCCCAGCACCTCGCAGCCGAGCCGCAGTTCGATGCCGAGCGACTCGAAGTCGACGTCGAAGGCGGAGCCCTCGGCCTTGCCGAGCAGCACGGCCTTGGACAGCGGCGGCCGGTCGTACGGCTGATGGGGCTCGGCGCCGATCAGCGTGATGGTGCCCGTGAAGCCCCCTTCGCGCAGGGCGACCGCGGTCTGCACCCCGGCCATGCCCGCGCCCGCGACGACCACGCGTCGCCCCTGTGACGTGCCCTGTTGTGGTGTCTGCTCGCTCACCCGATCACCATAGTCAACTGACAATTCGTCAGTCAGGAGGTGTGCTCGGTGACCTGTTCCACAACGCTGGTCCCGGCGCCCGGCCGGGACTCCCACTCCCAGGTCTCCTCCAGCCGCACCCGCCCGTCCGGCAGCTCCACGACGGCCGACACGCAGTGCCCCGCGGAGGTGGTCCCGTCGTGCCCCAGCTGCACGTACCGGAAGTCCAGCCGGTCGCCGTCCCGGGTGCCGACCAGATGACCGCGTACGACGTCTCCGCCCACGTACTCGGCCCAGATCTCGCCGCCCCTCTCGTGGTACGCGAACCGGGTGCGCGTACCCACCTGACCTGGGGCTTGGTCCGCCACGGGGGCCAGGATCAGACCGTCGAGCGAGCGGGCCATGGGCAGGGCCTCCCTTACGAGTGACGAGCGCCGCGGGCTAGGGTGGCCACCGTACAAGCACTCGCGGGAGCCCGGACGCACCGGGCTGAGAGGGAGGCTGGCGGCCTCCGACCGTACGAACCTGATCCGGGTCATGCCGGCGAAGGGAGGGGCTGGACGCCCATGTCGTCACGTACGTCCGACGTCCTCGTCATCGGGGGCGGAATCATCGGCCTGGTCACGGCCTGGCGTGCCGCGCAGCGCGGGCTCGCCACGGCCGTGGTGGACCCCGATCCCGGCGGCGGGGCCGCACAGGTCGCGGCGGGGATGCTGGCCGCCGTCACGGAACTGCACTACGGCGAGGAGACGCTGCTCGCCCTGAACCTGGAGTCCGCCCGCCGCTACCCGGACTTCGCGGCCGAGCTGACCGAGCTGACCGGCCACGACCTCGGCTACCGGCGCTGCGGCACGCTCGCCGTCGCGCTCGACGCCGACGACCGCGCCCACCTGCGCGAACTGCACGCGCTCCAGCAGCGCTCGGGCCTGGAGTCGGAGTGGCTGTCCGGGCGGGAGTGCCGGCGCCTGGAGCCGATGCTCGCGCCCGGGGTGCGCGGCGGGCTGCGGGTGGACGGGGACCACCAGATCAATCCGAGGCGGCTGGCGTCCGCCCTGGTGGCCGCGTGCGAGCGGGCCGGGGTGGTGTTCCACCGGTCGTGGGCCGAGCGGCTCGAGGTCGCGGGCGACAGGGCCACAGGGGTCGCCACCCCGGACGGCACCCGGCTGGGCGCGGGGCAGGTCGTGCTCGCGGGCGGCAGCCTGAGCGGGCGTCTGGCGGGCGTCCCGGACGACGTCCTGCCCCCCGTGCGGCCGGTGAAGGGGCAGGTGCTGCGACTGACCGTGCCGCGCCGGTACGCGCCCTTCCTGAGCCGGACCGTGCGGGCCGTGGTGCGCGGCAGCCATGTCTACCTGGTGCCGCGGGAGAACGGCGAGCTGGTCGTCGGCGCGACCAGCGAGGAGCTGGGCTGGGACACCACGGTGACCGCGGGCGGCGTGTACGAGCTGCTGCGCGACGCCCACGAGCTGGTGCCGGGGATCACCGAGCTGCCCCTCACCGAGACCCGGGCGGGACTGCGCCCCGGCTCCCCCGACAACGCTCCGCTGCTCGGCCCCTCCGGGTTCGACGGGCTGCTGCTGGCCACCGGGCACTACCGCAACGGGGTGCTGCTCACGCCCGTCACCGGGGACGTCATGGCGGAGCTGCTGGTCGGCGGTGAGCTGCCCGAGGAGGCCCGTCCGTTCACGCCGAAGCGCTTCGGCGCCGTACCCATGGAGCAGCCCGCATGAACATCTCCGTCAACGGGGAGCGCCACCAGGTCGCCCCGGGCACCGCGCTGGACGCCCTCGTGAAGACGCTCACCGTGGCGCCCTCCGGGGTGGCCGCCGCCCTCAACGAAACCGTCGTCCCGCGCGCGCAGTGGGCGACCACGGCCCTCGCCGAGGGCGACCGTGTCGAAGTCCTCACCGCCGTCCAAGGAGGATGACCCATGGCCGACGATCCCTTCGTCCTCGGCGGTGTGCCCCTCGGCTCCCGGCTGATCACGGGCACGGGCGGCGCACCGAGCCTGGAGGTGCTGGAGCGGGCGCTGGTCGCCTCCGGTACGGAGCTGACCACGGTGGCCATGCGGCGGGTCAATCCCGAGGTGCACGGCTCGGTGCTGTCGGTGCTGGAGAAGCTGGGCATCCGGGTGCTGCCGAACACGGCGGGCTGTTTCACCGCCGGCGAGGCGGTGCTGACCGCCCGGCTGGCCCGGGAGGCGCTGGGCACCGACCTGATCAAGCTGGAGGTCATCGCCGACGAGCGGACGCTGCTGCCCGATCCGGTGGAGCTGCTGGAGGCGGCGGAGACGCTGGTCGACGACGGGTTCACGGTGCTGCCGTACACCAACGACGATCCGGTGCTCGCGCGGAAGCTGGAGGACGTGGGCTGCGCGGCGGTGATGCCGCTGGGCTCGCCGATCGGCTCCGGGCTCGGGATCCGCAACCCGCACAACTTCCAGCTGATCGTGGAGCACGCGCGCGTGCCGGTGATCATGGACGCGGGAGCCGGTACGGCGTCGGACGTGGCGCTGGCCATGGAGCTGGGGTGCGCGGGCGTGATGCTCGCCTCGGCCGTCACCCGGGCCCAGGAGCCCGAGACGATGGCCGCCGCCATGAAGCACGCGGTGGAGGCGGGGCGGCTGGCCCGGCTGGCCGGGCGGATCCCGCGCAGGCACTTCGCGGAGGCGTCCTCCCCGACGGAGGGCCGCGCCCACCTGGACCCGGAACGCCCTGCCTTCTAGGTGCGTGCCACCAGGGTCACAGCTCTGCTGCATTCCGTCCCCGGGACGGCCCGACGGGCGGGACTGTCGGTCACCCCTCGTACACTCGCCTGCGTGGATACGACCCTTCAGGACCCCCTGGTCGGGCAGGTGCTCGACGGACGGTATCGCGTCGACGCACGGATCGCGGTCGGCGGGATGGCCACGGTCTACCGGGCCCTGGACACCCGCCTGGACCGCGTTCTCGCGCTCAAGGTGATGCACCCGACGCTGGCGGCCGACGGTTCGTTCGTGGACCGGTTCATCCGGGAGGCCAAGTCGGTCGCCCGGCTCGCCCACCCCAACGTGGTGCAGGTCTTCGACCAGGGCACCGACGGGTCGTACGTGTACCTGGCGATGGAGTACGTCGCCGGGTGCACCCTGCGGGACGTGCTGCGCGAGCGGGGCGCGCTGCAGCCGCGGGCCGCGCTGGACATCCTGGAGCCGGTGCTGGCCGCGCTCGGCGCCGCGCACCGGGCCGGTTTCGTGCACCGGGACATGAAGCCCGAGAACGTGCTGATAGGCGACGACGGGCGGGTCAAGGTCGCCGACTTCGGGCTCGTGCGGTCCGTGGACACCGTGACCAGTACGACGGGTGCCGTGCTCGGGACGGTGTCGTACCTCGCGCCCGAGCAGATCGAGCAGGGCACCGCCGACCCGCGCGTCGACGTGTACGCGTGCGGTGTCGTCCTCTACGAGATGCTGACCGGCGGCAAGCCGCACGCCGGGGACTCCCCCGCGCAGGTGCTCTACAAGCACATCCACGAGGACGTGCCGCCGCCCTCGGCGCTGGTGCCGGGGCTGCCGTACGAGCTGGACGAGCTGGTCGCCTCGGCCACCGCGCGCACCCCCGGCATCCGGCCGCAGGACGCGGCGGCGCTGCTCGGCGAGGTGCTGCGGGCGCGTGCCGCGCTCACCGCCGAGCAGCTGGACGCCCTGCCGCCCCAGGCGCTGTCCGCGGAGCACGACAACGCAGGGGATCGTACGAGCGTGATACCGCGCTCGCTGACCTCCCCCACGCTCGGCTCCGCTCGCGCGGGGGGACCCCCATCCCGGCCGCTGCCGGTCAACGAGGACGACGAGGCTCCGGCGGTGCAGCACACCAGCCGGCTGGAGAGCCGGGACCTGCCGCCCCGGCGGCGGCGGACGCGGCCCCGGCGCGGGCTCATCACCCTCGTCGCGGCCGTCCTGGTGGTCTTCGGTGTCGGCGCCGGCGTCTGGTACATCAACTCCGGGCAGTTCACCAAGGTCCCGCAGCTGCTGGCCAAGACCGAGGAGCAGGCGAAGGCGCGGCTGAAGGCGGCCGGGCTCGACGTCAAGCAGGTCAGGGAGGAGTACAGCGACACGGTGCGGCGGGGCACGGTCATCAGCACCGACCCGGCGGGCGGGTCCCGGATCCGCAGCAACGACTCCGTGACGCTCGTCATCTCCCGCGGCCCCGAGATCGTGAAGGTGCCCGATCTGGAGGGCGTGCCGCTGGGCAAGGCGCAGGCCCGGCTGAAGGCGGCCGGTCTGGAGCCGGGGATGGTCAACCGGGCGTTCAGTGACAGTGTGGACAAGGGCTCGGTGATCAGCACCGACCCGGCGTCCGGCACCAGGCGGCACGCGGGCTCGGCGATCGCGCTCGTGGTCAGCAAGGGCAGCCCGATCGACGTGCCGGACGTCACCGGGGACGACCTGGACGACGCCAAGCAGGAGCTGGAGGACGCCGGTCTGAAGGTGACCATCTCCTCGGAGCAGGTCAACTCCGAGTACGACAAGGGCAAGGTGGCCCGGCAGTCCCCGGCGGGCAACAGCCAGGCCGGCGAGGGCGACACCGTGACGCTGACGCTGTCCAAGGGCCCGGAGATGGTCGAGGTGCCGGACGTGGTCGGGGACAGCGTGGACGACGCGAAGAAGGCGCTGGAGGACGCCGGCTTCAAGGTCGAGGAGGACCGGGGGCTGCTCGGGCTCTTCGGCGACACCGTGAAGGAGCAGTCGGTGGACGGCGGCGAGACCGCGCCCAAGGGGTCGACGATCACCATCACCATCCGGTGACGGGAGGCGGCGCGCCGCGTGACACCCTGAACGGGTGAGCATCGAGCAGTCCCGCCCCCTCTCCGCCGGCCCCGGAGCCGGTCCGTCCCGCAACCCCGTCGGCGGTCATGTCCCGGTGGCCGGCGGCCTGCACTCCGTAGGCCTGACGTACGCCCGTGACCTGAAGGCCGAGACCGTCCAGGTCTTCGTCGCCAATCCGCGCGGCTGGGCCACGCCTGCCGGGAACCCCCGGCAGGACGAGGCGTTCCGTCAGGCGTGCGCCGAGGAGTCGATCCCGGCGTATGTGCACGCCCCCTACCTGATCAACTTCGGTTCGCACACCGAGGCGACCGTGGAGAAGTCGGTGGAGTCGCTGCGGCACTCGCTGCGGCGCGGGCGGGAGATCGGCGCTCTGGGTGTCGTCGTCCACACGGGCAGCGCGACGGGCGGGCGGGAGCGCGCCGTGGCACTGCGGCAGGTCCGCGCGCACCTGCTGCCGCTGCTGGACGAGCTGACCCACGACGACGATCCGTACCTCCTGCTGGAGTCGACCGCCGGGCAGGGTGCCTCGCTGTGCTCGCGCACCTGGGACTTCGGACCGTACTTCGAGGCGCTGGACGCGCATCCGAAGCTGGGCGTGTGCCTGGACACCTGCCACATCTTCGCCGCCGGGCACGACCTGACCGGCCCGAGCGGCATGCACCAGACCCTCGACCTGCTGGTGGACACCGTCGGCGAGGGCCGCCTGAAGCTGATCCACGCCAACGACTCGAAAGACGTGGTCGGCGCGCACAAGGACCGGCACGAGAACATCGGCGCCGGCCACATCGGCGAGGACCCGTTCCGGGCGCTCATGACCCACCCCGCGACCCAGGGCGTACCGCTGATCATCGAGACGCCCGGCGGCAAGGAGGGGCACGCGGCGGATGTGGAGCGGCTGAAGAAACTGCGCGACGGCTAACCCCTTGGGGAATACCCCTGGGGGGTATACGGTTCTTGCTGGGCGCAGGAACCGTTACCTGACATGGGGGCAGTCATGCAGCACGAGGCACACGCAGAGCACAAGGATCACTTGGAACACGGGGCACACGCGGCACACGCGGCCCGGCACGAAGCGCACGGGCACGCCCACCACCACGCACCCGCCGCCACCTGGCCCATGGCCGCCCAGGCGACTCTGCACTGCCTCACCGGCTGCGCCATCGGTGAGGTGCTGGGCATGGTCATCGGTACGGCGTTCGGCTGGGGCAACCTGCCGACCATGGTGCTGGCGATCGTCCTGGCCTTCGTCTTCGGCTACTCGCTCACCCTGCGCGGTGTCCTGCGCGCCGGCGTCGACTTCCGCACGGCCTTCCGGGTGGCGCTGGCGGCGGACACGCTGTCGATCGCCGTGATGGAGCTGATCGACAACGGCGTGATCCTGGTCTGGCCGTCCGCGATGGACGCGACGCTCGGCGATGCGCTGTTCTGGATCTCGCTGGTGATCTCGCTCGTGATCGCCTTCGTGGTGACCACGCCGGTCAACAAGTGGACGATCGGGCGGGGCAAGGGGCACGCGGTGGTGCACCAGTACCACCACTGACCGGCACGCCGGGAGAGGTCAGAGCTCGGGGCCGTCCCCGAGCTCCTCCTGGTAGGAGTAGCGCTGCTCCTTCCAGGGGTCGCCGATGTTGTGGTAGCCGCGCTCCTCCCAGAAGCCGCGGCGGTCGGCGGTCATGTACTCCACGCCGCGCACCCACTTGGGACCCTTCCAGGCGTACAGGTGCGGGACGATCAGGCGGACGGGGAAGCCGTGCTCGGCGGTGAGGAGTTCGCCGTCCTTGTGGGTGGCGAAGATCGTGCGGTCGGAGGCGAAGTCCGACAGACGCAGGTTCGAGCTGAATCCGTACTCCGCCCAGACCATCACATGGGTGACGTCCGGCGCCGGCGGGGCCAGGTCCAGGATCGCGCGGGCCGGGATGCCGCCCCACTCCGCGCCGACCATGCTGAACTTCGTCACGCAGTGCAGATCGGCCACTACGGTGGTGTACGGCAGGGCCGTGAACTCCTCGTGGTTCCAGGTGTGCTTGTCACCGTCGGCGGTGGCACCGAAGACCCGGAACTCCCAGCGTTCGGGCCGGAACTTCGGCACCGGCCCGTAGTGCGTGACCGGCCAGCCACGCTGGAGGCGCTGCCCCGGCGGAAGCTCGGACCCTGCCCCTGCCCCAGATTCGCGCTCCACCGGATGACCCATGTCTCCATCCTGACAGACCTCGGGCAGTGCCCTTGACCACCGTCCCGCAAATCGGACAACTGCTATCAAGTCAGCGTGTACTTACTAAGTACTCACTTACTGGACGATCTTCCTCGCCGGTGCAATCATGCGGCCGCGTACCCCACCTGTCCTTTCGTGCGGAAGGAGCCGCTGCCATGCAGGGCGACCCCGAGGTCATCGAGTTCCTCAACGAGCAGCTCACCGGCGAGCTGACCGCGATCAACCAGTACTTCCTGCACGCGAAGATGCAGGAGAACTTCGGCTGGACGAAGCTCGCCAAGTACACGCGGCACGAGTCGTTCGACGAGATGAAGCACGCCGAGGTGCTCACCGACCGCATCCTGTTCCTGGAAGGGCTGCCCAACTACCAGCGGCTGTTCCATGTGCGGGTGGGACAGACCGTCAAGGAGATGTTCGAGGCGGACCGGCAGATCGAGGTGGAGGCGATCGACCGGCTCAGGCGGGGCATCAAGGTGATGCGCGAGAAGGGCGACATCACGTCCGCGAACATCTTCGAGGACATCCTGGCCGACGAGGAGCACCACATCGACTACCTCGACACCCAACTCGAACTGGTGGAGAAGCTCGGCGAGGCCCTCTACATCGCGCAGATCATCGAGCAGCCCGAGAGCTAGCAGCCGGAGGGCTAGGCAGCCTCGTCCAGGCCCGTGGGAGCGGACAGCTCCGCCAGTACCGGCCGGCCCTGGTCGGCCAGCTCACGGCGCGGGCACGCGCCACGGCCGAGGATCGCCTGGATACGCCGTACGCACGAACCGCAGTCGGTGCCCGCCTTGCAGGCGGAGGCGATCTGGCGGGGGGTGCAGGCACCGCCCTCCGCGTGCTGCTTGACCTGGGCCTCGGTGATGCCGAAGCAGCTGCACACGTACACGCCGTTCACCTCCCGACGGGATTGATAGGTATTGCCGTCCCGCTTGATCGGTGAGGCTAACCTAACCTTACCCGGCGCGCCGGAACCGCAAAAGTGGGGTGGGGCGCGGATCGTATGTGATCCGCGCCCCACTTCATCTCTGCGTAACAGGCGAACCCGTCACTGGTCCCTGTACATCTCCGCGACGAGGAACGCCAGGTCGAGGGACTGGCTGCGGTTCAGGCGCGGGTCGCAGGCCGTCTCGTAGCGCTGGTGCAGGTCGTCGACGAAGATCTCGTCGCCGCCGCCCACGCACTCGGTGACGTCGTCGCCGGTGAGCTCCACGTGGATGCCGCCCGGGTGGGTGCCCAGGCCCTTGTGCACCTCGAAGAAGCCCTTGACCTCGTCGAGCACGTCGTCGAAGCGGCGGGTCTTGTGCCCGGAGGCCGCCTCGAAGGTGTTGCCGTGCATCGGGTCGGTCACCCAGGCCACCGTCGCCCCGGACGCCGTGACCTTCTCCACCAGCTCCGGAAGCCGGTCCCGGATCTTGTCCGCGCCCATCCGCACGATGAAGGTCAGCCGGCCCGGCTCCCGCTCGGGGTCGAGACGGTCGATGTAGGTCAGCGCCTCCTCGGCCGTCGTCGTCGGGCCGAGCTTGATCCCGATCGGGTTGCGGATCTGCGAGGCGAACTCGATGTGCGCGCCGTCCAGCTGCCGGGTGCGCTCACCGATCCACACCATGTGCGCGGAGACGTCGTACAGCTTGCCGGTGCGCGAGTCGACCCTGGTCAGGGCGGACTCGTAGTCGAGCAGCAGCGCCTCGTGCGAGGAGAAGAACTCGACCGTCTTGAACTCCTCCGGCTCCGCGCCGCAGGCCCGCATGAAGTTCAGCGCGTTGTCGATCTCGCGCGCCAGCTGCTCGTAGCGCTGCCCGGACGGGGACGACTTCACGAAGTCCTGGTTCCAGGCGTGCACCTGGCGCAGGTCGGCGTAGCCGCCGGTGGTGAAGGCGCGCACCAGGTTGAGCGTCGAGGCGGAGGCGTTGTACATCCGCTTCAGGCGCTCGGGGTCCGGGACGCGGGCGACCTCGGTGAAGTCGAAGCCGTTGACGGAGTCGCCGCGGTAGGTCGGCAGGGTCACGCCGTCGCGGGTCTCGGTGGGCTTGGAGCGCGGCTTGGAGTACTGGCCGGCGATCCGGCCGACCTTCACCACCGGCACCGAGGCGGCGTAGGTCAGGACGGCTCCCATCTGGAGCAGCGTCTTGAGCTTGTTGCGGATGTGGTCGGCGGACACCGCGTCGAAGGCCTCGGCGCAGTCGCCGCCCTGGAGAAGGAACGCCTCTCCCTTGGCGACGGCCGCCATCCGGGCGCGCAGCTGGTCGCACTCGCCCGCGAAGACGAGCGGCGGATACGACTCGAGGTCCGCGATCACTGCGCGCAGAGCCTCGGGGTCGGGGTACTCGGGCTGCTGCGCCGCGGGCAGGTTTCGCCAGGTGTTGCCAGCGCTCGCGCTGGTCTTAGCGTTCACGGTCACCCCATCAACATTACGGGGTCGTGTCGCGGGTCCCTTCATCCGCTCATCAAGTGAGACGGCTCGTGGACGAGCCGGGAAGCCGGAGCGGGGTCCGGTCCGTCTGGATCCGAACCCCGCCGTGCCGTACGTCAGTGCAGGTTCTGGACCGCCGAGTCGGTGAAACCGACGGCGAAGACCGCACGCAGCGACATGGTGGTGGTGTCGCTGTTGTGGGCGTAGCAGACGTCACGCGTGTCGGTGGCGTCCTTGTAGTCGGCCGGGTACTGCGTCTTCAGCGAGGTGCTCGGGCAGATGCCCTCCGTCAGGCCCCACAGCTCGTCCACCTGGGTGGTGCCCAGCTTGGGCCAGTGGCTCAGGGCCTGCGGCGGACCCGCCGCCCAGTTGCCGCCGGCCGCGCAGGTCGTGCCGGCGCGGGTGTCGCCCACCCAGGTGTGCGAGTACACGCCGGGCTGCGTGCCGCAGCCCTTGTGGAAGGCGAAGTTCAGCACGCCCGAGCCGTCGGTCCAGGTCATGCCGCCCTGCAGCCCCCGGTAGCGGGAGGCGGCGTAGGCGTCCTCGATGACCGTCTTGCCGCCGGACATGTTCAGCAGCCCGGGGTACGACGTGGCGCTCGTCGGGTTGAGCTGGTAGCGCACCACGCGACCACCGTCGACGCCGCCGTACCACTCGCCCGTGACCAGCTTGTACGGGCTTCCGCCGGTCTTGTCCAGGGACAGCCAGGAGTAGCAGAGGTGGTCCGGGTCGAGGGCCCCGTTGTTCGCGTCGGAGTCGCACGCGGAGGGCGTGCCCGACTGCTGGTAGTAGTGCACCTCGGGCAGCACGTACGGGTAGCCGCACGCGCTGGAGCGGCCGCCGTTGATGCCGTAGGTGCTGACGCCGGAGCCGTAGTCGTCGACCTTGGCGAGCTTGTTGATGTCGAAGACCCGGATGCCGTGGGCGGTGTCGGTCACGTAGATGTAGTTCGCGTACCAGACGATGCCGCCGCCGTGACCGGTGACGTACTTGAAGTTCGAGGCCGTGGACGAGGTGCTGGTCGGCTCGGCGAGCAGGACGTGGCGGTACTTGCCGGTGTCCCGGTCGATGAAGGTGAGCTTGAGCAGGTTGTCCGTCTTGCAGCCGCTGGAGGTCTCACCGCTGAGGGTGTTGTAGTGCCAGGAGACAGCCGCGACATGGGCGCCCTGGATGGCGCCGTCGCCTCCGTCGGCGGTGCCGGTGGTGCTCAGACCCTGCGGGTACCAGTGCGCGGTGGTGTCGTCGGCGTGCGCCGAGGACCAGCACCAGGCGGTCGAGGTGGTCACCGGCGGCAGCGCCTTGGTCTCGTCACCGGTGCACGAGCGCATCGAGCGCAGGTTCATCCAGCTGTCGGTCGCACCGGACGAGTCCGTCGTGTAGTTGGTGGTGACGACGTCGGGGAGAGTCGCGTGGCTCGTCAGGTAGTTGGTGTAGAGGTTGTTGGTCGCCGAGGCATAGCTGGTGTCGGTCATCTTGAACTGGTCGGCACCGAGCGTCAGCTGCGTCACGGTGGGCCCGTCGACGGCCGTAGCGGGCTGTCCCGTCAGGCCGGTGAACAGGGCGGCCGCGGCGGCGATCACGGCCAGCGGTCTGAATCTGCGTATGGAAACCACGCAAACCTTCCATGAACATGGAGTGGATTGGACATGCCAAAGCCATGATCATAGACGGCATGGGGTACCCTGCGGACATGCTCGCGCACACGAACCAGAACTGGTGGTGGACCGCTCGTCCGGCGGCCCACTGACTGCGCGTATCCGTAGACATCGCGAAGGCCGCCCGAGGGGCGGCCTTCGGTGTGTCCGGGGTCGTTCCTCTCCGTCCTCTCCGTCCTCTCCGTCAGACGATCGAGAAGGAGCCCGACCCGTGAACCTGCAGGACCTGCTGTCCGACCCCCGCCCGTTCGCCCTGCTCCGCCGCCGCACCCCGGGCCGCGACGAGCACACGGTGGAGGTCCTGATCGGCCCCGTCACCTCCCGGGAACGCCTGGCCGACCTCCCCGACGAGGGCCTCGCGCTGGTCCCGTTCCGGCAGATCCGCGAGCGCGGCTTCGACGTCCGCGACGACGGCACCCCGCTGCTGGTGCTGACGCCCGAGGAGTCGTACGAGATCCCGCTGGCCGAGGCCCTGCGGTCACTGCCCGGACACGACGTGCGGGTCGAGGGCGGCGGCTTCGACGTCGGCGACGAGGAGTACGGCGAGATCGTCGGGCGGGTGCTGCACGAGGAGATCGGCCGGGGCGAGGGCGCCAACTTCGTGATCCGGCGGACGTACGAGGGCGAGATCCCGGGCTTCGGCCGCGCCGACGCGCTGGCGCTGTTCCGGCGGCTGCTGGAGGGCGAGCGGGGCGCGTACTGGACGTTCGTCGTCCACACCGGGGACCGGACGCTGGTGGGTGCCAGTCCCGAGGTGCATGTGCGGATGTCCGGCGGGACCGTCGTCATGAACCCGATCAGCGGGACGTACCGCTATCCGGCCGAGGGGCCGACGCCGGAACATCTGCTGGACTTCCTCGCCGACGGCAAGGAGATCGAGGAGCTGTCCATGGTCGTCGACGAGGAACTGAAGATGATGTGCACCGTCGGCGACATCGGGGGCGTGGTCGTCGGCCCGCGCCTGAAGGAGATGGCGCACCTCGCGCACACCGAGTACGAGCTGCGCGGGAAGTCCTCCCTGGATGCGCGGGAGGTGCTGCGGGAGACCATGTTCGCGGCGACGGTCACCGGGTCGCCGGTGCAGAACGCGTGCCGCGTGATCGAGCGCCACGAGGTCGGCGGGCGCGGCTATTACGCGGGCGCGCTGGCGCTGCTCGGGAAGGACTCCGGGGGCGCCCAGACGCTGGACTCCCCCATCCTGATCCGCACCGCCGACATCTCGGGTGGGGGCACCTCCCGCTCGAGCGAAGCCGAGAGTGGGGGAGGCCAGCTGCGCGTCCCGGTCGGCGCGACACTCGTGCGCGGCTCGGACCCGGCGGGCGAGGTGGCGGAGACGCACGCGAAGGCGGCGGGCGTGCTGGCCGCCCTCGGGGTACGGCCCTCCCGGCCGCGCGAGGAGCGGGCGCGGCCGCGGCTGGCCGACGACCCCCGGGTGCGGGCCGCGCTGGACGGGCGCCGCGCCTCGCTCGCGCCGTTCTGGCTGCGGATGCAGGAGCGGTCGGCGGCCCTGGCGGGGCACGCCCTGGTGGTCGACGGCGAGGACACCTTCACGGCGATGCTGGCGCACGTCCTGCGGTCGAGCGGGCTGGACGTCACCGTCCGGCGGTACGACGAGCCGGGGCTGCGGGAGGCGGTGCCGGCGCACGAGGGGCCGGTCGTCCTCGGGCCCGGCCCGGGAGACCCCTCGGACCTCGCCGACCCGAAGATGCGGTTCCTGCGGGAGCTGGCCGCCGAGGTGCTCCGGGAGCACCGGCACGGTGTGCTCGGCGTCTGCCTCGGGCACGAGCTGATCGCGGCGGAGCTGGGCCTGGAGATCGTACGGAAGGAAGTGCCGTACCAGGGCGCGCAGACGGAGATCGACCTGTTCGGGCGGAGCGAGACCGTCGGCTTCTACAACAGCTTCGTGGCGCGCTGCGACGACGACGCGGCGAACGAACTGTCCGCGCACGGGATCGAGGTGAGCCGGGCCGCGAACGGCGAGGTGCACGCGATCCGGGGCCCCAGGTTCAGCGGGGTGCAGTTCCACCCGGAGTCGATCCTGACGCTGAACGGGGCCGCGGTCGTACGGGAGCTGGTGGGGCAGCTGCGCCGCACGACCGTGTAGCCGTCGGGGGGCCGCCGTCAGCCGAAGAAGACCCCGACCTCCTCGTACAGCTTCGGGTCCACCGTCTTCAGCTTGGCGGTGGCCTCGGCGATCGGGACGCGGACGATGTCGGTGCCGCGCAGGGCGACCATCTTGCCGAAGTCGCCGTCGCGGACGCAGTCGATGGCGTGCAGCCCGAAGCGGGTGGCGAGCCAGCGGTCGAAGGCGCTGGGGGTGCCGCCGCGCTGGATGTGCCCGAGGACCGTGGTGCGGGCCTCCTTGCCGGTGCGCTTCTCGATCTCCTTGGCCAGCCACTCGCCGACCCCGGACAGCCGGACATGCCCGAAGGAGTCGAGCGACTGGTCCTTGAGGACCATCTCGCCGTCCTTCGGCATGGCGCCCTCGGCGACGACCACGATCGGGGCGTACGAGGCCTTGAAGCGGGAGGTGATCCAGGCGCACACCTGGTCGAGGTCGAAGCGCTGTTCGGGGATGAGGATGACGTTGGCGCCGCCGGCCAGGCCGGAGTGCAGGGCGATCCAGCCGGCGTGGCGGCCCATCACCTCGCAGACGAGAACCCGCATATGGGACTCGGCGGTGGTGTGCAGGCGGTCGATGGCCTCGGTGGCGATGCCGACCGCGGTGTCGAAGCCGAAGGTGTAGTCGGTGGCGGACAGGTCGTTGTCGATGGTCTTCGGTACGCCGACGACGGGGACGCCGTACTCGTCGGTGAGACGCGCGGCCACGCCCAGGGTGTCCTCGCCGCCGATCGCGATGAGGGCCTCGACCTCCAGCTTGGCCAGGTTCTCCTTGATACGGCGGATGCCGTTCTCCTGCTTCAGCGGATTCGTGCGCGAGGAGCCGAGGATGGTGCCGCCGCGGGGCAGGATGCCGCGCACCGCGGGGATGTCGAGCCGTACGGTGTCGTTCTCCAGCGGCCCGCGCCAGCCGTCCCGGAAGCCGACGAAGTCATAGCCGTACTCCTGTACGCCCTTGCGGACGACGCCCCGGATGACGGCGTTGAGCCCGGGGCAGTCGCCGCCCCCGGTCAGTACTCCGACCCGCATGGAAATGTCCCTTCACCGCGGTTGCCTGACGCTCAGTCACGGTAATGGTGATGCGCGTCACACAGGGAGAGGCGGGAAGGGTGATTCCGGTGAATTGTCAGGAGGTTGGTTTACCCGTGCCGGGGGGTCTGCTCGTCGTCGAGCCCGCGCTCTATCGCGTACCGCACCAGCTCGACCCTGTTGTGCAGCTGGAGCTTGCCGAGGGTGTTCTGGACGTGGTTCTGGACCGTGCGGTGGGAGATGACGAGGCGCTCGGCGATCTGCTTGTAGCTCAGGCCCTTGGCGACCAGCCGCAGCACCTCCGTCTCCCGCTCGGTCAGCCGGGGCGCGCCCGGCTCGCCGGCGTCCGGGGCGGGCGCGGGCTCGGAGGCCAGGCGGCGGTACTCGCCGAGGACCAGTCCGGCCAGGCCCGGCGTGAACACCGGGTCGCCGACGGCCGTACGGCGCACCGCGTCCAGGAGTTCCTCGGTCGAGGCCGACTTCAGCAGATAGCCGGTCGCGCCGGACTTGACGGCCTCCAGGACGTCGGCGTGCTCGCCGCTCGCGGACAGGACGAGGACGCGCAGGGCCGGGTTGTGGCCGACCAGTTCCTTGCACACCTGGACGCCGGGCTTGGCGGGCAGGTTGAGGTCCAGCACGAGGACGTCCGGGGCGGCGGCCCTGGCGCGGCGGACCGCCTGTTCGCCGTCGCCCGCGGTGGCGACCACCTCGAAGCCGGACTCGCTCAGGTCCCGGGCGACCGCGTCGCGCCACATGGGATGGTCGTCGACCACCATGACCTTGATCGGGCCCTGCTGCTCGCTCATCGCTTCTCCGCCTTGTCCCGTGAGACCTTCGGTACCTTCAGTTCGACCTCCGTGCCCTGTCCGGGGACGGAGATCAGCTCGGCGCTGCCGCCGAGGTCGCGCAGGCGTCCCCGGATCGACTGGGCCACGCCGAGCCGGCCCTCGCCCTCGGCCTGGGCGAGCCGGCCCTCGGGGATGCCGGGGCCGTCGTCGCGGACGGTGACGACGATCTCGTCGGGCTCGTCCTCGACGAGGATCCAGGCTCGCGCGTCCGCACCGGCGTGCCGGCGCACATTGTCCAGGGCGGCCCCGACCGCGGCGGCCAGCTCACGCGCCGCCGGCCGCGGCAGCGGCACCGGGGCGCCGGGTTCGGCGAGGCTGACCCGGGCGCCGGCGTAGGGGGCGAGCAGGGTGCGCAGATCGACGGGGCCGTCGTCGTCCGGCTCCTCGACCGCGCGGACGACGGCTCCGTCGGCCGCGTCCTCCGACACCCGGGAGACCGGCAGCAGCCCGCCGGAGACCAGCGTGCGCAGCGCCACCTCCTGCTCCCCGGCGAGGCGTCCCAGTTCGGCCGCCTCGCCGCCGATGACCGCGCCGCGCCGCTGCACCATCGCCAGGACCTGGAGCACGCTGTCGTGGATGTCCCGGGCCAGCCGCTCCCGCTCCCGGGTCGCGGCCTCGATCTCCAGGGCGCGGGCGAGGGTGCGCTCGGAGGCGCGGGCCACCTCCACGACGTAGCCGATGGCCACGGAGGCGATCCAGACCAGCAGGACGGCGTGCACCGTCGCCCGGCTCGGGGTGCCCCGCTGGACGACGTTGGCGATGGCGACCGGCGTCGAGGCCAGCGCCGCCCAGCGCCAGCCGCCCTTGAGCGCGAAGGCGAGGACCGAGCCGGCCGTCCATATCGACGGCAGCGTCGGAGTGCCCGCCACGATGCGCGCGTGGGAGGCGGCGACCGGCGTGAGGAGGATGCCGGTGAGCGCGATGGTCAGGTCGACGGCGAGGAAGCGCCGGGTGCACTGTGCGGCGCTCGCGACCTTGGGCAGCGTGGCCAGGGTCCACACGAAGAGGACCGCGTAGTAGCCGACGGCGACCCAGGGGTGTACGAACTTGCCGTACCGGTAGACGAACAAGCCGATCGCGTACACCATCGTGAGCACGCGGTACCCGGCGAGCGCACGCCACAGCGGCTGCTCGACCGACATCCTCATGACCCGCTCGCGCCTGGGCATGGCCCCCCGATCCCCCGATTCCCCCGCTCTAGGCCTCGGCCTTCTTCTCCGCCTCCTTGGCGGCCTTCTCCGCTTCCTTGGCCGCCTTCGCCGCGTCCGCGATCTGCCGCTTGGCGGCGGTCGCGTACATGTCGACGTACTCCTGGCCGGAGAGCTTCATGATCTCGTACATGACCTCGTCGGTCAGCGCGCGCAGCACGAACCGGTCGTGCTCCATGCCCTGGTAGCGGCTGAAGTCCAGGGGCTTGCCGATGCGGATGCCCGGGCGCATCAGCTTCGGCATCACCTGGCCGGGCGGCTGGATCTTCTCGGTGTCGATCATCGCGACGGGGATGACCGGCGCGCCGGTGGCGAGCGCCACGCGCGCGAGGCCGCCGGGCTTGCCCCGGTACAGGCGGCCGTCGGGCGAGCGGGTGCCCTCCGGGTAGATGCCGAACAGCTCGCCGCGCTCCAGCACCTCTATGCCGCTCTTGATCGCGGCCTCGCCCGCGCCGCGCGTCCCGGAGCGGTCCACCGGGAGCTGTCCGACGCCCTTGAAGAAGGCCGCGGTGAGCCGGCCCTTGACGCCGGGGGTGGTGAAGTACTCGGCCTTCGCGATGAAGGTGACCTTGCGGTCCAGGACCGCAGGCAGGAAGAACGAGTCCGAGAAGGACAGGTGATTGCTCGCCAGAATGGCGGGGCCTTCGGCCGGAATGTTCTCCAGCCCCTCCACCCAGGGCCTGAAGGCGACCTTCAGCGGCCCTCCGATGGCGACCTTCATCGTGCCGTACAACACCCGTGTGCCTCCTGTTTCCGTCGATCAGACCTTAACCCGGAGTGCCGTCAATGGGACCGACGACCCTGGTCGGTGTCAGTGCGGTCGCGTACGGTGAACCACATCCGCCAGTACTTCACGCCACTGACAGGAACAGGAGCCCGAAAGGTGCCGGTTCTCCCCGGAGCCGAGCCGTACCGCCACGAGGGCGGGGAGGTGGGTGTCCTCCTCTGCCACGGCTTCACCGGCTCGCCCCAGTCGCTGCGCCCCTGGGCGGAGCACCACGCGGCGCACGGCCTGACCGTGTCGCTGCCGCTGCTGCCCGGGCACGGCACGCACTGGGAGGACATGCAGGTCACGGGCTGGCAGGACTGGTACGCGGAGGTGGACCGCGAGCTGCGGCTGCTCACCGGGCGCTGTTCCCGGGTGTTCGTCGCGGGCCTGTCGATGGGCGGCGCACTGGCGCTGCGGCTGGCGGCCCGGCACGGCGAGCAGGTCGCCGGGGTGGTCGCCGTCAACCCGGCGAACCGGGTGCACGGCCTGTCGGCGTACGCCCTTCCGGTGGCCCGGCACCTCGTGCGGACGACGAAGGGCATCGCCAGCGACATCGCCAAGGGCGGCGCGGCCGAGCTGGGTTACGACCGGGTGCCGCTGCACACGGCGCACTCCCTGCGGGTGTTCCTGCGTCGGCTGGACGGCGAGCTGCCCCAGGTCACCCAGCCGTTGCTGCTGCTGCGCAGCGCCCAGGACCATGTGGTCCCGGCGGCCGACTCGGCGCGGGTGCTGAGCCGGGTGTCCTCCGTGGACGTAACGGAGATCGTGCTGGAACAGAGTTACCACGTGGCGACGTTGGACCACGATGCGGACCGGATCTTCGAGGAGAGCCTCGCCTTCATCGGCCGGCTCGCACCCAGTGTCGGCAAGGAAGGGACGGCCGCAGTTGGCTGAGCACGACTCCGACCGCGAGGACCGCGAGCCGGACGAGAAGGGCGTGCCCTTCGACGAGGACGCCGTTTGGCGGGCGATCGTCGCGGGGTACGGCGAAGAGCCGCCGGATCCGCCGGGGGCTCGGCCCTTCAAGCCGGTCGAGGACCTCGCGCTGCTCGAGAAGGAACCCCCGGGCGAGGGCGCCGACAGCTCCGAGGAGCCGCGGCCCGCCCGTCCGCTGGGCAGCTCGATCTCGTTCGCGCCCGGCGTGGGGCCGCGCGACTACACGGCGCCGGAGCCCTCCGACGACTTCGACGAGGACGACGAGGGCCACTTCGTGCCGCCCGAGCCGCCGCCGCTGCCGACCGCCGACACGACCGCCAAATTCGCCTGGCTCGGCGTGGTCGGCGGCCCGATCCTGCTCCTGCTGGCCGTACTGCTCGGCTGGGAGATGACGTGGTGGCTGACGACGCTCGGCGTCGGCGGCTTCCTCGGCGGGTTCGTGACCCTGGTGACCCGGATGCGGACGGACGACGACGATGACGTCGACCCGGGAAGCGGTGCCGTGGTCTGACGCTACGACGCCGGGATCTTGAGGGCGGCCAGGACCGGGAGGTGGTCCGTGGCCGCCCTCAGGTCTCTCTCCGTGATCCCCGGCTGGTCCAGGGGCACGCCGCAGCCGAGCACCTCGATGCCCTGGGTGGCGAAGACGGCGTCGATGCGCTGGTGCGGGTCGGCCGGGGTCGAGGTGAAGTCGCCACCCCAGGGGGCGGTGGCCCGGCAGTCCTGGAGGGCGGCAGCGAGGTGGCGGAAGGCGGGGCCGTCGGGGCGCTCGTTGAGATCACCGCCCACGACGGCGTGCTTCACGCCCATTCCGGCGAGCCGGTCGAGGAGCAGGCCGGCCTGCTCGTAGCGCTCGTCTTTCTGCAGGCTGAGGTGGCAACTGAGGACGCCGAGGCGGGCCCCGCCGAAGCGGACCACTGCCGTGGCGAGGCCGCGGCGGTGCAGGCCGGGGGTGAGGGGGAGCAGGACGTCCTCGGTCCGTTCGACCGTGGCGCGGAGCGAGCAGAGGATCGCGGGGCCAGCGGCTGTGGCTCCGCCGGTGAGGATGACCTGGCCGGAGGCTGCTGCGAGGCGGGCCAGTTTCTTGCGCCAGCGGAAGAAGCGGGGGGCTTCCTGGATGAGGACCAGGTCGGGGGTGCAGGCGGTGATCACTCTGGCGAGGGCGGCGGTGTCGTCGCGCATCGAGCGGATGTTGTAGCTGAGGACCCGGACGACCGCGGAACCGTCGGGCTCTGTGCGGGAGTTGGGGAGCAGCGGCATGTGGATCAATGTACGCGGAACAGCTCGGGGCGCGAGGTGTGTGCGCGGCTGCCGGTTGTCCGTGGCTTGTCACGCCCACACGGCGGAGCCGCATATTTTACACAGTCCCGCGCCCCTGTACACCACAGGTCTCTTACATGATCGGGTCGGGCTCCCGGGCCAGGTCCGCCGCGCCCACCAGGCCCGCCTTGTTGCCCAGCTGCGCGGCGATCACGTCGGCGACCGGGCGCCAGTTGCCGCCGACCAGCCAGCGCTTGTAGGACTTGCGGATCGGGTCGAGGACCAGCTCGCCCTCGTCCGAGAGGCCGCCGCCGACGATGAAGGCGGAGGGGTCGAAGAGGGAGGCCAGGTCGGCGAGGCCCGCGCCGGCCCAGCGGGCCAGCTCGCGGTAGGAGTCCACGGCGACCGGGTCGCCCTGGCGGGCGGCCATGGAGATGTGCTTGCCCTCGATGCCGTCGGGGGTGCCGTCGCCCAGGGACAGGAGCAGCTCGGCGTGCTCGGGGGTGGCGTTGGCGCGCTGCTTGGCGTAGCGGACCAGGGCGCGGCCGGAGGCGTACTGCTCCCAGCAGCCCTGGCTGCCGCAGCCGCACAGCAGGCCGTCCGGGACCATCCGGATGTGGCCGAACTCGGCGGCCACGCCGAAGTGGCCGCGGCGCAGCTTGTTGCCGATGATGATGCCGCCGCCGAGGCCGGTGCCGAGGGTGATGCAGATGACGTTGCGGTGGCCCTTGCCGGCGCCGAACTTGTACTCGCCCCACGCGGCGGCGTTGGCGTCGTTCTCGACCACGACCGGGAGGCCGACGCGGGCCTCGACCTTCTCCTTCAGCGGCTCGTTGCGCCAGTCGATGTTGGGCGCGAAGTACACCGTGGAGCGCTGCCGGTCCACGTATCCGGCCGCACCGATGCCCACGCCGACGATCTCGTGTCCCGCACGCGCACCCTCCACCGCCGAGGCGATGGCGTCCACGATGGCCTCGGGCGTGGTGGGGGTCGGCACCTTGAAGGTCGAGAGGATGTTGCCTTCCTCGTCGACCACGCCGGCCGCGATCTTGGTGCCGCCGATGTCGACGCCGATGGTGAGTCCCATGAATCCCTCAGTTTCGGTCGAGCCCCGCTACGGCCAACCGTACCCGAGGCCCTGCCCGGCGAAGGCTTCAGTCCAGGTCGATGCGTTGCCCCGGGCCGGTGCCCTCGTCCCGGTCGGGACGGTCGGTCCAGTCGTCCTTCAGGTCGGACGCGCCGGTGGTCCAGCGGCGCTCCTGGGCCTGGACGGCGGAGCGGTAGGCGGCCAGCAGCTCGGTACCGGCCGCGGCGAGATGGTCGAAGACCTCCGGGTTGCGCTCTATGACGGGTTCGACGGCGGCCTTGGCCTGCTGGACGACCTGGCGCACCACCTGCTGGGCGGCGGGTCCGGCGACGCCGCCGAGGAGCGGGGTCTGCAGACCGGACAGCTTGTCGGCCACCGCGTCCACGAACTTGCGCAGTTCCTCGGCCGCGGAGCCAGGGGGCGGGCCCTGCTCGGCACGGCGGCGGGCCTTCTCGGCGGCGAGGTCCTCGGCACAGGCCGTGGCCCAGGCGTCGGTGTCGGTCGCCCGGCTCTGCTCGGCCTCCTCTGCCTTCTCACGCTTCTCGGGCTTCTCGGGCTTCTCGGGCTTCTCGAAGGCGTCGGATGCGGGGCGGTCTTCGGTCATGGCGGACTCCTGAATACGGTTCGCACCTCCGACGTTACCCGAACGGGCGTACGCGGTTCACCGCCGCGCGGCGGGCCACAGGTCCGGGTCGGGGGCGAACCGGATGCGCAGTTCGCCCTCGCGCAGTGCGGCCCCGGCGACGGTGCAGCGGCGCAGGGCGGACGGAAGCGGAACGATCCGCCGGAAGGGGCCCGCGCTGATCACGAGCTCGTCGCCGCGCCGGATCAGGTCCAGGTCGTCCCGTATCGCACCGGGCAGCGGGAGGTGCCAGACCAGCACGCCGTCCTCCGCAAGGCGGTCGGCGACGGGCCACTCGACCGGGGTGGGCGCGGGGTTGACGCCGGGGACGGCGAGGGCGTCCAGGTCGTCGGTACCGCGCGGGTCGCGGCCGAGGTGGGGGACGGTGTGGACGTCGTACGACTCCGCCCAGTCGGCCAGGGCCTTGCGCTGCTGGGCGAAAAGGCCGGCGAGCCAGGTGTCGGGGGCGGTGTCGGGCAGGACGCGGTTGGCGATCAGGGACTCGGTGGGCAGGCCGCGCAGGGCGAGACCGAGGGTCGCGGTGGTGACGGCGTCGGCGCCGGCGGGGCCGGGCTCGGCGACCAGGCGTACGGCGGTGTGCCGGTCGGTGAGGACGGCCTCCACGGCGGCCAGCTCGACGTCCCAGCGGGCTGCCGTCTCGTAGAGCCACTCGGCGGGCATGGGGACGCCGGCCAGCCGGCCGAGGACCGGGCGCAGGGCGCGGGCCGCCTGCCGCTCGGGCGGGAGCAGACGGCGCAGGTAGCGGCGCAGCTCCTCCGGGAGGGCGAGGAGGGGGAGGGCCTGCGGGAGGGGCGGGAGGTCCGCGACGAGGAGGTCGTAGCGCTCGGAGAGGGCGGCGTCTCTGAGGGCGCGGAGGAAGGACAGCTCCTCGGCGCCGGGCAGCGGGGTGACCTCCTCGGCGTCCAGGCGTGCGGCGCCGAGGAGGTCGAGGACGTTCGCGGCGCGGGTCTGGAAGGCGGTGAGGTCCTGCCGGAAGCGTTCCGTGGCGTCGGGGCGCCAGGCGGTGAGGTGCTCGGTGATCCGGGTCGGGGCCGGTCCTGTCGCGGAGCCCAGTGCCGTACCGAGGGTGTCGGTGCGGTCGGCGCTGAGGAGGAGGGTGCGGGTGCCCTCGCGGGCGGCGTCGACCGCAGTGGCGGCGGCAACCGTGGTACGACCGCTGCCGCCCGGGCCCGTGATCAGGATGGTGCGCATGAGGGTGAACGGTAACGGAGGGCAGGACACGGAGTTTTCGCGGTGCCGGTGCTATCGGCAGCGGGCTTCCTGGGGACACCCGGTGCTACGGGCAGCGGGGTTCGCGGGCGCCCGGTGCTGCGAGCAGCGGTTCGCGGGCACCCGGTGCTGCCGCCGGCCGGGTGTAGGTCGCGCAGCCCGGCGCTGACGGGTTGCCGCCCGCGCCCACCCGTGCCGCCCCAGCGGCACGACTGCCCGCGGCTGGACGGACCACTGACCGCCACGACCGCCCACGGCTTCACGCCACTCGACCGCACGCGGCTTACAAGAGCCGGCGATCCGCGGCTGCACGGAGAACGACCGCACCCACCCAACGAGCCCCGCTGCCCACACCTCACCAGACCGGCCACCCACGGCTGGACGGACCACTGACCGCCACGACCGCCTTCGGCTCGACCACGCGCGCGGCCTACGAGACCCGCTGCCCACAGCCCACGAGACCGGCTACCCGCGGCCGGTCAGTGCAACTGAGCAAACGACTGCCCGAGGCTGCACGGAGCGGCACGACCGCCCGCAGCCAACGCGACCGGATACCCACGGCCAACGAGACCGGCTACCCCGCCAGACAGACAAACCGAGGACCACGACCACCCGCTGCTCACGCGACTCGATCGCGCGCGGCCTGCGGGACGGCTGCCCGAGGCTGGACGGAGCGGCACGGCCGTCCGCAGCTACGAGGCTCGACTGCCCGCGGCCTACGAGATCCGGCCGGACGCAGTGACCGAGCGTGGAAACCGGCCGCAACCCCGCGCAGCCCGCCGCCGAGGAATCCTCACGCCCGCAGGCGCCCGCCAACCGACACCCCTCAGCGGCGGCTGCTCAGCCTCGTAGCGTGGTGAGACGGGTGGGTGGGTGGGAAAGGAATCAGCTGCCCGACTCGACCCGCTTCTTCAGGCCCGCAAGAGCCCGGTCGATGATGACCTTCTCCGCCTTGCGCTTGATCATACCGAGCATCGGGATCTTGACGTCGACCGTGAGCTGGTAGGTGACCTCGGTGGCGCCCCCGCCGGCCGGCTTGAGGAGGTAGGAGCCGTCGAGAGAGCGCAGCATCTGGGACTTCACCAGGGTCCAGGAGACCTCGTTCGCCCCGGTCCAGGTGTAGCCCAGGGTCTGGTCGTCCTTGATGGCGCCCGCGTCCATGACGAGGCGGACCTGCTCGGCGCGGCCCTGCTCGTCGGTCTTGAGGACCTCCGCTTCCTTCACCTCGCCGGTCCAGTCCGGGTAGCGGGCGAAATCGGCGATCACCGCCATGACGTCGGCCGGAGCCGCCTCGATCGTGATGCTCGAACTGGTGTGTTCCGCCATCGCC
This sequence comes from Streptomyces sp. NPDC031100, assembly GCF_055570785.1. Taxonomy (NCBI): domain Bacteria; kingdom Bacillati; phylum Actinomycetota; class Actinomycetes; order Kitasatosporales; family Streptomycetaceae; genus Streptomyces; species Streptomyces sp. NPDC031100. Next base: position 433,865 of record NZ_JBVIGN010000001.1, read on the forward strand.
GTGGCTCCTCCAGATACGGACCTAAGAGTGTGCAGCGTGAAGGCTACCGCGCCGCCGACCTGGCGCCTTCACCCCATCTCCCCGACTGTCTTCCGCCGTCCCGGCGCGCTCACCATTCGAGCGCCCAGGGCCTGCCCGTCCCCGCGAAGTGCCCCACGTTCACGCACTCGGTGGCGCCGATCCGCATCCGGCGCGCCAGCGGCTGATGGACATGGCCGAAGAGGGAGTAGCGGGGGCGGGTGCGCTGGATGGCCGCAAGCAGCGCCCGGCTGCCGCGCTCGAAGCGGCGCGCGACCGTGTCGTAGACCAGTTCCGGCACCTCCGGCGGGATGTGCGTGCACAGCACGTCCACCTCGCCGACCGCCTCGATCTTCGCCGCGTACTCCTCGTCGTCGATCTCGTACGGCGTCCGCATCGGGGTGCGCAGCCCTCCGCCCACGAAGCCGAAGGTCCAGCCGCCGATCTCCACCCGCTCGCCGTCCAGCACCGTGGTGCCGGGCCCGGCGTACTCACTCCACAGAGGCGGCATGTCGACATTGCCGTAGGTGGCGTACGTCGGGGTCGGGAACGTGGCGAACATCTCGGCGTACTGCTTGCGCACCGCCTTCTCGATGGCGGCGGCCCGGTCGGAGCCGATCCCGGCCCACAGCCGGGCCCCGAAGGCGCGCGCCTCCTCGAAGCGGCGGGCGGTACGCAGCTCGACGATGCGGTCGGCGTTCTCCTTGCCGAACAGGTCGGGGAAGATCCCGCGGGAGTGGTCGGCGTAGTCGAGGAAGAGGACGAGGTCGCCGAGGCAGATCAGGGCGTCCGCACCGTCACCGGCCCGGGCCAGGTCACGGGCGTTGCCGTGCACGTCGCTGACCACATGGACGCGTGTCCTTCGGTTGCCGGAGCGTGTGGGTGCCATGGCGATCAAGCGTAGGCGTGTGGGGTGGGCGTGAACAGTGGTGGCCGGGCCTGCGGTTACTCGCCGGTCGGTTAAGCCGTGGACTACTGTGCGCCCAGGAACGCCATCCTGTGTGACGCAGCGAACATCTCGTCGGGACCCCCTGTCGTAGAAGCCATACCGACGGGTAACGTCCGGGCAGTCCAGTCGTGCTCTGGGTTTCAACCAAGCGGTCGAACACCCGGAGCACTTGCCCGAGCCTTGGACCGCACCGTCGCATCACACAGTGTCGTGGCGCCGGCGCCCTATGAGGAGCAGCAGTCTTGCGCGAGTTCAGCCTTCCGGCTTTGTACGAGGTCCCTGCGGACGGCAATCTGACCGACATCGTCCGCAGAAACGCCGCGCAGCATCCCGATGTCGCCGTCATCGCCCGCAAGGCGGGCGGCGCCTGGCAGGACGTGACGGCCACGGAGTTCCTGGCCGAGGTGCACACCGCCGCCAAGGGCCTCATCGCCTCCGGTGTGCAGCCGGGCGACCGGGTCGCCCTGATGTCCAGGACGCGCTACGAGTGGACGCTCCTCGACTTCGCGATCTGGAGCGCGGGCGCGGTCACCGTGCCGGTGTACGAGACCAGCTCGCCGGAGCAGGTGCAGTGGATCCTGTCCGACTCGGGCGCGACCGCCTGCATCGTGGAGCTGGACGGCCACGCGGCCGCCGTGGACACGGTCCGCGACACCCTGCCCGCCCTCAAGCACGTCTGGCAGATCGAGGCCGGCGGTCTGGAGGAGCTGGGCCGGCTCGGGCAGGACGTCTCGGACGCGACCGTGGAGGAGCGCTCCTCGCGCGCCAAGGCCGACGACCCGGCGACCATCGTCTACACGAGCGGGACGACCGGGCGCCCCAAGGGCTGCGTCCTCACCCACCGCAGCTTCTTCGCCGAGTGCGGGAACATCGTGGAGCGGCTGCGCCCGCTGTTCCGCACCGGTGAGTGCTCGGTCCTGCTCTTCCTCCCGCTCGCGCACGTCTTCGGACGGCTCGTGCAGATCGCGCCGATGATGGCGCCGATCAAGCTGGGCTGCGTCCCCGACATCAAGCACCTCACCGACGAGCTGGCCGCCTTCCGGCCGACGCTGATCCTCGGCGTGCCGCGCGTCTTCGAGAAGGTCTACAACACGGCGCGGGCCAAGGCGCAGGCCGACGGCAAGGGCGCGATCTTCGACAAGGCCGCGGACACCGCGATCGCCTACAGCAAGGCGCTGGACACCCCGTCGGGCCCGTCCCTGGGCCTGAAGATCAAGCACAAGGTCTTCGACAAGCTGGTCTACAGCAAGCTGCGCGCGGTCCTCGGCGGCCGGGGCGAGTACGCGATCTCCGGCGGCGCCCCGCTGGGCGAGCGGCTCGGGCACTTCTTCCGCGGCATCGGCTTCACGGTGCTGGAGGGCTACGGCCTGACCGAGTCCTGCGCGGCGACCGCGTTCAACCCCTGGGACCGGCAGAAGATCGGCACGGTCGGCCAGCCGCTGCCCGGCTCGGTGGTCCGGATAGCGGACGACGGCGAGGTGCTGCTGCACGGCGAGCACCTGTTCAAGGAGTACTGGAACAACCCGGGCGCGACCGCGGAGGCGCTCGCCGACGGCTGGTTCCACACCGGTGACATCGGCACCCTCGACGAGGACGGCTACCTCAGGATCACCGGCCGCAAGAAGGAGATCATCGTCACCGCGGGCGGCAAGAACGTGGCCCCGGCCGTGATCGAGGACCGTATCCGCGCCCACGCGCTGGTCGCGGAGTGCATGGTGGTGGGCGACGGGCGGCCGTTCGTGGGCGCGCTGGTCACCATCGACGACGAGTTCCTGGGCCGTTGGGCGGCCGAGCACGGCAAGCCGGCGGGCTCCACCGCGGCGTCGCTGAAGGGCGACCCGGATCTGCTCGCGGCGATCCAGGCGGCCGTCGACGACGGCAACGCCGCGGTGTCGAAGGCGGAATCGGTGCGGAAGTTCCGCATTCTGTCCTCCCAGTTCACGGAGGAGTCGGGCCACCTCACCCCGTCGCTGAAGCTCAAGCGGAACGTGGTGGCGAAGGACTACGCGGACGAGATCGAGGCGATCTACGCGAAGTAGTACGCCTGCCGGAAGAGCTGAAAGCGCGTCATGGCGCGGTGTCCTCGGCGAGGACCCGCGCCATCGTGCGTTCGGCGAGCGCGGTGATGGTGACGAAGGGGTTCACGCCGATGTTGCCGGGCACGAGTGAGCCGTCGGTGATGTAGAGCTTCGAGTACCCCTTCACCCGGCCGTAGTCGTCGGTCGCCTTCCCCAGGACGCAGCCGCCCAGCGGGTGGTAGGTGAAGTCGTCCGCGAAGATCTTGCTGGTCGAGCCGAAGAGGTCGTACCGGTAGATGGTCAGGTTGGCCGCGTTGATCCGGTCGAAGAGCTTCTTGGCCATGGCGACCGACACCGCGCTCTGAGCCGGGGTCCAGCCGAGTTTCACCGCCCCGGACGAGGAGTCGTACGAGAACGACGCCCGCTCGGGGTTCTTGGTGATCGCCAGGTACAGGCTGATCCAGTGCTCGAACCCCATGGGCAGCGGGGCGATCTCGGCGAAGACCGGGTTGGCGGTGTTGGCCCAGTCGTCGATGCCCATGACGGGCATGGTCGCCTGGTTGGCGCCGACCGTGTCCCACATGTGGTTGGCGCGGCCGAGCATGGTGTTGCCGTTGGTGCCCCAGCCGGCGCCGACACCGGAGTCCAGCGCGGGCAGGGTGCCCGTCTCCCGCGCCCGGACGAGCAGTTCGGTGGTGCCGAGGCTGCCGCCGCCGAGGAAGAGGTACGTACAGCTGTACTGCTTGGTCTCCACCACCTTGCCGGTGGTGTCGATGCGGTCGGCGGTCAGGACGTACGACCCGTCGCTCGCCCTGGTGACCGCCTTGACCTTCTCCAGGGTGTGGAGGGTGACGTTGCCGGTGCCGAGGGCGGCGGCCCAGTAGGTCTTGTCGAGGCTGCGCTTGCCGTAGTTGTTGCCGTAGATGACCTCGCCGGCGAGCGCGGACCTGGTGGCGGTGCCGGCGGCTTCGCGCTGCATGTAGCCGAAGTCGTAGACGTTCGGCACGAAGGTGGTCTTCAGGCCCGCGTTGGCGGCGGCCTTCCGGGAGGTGCGGGTGAACCGGTACCACTCCGTGGACTCGAACCAGGCCGGGTCGATGGTGTTGACTCCGAGCATGGAGCGGGCGCGCGGGAAGTAGGTGCCGTACATCTCGTCGGCGTCCACGGTCGGGAACTGCTCGGCGAAGTAGGACTTCAGCGGGGTGACCGCCATGCCGCCGTTGACCAGGGAGCCGCCGCCGACGCCCCGGCCGACGTACACGGACATGTTGTCGTAGTGCACCCGGTCGAGGACTCCGGGGTAGGCGCCGATGTCCTTGTTGACGAGGTCCAGCCACAGGAAGGTGGCCAGCGGGGCCTCGGTGCGGGTGCGGAACCACATGGAGCGCTGGTCGGGGGCGCCGGTGGAGCAGAACACCTTGCCGTCGCTGCCGGTGGTGTTCCAGAGCCGGCCCATTTCCAGGACGAGGGTGCGGATGCCGGCCTGGCCGAGGCGGAGGGCGGCGACGGCGCCGCCGTAGCCCGAACCGACCACGATGGCCGGGGCGTTGTCGACGGCGGCCGGTTCGGCGGCCTGGGCGGACTGGAGACCGATGCGGGTGAGACCCGCCGTGGCGGCGGTCTGGAGGGCGATCATGCCCAGGATGTGACGTCTGCTCAGCTGACGCTGCATCAGTTTTGCTGTCATGCGCGCAGCATGTGCGGATTTTCCGGTTCCGCCTAGAGCGGCAGCACGTTTTACAACAGGGCTTCGAGCTTCTCCGCCAGCAGGTCCCAGCGCCACTTCTCCTCGACCCACTGGCGGCCCCGCTCGCCCATCCTGCGGCGCAGTTCGGCGTCCCCGAGGAGGGCGATGATGCGTTCGGCGGCCTCCGCCGGCTCGCCGCCCCGCACGACCCAGCCGGTCTCGCCGTCCAGCACGGCGTCGGGGGCGCCGCCCGAGTCGCCGGCGACGACCGGCAGGCCGGTGGCGGAGGCCTCCAGGTAGACGATGCCGAGGCCCTCGACGTCCAGTCCACCGCGCCGGGTGCGGCACGGCATGGCGAAGACGTCCCCGGCGCCGTAGTGCGCGGGCAGCTCGGACCAGGGCACGGCGCCGGTGAAGCGGACCGAGGCCTCGACGCCCGTCTCGCGGGCCAGGCGGCGCAGATCCTGCTCGTAGGGCCCGCCGCCGACGACGAGCAGGACCGCGTCCGGCTCGGCGGCGAGGATCCGGGGCATGGCCTGGATGAGCGTGTCCTGACCCTTCCTCGGCACCAGCCGGGAGACGCACACGACCACCGGCCGGTCGGTGAGCCCGAGCCGCGCCCGGACCTCGTCGCCGCCCGAGCCGGGGTGGAAGGTCTTCTCGTCGACGCCGGGCGGCAGCTGGACCATGCGCCCGGCCGCGTCCGGGGTCAGCGCGGTCGCTATCCGGGAGCGGGTGTACTCGCCCAGGTAGGTGATCGTGTCCGTGGACTCCCCGATCCGGCGCAGCAGCTGCCGGGCCGCGGGCAGCTGGGCCCAGCCGGCCTCGTGACCGTGGGTGGTGGCCACCAGCCGCTGGGCGCCCGCACGGCGCAGCGCGGGTGCCATCAGACCGAGCGGCGCGGCCGCCCCGAACCACACCGAGGTGCAGCCGTGCTCCCGCAGCAGTCCGACCGCGCGCCGGGTCGCGTCCGGGGTGGGCAGCAGCATGGTCGTACGGTCGCGTACGACGGTGAAGGGCTGCTCGGCGTCGAAGGCGGCCGTGGCCTCGGCGCCCTCCCGGCCACGCTTCCAGGTCGAGGCGTAGACGACGAGCCGCCCCGGGTCCAGCCGGAGGGCCATGTTGTGCAGGAAGGCCTGGATGCCGCCCGGCCGGGGCGGAAAGTCGTTGGTCACGATCAGCGTCTTGTGCATCGCCGCCGACCCTACCGGGCGGCCGTCCGCCGCCGGGAGCCGCCGGGTCTGTGGCACGCGCACAGCCCGGCACGACATCATGTTCCCATCAACCCGAAAATCGAACGGCAGGGGAGCACGTGGAGACGAAGGGCGCCGGGCGGTCCCTGGCATGGCTGCTCGCGACCTGGGGCGTCACCCGCGTGGTCCTGTTGCTCTTCGTGTTCCGGGTGTACGTCTTCCCGGGCCCGGACGTCACCTCGGACGTGTCGGTGATCTACCGCGGCTGGTACGAGGTACTGCGCCACGGAACGTTTCCGCTGGACGACGTGACCTGGCAGTACCCGCCCGCCGCCGCGCTCGCGATCCTCTCCCCCGCCGCCCTGCCGTTCCTGGGCTACACGCACGCGTTCTTCGTGCTGGTGTGCCTCGCCGACCTGGTCGTGCTGTCGCTGCTGCTGCGCACGGGCCGGCGGCCCGACCGGTCGCTGCGCGGGGTGTGGGTCTGGGTGGTGGGCGTACCGCTGCTCGGACCGACGGTGTACGCCCGCTACGACCTGATGGTGACCGCGGTGGCCGTGGCGGCCCTGCTCGCGGGGACCCGGCATCCGCGGGTGATGGGCGCGCTGGTGGGCTTCGGGGCGATGCTGAAGGTGTGGCCGGCGCTGCTCCTGGTGGGCGCCACCCGGTTGCGGGCGTGGGTGTCGGCCGCGGTGACCGCGGTCGGCCTCGCGGCGCTGTTCACGGTGACCATGCCGGGCGCCTTCGCCTTCCTCACCTTCCAGCGGGACCGTGGCACGGAGGTGGAGTCGCTGGGCGGCCTGGTCTTCCATGTGGCGCGGCACCACGGCTGGGAGGGCCAGGTGCTGCTGAACTACGGGTCGATCGAGTTCGTCGGCCCGTACGTCGGGCCGGTCAGCACCGCCGCGATGGCGCTGACGGGGGCCGCGTTCGGCTGGCTGGTGCTGTGGCGGCGGCGGGCGGCCCGGTTCGCGCCGCACACGCTCGCGGACGCGGCCCTCACGGCGGTGCTGCTGTTCACGGTCACCAGCCGGGTGATCAGCCCGCAGTACCTGGTGTGGCTGATCGGTCTGGCCGCCGTGTGCCTGTGCTTCCGGGAGAGTCGTATGGGCGCACCCGCCGTGATGCTGCTCGCGGCGGCCTTCCTGACGGTCCTGGAGTTCCCGGTCGGCTTCGAGCACGTGGTCGCGAGCGACGCGTACGGCATCACGCTGATCGTGCTCCGCAACGGCCTGCTCGTCGCCGCCGCCCTCACGGCGGCCCGCCGGCTGTGGCGGTCCACGGCCCCCGCGGCCACCGCGACCCCGCTGCCCCCTCAGGCGACCCGTACGAAGGAGACCTCGGCCTTCTGACGCCGGGTCCGTCGCAGCAGGACTGCACCGGCCCCGCACTGCACGGCCATCGCGAGTGCCAGGGCCAGGCAGAGACCGGGCAGGCCGAGGCCGGAGAGGGCGTACGCCAGGGGCAGCTGGACGGCCGTGCCGAGCAGGGTGACCCGGAGCAGCGCCGGGGCTGAGCCGCTGCCCTCGAAGACCCCGCCGAGCGCGATGAAGCAGGCCATCAGCAGCAGGTAGGGGCCGATGCAGCGCAGGAACAACGCGCCCTGGTGGGCGACTTCGGGTCCGGCGCCGAAGGCGGCCATGATCCAGGGGCCGGTGGCGGCGAACAGGGCGGCGGCCGTCAGGCCCAGCGCTCCGGAGAGCAGCATCGCCTGCCGGCCGATGGCCCCGCGCGCGTCCTCCCCCGCGCCCTGGGTGTGCGCGGTGTGGATGGCCGCGGCCTGGCGTACGGAGTAGAAGGCCATGGTGGCGACGTACAGGACCTTGTACGCGATCGAGTAGGCGGCCACCGCCGTCACCCCGAGCCGCGCCACGATCGCCACCAGCGCCAGCGCCCCGCCCTGCCGCACGGTGAAGTCTGCGGACATGGGCAGGCCGGTGGTGAGGGTGCGGCGCAGGGCGGCGGGGACCGGTTCGGCGGGGCGGGACTTTGCCGCCGTGCGCAGGGTTGCGTTGCGGCGGAGGGCGCGCAGGCCCACGGCCAGGGCCACGCAGCGGCACAGCACGGTGGAGGCGGCGGCGCCCCGGATGCCGTAGAGGTGGATCAGGACGGGGTCGCAGAGCAGGATCAGCCCGTTGGCCAGCAGGGCGAGCCGCATCGGCGTACGGGTGTCACCCGTGCCCTTGAGGATGCCGTCGACGAGCTGCTGGGCGAAGAAGACGGCAGTGCCCGGCAGGGAGACGGCGAAGTACGCCGTCGCGAGATGCAGGGCTGCCGGCTCACCGCCGCCGAGGACGAGCCGGGCCAGCGGTTCGCGCAGCAGGAATCCGCCCGCCGCGACCACCGGTGTGACCACGCCGCACAGTGCCCAGCCGCCGCGCACCGCAGCGCGCAGCGCTCCGGGATCGTGGGCTCCCCTGGCATGCGCGACCAGCACGGTCGTACCGGAGGCGAAGACCAGCGCGACGCCGAGCAGCACGTTCTCGGTGTTGGTCGCGACGGCGACGGCGGCCACGGCGGCACCGCCGAGCCGGGAGACCCAGACGGTGTTGATGATCCCGGAGGCGACCGAGGCGAGGAGCGAGAAGTAGACGGGGTGGGCGAGCGAGACGAGTTGTCTGCGATGGGCGTTCACGAGATCCCCCTCTTATCGAGCTATCTCGTTTCGAGGTAGCTCGATAAGAGCTAGCATGGATCCGTCGCCCGCTGCAAGGAGGAGTTCGCGTGCTGGAGCTGTCGATCCTGGGCTTCCTCGCCGAGGAACCCCTGCACGGCTACGAGCTGAAGGAGCGCATCAAGGCGCTGAGCGGGCATGTCCGGCCGGTCAGCGACGGCGCCCTCTACCCCGCCATCAACCGCCTCGTCGCCGCGGGCAAGCTCGACCAGCGCACCGAGGAGGGCGCGAGTGCAGCGCCCCGCCGGGTGTTGTCGCTCACCGAGAAGGGCCGCGCGGAGCTGCTGGAGCGGCTGCGTACCCCCAAGCAGGCCGAGATCACCGACCACGTCCGCTTCAACACGGTCCTGGCCTTCCTGCGGCACCTGGACGACCCGGCGGAACAGGCCGCGGTGCTGCGCCGCCGGCTGGAGTTCCTCGAGACCCCGGCGAGCTTCTTCTACCGGGACGGCGAGCCGGTGCGCGCGGAGGAGGCGGGGGATCTGTTCCGGCAGGGCATGCTGCGGGTCGCCCGGGCCACCGGCACGGCCGAGCGGGCCTGGCTGCGCGAGGCCATCGAGGTGCTCGGTCAGCGGAGCTGAGCGCGGACGTACTCCCGCCACTCGGCGGTGAACGCCTTCGGTGTCGTCCTGAGGACCTTCTTCAGTGCTTCCTCGACCGCGCCCGGGCGCTTGTGGTGGGTGCCGACGGCCCGGTAGAAGGCGCCGAGCCGGGCCTCGCCCCAGCGTTCGGCGATCATCGTGCAGGCCAGCCAGCCGCCCTCGTAGGCCTGCGCGAGGCGGGCGGGGTCGCTGGTGAAGCGGAAGTCCTGGTCGGCGGGGAGGTGCGCGGGCACGTGGCCGTCCTGGACCGCGCGCGCGAGTTCCGGTGCGGCCTCGGCGGGGGTGCGGCCGGTACCGAGGTAACCGATCCGGTCGGCGTAGCCCTCGGAGAGCCACAGCGGGGTGGCGGCGTCGGTGTGCGCGCGGGTGGCCACATGGGTGGTCTCATGGGTCAGGACGACCTGTTTGCCGAGGTCGCCGAGCAGGGCGTAGGCCTCCGGGTTGACGACCACCCGGTCCGCGGGCGCCTTCCCGGAGCTGCCCACCTCGCCTGTGGTGACCGCGGCGATGCCCCGGTAGTTCGCGGCGGGCGAGCCGAGCAGGCCCGCCATGCCCTCCAGCGAGCGCGGGACGAGGACGACGACCCGGCGGGTCCAGTCCGTGCCCCACTCGTGGGAGACGGCCGGGACCGCGCGGTCGGCGAGCCGGGCGTAGCCGCGCAGCCCGGCCGCGCTCTGCCCGGCCCCGAGGACCAGGCTGTGCGCGCCCTTGACCGCGGTCACCGTGCCCTGGTCCCACAGCTGCTGCCCGGCCTGCCGCGCGGGCCGGTCGGCGGTGACGTACCACCTGCCGTCGGCGGTGCGGCCGAGGGTGAGGGTGCGGCGGACGCTGACCGGGGCCCGGTCGTAGCCGGAGATCCGGTAGCGCAGTTCGGCGTCGGCGGTGACGCGCGGGCCGCGCCGGTGCACTGCGGTCACCCGGTAGGTCCAGGAGGCCAGCGGGAGCGCGCGCAGCCGGACGTACTCGGTCCGGGCGCCCGTCGTGCCGTAGGCCGTCTCGTCGTGCCCGAGGAGGGCCGCCGAGCGCCGGTCGAGCACCCGCTGCACCTCGGCCCTCGCCGGGTCGGCCGTCGTCCGGCCGCCGCATCCGGCCAGGGGCGCCGCGAGCAGCACACAGAGCCCCACCACCGCGGTGCGCCACGCCCGCCTACGACCAGCCATTGCCCGATCGTACGGCGAGCGCGGACGATCAAGGTCGGGTGACCGAGGAGATGGGCATCATCCCGACCGGGTCGTGGCGCACCGGCGCCCCCGGGTAGGGCGCGTGGACGACCTGGCCGTTGCCGACGTACATCCCCACATGGCTGGCGTCGTCGCGGTAGACGACCAGGTCGCCGGGGCGCGCCGCGGAGAGCGGGATCTGCCGGCCGGCGTACCGCTGCTCCTGCGAGGTGCGCGGCAGATGGACCCCGGCCTGCGCGTACGACCATTGCATCAGGCCCGAGCAGTCGAAGCCGGAGGGCCCGTTGGCACCCCACACGTAGGGGCGGCCGAGGGCGGAGAGGGCGGCTGCGACGGCGGCCGAGGAGCGGCCGTCGGGGGCGACGGCGCCGATGCCGGGGAGGTCGGGCAGGTCGGTGCGGACGGCGCGGGAGACCCGGTCGTAGGCGGCGCGCTCGGTGGGGGGCAGGGAGTTGAGCAGCTGCCGGGCCCTGGCGAGCTTCTTCTCCACGGTCCGCTTGTGGTGGGCGACCGCCTTGCGGCTCTGCTCCAGTGCGGCGAGCTTCGTCGCGGCCTCGGCGCGCTCCTGGCCGAGCTCGCGCATCGCCGAGCTCAACTCCTTGAGCTGACCGGCCTGCTGGGCGCCGATGCGGTCGAGGGTGGTCGCCTTGTCGAGGTAGTCGACGGGGTCCGCGGAGAAGAGCAGGGCGACGGTCGGGTCGATGCCTCCGGAGCGGTACTGGGCGCCGGCCAGCGAACCGAGCCGCTCGCGCATGGTGTTGATGCGCTGCTGCTGCCGGGCGATGCGGTCCTGGGCCTCCCGGACCTCCCGGCGCAGCACGTCGGACCGTTCGTCGGCCTTGTCGTAGGCCTGCGTCGCCTTCTCGGCCTCGGCGTAGAGGCGGTCCACCTCGGCACGGGTGTCCCCGTGCGGCGCCGCTTGTGCGGGTACGGCGCCGAGTGCGGTGGCCGCGGCCGACAACACGCACAGGGCGGCTCCGGCGCCCCGGTTGAACCCGGACAGTGCAAGGCGGCGATGAGACCCCACGGCAGTCCTTCTGCTGGCGGACAGAGACGGCTTCCCCGGCGCCGGGGACGGGGAGGCCCCTGCGCCGGGGAAACGCGCCAGACAGTAGCCGTGCGGACGGACCGCGCCGAACGCCTCGACGGCCGCACAAACGCGACGCCCCGCCGCTGACGCAGGTCATGGGCGGGGCGTGGAGTCAGTTCCGGTTCTTCGGATTCGCCCGTTCGGGCGCCCCCGAGCCGGTGGCGCGGGGTGGATCAGACCCGGACGCCGAACTGGAACGGCATGTTGCCGATGGCCTCGTAGCGGACCACGGCGCCGGTGTGCGGGGCGTGCAGCACCTGGCCGTTGCCAGCGTAGAGGCCGACGTGGTGCAGGTCGCCGTAGAAGAAGACCAGGTCGCCGACCTGGAGCTCGCTCATCGAGAGGCGGGTGCCCATGCCTGCCTGGGCCTCGGAGGTGCGCGGGATGGTGACACCGGCCTGGGCGTAGGCCCAGGAGGTCAGGCCCGAGCAGTCGAAGGAGGAGGGGCCGGAGGCGCCGTAGACGTAGGGCGAGCCGAGCTTGCTCTGGGCGGCGGAGAAGGCGGCGGCGGCACGGCCGGAGGCGGAGGTGTCGTTGCCGAGGTCCACGCGGTCGGTGGAGGAGCGGTTGGCGCGCGCCTGCTCGGCGGCGAGGGCCGCCTTCTCCTTGGCCGTCAGCGTGTTGAGCAGCTTCTGCGCCTCGGCGAGCTTGCCCTGGACTTCCTTCTTCTTCTTGCCCAGCTCGGTGCGGGTGGCGGCGAGGTCCTTGAGCTTCTCGGTGGCCTCTGCCCGCTCCTGGGCGAGTTCGCGCTGTTTGTCCTGAATCTTCTTCAGGGCCTCGACCTGCTGGCTGCTCAACTGGTCGAGCGTGGAGGCCTTGTCGAGGAAGTCGTCCGGGTTGGAGGACAGGAAGAGCTGGACCGAGGAATCTATGCCACCGGAGCGGTACTGGGCGGTGGCCAGCGACCCCAGGCCGTCGCGGAGCTTGTTGAGCTCCTGCTGACCGCGGGCCACATTGTCCTGGATCGTGGATATTTCCTTCTGCAGCTTCTGCTGCTTCTCCTTGGCCCCGTTGTACTTCTCGGTGGCCTGCTCCGCCTGCTCGTAGAGGTTGTCGACCTTCGCCTTGACCTCGTCCTTGCTGAGCTTCTCGCTCGGCGCGGCATTGGCGGCGTTCGCGCTCAGCGCGACGGCAGCGGCGGCTGCGGTGGTCAGCACGGTCACACGCGTGCGGCTCGGCTGCTTGGGTCGACGATGGGACGCCACGGAGGACGAACTCCTTCTTGTGAGTGATCACCCGTTCGGAGGTTCGAGCCCAGACCCTAGTGACCCAGTTGTGATCAGTTCAAATCCTCGCGGAAAAAAACCCTGTGACGCAATGCATTCTTTGCAATAACTCACGTGCAGTGAGGCGCGATTGACCCTACGTTGCGCGAGAGTCAGGCCAATTCGGGCATTGTGTATGCGCGTTGGACCTTCAGGACAGTCGCTTCAGAAGTACCGCAGAGGCGACCGGTCGGGCACCGGCCCGGGCGACCCCGTCGGCCACCTCGCGGTCGGTCGAGACCACGATGACCGGACGGCCTGGCGGCTCCGCACGCACCAGCTGGCGGATCAGCTCGTCCGCCGTCACCCCCGGCTTCGAGAACAGCACCCGCACACCGCGCGGCGGCGCGAGCAGGACCGGCGCGGCCAGTTCGGCGCCGTCGAACACGCACGTCACCTCGGCGCCGGTCTGCGCGGCCAGCGCCGAGAGCTGGCCCAGCAGCCTGAGCCGCTGCTTCTCCAGCGGCATCTGCGGATAGCCGGTCTTGGTGACGTTGTAGCCGTCGACCACCAGGTGGGCCTGCGGCAGCGCGAGCAACTGGTCGAGAATGGCCGGATCGTTCTCGGACAGGGCGCGGGCCGCGATGTCCTTCGGGGTCATTCGTCCGGGTTCGACCGCGTCCACGGTCTCGGCCGGGCGCACGGAGACCGGAGGCAGGGCGAGTTCGCGCCGCAGCCCCTGGGTGGCGTCCAGCAGGGTGTCGAGCAGCAGCCGTACCCGCATGTCCTCGACGCTGCGCCCCTCGCGGGCCGCCCGGCGGGTGGCCTCCAGCGCCGCCTCGGCCTCGCCCAGGCGGGCCTTGAGCCGCCGCGACTCGCTCTCCGCGGCCGACACCTGCGCCTGCGCCTCTCCGCGCACGGCCTCGATCTCGCCCTGGATCTTGCGCAGCGCGGCCTCCCCGCGCTTGACGTCGCTGAGCGCGGCACGGAGCTTACGATGAAGCGATTCCGCTTCCTTCTTCGCCGACTCCAGCTCCGCGCGCAGCCGTTCGCTCTCGCTCCGGGTCTGCTCCCGGGCCCGGGCCAGCTCCTCGTGCAGCCGCTCCAGTTCGGCCCGGCTCTCCTCGTCGGCCCGCTCGGCGTCCGCGCGCTGGGCCTCCTCGCCGGCCGCGGTGACCAGCTTCACCCAGCCCGCCGGGCGCAGTACATAGGCCGCGGCCGCCACGTCGAGCGGATCCGCGGCCGGGGGCGGCGAGCCGGAGTCGAGGGCGCCGGAGAGCTCCGGCTGCGCCTCTCTGAACTTCTCGCCGATCCGCTGCCGGAAGAGCGCATCGGTCTCCAGGGCCGCCGCCATCGCGTTCCCGGCGAACTTGGCCCGGCGGTTCGGGGCGAAGCGGGCGTACTGCCTCAACTGGGCGGGCAGTTCCGCGACGGTCAGGCTCCCGAACCCGTCCGAGACGATCTGCACGACCCGTCGGCGCACACCGTCGGGCAGCGGACGGTCAAGCACCTCAGCGGTGCCGTCGCCCGGCCCCCCGCCTGCGGTCTCCACCATCCGTCACACCCCAATACCTGTACGGGGCCCGCTCCGCTCAGGAGCCGGCGCCCGGCCTGTCCACGAGTTCCACCTGGTCCACCGCGTTGCACCAGCGGCAGCGGACCGACTCGATGGTCTCACTGACCACCTCGCGCTCCTCGACCGTCGGCTCACCGGCAAGGTCGAGGTGGACGTACTCCACGACCTTCGACGAGCGGGTCACGTCGAAGCGGGTGAGGTTGCCGCAGAGGGTGCAGCGCCACCGCGTGGTGGCGGTCGGCAGGGGAACCGTCATCGTGACTGTTCGCTTCCTTCTCGCTCGGTCCGCGCCGCTCCTCGACGCGTGTGGCTCGTAACCCTACGGCCTGGCGGGTACTCGCCGCCCGCCCTCCCGCAGCGGCGAGGCGGTCTGTCAGGTTGCGTCCCCTTACGTCATGCTCTGTAGTCATGATCACCACCTGGAGCACGGCGGCCGGCAGAACACTCAGGGCGGTCAAGGGTGTCTCCGCGCCGATGACGTACACCCTCATCGCCCTCTGCTCCGTGATCTTCGTCCTGGGCCCGGCCTCCGGCCTCACCCCGGCGTACGGCTCCGTGGACGCGCTGCCGGCCGCGCAGCGCGCGTACTTCCGGCACTGGGGAGTGGTCCCGGCGGACCTGTTCGACGAGCCCGCCCGGGAGGCCCTGACCCCGGCCACCGCCCTGTTCGTGCACGGCAGCTGGGTGCATCTGCTCGGCAACATGCTCTTCCTCTTCGTCTTCGGGCTGATGACCGAGGAACGGATGGGCAGGGTGGAGTTCACCCTGTTCTACGTCGGCTGCGGCTATCTGGCCCTGCTGGGCTACGCGGCCGCCAACGCCACCTCCGAGCAGTCGCTGGTGGGCGCCTCCGGGGCGATCTCGGCGGTGCTCGGGGCATTTCTCTTCCTGTTTCCCCGCGCCCGTGTGACCAGTCTCCTCCCGTTCCTGTTCTTTCTGCCGATGCGCTTCCCGGCCTGGGTCGTGCTGCCCTTCTGGGCGGCCCTCCAGTGGCTCGCGGCGGGCCGTTCGGGCGACGGCCCCGGGGTGGCCTACCTCGCCCACCTGGTCGGCTTCGGCCTCGGGTTCGGCTACGCATGGGTGCGTTACGGAAAAAGGAAGGGCCCGAAGGGCGGCCTCGGAAGGGCGGTGGTGGGAGACGGGCGGGCGACTAGAGTGAAGTCCGCACCGGCTCCGGCACCCGAGGGAGAGAACCAGTCGTGATCACCGCGATCGTCCTGATCAAGACCAGCGTGGACCGGATCCCCGAGATCGCGGAGCAGATCGCTTCGCTGGATTCGGTGAGTGAGGTTTTCTCCGTCACCGGTACGTATGACCTGATCGCTATGGTTCGGGTGCGGCGGCACGATGACCTGGCCGATGTGATTCCGGGGCGGATCAGCAGGATTCCGGGCGTCGAGGCCACGGACACGCATGTTGCCTTCCGGACGTACTCGCAGCACGACCTCGAGGCGGCCTTCTCGATCGGGTTGGACAACTGATCGACTGAAGACCGCCTCACGAGGCATTCAGCAGCTCACACCGCGGGGACGCAGCGGCCCTCCTCCGTGCGGTACGTCCACTTCGCGCCCTCGGTCACCAGTTCCTTCACCGCCGTGACGAAGCGCTCCACGTGCTCGTCGGGTGTGCCCGCGCCGAAGCTCACGCGGATCGCGTTCAGGGACTTCTCGCCGGGGGCCGCCTCGGGGGCGCCGCATTCGCCCTGGGTCTGGGGGTCGGAGCCGAGGAGGGTGCGGACCAGGGGGTGGGCGCAGAAGAGGCCGTCGCGCACGCCGATGCCGTACTCGGCGGAGAGGGCGGCGGCGAAGTGGGAGCTGTTCCAGCCGTCGACGACGAAGGAGATGACGCCGACGCGCGGGGCGTCGTCGCCGAAGAGGGAGAGGATCCTGACCTCGGGGACCTCGGCGAGGCCCTCACGGACCTGGGAGATCAGGTGCTGCTCGCGAGCCACGAGGGTGTCGAAGCCGGCCTCCGTCAGCGCCTTGCAGGCGGAGGCGATGGAGTAGGCGCCGATGACGTTCGGGGAGCCGGCCTCGTGGCGGGCGGCGCTCTCGTGCCACTCCACGGCCACTCCCCCGTCCTCGCGCCGGGTGACCCTGCGGCTGGCGCCGCCGCCCGCGAGGTACGGCTCGGCCGCCACCAGCCAGTCGGCGCGGCCGGCCAGAACGCCGGAGCCGAAGGGGGCGTACAGCTTGTGGCCGGAGAAGGCGACCCAGTCGACGTCCAGGTCCTTCACCGACACCGGGTGGTGCGGGGCCAGCTGGGCGGCGTCCAGGACGATCCGGGCGCCGTGCGCATGGGCCGCGGCGGCCAGCTCGCGCACCGGCCACAGCTCGCCGGTGACGTTGGAGGCGCCGGTGACGCAGACCAGGGCCGGACCATGGGGGGCGCGGTCGGCGAGGGCCCGCTCCAGGGTCTCGACGGCCTGCTGCGGGGTGCGCGGGGCGTTGAGGTAGGTGACGCGGGCGTCCTGCCAGGGCAGCAGGGAGGCGTGGTGCTCGGTCTCGAAGACGAAGACCTGACAGTCGGCGGGGAGGGCGCGGGCGAGCAGGTTCAGGGAGTCCGTGGTCGAGCGGGTGAAGATCACCTGGTCGGCCTCGCGGCAGTCGAGGAACTCGGCGACCGTGCGGCGGGCGTTCTCGAACAGGTCGGTGGAGAGCTGGGAGAGGTAGCCGGCGCCGCGGTGGACGCTGCCGTAGTACGGCGCGTAGGCCGCCACGTCGTCCCAGACACGCTGGAGGGCGGGGGCGCTGGCCGCGTAGTCGAGCGCGGCGTAGGTGACTTCACCGCCGGTGACGAGCGGGACGGTGACATCCCGGCCCAGAACGGGCAGCGGGGCACAGAGGGTCTGGGCGGAGGCAGCGGTGGAGACAGACATGGCGAACTCCTGTGAGAAGCAAGAGGAATCACCGTGCGAGCAGATACGGCTCAAGCACGGAGAAAGGTGAAAGGGGTATGCGGAGGCGGGGCTCTACGCCCTATCGCATTCGCTTGCTCACAGAAGGCTCCCTCGACGACCAGGACCCCTGGTGGTGTTCGAGGGGTCCGCGCTTGCCGTAGACCTCGCTGCCTACGACCTGGTCTTCACCCGGGGCACCCCGCCACGGACGGAGGGTTGCCGGACAGTCGGCCGGGGCCTCATGACTGTCACTCATGACCTGGACAGGAACGTACGTGAAGTGATCGCGGTCCCGCAACTCCTGTCCGGATTGCGGGACCGCACCTCAGATCTGCTACTTGTTGCTGGCCGCCACCCAGCGCTCCAGCGTCCGCTTCGCCGCGCCCGAGTCGATCGACTCGGCCGCCTTGGCCATGCCGGCCCGGAGCTGCTCGGCCAGCGGGGCCTCGGTCGGCTCGAGGGCCACCAGGGCGGCCGCCGAGTTCAGCAGCACCGCGTCCCGGACGGGGCCCTTCTCGCCGTCCAGCACGCGCCGCGCCACCTCCGCGTTGTACGACGCGTCGGCGCCGCGCAGCGCGTCCACGGGTACGAGGTCGATGCCGACGTCCCGCGGGTCGAAGCACTGCTCGGTGACCTTGCCGTCCCGGACCACCCACACCCGGGAGGTGGAGGTGGTCGTCAGCTCGTCCAGGCCGTCGTCGCCGCGGAAGACCAGGGCGGAGTTGCCGCGCTCGGCGAGGACCCCGGCCACGATCGGCGCCATGCGCGGGTCGGCGACCCCGACGGCCTGGGCCCGCACCTTGGCCGGGTTGGTCAGCGGACCGAGGACATTGAAGGTCGTACGGATCCCCAGCTGGCCGCGCGCCGCGGCGACATGCCGCAGCGACGGGTGGAACCTCACCGCGAAGCAGATGGTGATGCCGGCCTCGTCGGCGACCTCGGCGACCCGCTGCGGGGTCAGGTTCAGATTGATGCCGAGCTTCTCCAGGACGTCGGAGGACCCGGAGGCGGAGGACGCGGCGCGGTTGCCGTGCTTGACGACCTTCGCTCCCGTACCGGCGACCACGATCGACGACATCGTGGAGATGTTCACCGTCTTGGCGCCGTCGCCGCCGGTGCCGACGATGTCGACGGCCGGGCCCGGCACCTCGATCACGTTGGCGTGCTCGTACATGGTCCGCACGAGGCCGGTGATCTCCTCCACCGTCTCGCCCTTGGCCCGCAGCGCCACCATGAATCCGGCGATCTGCGCGTCGGTCGCCTCCCCGCGCATGATCAGGTCCATCGCCCAGGCCGTGTCGTCGGCGGACAGGTCCCGGCCGTCCAGCAGTCCGTTCAGCAGGGCGGGCCAGGAACGGCCCGCCGCGGTGTCGCCTCCAGCGGGGGTCACAGCGTTCATAGCCGCTCCTGGGTGTCGTAGTAGAACCGTGTGGTCCCACCCTATCCAGGCCAGGACACGGCGAAGGGCCCCGTCCGTAAGCCGGACGGGGCCCTTCTACCGTGGCGTGGCGACGCGGGGATCAGTGGTGGCCGTGGCCGCTCGTGATCTCCTTGTACTCGTCGACCGTGGGCTTCGGGATCTGGTTGTCCTCGCCGTAGTAGGCGGTGCTGAGCTTGACGCGCAGCTTCTCGGACGCCTTCACCTTGCGCTCGACCCCGTTCTCGTCGACCGTCGGGCCGATCTCGGCCGGCTCGTACTGGTGGTGAGCCGTGAGGGTGTGCAGCTGCTCCTGGCTGAGCGGCTCGTGGACCTCGATGAACTCACCGTGCGGCAGGCGCTTGATGATGCCGGTCTCGCGACCGTGCAGCACCTTGTCGCGGTCGCGGCGCTGCAGGCCGAGGCAGATCCGCTTGGTGATGATGAACGCGAGGACCGGTCCGGCGAAGAAGGAGATCCGGACGAACCAGGTCACGTCGTTGATCGACAGGTGGAAGTGGGTGGCGATGAGGTCGTTGCCACCACCGACCAGGCCGACCATGTACACGGTCACCCAGGCGACACCGAAGGCCGTACGGGTCGGGGCGTTGCGCGGGCGGTCCAGGATGTGGTGCTCGCTCTTGTCGCCGGTGACCCAGGACTCGATGAACGGGTAGACCGCGATCGCCGCCAGCACGAGGCCGAAGAGCACCAGCGGGATGAACACGCCCAGGACGAGCGTGTGACCCCAGAAGTTGATCTCCCAGCCCGGCATGTAGCGGACCAGACCCTCGGCGAAGCCCATGTACCAGTCGGGCTGGGCGCCGGTGGAGACCTGGTCGGGCCGGTAGGGGCCCATGGCCCAGATCGGGTTGATCTGGGCCACCGCGGCGATCGCCGCGATCACACCGAAGACCAGGAAGAAGAAGCCGCCCGCCTTGGCCATGTACACCGGCAGCAGTGGCATGCCGACGACGTTCTTGTTGGTCTTGCCGGGACCCGCGAACTGCGTGTGCTTGTGGTAGAAGACCAGGATCAGGTGACCGACCACCAGGCCGAGCATGATGCCCGGCAGCAGCAGGATGTGGATCGAGTAGAACCGGGCGACGAAGTCGTGGCCCGGGAACTCGCCGCCGAAGAGGAAGTACGAGATGTACGTGCCGACGATCGGCATGGACAGGATCGCACCCTCGGTGAAGCGGACACCGGTGCCGGAGAGCAGGTCGTCCGGGAGCGAGTAACCGGTGAAGCCGGTGAACATGCCGAGGACGAACAGCAGGAAGCCGAACAGCCAGTTGATCTCACGCGGCTTGCGGAACGCGCCGGTGAAGAACACGCGCATCATGTGCACGAACATGGCCGCGAGGAAGATCAGCGCCGCCCAGTGGTGGATCTGCCGGATGAGCAGACCACCGCGCACGTCGAAGGAGATGTGCAGGGTCGAGCTGAACGCCTCGCTCATCAGCTGTCCCTGGAGCGGGACGTACGAGCCGTGGTACTCCACCTCGTTCATCGACGGGTGGAAGAACAGCGTCAGGTACACACCCGTGAGGATGATGATGAGGAAGCTGTAGAGCGCGACCTCGCCCAACATGAACGACCAGTGGTCGGGGAAGATCTTGCGCATGTTGGCCTTGGCCAGGGAGTAGATCCCGAGCCGGCCGTCGGCCCAGTCGGCGATCCGCTCGCCGGCCGGTGCCTTCCCGCGAGAGCGGGCCTCGTTCGATGCAGTACTCATCCGCGCTCCCAGAATGCAGGACCGACGGGCTCCTCGAAGTCGCCGAGCGCCTGGAGGTAACCCTCGTCGTTCACGCCGATGCGGAGCTGCGGCAGGGCGTGACCGGCGGGGCCGAAGATCACTCGGGCACCGTCGGAGAGGTCGAAGGTGGACTGGTGGCACGGGCACAGCACGTGGTGCGTCTGCTGCTCGTACAGGGAGATCGGGCAGCCGACGTGGGTGCAGATCTTCGAGAAGGCGACGATGCCCTCGTGCGACCAGTCGAGCTCGCGCTTGTCCTTGATGTTGTCCGGCTGGAGCCGGATGATCATCAGGGCCGCCTTGGCGATCTCGTTCTGGAAGTTCTCCTCGTGCTCCTCCAGGCCCTCGGGCTTGGCGAAGGTCAGCGAACCGACGGCGACGTCCTCGGGACGCAGCGGCTGGTTCGTGTTCATGTTCACGAGGAGCTTGCCCTTGGCCCACAGGGTGTGGCGCAGCGAGGTGCCGGGCAGCGGACCGAGGTCGCGCAGCAGCATGACGCCGGAGAGCGGCACCAGGGCCAGCGCACCGAACATCGTGGTGCGGATCAGCCCGCGGCGGCCGATCGCCGACTCCTTGGCGCCCTGCTTGAAGTCCGCGTGGACCTTCGCCCGGACCTCGGGCGAGGCCTCGATCGCGTGACGTTCGTCGGCGACCTCGACGTCGGACATCAGGGTGCGGGCCCAGTGGACCGCGCCCGCGCCGATGCAGAACAGCGCCGTACCGAGGGTCAGACCGAGCGCGAAGTTCAGCGCGCTGACGTGCCCGATCGGGAAGACGAAGATCGACTTGTCGTGCGGGATCGTCACGTACGAGGCGATGAAGCCGACGGTGGCCAGCATCGACACCGTGAACAGCAGGGCGACGACGCGCTCGGACCGCTTGGCGGCCCGCTCGTCGATGTCCTGGATCCGGTGCTCGTGGGGCGGCAGCCCCGGGTCCGCGAACGGGTTCTCCTCGTCCGCGACGCTCACGGCGACGTGTGCGTGCTCCTGCTCAGCAGGCAGGTTCTCTTCTGGAATGTCTTGGCTACTCATGACTTCTTGGCCTTTGCGGTCCGAGCGGCGACCCAGACGGCTACCACGATCAGCGCGCCGAGGCCGAAGACCCACGCGAACAGACCCTCACTGACCGGCCCGAGGCCGCCCAGGTCCATGCCGCCCGGCTGCTCCGTCTCGCTGCTGTTGATCGCGTGCAGGTACGCGATGATGTCCTTCTTGTTCTTCTCCGACAGCGTGGTGTCGGGGAAGGACGGCATGTTCTGCGGGCCCGTCTGCATGGCCTCGTAGATGTGCTTCGGGTCCACGCCGGACAGGTCCGGAGCGAACTTGCCCTTGGTGAGGGCACCACCCTTGCCGGTGAAGTTGTGGCACTGCGCGCAGTTGGTGCGGAACAGCTCGCCACCCTTGCCGATGTCCGCCCCGTCCGGGCCGTACTGCTCCTTCGTCGGCACCTCGGGACCGGCGCCCAGCGACGCGATGTACGCGGCGAGCTGGTCGATCTGGGCCTGGGTGTAGATGTTCTTCTTCTTGACGACCTGCGGGCCCTGCGAGGTGGCGGCCGGCATACGGCCGGTTGCGACCTGGAAGTCGACCGCCGCGGCGCCCACGCCGACCAGGCTCGGGCCGTCGGAGGAGCCCTGGCCACCGGTGCCGTGGCAGCTGGCGCAGCCGACCTCGTAGAGCTTCTTGCCCTCCTTGATGGTCAGGGACTGGGAGGTTTCATCGGCCTGCGCCTTGCCCGCGGGCGCGAACGCGGCGTAGAGCCCCCCAGTAGCCGCCAGCGCGAGGAGTAGGACGACGACCGCCGCCAGCGGATGGCGTCGTCGTGCGGAGAGCTTTTTCACGGATTACCCCGGTGTCAGGATCTTCTGCGTCGGTGCTTCTGGATGTGCGGGAGCGGTCCCGGCTACTTGATCATGTAGATCGTGGCGAAGAGGCCGATCCAGACGACATCGACGAAGTGCCAGTAGTAGGACACGACGATGGCGGCGGTCGCCTGCTCGTGGGTGAACCTCTTGGCCGCGTAGGTGCGACCGAGGACCAGCAGGAAGGCGATGAGACCGCCTGTCACGTGCAGGCCGTGGAAGCCGGTGGTCAGGTAGAACACCGAGCCGTACGGGTCGGAGGAGAGCGAGAGGCCGTCCTCCTTCACCAGGGCCGTGTACTCGTAGACCTGACCGCCGATGAAGATCGCACCCATGACGAAGGTGAGGATGAACCAGCCCCGGAGCTTCTTCACGTCACCACGCTCGGCGGCGAACACGCCGAGCTGGCAGGTGAGCGAGGAGAGCACCAGGATCGTGGTGTTCGTCGCCGAGAACGGGAAGTTGAGATGGCTGGCCATCTCCTTCCAGTGCGCGGGACCGGTCACCGATCGCAGGGTGAAGTACATGCCGAAGAGGGCCGCGAAGAACATCAGCTCGGAACTCAGCCAGATGATGGTTCCGACGCTGGTGAGGTTCGGCCGGTTGACCGACGGGTGCGCGTGCCCGGTTTCTACTGTCGTTGCTGTCGCCACGACCGACATTATGTCGGTCGCTTATCCCGCCCTCACTCCGGGGGGTGCCGTTCGGAGTGTTGCTGCCCGCCGAACCGGTGTTGACGTGGTGTTCATGGGAGTAACATCCGCACCGAACGGCCCTGTCCGTACGACGCTGACGTCTCGGAGGAAGCATGCAGCCGACCGCTACGGTGCTGGTGTACAGCGACGACTCCAACACGCGGGAACAGGTGCGGTTGGCCTCCGGCCGCAGGCCGGCTCCTGATGTCCCCCTCGTCGAGTTCGTGGAGTGTGCGACTCCTGAGGCGGTGCTGCGCGAGCTGGGCAAGGGCGGCATCGATGTGTGCGTGCTCGACGGCGAGGCCGTACCCATGGGGGGCATGGGTGTGTGCCGGCAGATCAAGGACGAGGTGTTCAACTGCCCGCCCGTGCTGCTGCTGATGGGGCGGCCTCAGGATGCGTGGCTGGCCACGTGGAGCCGGGCCGATGCGGCGGTGACTCTGCCGGTGGATCCGGTGGAGTTTGCGTCGGCCTTGGCCGGTTTGCTCCGCGAGAAGCGGTTGCTGAGCGCCTAGGAGCTCGGGGCGCCCCTTGGGGCGCTCACACCGCTGTCGGCCGGAGGCGCAGTGCATCCTGTGGTGAGGGGCCGTCCGGGGTGCCGTTGATGAGGGCGCTGCCTGTGCGCCACTTCTTCCAGTCGACGTTCCAGTCGCCGAAGCCGTTGCCGAAGGGTTCCATCGGGTCGCCGTTGGAGTTGACGACCCTGACGATGTCGCCCTCGTGGATGTGGTCGAAGAACCATTCGGCGTTGCCGGTGCTCATGCCGGTGCAGCCGTGGCTGACGTTCTCGTAGCCCTGGGAGCCCACCGACCAGGGGGCGGCGTGGACGTACTCGCCGGACCAGGTGACCCGGGTGGCGTAGTAGACCGGCAGGTCGTAGGAGTCGGAGCTGCCCTCGGCGATGCCCACCGTGGTGCCGCGCATGCGTACGAAGTACTGCTTGGCCAGTACGACCTTGACGCCGTTGCGGGTCTCGTAGCCGGCCTTTCCGGTGGTGACGGGGACCGTGTTGATCGCCTGGCCGTTCTGGAAGAACGTCAGCTGGTGCGCCGAGGCGTCCGTCACGGCCTCGATCCGGTCACCGGTGGTGATCTTCAGCGCCTTGGACTTGCCGCCCCACAGGCGGTCGCTGATCTTGACGCCGTCCAAGTTGCTGTGCACCTGGATGGTGGCGTGCGTGGGCCAGTACTCCTTGGGGCGGTAGTGGAGTTCCTTGTCGCTCACCCAGTACCAGGAGCCCTGGACGGCCGGTGTGGCGTCCACCCTGAGGGCGCGCTCCACGACGGCCCGCTGCGCCTTGCCCTTGATCTCCTGGTCGAGTTGGGCGGTGATGGGCTGTCCGACGCCGTACTGGCCCGACTCCGGCCCGAACGTGACGTTCAGGCGCTTGGTGGCCGTGGGCTTGCTGGTGTCGAAGGTGAGGACCTTACGGCCGGGCGCGCCGTCCTCGTCCTCGGTGCTCACCACGACCGTGTAGTGGGCGTTGGCGGCCAGCGGGGAGGTGCTGTGCCAACGGCTGCCGTCGACCGCGAGTTCGCCCGCCACATAGCGCCCCGTGGAGTCCTGGGCGGTGACGTCCGTGATCCGGCCCTCACCGCTCTCGGCGGTGATCTCCAGGGGCTTGTCCGGGTCGGCCCGCTTCCCCGCACCGGTGGGGCCGTTGAAGGAGATCTGGTCCGCCGCGTCGTAGGGCTTGTCCGACAGGGGGTTGCCGTCCGAACCGCAGGCGGCGACGCCCGCGCCCAGGGCGGTCACCAGCAGCGCGCAGCTGACGACGGTGCGGGTCCGCGGAGAGTGGTTCATACGATCACGCTATGAGAGGCAGACCCCAGCGGCGCGCTGCATAACCCGTACGAGGGACGGGCACCGCGGCAAACGCAGGAGCCCGGACTCTCCTGACGGAGTGTCCGGGCTCCCGTGGCGCTCGGCGCTTGCTACTGGGTGCGGTTCTCACCGTGGTAGTACTCGAACACCCAGCCGAACAGGCCGACCAGGATGAACGGTGCACCGAAGTACAGCAGCCACCAGCCGACCGCGACACCGAGGAAGGCCAGCGCGCCACCGAAGCCGAGGGCGAGCGGCTGCCAGCTGTGCGGGCTGAAGAAGCCCAGCTCGCCCGCGTCGTCCGCGACGTCGGCCGTCTTGTTGTCCTGCGCACCCGCGTCGACCCGCCGGGCGGTGTAGCCCAGGTAGAAGCCGGTCATGATGAGCAGGCCGAAGGACAGGAAGAGCGCCGTGGTACCGGCCGGCTCCTTCGACCAGACGCCGTACACGGCGGCCATGATCAGGATGAAGAAGCTCAGCCAGATGAACATCCGACCCTGGATCTTCACTTGCCGGCCTCCTTGTTGCCCTCGACGGCGCTGGTGCCGTGACCGGCGTACTCGAGCTGCTCGAGCGCGGCGATCTCGGGGTGGTGCAGGTCGAACGCCGGGGATTCGCTGCGGATCCGCGGCAGGGTGAGGAAGTTGTGCCGCGGCGGCGGGCAGGAGGTCGCCCACTCGAGCGAACGGCCGTAGCCCCACGGGTCGTCCATCTCGACCGGCTTGCCGTACTTGGCCGTCTTCCACACGTTGTAGAGGAACGGCAGGATCGACAGACCGAGCAGGAACGAGCTGACGGTCGAGACCGTGTTCAGGGCGGTGAAGCCGTCGGCCGCCAGGTAGTCGGCGTAACGACGCGGCATGCCCTCGGCGCCCAGCCAGTGCTGGACCA
Source organism: Streptomyces sp. NPDC031100 (assembly GCF_055570785.1). Classification (NCBI taxonomy): domain Bacteria; kingdom Bacillati; phylum Actinomycetota; class Actinomycetes; order Kitasatosporales; family Streptomycetaceae; genus Streptomyces; species Streptomyces sp. NPDC031100. The sequence continues at coordinate 459,407 of NZ_JBVIGN010000001.1, forward strand.
GGAAGGTGCCGTGGAAGCCGATGAACAGCGTCCAGAAGGTGATCTTGCCGAGGCGCTCGTCCAGCATCTTGCCGGTGAACTTCGGCCACCAGAAGTGGAAGCCGGCGAACATGGCGAAGACGACCGTACCGAAGACCACGTAGTGGAAGTGGGCCACCACGAAGTACGAGTCGGAGACGTGGAAGTCCATCGGCGGCGAGGCCAGGATGACACCGGTCAGACCACCGAACACGAAGGTGACCAGGAAGCCGGTGGCCCACAGCATCGGCGTCTCGAAGGACAGCGAGCCCTTCCACATCGTGCCGATCCAGTTGAAGAACTTCACGCCGGTCGGGACCGCGATCAGGAAGGTCATGAAGGAGAAGAACGGCAGCAGCACGCCACCGGTGACGTACATGTGGTGCGCCCACACCGTCACGGACAGACCGGCGATCGCGATGGTGGCCGCGATCAGACCCATGTAGCCGAACATCGGCTTGCGGGAGAACACCGGAATGATCTCGGAGACGATGCCGAAGAACGGCAGCGCGATGATGTACACCTCTGGATGGCCGAAGAACCAGAAGAGGTGTTGCCAGAGCAAGGCTCCGCCGTTGGCGGCATCAAACACATGGGCGCCGAACTTCCGGTCCGCCTCCAGGGCGAACAGCGCGGCCGCCAGGACCGGGAAGGCGAGCAGGACCAGCACACCGGTCAGCAGCACGTTCCACACGAAGATCGGCATGCGGAACATGGTCATGCCCGGGGCACGCATGCAGATGATCGTGGTGATGAAGTTGACCGAGCCGAGGATGGTGCCGAAGCCGGAGAAGGCCAGACCCATGATCCACATGTCGGCGCCGATACCCGGGCTGCGGACCGCGTCCGACAGCGGGGAGTAGGCGAACCAGCCGAAGTCGGCCGCACCCTGCGGGGTGAGGAAGCCGCCCACCGCGACGAGCGAGCCGAACAGGTACAGCCAGTAGGCGAACATGTTCAGCCGCGGGAACGCCACGTCCGGCGCGCCGATCTGCAGCGGCATGATCCAGTTCGTGAAACCGGCGAACAGCGGCGTCGCGAACATCAGCAGCATCACGGTGCCGTGCATCGTGAACGCCTGGTTGAACTGCTCGTTCGACATGATCTGCAGGCCCGGACGGGCCAGCTCGGCGCGCATCAGCAGCGCCATCACGCCACCGACCAGGAAGAACGCGAACGACGTGACGAGGTACAGCGTTCCGATCGTCTTGTGGTCGGTGGTCGTCAGCCACTTCACCACGACATTGCCGGGCTGCTTGCGCCTGACCGGCAGCTCGTTCGCGTACGAGCCTTCAGCTGCCGCGGCACCCTGGGGTTCGTTGAGGATGCTCACAGGTTGTTCGTCTCCCGGTTCTTCTCGTGCGGCGTCTGCGCGATGCCGGCGGGAATGTAACCGGTCTGCCCCTTCTTGGCGAGGTCCTTGAGGTGCTGCTGGTACCGCTCGGGGGAGACGACCTTCACGTTGAACAGCATGCGCGAGTGGTCGACGCCGCAGAGCTCTGCGCACTTGCCGAGGAAGGTGCCCTCCTGGTTGGGGGTCACCTGGAAGGCGTTGGTGTGGCCCGGGATGACGTCCTGCTTCATCAGGAACGGCACCACCCAGAAGGAGTGGATGACGTCACGCGAGGTGAGGACGAAGCGGACGGTCTTGCCCTTGGGGAGCCAGAGCGTCGGACCGGGGTTGTTGGTCTGCGGGTTCCGCGTGCCGGGCGTGCCGACGTCGTAGACGCCGCCGGCGTTCGCCGGGAAGTCCTTCTTGAACCGGTCCGGAATGGCGTCCAGGTTCTTGTCGGTCTTGGCGTCGCCGGGGACACCGGGGACGCTCTCGACGTAGTTGAAGCCCCAGCTCCACTGGAAGCCGACCACGTTGACCGTGACGTCGGGCTTCTTGGAGAGGTCCAGGAGCTTCGACTCGTCCCGGGCCGTGAAGTAGAAGAGCACCGAGATGATGATGATCGGGACCACCGTGTACAGGGCCTCGATCGGCATGTTGTACCGGGTCTGCGGAGGAACCTCGACCTTGGTGCGGCTGCGCCGGTGGAAGAAAGCACTCCACAGAATCAGGCCCCACACCAGCACGCCGGTGGCCAGCGCGGCAGCCCAGGAGCCCTGCCACAGGGAGAGGATCCGCGGAGCCTCTTCCGTGGTCGGGGTGGGCATACCAAGGCGGGGGAAGTCCTTGTATGTGCAACCGGTGGCGGTCGCCAGGACCAGGCCCGCGGTCATTGCCTGCAGCAGCTTCCGCCGCATCGGGCGCCGCGGCGAGCGGTCGGAGCCGTTGGGACTCACGTAGCGCCTTCCCGAGAGTCTCGCCCGCGCGGTCGGCTGCGGCCTTCTCGCTGGTCGGTCGCCGCCCTGCGTCGGGCAGGGGTTTGGATGTTTATGCGGACCAAACCCTAGCCGACGCCCTCCGGGGGTTCGCGGGGAGGGGGGCATACGCGTCGCCTGTCACTCGGTTGGGGTGGGATTGGGCGCCTAATAGCTCGGGTTGTCGCGGTTTGAGTTGCGGGTGCGGGTGCGTTGTGGCTGGTCGCGCAGTTCGCCGCGCCCCTTACTTAACTCACCGGAAGTCTTAACGTTGAGGTGTGTCCTACTTCGACGCTGCCTCCGCGGCCCCCCTCCATCCCGTAGCTCGTCAGGCGCTGTTGGCCTCCCTGGATGACGGGTGGGCCGATCCTGCCCGTCTCTACCGGGAGGGGCGGAAGGCTCGGATGTTGCTCGACGCGGCTCGGGAGGCGGTGGCCGAGGCGGTGGGGTGCCGGGCGGACGAGGTGGTGTTCACCTCCTCCGGGACCCGGGCCGTACACACCGGCATCGCGGGGGCGTTGGCCGGGCGGCGGCGGGTCGGGCGCCACCTGATCGTGTCAGCGGTCGAACACTCCTCGGTACTCCATTCGGCGGAGGCGTTCGAGGCGGAGGGCGGGACGGTCAGCCAGGTGGCCGTGAACCGGGCCGGGGTGGTGGACCCGGCGGCCTACGCGGCCGCGCTCCGGCAGGACACCGCGCTGGCCTGTCTGCAGTCGGCCAATCACGAGGTCGGGACCGTGCAGCCGGTGGGCGCGGTGGCCGAGGCGTGCCGGGCGGCGGGGGTGCCGTTGCTGGTGGACGCCGCGCAGTCGCTGGGGTGGGGGCCGGTCGAGGGTGAGTGGTCGCTGCTGACCGCCAGTGCGCACAAGTGGGGCGGGCCCTCGGGGGTGGGGCTGCTCGTGGTGAAGAAGGGCGTGCGGTTCGCGGCGCAAGGGCCTGTGGACGAGCGGGAGTCGGGGCGTGCGCCCGGTTTCGCGAACCTCCCGGCGATCGTCGCGGCCGCGGCCTCCCTGCGCGCGGTGCGGGCCGAGGCTGCCCAGGAGGCGGTACGCCTGCGGGAGCTGACGGAGCGGATCCGGACCCGGGTGCCGCAGCTGGTGCCGGACGTGGAGGTGGTGGGCGATCCCGAGCGGCGACTGCCCGGCATCGTCACCTTCTCCTGTCTCTATGTCGACGGAGAGGCTCTGCTGCACGAGTTGGACCGGGAGGGTTTCTCCGTCTCGTCCGGGTCGTCCTGCACCAGCAGCACACTGACGCCCAGCCATGTGCTGAAGGCGATGGGGGTGCTGACCGAGGGGAACGTACGGGTTTCGCTGCCGGTGGGGGTGGCGGAGAGGGACGTGGAGCAGTTCCTGGAGGTGCTGCCGGGGGCCGTTGCGGGGGTTCGCGAGAAGCTGGGGGCGCCGGCTCCCGCGACGGAGGTGCGCAGGGCGGAACTGGTCGTCGACTCCCTCGGCAAGCGGTGCCCGATTCCGGTCATCGAGCTGGCCAAGGTCTTCGGGGAGGTGCCGGTGGGGGGCACGGTCCGGGTGCTCTCGGACGACGAGGCGGCCCGGCTGGACATTCCGGCGTGGTGCGAGATGCGGGGGCAGGAGTACGTCGGGGAGGAGCCGGCGGAGCGGGGTACGGCGTACGTGGTCCGCAGGCTTGGCTGATCGGGGGGGTGAGGGGGGCGGCGCCCCCCTCCGAACAACGGCGCTCAGCGCAGGTGGGACCGAACTTCCTCCGTCGCCTCATCCCCGTACGCCTTGGTGAACCGATCCATGAAGTGCGCCCGGCGCAGCTGGTACTCCTGAGTACCTACGGTCTCGATGACGAGCGTCGCCAGCATGCAGCCCACCTGAGCCGCGCGCTCCAGGGAGACGCCCCAGGCGAGGCCGGAGAGGAAACCGGCCCGGAAGGCGTCGCCGACACCCGTGGGATCGGCCTTGCGCTCCTCCTCCGGGCAGCCGACCTCGATCGTGTCCTCGCCGGACCGCTCGATCCGGACGCCCCGCGAGCCGAGGGTGGTGACGCGGTGGCCGACCTTGGACAGGATCTCGGCGTCGGTCCAGCCGGTCTTGGACTCGATGAGTCCCTTCTCGTACTCGTTGGAGAAGAGGTACGTCGCCCCGTCCAGCAGTATCCGGATCTCCTCGCCCTCCATCCGGGCGATCTGCTGGGAGAAGTCGGCGGCGAAGGGGATGTTCCGGGAGCGGCACTCCTCCGTGTGGCGGAGCATCGCCTCCGGGTCGTCGGCGCCGATCAGGACCAGGTCGAGGCTGCCGACGCGGTCGGCCACCGTCTTCAGCTCGATGAGGCGGGCCTCGCTCATCGCGCCGGTGTAGAACGAGCCGATCTGGTTGTGGTCGGCATCGGTGGTGCACACGAAGCGGGCGGTGTGCAGGGTCTCGGAGATACGGACCGAGTCGGTGTCCACGCCGTGGCGGTCCAGCCAGGCGCGGTACTCGTCGAAGTCGAAGCCGGCGGCCCCGACCAGGATGGGCTGGGTGCCGAGCTGCCCCATGCCGAAGGCGATGTTCGCGGCGACGCCGCCCCGGCGAACGTCCAGATTGTCGACCAGGAAGGAGAGCGAGACCGTGTGCAGCTGGTCCGCGACGAACTGGTCGGCGAAACGGCCGGGGAAGGTCATGAGGTGGTCGGTGGCGATGGAGCCGGTGACTGCGATGCGCACGACAGGCATTCTCCTGCGGGAGGCTGGATTGACAGTTCACGCTACCCGCTCCGGGCGGGCCACTGAAGCTGGCAAAACTACCCGATAGTAGATCTTTCTTCGCGAGGCTCGACATGCCTACGGTGCCGTCATGACGAACCTCAAGGTCAACTCCTCCGCCCCGGCCGACCTCGAAGGCGACCTCGCGTCGCTGCGCGGCGACTGCGCCCGGATGGCCCCGCACTGGGCGGCGCCCCGGCACGCCGACTCCCGTCCGGTGCCGCCGTCGCTGATCCACGGGGTGACCGTGCCGGTGCGGTCGGCCCGGCTGCTGGACGCCATGTCGGACTACGGAGACTGACCTCAGGGGCGCACACCCGGGAACCGTGCGCTCCCCTCGCGCGTCCCATCGCCGTCCCCCGTGCCGGGGGCGTGGGACACGATCCAGCGAGGAGCGATGCGGTGAACAGCGAGCGACCCGAGAATCCCGAAGAGCCCGAGGTCTCCGAGGTTGCCGAGGTCTCTGAGGTCTCTGAGGTGTCCAAGGACTCCCAGGTCTCCGAGGTTTCCGAGGTTTCCGTCTCCGACGACTCCGAGGTCTCTGGCGCCGCCGGGAGCGCGGAGGGGCCCGCGTCCCCCCGGGTCTCCGAGGACGGCGGAGCCGGTGAGGCCGGCGAGGCCGATGACGCGCACGCCGGTGAGCGGTCCGGGCGGCGTCGCTCCCCCATGGTCGTCGTCTCGGTCGCGGCGGCCGTTCTGCTGGTCGGGGGCGGGGGTGCGTTCCTCGCCGCGCACACGGGTTCACACGGCCGTACGAGCGCCGGGGCGCCCGGCGGTGACGGCACTCCCCCGCCCCTCGTCCTGGACACCTGGACGCAGGCCGGCACCGGCGAGATCGCGCCCGGTGAACCGGACCCGTACGGCCCGAGGTACGTGGCCGCGGGGAAGCTGCCCGACGGCCCCCGCTCGGCGCCCGTGTTCGCACCCAGGGGCGAGGTCGGCAAGGAGGACGTGGCCCGGCTGGCCAAGGCCCTCGGGGTCGCCGGCACGCCCGTCGCCGAGGGCCCGGACTGGCGGGTCGGCGGGGGCGGGGACGGTTCCGGGCCGACGCTCCAGGTGAGCAAGGCGGCCCCCGGCAGCTGGACCTTCAGCCGGTATGCGCCGGGCACCGACAACTGTCGGAAGGTCACCGTCTGCACCCAGGACCCGGGCGCCCCGGCCGGTACGCCGGTGAGCGTGGCGGACGCCGAGAAGGCGGCGGCACCGGTGCTGAAGGCGCTCGGGCAGGACGACGCGAAGATCGACGCGAGCCAGGTCATGGGCGCCCAGCGGGTGGTCAACGCCGATCCGGTGGTGGGCGGGCTGCCCACGTACGGCTGGACGACCGGCCTGACCGTCGACAGGCAGGGGGACGTCGTCGGCGGCCACGGGATGCTGGTGGCGCCGGCCAAGGGGGACTCGTACCCCGTGCTGGGCGCACGGAAGACGCTGGAACTGATGAACAAGGCGCAGCAGCAGGGCCACCGGATGGGCATCGGCGGCTGCGCGAGTCCCGTTCCGCTGAAGGACCGGCTGGAGCAGCCGTGCGGCGATGCCTCGACGGCTCCCCAGGTGGCCGCGCTCACCGTGGACAAGGCCGTCTTCGGGCTGGCCACGCACTCCGTGTCCGGGCGGCAGACGCTGGTGCCGTCCTGGCTGTTCGCGGTGCGGGGTACGGCCGCGCGGGGCACGTTCACGGTGACGTATCCGGCGGTGGAACCGAAGTACCTGGCGACGCCGTCGGCGTCGGCGCCGGCCGACGAACCGACCTCGGCGCCGAAGACGGAGACGGATGACGTGAAGGTCGACGGCTACAGCGCCGACGGCCGCGAGCTGAACGTGCACTTCATCGGCGGGGTGTGCTCGCAGTACACGGCGTCGGCGAAGGAGAGCGCCGACCGGGTGACGGTGACGGTGACCGAGAAATCCCAGCCGGACCAGATCTGCATCGCCTTGGGGAAGTACTACGTGAAGACCGTACGGCTGGACGCGCCCCTCGACGGCCGGACGGTGGTCGGCACCGGCGGCAGGGACATCCCGAAGGAGAAGCCGGGGGCGCTGCGGCCGCAGACCCGCTAGCCGCCCGGCGGAAACACGAAGGCGGCGGCCCCTCGGAGGGGGCCGCCGCCTTGTTTCGTTTGCCCGTCAGGCCGGGACGGCTCAGCTGAAGGAGTCGCCGCAGGCGCAGGAGCCCGTCGCGTTCGGGTTGTCGATCGTGAAGCCCTGCTTCTCGATCGTGTCCACGAAGTCGACGGTGGCGCCGCCCAGGTACGGGGCGCTCATGCGGTCGGTGACGACCTTGACCCCGCCGAAGTCCTTCTCCACGTCACCGTCGAGCGAGCGCTCGTCGAAGAAGAGCTGGTAGCGCAGGCCGGAGCAGCCACCGGGCTGGACGGCGACGCGCAGCGCGAGGTCGTCGCGGCCTTCCTGGTCGAGCAGGGCCTTGACCTTGGCCGCGGCGGCGTCGGTCAGGATGATGCCGTCGGTGACGGTGGTGGTCTCGTCCGATACGGACATCTACATCTCTCCCGGGTTGTACGGAGACTGCTTGCCGACCAGTGCAACCGGCACTTCCGCGGATTCATTCCGGGCCGGGCATTCGCGTGGTCGCGTTTTTGTTTCCTTCCTCATGCTCGCACATGCCCCACGACGTCGACAGCGGCCTGTGGAGGGACCCGAGCGGGATTCACGTCACATCGACGTTATGGCCGTCGTCAAAGTGACATGAACCAGTTATGATAGATAGCGTCAGTTAGACGAAAAGTAGAAAGGGTGCGTGTCGTGACCACCGCCCAGACCCCGGAACTCGACGTACAGCCGACTCCGCTCGCCCTGCTGCTTCTCGGCCGCGAGGCCGACCCGAAGAGCGAGCGGGGTGTCGAGTGTCCCGGCGACCTGCCCTCGCCGTCCGACCCCGATCTGGTCGAGCGCGCCCGCGCGGCCAAGGAGAAGCTCGGCGACAAGGTCTTCGTGCTCGGCCACCACTACCAGCGCGACGAGGTCATCCAGTTCGCCGACGTCACGGGCGACTCCTTCAAGCTGGCCCGGGACGCGGCCGCGCGCCCGGAGGCCGAGTACATCGTCTTCTGCGGTGTGCACTTCATGGCCGAGTCGGCCGACATCCTGACGTCCGACGACCAGAAGGTCGTCCTGCCGGACCTGGCCGCCGGCTGCTCCATGGCCGACATGGCCACGGCCGAGCAGGTCGCCGAGTGCTGGGACGTGCTGACCGAGGCGGGGATCGCCGAGCAAGTGGTCCCGGTCTCGTACATGAACTCCTCGGCGGACATCAAGGCGTTCACCGGCAAGCACGGCGGCACGATCTGCACCTCGTCGAACGCCAAGCGCGCCCTGGACTGGGCCTTCGAGCAAGGGGAGCCCTCGGCAACAAAGGTGCTGTTCCTGCCGGACCAGCACCTCGGCCGCAACACCGCCGTCCGCGACATGGGCATGTCCCTGGACGACTGCGTGGTCTACAACCCGCACAAGCCGAACGGCGGCCTGACGGCGGACGAGCTGCGCGCCGCGAAGATGATCCTGTGGCGCGGCCACTGCTCGGTCCACGGCCGCTTCAGCCTCGACTCCGTGAACGACGTGCGCGAGCGCATCCCCGGCGTGAACGTCCTCGTCCACCCCGAGTGCAAGCACGAGGTCGTGGCCGCGGCGGACTACGTCGGCTCGACGGAGTACATCATCAAGGCCCTGGAGAAGGCACCGGCCGGCTCGAAGTGGGCCATCGGCACGGAGCTGAACCTGGTCCGGCGTCTGGCGAACCGTTTCGCGCCCGAGGGCAAGGAGATCGTCTTCCTCGACAAGACGGTCTGCTTCTGCTCGACCATGAACCGCATCGACCTGCCCCACCTGGTCTGGGCCCTGGAGTCCCTGGCCGAGGGCAACCTGGTCAACCGGATCGAGGTCGACAAGGAGACCGAGGCGTTCGCCAAGCTGGCGCTTGAGCGGATGCTGGCGCTGCCGTAGCGGCGCCTTCCGCCCGGCACAGGGGCGCCTCCCGGTCGGGGGGCGCCCCTGCCGGCGCAGTCAGCGCTGCAGCCATTCGAGCAGCTCCTCGTGGCGGATCTGGTACACCGTGCCAGCCGACCTCAGCAGGCCGCGATCGTGGCACCAGCGCAGGAACCCGGCCAGGTGCCACGGCAGCCGTCCCCTGGTCGCGGCGATCACGCCGAGGTACTGGCGGGTGGTGACGGCGACGAAGCCCGGCCCGGCGGCCAGGCCACAGGCGACCGCCGTGACCGCGGCGAGCGGCCAGGGCACCCGCAGCCAGTCGACGAACAGCAGCGCGTAGAGCGCCAGGCCCGACACGACGGCGCCCGAGACCAGCCCGGCCATCGCGTCGTTGCGCAGCGGTGACAGCGGGGTGGGCACCCCCGGCGGATCCGGGTCCGGTTCTCCGCCGCCCCGGCGCCGGGCGGCACGCAGGCCTGCCCGCACCCCTGCCATCAGCCCGATCGCACCGGCGCCGCAGCCGGCGGCGACGCCGACGAAGTCGCCGAGCCCGCCGGCCGCCAGCCCGGCGACGGTCATCACGGCCAGAGCGGTCGGCACGCCCACCGCGACCAGCCGGCCCCGGTCGACGTCCGCCCGTACCGCCAGGGCCAGACCGGAGCCGAAAACGCAGGCGAAGGCTCCGCCGGCACCCAGGGCGAACCCCTGGCCGAACAGGGGGACCAGCGGCAGCATGAGCACCCCGCCGAGCACCGTGCCGAGCGCAAGCCGGCTCCGGCCGAGCCTGCCGCGCAGCCGCTGGAACAGGATCCGGCGCGGCTGCACGAAACGGGCCCGCGCCTGCCAGGCCGAGGCGAGCGGCGCCGGAGTCAGCAGCAGGAGCAGCACGAGCCCGGGCAGCGGCAGCGCGCCCCTCCGGTCGAAACAGAGCGCCAGCAGGGCGAGGGCGGGCAGCCAGCAGGCCACGGTGATCGCCACCGCCGTGTAGCGCGCGGCACGGGGCCCCGCGACCGGCCACAGCGTGTGGATCTCGAGGTCCCGGGAGCGCGGGGAGCCGTCCTGGCCGTCGGCCGGGGCCCCGCTGCCGCCGCGCAGGCTCGCGGCGAGCAGCCGTAGCCACCGGGTCACCTCCTGCGGCTCGTAGGGGCGGCGCCGCTGTGCCGGATCCGCGCCGCACGCGGTGGGGATGAGCGCCTCCATCAACGTGGCGCGCACCTCCTGCCGCCCGTGCGGGGAGTCCGGGACACCGGTGAGGGACCTGAGCCGGGCGGCTCCCGACTCCGACCGGGAGACCAGCGAGGCCAGCGTCAGCATCCACGGGGAGGACAGTGCGGCGGCCGTGGCCGTCCCCGGAGCGAACAACTCGGCCTCCATCGCGCGCAGACGCGCCTGGTTCACGGCCCGCTCGACCAGGTAGCGCCCGCCGTCGGCGGCGCCCACCTGCTCGATCCGGACGGTGGCGCAGTCCAGCAGGCGGTGGCCGGCGCGGCTGAGCCGCTCGTACTCCGTGGCGCGGCAGGTCAGGACCAGCGGGCCCTCGAACGCGTTGAGCTGGGCCAGCGCCGCTTCGGACCTGGACCGGCCGCCGCCCGGCAGGTCCAGTTCGTCGAGGCCGTCCAGGACCGGCATGATCCGGCCGGTGGCCAGCAGCTCCCGTGCCGTCGTGTCGGAACCGTCGAGGTACTCGCGGGCCATGCGGGCGGTGAACCAGTCGGTGAACGGCACGCTGGTGTCCCACTCCGACAGCCCCAGCGGCAGCGGCACCGGGCCGCCGTAGTCGATGCCGCCGAGCAGCCGGTGGACCAGTTCGTGGGCGAGGAGCGTCTTGCCGGCGCCCGGTCCGCCGGTGATGACGAGCCGCTTCGGTACGAGGGCTTCCACGTAGTCGGCGATGCCGGCGAAGTCTCCCCGCGGCCAGGCCCGGTCCGCGTCCCGGCCGCCCTGCGGCACCGTGGTGAAGGTGACGTTGATGGCCTTCTTGTCGCCGCCCAGCAGCTGCCTGCGGCGGCGCGCCACCTCCTGGCGCACGGCCTCGGACAGCCGGGCGCGGGCGGCGTCCCAGCCGGATCCCGCCGGGTGCGGGGCGCGGAACCGGACGATGGACCAGGCCGCCAGGACACCGGCGAACAGCGAACCGATCGCCCAGGCGACGCCCGCGGGTTGCGGGCCGAACCGGAAGAGCAGCAGGACCGTCAGGGCCCCGCCGCCCAGGGCGGGCAGCGGCACCTCCCGTATCCGGTGCTGCCAGCGTGGCGGCGGCATGCTGATCGGTGTGCGGCCGAGACCGGCCCGCGCGTCCGGCGCCGGGCCGCCGACGTCCTCGATGACGAGGTGCACCCCGTAGGTCTCCAGGGTCTGCCGGAATCCGGGCAGTTCGGCGAGGGCGGTCACGGGGACGGCGTCCAGCACGCCGGTGGCCACGGACTTCTCCGCCCTGACCACGGCGACCAGATGCGGCCCGCACAGGACGGCGGTACCGGAGCCGCCGCGCCAGCCCGCCCGGCCGGGCACGATGCCCGTGTCGACGTGCACCGTGATCATCCCGGACTTCATGCCGTGCAGCGGATCCACATGGCCGCGCACCGGCATGGTGTCCCGCTCGCGCTCCGAGCGTCTGGCCGCGTCGGGGAATCCCAGGCCGAGGCACGGGACCCGGTCCCGGCCCACGATGCGGCCGAACCGCACCGGCGGCCCCGGCGGCGGCCGCCACTCAGGCCCCGTGATCCGCAGCAGCGCGGCGTCCGCCCGTGCGGGCAGGGCCGGGCCGGCCGCCGGCTCCGGCAGCCACACCACGTCGGCGGGCACCCAGGTGGTACGTCCCAGCGGGTCGAGCTGCCGGACCTCGACCCCGCCCCCCGCCCGCGTGCCCTCCACGACATGGCAGGAGGTCAGCACCAGGTCGTCACCGAGCAGGTAGCCGCTCCCGGTATGCCCTCCGGCCGGGTTCCAGATCTCGACGACCCTTGCCTCGTCCATCCCCCGTCCCGTCCGTCACCCCGCGAGCCGCTGAACTCACCGCGATGGCAACGGTGTTGACGCTGTTTCGGGCGTGCTCCGGCCCGACCGTACCGGATCGGTCCGCTCCGTGGAGCGGAACGGCGCATCCGCCCCTGCAGGCAAAAGCCCCCGCAGCGGTGTCACACCGGCTGCGGGGGCTTCGTACCCGGACTCGGCTGTCGGGCGGGCGAGTCCGGGCCCGCGTCATACGCCCGCGGGGGCCCGCTCGGCGGTCCGCTCCTCGCGTGCGGCGCGCTTCGCCGCCCGCTTCTTGGCCCGCCGCTCCTTGCGGAGCTCCAGCATCGCGTAGAGCGTCGGGACGAGGAGCAGGGTGAGCAGCGTGGACGAGATCAGACCGCCGATCACGACCACGGCCAGCGGCTGGGCGATGAAGCCGCCCTCGCCGGTGACGCCCAGGGCCATCGGGAGCAGGGCGAAGATCGTCGCCAGGGCCGTCATGAGGATCGGGCGGAGCCGGTGGCGGCCACCCTCCACCACGGCCTCGACGACGCCGTAGCCCTGCCTGCGGTACTGGTTGATCAGGTCGATCAGCACGATGGCGTTGGTCACCACGATGCCGATCAGCATCAGCATGCCGATCATCGCCGGGACGCCCATCGGGGTGCCGGTGGCCACGAGGAGACCGATCGCGCCCGTCGCCGCGAACGGGATCGAGACCAGCAGGATCAGCGGCTGGGCCAGCGAGCGGAACGTCGCCACCAGCAGCATGAAGACGATCGCGATCGCCGCCAGCATGGCCAGGCCCAGGTTCTTGAACGCGTCGTCCTGGTCGGAGGAGACACCGCCGATCTCCGCCTCGGCGCCCGCCGGGAGCTTCAGGGCCTTGATCTTCGCCTGGAGCTTGGTGCTGACCGCGCCCGTGTTGTCCCCGGTCGGCCGGGCCGTGACGGTCGCGGCGCGCTGCCCGTCGATGCGGGTCATCGACACCGGCCCGTCCACCAGCTTCACGGTCGCGATGTCACCGAGCTTCACCGGGCCGAGGCGGAGCGCCTTCAGCTGGGCGAGGGTGGTGGCGGGCTTGGCCGACTTCACGACGACGTCGCGCTCGGTGTCGTCGAGGATCGCCTTCGCCGCCGTCGTACCGCGCACGGCCTGGGCGACCGCGGCGCCCAGCTTCTGGTCGTCGAACCCGGCCGCGGCCGCCTTGGCGTTCGCCTTGACCGAGATCCGCGGCACGCTCTGGGCGAGGTCGCTGGTGACGTCGGTGACGTGGTCGAGGCCGGCCACGGTGGAGCGCACCTGGTCGGCGGCCTCGCGCAGCGCCTGCGCGTCGGACGCCTTCACCACGACCTTGAGGTCCTGGTTGCCGAAGCCGTCACCGGCGGACACGGTGGTCGTGCCGATGCCGTCGAGCTTCTTCAGCCCGTCCTCGAGGTGCTTCTGCACGTCCTCGTAGGACGCCGAGTCCTTCAGCATGACCTGGTACGACGCCTGGTTGGTGTCGGTGCCGCCGCCGAAGGCCGCCATGAAGCCGGAGGAGCCGACGGTGACCTGGTAGTCCTTGACGCCCTTGGTGGAGGCGAGCAGCTGCTCCACCTTCTTCGCCTGGGCGTCGGTGGCCGCGAGGCTGGTGCCCGGCTTCAGCTCCTGCTTGACCGTGAGGACTTCCTGCTCGCCCTGGTCGAAGAAGTTCGTCTTCAGCAGTCCGGACATGCCGAACGTGACCACGAGGACCACGATCGCGATCAGCACACTGGTGAGCCTGCGGCGGGTGGCGAAGCGCAGGACGGGGACGTAGAGGCGCTGGAGGCGGCTCTTCGCCTCCTTCTCCTCGGCCCGCCGACGGGCCTCGTCGGCGTCCTCGGGGGTGCCCTTGGGGGCGCGCAGGAACCAGTACGACAGGACCGGTACGACCGTCAGCGACACCAGCAGGGAGGCCAGCAGGGCCGCCGTCACGGTGATGCTGAACGAGCCGAACAGGGCGCCCACCATGCCGCCGACCAGGCCGATCGGCAGGAACACGGCGACCGTGGTGAGGGTGGAGGAGGTGACCGCACCGGCCACCTCGCGCACGGCGCCCAGGATCGCCTCCTTGCGCTCCTCGCCGTAGCCCAGGTGCCGCTTGATGTTCTCCAGGACCACGATCGAGTCGTCCACGACCCGGCCGATGGCGATGGTCAGCGCGCCCAGTGTGAGCATGTTCAGGGACAGGCCGCGGGTCCACAGCACGATCAGCGCCAGGACGACCGACAGCGGGATGGACACCGCCGTGACCAGCGTGGAGCGGATCGAGGCCAGGAAGACCAGGATGATCAGGACCGCGAAGAGCAGGCCGAGCCCGCCCTCCGTGGTCAGGCCCTTGATGGACTTGGACACCGCCGGGCCCTGGTCACTGACGACCGTGAGCTTCGCCCCGGAGCCGAGGTCCCGCCGCAGCTCGGGCAGCTTGTCCTTGACCGCGTTCGAGATGGAGACCGCGCTGCCGTCGTGGTCCATGGTGACGTTGACGGCGAGGCTGGGCCGGCCGTCGGTGCGGGTGATGGAGTCGGCCGGGGCCGGCTGCTCCTTGACGGTGGCCACGTCACCGAGGCGTACGGGCTTCTTGCCGCCCTCGCCGGTGACCCTCAGGTCCTGGATCTGCTGCAGGGAGGTGAAGCCGCCGCCGACCTGGACGGTGCGGCTCGCGCCGCCCTCGTCGAAGGAACCGGCCGGGACGGTCGCGCCGCCCGCCTGCAGGGCCTGGCCGAGCGCGGCGGAGGTGAGGCCGGCCTGCGCGAGCTTCGCGTCGTTGGGGGTGACGGCGACCTGGACGTCGCGGACGCCGGTGATCTGGACGCGGCCGACGCCGTCGATGTCCTTCAGGGCCGGTACGACCGTCTTGTCGAGCTGGTCGTTCAGGGCCTGCTGGTCCTTGTCGGAGGTGACTGCGAGGACGACGGTCGGCATGTCGTCGGTGGAGCCGGAGATGACCTGCGGGTCGACGTCGTCCGGCAGCTGGGCGCGGGCCCGGTTGACGGCCTGCTGGACGTCGGTGACGAGCCGCTTGGTGTCGTTGCCGTAGTCGAAGGACGCCATGATCACGGCGTTGCCCTCGCTGGCGGTGGAGGTGACGCCGGTGATCCCGTCGACACCCTGGAGGTTGTCCTCGATGGGTTCGACGACCTGCTTCTCGACGACGTCGGGTGCGGCGCCCTGGTACGGCGCGATGACCGACACCATGGGCAGGTCGATGGTGGGCAGCAGTTGCTGCTTGATCTGGGGTATCGCGATCAGCCCGAAGACGAGCGCGATGAGCGACATGAGGCCTATCAGGGCCCGTTGCGCGAGGCTGAATCTCGACAGCCAGGACATGGGTCAGGGTCTCTCTTCTGTGAGCGGCAGAAGCTGCTGCGGGACGCACAGGTGAGCGCCCACCCCAACACCTTGAGCCATGCCCGACGGCGAATCCGTAGGCCCCAGGTCCCGTTCCTTATCCGGCCCCTACTCCGCGCGCAGTACGCGCGGGTGGAGATCAGTCCATCCTCGGGCGGACCAGCCCCGACTCGTACGCGATGACGACGAGCTGGGCCCGGTCCCGGGCGCCGAGCTTGGCCATGGCCCGGTTGACGTGCGTCTTCACCGTCAGCGGGCTGACCTCGAGGCGTTCGGCGATCTCGTCGTTGGAGTGGCCGCCGGCGACCTGGACGAGCACCTCCCGCTCCCGGCCGGTGAGCGCGTCGAGCCGCTCGGAGCGGGCGGGGTCCCGGCCGTCGTCGCCGTCGCCCTGGGCGAGGAAGCGGGCGATCAGGCCCTTGGTGGCGGCCGGGGACAGCAGGGCCTCGCCGCCCGCGGCGACCCGGATGGCGTTCAGCAGCTCCTCGGGTTCGCTGCCCTTGCCGAGGAAGCCGGACGCCCCGGCGCGCAGCGACTGGACCACGTAGTCGTCGACCTCGAAGGTGGTCAGGATGACCACGCGGACGTGGGCGAGGGACGGGTCGGCGCTGATCAGGCGGGTGGCGGCGAGGCCGTCGGTGCCGGGCATCCGGATGTCCATGAGGACGACGTCCGCGCTCTGCTCCTTGGCCAGCCGGACGGCTTCGGCACCGTCGGAGGCCTCCCCGACGACCTCCATGTCGGGCTCGGAGTCGACCAGCACCCGGAACGCGCTGCGCAGCAGTGCCTGGTCGTCGGCGAGCAGGACACGGATCGTCATGCGGGCTCCCCCGGGGCGGTCGTACGGGTCTTGATCGGCAGGATCGCATGGACACGGAAGCCGCCCCCGTAGCGGGGTCCGGTGGTCAGGGTGCCGCCGAGGGCGGTGACCCGCTCCCGCATGCCGAGCAGCCCGTGCCCGCCGCCCACGCCGGGCTCGGCGCCCGCCCCGGCGCCGTCGTCCAGGACGGTGACCTCGATGTTCGGTCCGACGCGTACGACGCTGACCTCGGCCTTGGCGTCGGTGCCCGCGTGCTTCTGCACGTTGGTCAGGGCCTCCTGGACGATCCGGTAGGCGGCCAGGTCGACGGCGGCCGGCAGGTCGGTGCCGTGGTCGGCGCGGGCCGTCTCGACGGGGAGTCCGGCGCTGCGGAAGGTGCCGGCGAGATCCTCGAGACGGCTGAGGCCGGGGGCGGGCTCGGTGGGGGCCTCGGGGTCGCCGGACTGGCGGAGCAGGCCGACGGTGGCCCGCAGCTCGTTCAGCGCGCTGCGGCTGGCCTCGCGGACGTGGGCGAGGGCTTCCTTGGCCTGGTCGGGCCGCTTGTCCATGACGTGCGCGGCGACTCCGGCCTGCACGTTGACCAGCGCGATGTGGTGGGCGACGACGTCGTGCAGATCGCGGGCGATGCGCAGCCGCTCCTCGGCGACCCGGCGGCGGGCCTCCTCCTCGCGGGTGCGCTCGGCCCGCTCGGCGCGCTCCCGGATGGCCTGGACGACCGCGCGGCGGCTGCGTACGGCGTCCCCGGCGGTGGCGCCGATGCCGGTCCAGGCGAGCACGCCCAGGTTCTCCTGGGCGTACCAGGGCAGGGTGCCGCCGAGCATGGCGGCGGCGGTCAGCACGGTCATGGTGAGCAGGCCGATCCGCCAGGTGGTGGTGCGGTCGGTCCTCGAGGCGACGGTGTAGAGGGCGACCACGGCGGACATGGCGACCGGGGCGCGCGGGTCGCCGGCGAAGAACTCGATCAGGGAGACGCTGCCGGTGACGGCGAGGACCGTCTTGGGGGCGCGGCGGCGGAAGACGAGCGCGGCGGCACCGAGGGTCATCAGGACCAGGCTGATCGGGTCCGGGCTGCGCACGCCCCAGGTGACCCCGTTCTCTCCGCGGGGCACGACGAAGGAGCCGGCGACCATGCACACCAGCACACCCGCCGCGATGGCCGCGTCCAGCGCGAGGGGATGGGCCTTGAGGCTGCACCTGGCGCGTTCGAGAGTGCTCACGGTGTGCACAGTACGGGGCGTTGCAGCACAGGTCAGCAGATGAGGCGCCCAGTGCTGCACCCCCCGAGGAACTGACCCGGGCCGGGCTCAGCCCGGGATCAGCCCTTCGTCGCCGAGCATCGCCCGGACCTCGGCGAGCGTCGCGTCCGGGGACGGAAGGATCAGCTCCGAGGGTTCCAGCGCGTCGTCCGGCAGAGGAGTGCCGAGCTGCCGGACGGCGTCCAGGAGGGCGCCGAGGGTGCGACGGAAGCCGTCCTCGTCGCCGCTCTCCATCTCCTCCAGCAGCTCGTCGTCCAGCTTGTTGAGCTCGCTGAAGTGGGAGTCGGCCAGCTTCACCTGGCCCTCGCCCATGATCCGTACGATCACGTCGCCTCCTCGGCTCCGGGCCCCGGCGCCGGGCTACTGCTTGTCGAAGCGCGGGGTGTCCTGCGGCTGCTGCTGGGACTGCGCCTGGCCGGTGCCGCCCTCGATCGCCTGCTGCGGCGAGCCGCCGGCCAGCTCGGCCTTCATGCGCTGCAGTTCCAGCTCTACATCCGTACCACCGGAGATGCGGTCCAGCTCGGCCGCGATGTCGTCCTTGGCCATGCCGGTCGGGTCGTCCAGGGCGCCGGAGGCGAGCAGCTCGTCGATGGCGCCGGCCCGGGCCTGGAGCTGGGCGGTCTTGTCCTCGGCGCGCTGGATGGCCAGGCCGACGTCGCCCATCTCCTCGGAGATGCCGGAGAAGGCCTCGCCGATGCGGGTCTGGGCCTGGGCGGCGGTGTAGGTGGCCTTGATGGTCTCCTTCTTCGTGCGGAAGGCGTCCACCTTGGCCTGCAGGCGCTGGGCCGCGAGGGTGAGCTTCTCCTCCTCGCCCTGGAGGGTGGCGTGCTGCGTCTCGAGGTCCGTGACCTGCTGCTGGAGGGCGGCGCGGCGGGACAGCGCCTCGCGGGCCAGGTCCTCGCGGCCGAGCGCGAGCGCCTTGCGGCCCTGGTCCTCCAGCTTGGTGGACTGCTGCTGCAGCTGGTTGAGCTGGAGTTCGAGGCGCTTGCGGGAGGTCGCCACGTCGGCGACGCCCCGGCGCACCTTCTGCAGCAGCTCCAGCTGCTTCTGGTACGAGTAATCGAGGGTCTCGCGCGGGTCCTCGGCCCGGTCAAGGGCCTTGTTCGCCTTCGCGCGGAAGATCATCCCCATACGCTTCATGACACCGCTCATGGGCTTCGCGCGCCCCCTTCTGACGGACTCCAGCTCACAGATCCTGCGACAGAACCCACAGTACGGGCCCTGACTCCATTACCGCACCGTTCGGGGAGTGATGCGCTCATCCCCAAGGACGACTGCGGACGGTACCGGTCCGGCGTGAGGAGTAGGTGGACCTCCGGATGGGCTCCTCGGGACCCTTCGGTGACCGCCGGGTGAAGCGTCTGCAACGTCCCCTCTGTCCCCCTACAGACGTCCGGTGTTGCCGGATCGTTCCCGGGTGGACTGGGGTCCTTGCCCGGGAAGCCCTTACGCTTGGGTTTTGTGTTCCGTAGCCGTGCCAAGGACGAGAAGGCCCCCGCCGACAAGGCGCAGGTGACCGACTCCAAGCAGCCCCGTGACCCGCAGGCCCCGAAGGGCAGGCCCACGCCCAAGCGCAGTGAGGCCCAGTCCCAGCGCCGCAGTGTCGCCAACACGCCGACGACCCGCAAGGACGCCGCCAAACGTCAGCGCGAGGAGCGCCGTCAGGCGCTGGAGCGGCAGCGCCAGGCGCTGGCCGGCGGCGACGAGCGCTATCTGCCCGCCCGGGACAAGGGTCCGGTGCGCAGATTCGCGCGCGACTGGGTCGACTCGCGGTTCAACGTGGCGGAGTTCTTCCTGCCGCTGGCCGTCGTCATCCTGGTGCTCAGTGTGGTGCGGGTGCCCGCGATCCAGAGCATCGCGCTGCTGCTGTGGCTGATCGTGATCGTGCTGATCGTGCTCGACGCGGCCGTCAGCGGCTTCCGGCTGAAGAAGCGGCTGGCCGAGCGCTTCCCTGACCAGAACCGCCGGGGCGCCGTCCCCTACGCCCTGATGCGCTCTCTCCAGATGCGCCGGCTCCGGCTGCCGAAGCCGCAGGTCAAGCGCGGAGAGCGGCCCTGAGCGCTGACGCCTTCACCGGGGGTGCGGCCGAGTCCTGGCTGAACAAGCTGGGCGGGCTGCGTGATGTCGTACGACAGGAGCTGGTGGCCCGGCAGCTCGACGAGCAGATAGCCGGGCGGTTCCCGGTCGGGCAGCGGCTGCGGGTGCTCGACGTGGGGATGGGCCAGGGCACGCAGGCGCTCAGGCTGGCCCGGCTCGGGCACCAGGTGACCGGTGTCGAGCAGGACGCGACGATGATCGCGGCCGCGCGCGAGGCCCTGGCCGGTGAGCCGGAGGGCATCCGGGAGCGGGTCCGGCTGGTGCAGGGCGACGGGCGCGACACCGGCGTGCACTTCCTGCCGGGCAGCTTCGACGTGGTGCTGTGCCATGGCGTCCTGATGTACGTCGAGGAACCCGACCCGCTGGTGGCGGGCCTGGCCCGGATGCTCGCGCCGGGCGGTCTGCTGTCACTCCTGGTGCGCAACGGCGACGCGCTCGCGATGCGGCCGGGCCTGTCCGGTGACTGGGCGGGCGCACTGGCCGCGTTCGACACCACCGCCTACTGCAACCGCCTCGGCCTGGACGTACGCGCCGACCGTCTTTCGGCGCTGACCGCCACGCTCGCCGGGATCGCCGCCCCGCTGCACGCCTGGTACGGCGTGCGGGTCTTCACCGACACGGCGGCGGACGACGCGGAGATCCCGGACGACCTTCAGACGCTGCTGACGGTCGAGGAGCGGGCCGGGCGGACGGATCCGTACCGGGGCGTCGCGGCGCTGCTGCATCTGTGCGGGGTACGCGGCTGAGTCCGTTCGGTCGAGTCCGGCAAGCTCGGATATTCACCCCGAAGAGACACTCGGGGCATGGACGCTTTCCGTACCCGTGCCCTCCGGAGGGGCGCCTTCGTCCCCGTGCTCGTGTCCGTGGCGCTCGTGGTCGCCGGTTGTACGACCCCGGTCCCGTCGGCGAAGGAGGACGGCACGACCACTCAGGCGGACCTCCCGCTGGCCGCGGAAGACCTCCAGAACCGCTATCTGAAGGTCATCAAGGAGGTCCTGCCGTCGGTCGTGCAGATCCAGGCGAGCCATGACCTGGGTTCCGGGGCGGTGTACGACGACCAGGGGCACATCGTCACCAACGCGCACGTGGTCGGCGACGAGAAGACCTTCCAGGTGACCACGGCCAACAGCGAGGAACCGCTCACCGCCAGGCTGGTGTACTCGTATCCGGACCAGGATCTCGCGGTGATCAGGCTCGACAAGGTGCCGGCCGGGCTGAAGGCGGCGACGTTCGGGGACTCCGAGAAGGTGCAGGTCGGTCAGATCGTGCTGGCCATGGGCTCACCGCTCGGGCTGTCGTCCAGCGTGACCCAGGGCATCGTCTCGGCGACCGGACGGACCGTCAGCGAAGGAAGCACGGGCGGCGGTACGGGCGCGACCATCGCGAACATGGTGCAGACCTCGGCGGACATCAATCCCGGCAACAGCGGGGGCGCCCTGGTCGACCTCGGCGGGCAGGTCATCGGCATCCCGACGCTCGCCGCCACCGACCCCCAGCTCGGCGGCAGCGCGGCGCCCGGCATCGGGTTCGCCATCCCGGCGTCGATGGTGAAGACGGTCGCCGACCAGATCATCAAGAGCGGCAAGGTCGTCGACTCGGGGCGGGCCGCGCTGGAGATCACCGCGCGGACGGTCGTGGACGACAGCTACCGGCCCACCGGGGTCGCCGTGGTCACCGCCAAGACCGGCGGCGCGGCCGACAAGGCGGGGCTGCGGCCCGGTGACGTGATCACCAAGGTGGGCGACGCCCCCGTCACCACGAGCACGGAGCTGTCCGAGGTGCTGGCGGGCGACAAGCCGGGGCAGCGGACGACGGTCACCTTCCAGCGGGGCGGTGCCGAGAAGACGGTGGAGGTGACGCTGGGCGAGCAGTGAGGAGGACGGCCGGGCGCGGCACCTCCTCACCCCTCGGACGGGTTACGCGGCGTCGGCGTCCAGGCTCATCGGACCGTAGATCTCGGTGCTGTCCTCGAACAGCCGCACCTGGTCGGCGCCGCCCTCCAGCAGGTCCTTCCAGTGCTCGCCGATCCAGGACTCGGCGTCCCCCTGCGTGGTGAACTCCTCCGGCTGCACCGCGGGCTGGACCTCCGTCCCGTCGGCCTTCTCGAACCGCCACGTCCATGCCGTCATGTGGGCCTCCTTGTGATCCAACACCTGCGGGAAGCCTAGCCGGAAGGGCAAGACCTGCGGGGACAGGTGAAAATCGGTCCCGTGGAAGTAACTCTGCTCGGCACCGGTGCCCCCGCGGGACTGCCCCGCCCCGACTGTCCCTGTGCCGCCTGTGCGACGGCGCTCGGGCCGGACGCGCGGGCGGCGACCGCGCTGCTGGTGGACGGGACACTGCTGCTCGACCTGACGCCCGGCGCGGCGTTCGCGGCCGCACGGTCCGGGCATTCGCTGGCCGGGGTGCGGCAGGTGCTGCTGTCGCATCCGCACGACGGTCCGGCGGTGGAGGTGCCGGCCGGGCTGCCGCAGCCCGGGCGGGTGCCGGACGGGCGGGAGTTGGCGCTGCTGACGGGGCATCGGGTGCGGGCGGTCGCGATGGACGCGGGCGGCACCGGGTACGCGGTGACCGGGCCGGACGGGCAGCGGCTGCTGTACCTGCCGCCGGGCGGGGCGCCGGCCGGTCTGGAGGGGGCGCCGGCGGCGGCGTACCAGATGGTCCTCGCCGATGTCGTGGGACGCCCGGACGCGCTGGCCCGGCTGCGGGCGGTCGGTTCCGTCGGGCCGACCACGGACGTCGTCGCCGTCCACCTCGACCACGACGTGCCGCCGGCCGCGGAGCTACGGCGGCGGCTCGCGGCGGCCGGGGCGCGGGCGGTGCCGGACGGTACGACGCTGGTGGTCGGGGTGTACGAGGACGTGCCGGACGTGCCGCGCCGGACGCTGGTGCTGGGCGGGGCGCGCTCGGGGAAGTCGGTGGAGGCCGAGCGGCGTCTGGAGGCCTTCCCGGACGTGCTGTACGTGGCGACGGGCGGGACGCGGGGCGGGGACACCGAGTGGGCGGAGCGGGTTGCCGTGCACCGGGAGCGGCGGCCGGGGTCGTGGCGTACGGCGGAGACGACGGATCTGGTGCCGCTGCTCGCCGAGGACGGGCCGCCGGTGCTGATCGACTGTCTGTCGCTGTGGCTGACGGATGTCATGGACTCCGTCGGGGCGTGGGACGACGCGGAGTGGGCGGGGGGCGGGGAGAAGGCGCTGCGTGAGCGGGTGCGGGAGCTGACGTCCGCGGTGCGGTCGACTCGGCGAACGGTGGTGGCCGTGTCCAACGAGGTCGGTTCGGGGATCGTGCCCGCCACCGCTTCCGGGCGGCGGTACCGGGATGAACTCGGCCGCCTGAACGCGGCGTTCGCGGCGCAGTGCGAACAAGTGCTGTTGGTGGTGGCGGGGCAGGCGTTGGTCTTGCGGGGCTAGGCGGAGTCCGTGCGGGACCAGGCGGAGTCCTTGCGGGCCACGATGCGGTACGCGTTCGAGAAGCGCGTGCGGCGGAACAGGGGGGCCAGGCTGTGGTCCAGGACTGCGGCCACGTCGAGTACGGGGGCGGCCAGTGCTCTCAGGGGCGCGGGGACGGGGGCCAGGAACAGGGCGAGGGCCGCTGACAGGTCGTAGGGGACGTGGGGGGACTTGCGGTCCGTGACGAGGATCGTGCAGCCCAGCGCCTCCAGTTCCGCGCGCAGGTTGGCCAGCGGCATCAGGTGGAGGTGGCGGGGCTGCCCGTACGGCAGCCACCACCGGCCGAGCAGCGTGGCGAACACACAGCGCGGGTCGGGGACTTCGACGACGAGGTGGCCGCCGGGGCGCAGTGCGGTGAGGGCGGCGCGGAGTTCGGCGCGCGGGTCGGGGGCGTGTTCCAGGTGGTGGAACATGCTGAGGACGTCGTAGCGGGAGCGGAGGCGCTGCGCCATCCCCGGGGTGGTGAGGTAGCCGCGGTGGGCCTCCTCGACCCGGCCCTCCAGCAGGGCCTGTTCCACCCGGGCCGTCGGGTCCAGGCCGTCGAAGCTGGTGTAGGGGAAGAACTCCTTCGCCGCCTCGGGGAAGCGGGCGTGCCCCGTGCCCACGTCCAGCCAGCTCTCCGGTTCGCGCAGCGCCGACAGCGCGTAGGCCGTGGCGCGGTGGCGGCGGCGCACCGCACGGGTGGAGAGGATGCGCTCGGCGAACTCCTCCAGGTGTCGTTCGTAGAAGTCCCGGTGGTAGAAGGCGAGTCCCTCCGCCGTGAGACGGGGGTTCTGGAAGGCGTGGTCGCAGTCGCGGCACTCGTCGACGACGAAGGTGCCCGGCCGGTGCCGCAGCGGGTCGCCGGCGCGCACCCGGGTCCGCAGCCGAGGGGAGCCGCACCAGGGGCAGTCCTTGCGGCGCGGCTCCTGAAAGGGGTCGCGTGCTCGGGTGACCCTGGGGGTGAGGGGCGAGGGCGGCATGGGCGGCTCCCTGGGCGACATTCCGCTGCAAACCGGAACGTATGGGATACCGATCTGGGGTGCAACGACGTCGTGACCGTGTGGTGGCGGTGTGGCGCGGAAGCGTTCGTTCGCTGGCGGTACTGTTCGGCGAATGAGCAGCCTTAATCTGGACGACTTCACCGATCTGATCGAGCGCCCGGACGGGGGCGTACGCCGTGACGCCGAGGCCCGCCGGGAGCGTCAGATCGTGCCGCCCGGGTCGCTCGGGCGCCTGGACGAGCTGGGCGAGTGGCTGGCCGCCGCGCAGGGCGCCGTACCGGTACGGCCGGTCGAACGGCCGCGGGTGGTTCTCTTCGCCGGTGACCACGGCATCGCCGAACTCGGCGTCTCCGCACGTCCCGCCGGCAGTGCCGAGCAGCTGGTGCGGGCGGTGCTGGAGGGCGGCAGCCCGGTGTCCGTCCTCGCGCGCCGCCTCGACGTGCCCGTGCGGGTCGTGGACATGGCCCTGGACTGCCCGCCGGACGCCTTTCCGGAGGAGGTCGTACGGCACCGGGTGCGGCGCGGCAGCGGTCGTATCGACGTCGAGGACGCGCTCACCGCGGACGAGGCCGAGGCGGCCTTCCGGGCGGGCGTGGCCGTCGCCGACGAGGAGGCCGACTCGGGGACGGATCTGGTGGTGCTCGGCGATGTGAGCGTGGGCGGGACCACGGCGGCCGCGGTGCTGGTCGCGGCGCTGTGCGGGACCGACGCGTCCGTGGTGACCGGGCGGGGCGGGCTGCCCATCGACGACCTGGCGTGGATGCGCAAGTGCGCGGCGATCCGGGACGCGCTGCGCCGGGCGCGGCCCGTGCTCGGGGACCAGGTGCAGCTGCTCGCGACCGTGGGCGGGGCCGATCTCGCCGCGATGACCGGGTTCCTGCTCCAGTGCGCGGTGCGCAAGCTGCCGGTGATCCTGGACGGCGTGGTGGCCGCCGCGTGTGCGCTGGTCGCGCAGCGGATCGCGTTCCGGGCGCCGGACTGGTGGCTGGCCGGGCACGACAGCGGGGAGCCGGGGCAGGCCAAGGCGCTGGACCGGATGGCGCTGGAGCCCCTGCTGGAGCAGGGCGTCAAGGTCGGCGAGGGGCTGGGCGCGCTGCTTGCGCTGCCGCTGGTCCGGGCGGCGGCGGCGCTGGCTGCCGAGCTTCCCGAGCAGGACGGGAAGCCCGAGGAGGAGTAACCGGTAGCCGGAAAAGGATGGTTCGCCGGAGCAGCCCCCATATGATCCTCCCCCATGGGAGATGCCCGAATTGCCGCGGAACAGCAAGCCGAGCCGGAGCGGCGGGCCGGCGGGAGCTCCCGCCGGGCCGCCGCGTTCGCCGTCTGGTACCTGCGGGCCGTCGCGTTCATCAACTTCCTGAGTGCGGTGTGGGTCTCGCTGGGCCAGGACGTGCGCCGGCACAACCAGGAGAACTACTTCACCCCCTACCTGCTGACGGCCGGCTTCGCCTCGGGCGTGTTCACCGCGTTCCTGGCCATCACCATGCGCCGGCGCAAGCGGGCCGCGTGGATCCTGAACCTGGTACTGAGCGGCTCGTTCCTGGCCCTGTTCGCGTTCGCCATGGCGTTCCCGGAGATCCGGCGGTACGCCCAGAACTGGGTCTCCCTGGTGCTGACGGCCGCCTTCGTCGGGGCGCTGCTGGTCGGGCGCCGGGAGTTCTACGCCAAGGGTGACCGGTCCAACCCGCGGCTCGCCGCGACCGTGGCGGTCGGCGGCGGGCTGGTCGCCTCGCTGCTCGCCGGGCTGCTGATCACGGTCACCAACACGGCGCCGGACGCGGCCCGTTCGACGTTCCTGGAGCGCTGGCACTACGGCACCCTGCGGCTGGTGTCGGTGGCCGCCGAGGAGTCCCGCTTCCCCGGTATCGACCCGCCCAACTGGGCCAACGTGGCGGTCAACGTGCTCAGCACGCTGCTGGTGCTCGCCGTCCTCTACGCCGCCTTCCGCTCCCGGCGCGCCGTCGACCCGCTCACCGAGGGCGACGAGAAGCGGCTGCGGGTGCTGCTGGAGCGGCACGGCGAGCGGGACTCGCTCGGCTACTTCGCGCTGCGCCGGGAGAAGAGCGTGGTGTGGTCGCCGACCCGCAAGGCGGCCGTCGCCTATCGCGTCGTCGGCGGGGTGAGCCTGGCCTCCGGGGATCCGCTGGGCGACCCGGAGGCGTGGCCCGGGGCGATCGTGCCGTGGCTGGTCGAGGCGCGGGCGCACGGCTGGATCCCGGCGGTGATGGGGGCGAGCGAGGAAGCGGGGACGATCTACGCGCGGCACGGCCTGGACGCGCTGGAACTCGGTGACGAGGCGATCGTGGAGGTGGCCGAGTTCACCCTGGAGGGGCGGGCGATGCGCACCGTCCGGCAGGCCTACAACCGGGTGAAGCGGGCCGGGTACCGGGTGCGCATCCGGCGGCACGCGGACATCCGGGCGGAGGAGATGGCGTATCTCGTCGAGCGGGCGGACGACTGGCGGGACGGGGCGACCGAGCGCGGGTTCAGCATGGCGCTCGGCCGGCTCGGGGACCCCGAGGACGGGCAGTGCGTGATGCTGGAGTGCACGGACGCCGAGGGCCGGCTGCGCGCGCTGCTCTCCTTCGTGCCCTGGGGACCGCACGGGCTGTCCCTCGACCTCATGCGACGGGACCGGGATTCCGACAACGGGCTGATGGAGTTCATGGTCATCGAGCTGCTGCGCCGGGCCCGCGAGATCGAGATCACCCAGGTCTCACTCAACTTCGCCATGTTCCGATCGGTCTTCGAACGTGGGGCGCGCCTCGGTGCCGGACCGGTGCTGAGGCTGTGGCGGTCGCTGCTCAGCTTCTTCTCCCGCTGGTGGCAGATCGAGTCGCTGTACCGCGCCAACGCCAAGTACCGGCCCATCTGGGAGCCGCGGTTCCTGCTCTTCGAGAAGAGCGCGGACCTGCCGCGCATCGGCCTCGCCTCCGCGCGGGCCGAAGGCTTTCTGGAGGCGCCGGGACTGCCGAAGTGGCTGCACCGCAGGCACCTGGACACACACCGATGAGGAACGCTTGATGAGGACGCTCGCCCGCTGGGCCCGTGCCGAGTGGGGTCTGCTGTACGTCACCGTGCGCGAGCCCCTGCTCAAGCGCCGCCGGCGGGCGCTCCCCATGACCCTCGGGGCGGTGTGTCTGACCGCGCTGCTGCAGTTCGTGCAGAACCGGCCGTGGGGCTTTCAGTTCGTGCAGAACGTGGGCGCCGTACGGGCCGAGGACCCGCTGGGGCTGGCGCTGCTGCGCACTCCCCTGTCGCTGTTCGTCCCGGCGCTGGACCTGCCGGTGTGGGGTGCGCTCGCGCAGATCCTGTTCGTGTTCGGGATCGCCGAGGCGTGCCTCGGCTGGTGGCGGACGCTGACCATCGCCTACGTCGCCACGCTCGCCGGGACGCTGTACGCGCGCCTGGGCATCGAGCTCGGCCCGCACTCGCCGTTCGGCCTGCCCTGGACGGACGCGCAGGTCGTGGACACCGGCCCGTCGGCGGCCGTGGTGGGACTCGCCGTGTACGTCAGCTGGCGCTACGGCGCCTATGTGACGGCGGGTGCGGTGACCTTGGCGATGGTGGTCGAGGTGCTGGTCAAGGAGAACCTGGCGGGCAAGGAGCATCTGGCCGCGCTGATGGGCGTGGGCACGCTGTGCCTGGTGGCGGCGCTCCGGCACCGGTACGGGTACCGGCTGCGGCGCCGTCAGCGGCGGCGGGGCAGCCGGGCCGGGCGCGGGTCGGGCTTGCCGCCGATCCAGTCCTGAAAGGCGTGGCGGGGTCCGGCCCAGCGGCGGTCGTGGCGGTAGGCGCGCAGGGCGGCCCTGGCGCGGGCGCGGGGGCGGCGGCCGTAGAAGCGGCGGGCCCAGAAGGAGCCGGGGCGGGCCAGGCGGACCGCGCCGACGAGGGCGATCAGCGGCACGATCACGCCGAAGATCGCGACCCGGGCCTTGCCCTTGCTCAGGGCGATCAGGGAGAAGAAGAAGTTCACGGTGATGTTGAGGATGACCGTGCCCCGGTCCTGGAGTTCCTCCGCGGACAGGTCGTTGACGCCGAACGGCGAGAACCCGGCCAGCAGCAGGCCGACGAGGGCGGCGGTGAGCACGACGACCTCGACGCTCTTGCGGCCCTCCTCGGTCCAGTAGACGTCGTCGAGGTGCAGGATCAGCGCGAACTCGTCCAGGACGAGCCCCGCCCCCATGCCGAAGACGACCGCGGCGACGGCCCCGCCGGCGCCGTGCCGGTCGCTGGCGACGGCGCCGAAGCCGCCGATGACGGTCAGCACCACCCCGGGGACCACGTGATGGATGTGCAGTCCGCCCGCCCTGACGTTGCCGAAGGGGCCCCGGCCGGCCCGGATCAGCCGGACGATCACACGGGTGACGACGAAGGTGAGGACGAAGGCGGCCAGCGCCAGCAGCAGCGGAAGCTTCCCCGGCTCCAGGATGTTCC
This sequence comes from Streptomyces sp. NPDC031100, assembly GCF_055570785.1. NCBI lineage: Bacteria > Bacillati > Actinomycetota > Actinomycetes > Kitasatosporales > Streptomycetaceae > Streptomyces > Streptomyces sp. NPDC031100. The sequence continues at coordinate 487,759 of NZ_JBVIGN010000001.1, forward strand.
GCTCCCACCAGTGCCCCATGTGCGCACTTTATCCCCAGCTCCTGCAAGGGGCCGGGCAACGGCCCGGTACCCTGCGCCGGTGCTCAAGTCCTCCCCTCTCGACGGTCTCCGCTTCGCCTTCGGCACGCTCTCCGTGCTGCCCGTCCGGGTGCACCGGTGGGACCGGGAGGCCGCCCGCGGGGGCATGCTGGGCGCCCCGGTGGTCGGACTGGTCGTCGGCAGCTGCGCGGCGGGGCTCGGGCTGCTCCTCCTCTTCCTGGGCGCCGGTCCGCTGCTCGCCGCCGTCGCCGCCGTCGCCGTACCGGCCGCGCTGACCCGTGGGCTGCACCTGGACGGGCTCGCCGACACGGCGGACGGGCTCGGCAGCGGCAAGCCCGCCGAGGACGCGCTGCGGATCATGAAGCAGTCCGACATCGGGCCGTTCGGGGTGCTCACCCTCGTCCTGGTGCTGCTGGCCCAGGTGGCCGCGCTGGCGCAGCTGTACGGCGACTCCTGGGTGCGGGGCGGCACCGCGGCGCTGACCTCGGCGGTCGTGGCCCGCCTCGCGCTCACCCTGGCCGCGCGCGCCGGGGTGCCGGCCGCCCGTCCGGAGGGCCTCGGGGCGGCGGTCGCCGGGGTGGTACCGGTGCCCGGCGCGCTGGCCGTCACGGCCGCCTTCACGATCGTCTCGGCCGCCTGGGGTACGACCCTCGGCCCGTACGGCGCCCTGCGCGCGGCGGCCGCGGTGCTGCTGTCCCTCGCCGCCGCCGACCTCCTGCTGCGCCGCTGCACCCGCCGCTTCGGCGGGGTCACCGGGGACGTGTTCGGCGCCCTCGCGGAGACAGCGGCGACGACCGCGCTCGTGGTGCTGTCCCTCGGGCGCTAGACAGGGCCTAGGGAGGCTAGGGGTTTCCCGGCGGTCGTAGTACGGGACCGGCAGGGCGCTCATCGGTGGGCGGTCGCCCTTCCCAGCAGGCCACGGACGAGGGCGATCTGGGCTGCGGCCGCGGCCGCGTACACGACGAGCGCGACGGTGTGCGGGGCGCCCGCGTGGGTGAGCAGGGCCAGCGTCTGGGCGAGGGCGGCCGCCGAGCAGACCGCCGTCGTGCCGAGGACGGCACCGAAGGACTGGAGCAGCAGCCCCGTCCACAGCACCACGCCGAGCGCGAGCAGGGCCGCCACGCGCTCGACGGACGGGGTGGGCGTGCGGGGCCACAGCGCGTCGGTGGCGAGGGCCAGGGCGAGCAGGCCGGCCAGATGGCCGGTGAGACAGCGGACCAGGACACGGGCCGTGGCCCGGCGGAACGCCCTCGCCGTGTCGCTGGCCCGCAGCGCCGCCAGGCTGCCGCTGCGGAAGCGGTACAGGAGCCATTCGGCGGGGCCCATGCCGAGCGTCAGCGCGAGGGCGCTGCGCTCGGCTTCGGCCAGGGTGTCGGCGAGGGATGCGTGGACGACCAGCGCGCCGGTGGCGAGGCCGAAGACCGCGTACGGCAGGGAGTTCAGCAGGCGGGGGCCGGTTGAAGTGCCGCGCAGGTCGGACACAGCCCCGCGCCCCTTTACGGCCGGGGCTACCTCCAGGAGGCCCAGGACAGCCACTGCGGTGAGCGAGGTCAGGAGGAGGGTCAGGCGGGCGGGTTCCGGGAGGGGGTGGGCCAGGGCCACGAGGGCGCCCGCTGTCATGGGTGTCAGGGCCGCCAGCAGGATCCGCTCCCGGCCCAGCACCAGCAGGACCCCGGACGCGCCCAGGTAGCACGACTGGCCGGCGGCGAAGGCGGCGGCGGTCGGGTGGGCAGGGCCCGCGACGGCGACGGCGACCAGTGTGCCCAGCAGCATGCCTGCCGGGGCGCCGAGCAGCAGGCAGTGGCGGGCTGCCGTGCGGTCGCCGAGGCTCAGCCAGGAGTAGGCGCGGTGGGCGAGTCCCTGGTTCCAGGCCCAGCCGCACAGGGCCCCGGCCAGCAGGGTGCGGGTGCCAGGCGGGAGGCCCGAGGACGCGTGCGGGGCGGTGAGCAGGGGGGCGCCGAGGACGTAGGCGAAGCCCGGCAGGGCGAAGACGAGGCCGCGTAGGAGGCAGCCGAGCAGGTCGGTCCGCCACGGGTCGGGGAGTTCGCCGTCCGGCTCGGGGTGGCGGCGCGGGATGCGGTCGTACAGTGCCTCGGCGAGTGCGAAGGAGTCGCGTACGCCGTAGCGCTCGCGTATCTGGCCGTCGGACAGGCCGTCGGACTCCAGCAGGGCCGCTATCTCGTCGGGGTGGACGGCGGCCGCCACGAACTCGTCCAGTTTCCCGGCGAGTTGGTCCACCGGGTCGGGCTGCGCCCAGGTGGGCCGGCGCGGGATCGCGGGCAGGGTGCGGGCGGGTGTCCGCAGGTCTTCGCTCACCGGTCGGTCCCCTCCGTCGCCACCGCCGCGTACCAGGGGTCGCGCAGCTCCTCGGTCCAGTCGGCGACCGTCTCGACGGTGGGCTCGTAGACCTCGGGGAGACCGGCGAGTTCCTGGTAGATCGTGCGGAAGTTGTCGACCGAGCGGCGCAGGGTGAACCGGTCGATCACCCGCTGCCGGGACGATTCGCCCAGTCGCAGGCGCCGTTCGTCGTCGCGCAGGAGGGTGAGGGCGGCGGCCGCCATCTTCTCCGGCTCGCGCGGCGGGACCACGAGGCCGGTGTCGCCGACCGCCTCGCGGACCCCGCCGACGTCCGTCGAGACGGTCGTACGGCCGCAGGACATGGCCTCGATGATCGAGAACGGGAAGCCCTCGGAGATGGAGGACAGCATGACGAGGTGGCCGGCCGCGTAGGCGCGCCAGACCTCGGTGATGCGGCCCTCGAAGGTCAGGCCGTCGGTGACGCCGAGTTCTGCGGCGAGTTTCTCCAGGCGGGTGCGGTAGGCCTCGCCGCCGGGCGGGACCGGGCCGAACAGCCGGAGCCTGGTCTCGGGGAGTTCGGCGCGGACGAGGGCGTAGGCGCGCAGCAGGGTCTCCAGGTCCTTGATGGGGTCGACGCGGCCGCACCAGGTGAGGGTGGGCACGTCGGGTTCGGGCCCGGCGTGCGGGAAGGCGTGCGGGTCGACGCCGTTGTAGACCGTGCGGATCTTGTCGGCGTCGGCGCCGCCGCGCTCCTCCCAGCGGCGGTTGTACTGGTTGCACGGTGTGATCAGGTCGGCCGCGCGATAGCCGTGTGAGTTCAGTTCACGGTAGAAGCCGAGCATGAACGCCTTCACGGGCCAGCGGTGTCCGTCGCCCCGCTGTCCCAGGTAGCGCTCGCGCAGATAGATGCCGTGCTCGGTGAGCAGGAACGGCACCCCGTCGAGGTGGTGCGCGGCGAGCGCCGGCAGGGTCGCGAGGCCGCTGCTGACGGCGTGCGCGACCGAGTCCTCGGGGATGCGCACCCCGAGCGGGCGCAGGGCGTGTTCCAGCAGGTCGGTGGCGGTCAGCGCATCGTGCACGGTGGGCCGGGCGGCCGCCGTCGGCAGATGCGGCATCGTCCAGATCCACTGGAGCGAGCGGAGCGCGGACTCGGTGCGCAGGGCCGCCGAGAGCCGACCGTCACGGGCGATGACGGCCAGCTCGTACAGCGCCTCCCCGAAGTCGCAGCGCGCCTCGGGGTCGAGGAAGGACAGCAGGAGCTGCTCATAGGCGTCGGTGAAGCGGCGCCGGGCCCTGCCCCGAGGGGCGCGGGCCCGGCCGGGGCGTGGGCCCCAGGTGGGCACGGTTATGTGCCGATGGACGTTCGGCGGCAGGTCCCAGGTCACGGGTTCGCGGCCGCTGCCGGTGAGCGAGACGAGGTGGAAGGAGACCTCCGGCATGCCCTTGACGAGCTGGTCGCACCAGGTACTGACCCCGCCGTGGACATGGGGATAGGTGCCTTCGGTGAGCATGGTGACGTGACGGCCGGTACGGATGGTTCCCCCTGGGGCGCCGTGGAACTCGGGCTGGTCCGTTACGGCAGCTTCAAGGTGATCGCGGCCTGGAGCAGCCCCGGTGTCGCCCACGCCGAACGCTCACCCGCATACGGCGCTCCGAACGCGGTGCTGCTCAGCAGGAGTTGCTGCCTCGTCCCCTCCGGTGCCGTCACCGGGATCTGGGTGCCGGACGGGGCGGTGACCGTGACGGTGTCGCCGATGCGGTAGGCGGTGACCCTGCCGTTGTCGAGGGCGGTCTGCCACGTGGCCCGGTTCTGCAGCTCGGCGCCGATGGCGCTCTGGCGCAGGTTGACGATCGGGGTGTTGGCGGCGAACAGGGCCTGGTAGTCGGCCAGGACGCGGTCCAGGACCGGGTAGAGGATGCGGTCCTCGGCCAGGTTGGACTGGTGCGCGTAGTGCGGGCGCGGGTCGTTGGCCAGTACGTGCCCGAGGTCGGTGCGGGCCTCGGTGGGAACGATGTAGTCGGTGTAGCCGGTGGACGTGTCCAGCGGCCGTGCGAGACAGGTCGAGGCCGGGTTGTTCTCGCAGATCCCGCTGCCGCCGTCCGCCTTGGACGTGTAGATCCAGTTGTACTCGTCGGCCATCTCGGCCTTGGTGCCCGTGTTGTAGTACACGCTCATCGGGTAGCGCGGGACGGTGAGCGTGCTGCTGCCCACGGCCCGCTGCTCGGACTCGCGGGAGTTGTCCGAGGCGGTCCACTTCACTGCGTTGGCGGCGAGCGCCGGAGCGAGGTTGGGGTTGTCCTGGGGCTGCTGGGGCAGGGTCTTCAGGCCCGAGTGCTCGCCGGTGACCAGCTCGCTGCGGTCAAGGGAAAGACCGTGCCTGAGCGCCCAGTCGTAGTTGTCGGAGATCTCGGCGGAGATGGCGGAGCGGCTGACCCACTGCGTCGAGCCGTCGGCGTTCCTCGCACAGCTCCACGGCACGGTCGAGGTGTCCTGGACGCAGCCGAGGAACAGGTGGGTGTAGGTGTGGTTCACCCAGCGGTACTGGGTCTTGTCCGCGAGCAGCCGGTCGGTCAGGGCGTCGGTGCCGCCGTTCTCGCTCTTCCACTCCTCGCCGGCGCCCGCGTTGAACACCATGTCGAGGGTGAAGCCGTGGCTCTGCTCCCAGGAGGCCGCGTACCGGGCGTCGTCCGCGGTCATCCGGATGGGCGTGGTCGTGTCGGTGCCGCCGCTGCCGCAGTCGATGTCACCGGGCGTGCAGTTGCGCGCGGTGTCCCAGCGGGCGTCCGGTGCGAAGACGTCGTCCACGTGGAGGGCGAAGTAGTTGCGGGCCTGCCCCAGGTGCACGCCCTGGGTCAGCCACTCCACGATGCCGCGCGCGAGCACCCGGAACTGCTGCTGGTACTGGTTGTAGGCGAAGGTCACCACCAGCTCGCGGCGCCCGTCGTGGGCGTACTCGCCGAGCAGGCTGCCGGTGCCGGTGCCGCCCGGCACGGGGGTGTCGACGTAGCTGGTGAAGCCGGTGCGGGGCTGGGCGACGAAGCCGTAGCTCTCGTCCACCGAGGGCGAGTTGTCCTCGAAGGAGAAGGCGCCGTCCAGGTAGCCGAAGGGGCCGGCCTTGCCGGCCGCGGTGACGGTGGCCGTGCGCCCGTCGAGGGGGCCGGCGTAGCCGCCCGCGTCGGTGTAGTCGAGGCCGACCTCGGGGTGGGCCCAGGTGTAGGCGTCGACCTGCGGGATGCCGTACGTCTTCTCGTACGCCTCCAGGGCCGTCTGCTCGGCGGAGCCCGCGCCGAACGGGGCTTCGTTCGGCAGGACGACGCCCTGGAACTTGGCGCGGGGCCGGCCGCCCACCGTGTCGCTCAGGAAGGCGGCGGTGAGGGTGGGGCGACCGGAATCGGCCAGGTCGACGGTGGTGTACGGGATGCCCTCGCTCTTGAGCTGCGCGGTGATCGCTCCGACCGGGCTGCCGCCGTCGTCGACGACCAGGACGCGCAGGTCGATGCGCGGGTCGGTGGCGGCCGAGGCGGGCGGGGCGGCGAGCCCCAGTGCTATCAGTCCTGCGGCCGTCGCCGTGACGGTGGTGGCTCTCCAGCGGTGCGCGCGGTGTGCCATGGCAGGTTCCTTCCCCCCAGAAGATCCCCCGTGGTGAATCCACGGAGAATCAGTGGAAATGATGCGAATCGGTAGGCAGCCGGCCCACCGGAACCCGACGAGTGTGGCTCAGGTCACCCACACCCGGGGGCGAGAAGTGGACACGACGCCACGCAGGGGTGAACGCCCGCAGGCATGAGCGAACGGGCACACGCGCGTAGTCTCGTCACGGGTGTTCGCCGACAGGGTGAAGGCCCCGGTTGCCACATGCCCCCAGGCGTGGACCTAGGGTCGGCTCTCGGGCCCGGTCGACCCACCCCTCATCGGCCACAGCAACTTCACATCGGAAGCGAGATTTCACCACCGTGACTGCTCTGACTCTCAGCACCGCCGCGGCGCCCGGCCTGCGGGCCGACGCGATCGTCGTCGGTGTCGCCAAGGGCGCCAAGGGCCCCGTCGTCGCGCCCGGCGCCGAGGCCGTGGACCACGCCTACGACGGCAAGCTCGCCGGCGTTCTGGAGACCCTCGGCGCCTCGGGTGCCGAGGGCGAGCTGACGAAGCTGCCCGCCCCGGCCGGCTTCAAGGCGCCGCTCGTGGTGGCGGTGGGCCTGGGCGCGGAGCCCGAGAAGGACGCCGGGTTCGACGCCGAGGCGCTGCGCAAGGCCGCCGGTGTGGCCGCGCGGGCGCTCGCCGGTTCGAAGAAGGCCGCGTTCGCGCTGCCCGTCGACGGCCCCGGTGCCATCGGCGCGATCGGCGAGGGCGTCCTGCTCGGCGCCTACGCCTTCGACACGTACAAGGAGTCCGGCCAGGACGCCAAGGGCAAGAACGGCAAGGCGCCGCTGGCGGAGGCCTCGCTGCTCGGCGGCAAGCCGCGGGACGCCGCCCACAAGGGTGCCGTGGCCCGGGCCGTCGCGGTCGCCGAGGAGCTGAACCGCTCCCGCGACCTGATCAACATGCCGCCGAACGACCTCAACCCGGCTGCGTTCGCCGCGGTGGCGCAGGAGGCGGCCAAGGAGCACGGCCTCAAGGTGCAGGTGCTCGACGACAAGGCCCTGACCAAGGGCGGCTACGGCGGCATCCTCGGCGTCGGCGGCGGCTCGGCCGCGACCCCGCGCCTGGTCAAGCTGACGTACACGCACCCGAAGGCGGAGAAGCACCTGGCCTTCGTCGGCAAGGGCATCACCTACGACTCGGGCGGCATCTCGCTGAAGCCGGCCGGCCACAACGAGACGATGAAGTGCGACATGAGCGGTGCCGCCGCCGTGTTCGCCGCGGTCGTCGCCGCCGCCCGCCTCGGCCTGGAGGTCAACGTCACCGGCTGGCTGGCGCTGGCCGAGAACATGCCGTCCGGCTCCGCCGTGCGCCCGGGTGACGTGCTGCGCATGTTCAGCGGCAAGACCGTCGAGGTGCTCAACACCGACGCCGAGGGCCGGCTGGTCCTGGCCGACGCGCTGTGGGCGGCCTCGCTGGAGAAGCCGGACGCGATCGTGGACGTCGCCACGCTGACCGGCGCGATGATGCTGGCGCTGGGCAGCCGGACGTTCGGGGTCATGGCGAACGACGACGCCTTCCGTACGGCGGTGCACGAGGCCGCCGAGGAGGTGGGCGAGCCGGCCTGGCCGATGCCGCTGCCGGAGCACCTGCGCAAGGGGATGGAGTCCTCGGTCGCCGACATCGCGAACATGGGCGAGCGGATGGGCGGCGGGCTGGTCGCCGGTCTGTTCCTGCGCGAGTTCGTGGGCGAGGGGATCACGTGGGCGCACCTCGACATCGCCGGCCCGGCGTTCAACGAGGGCGGGCCGTTCGGTTACACGCCCAAGGGTGGTACGGGTTCGGCCGTACGGACGTTGGTGCGTATCGCCGAGCTGACGGCCGCCGGCGACTTGGGCTGACTCGCCTGAGAGCCCGGTCCTTTCCGTAGTACGGCTCCGCCGCGTGGGGGCTGGTCGCCCCCGCGCGGCGGAGCCGTATATCGGTACAGCCCCGTGCCCCTGCATCAGCTCACCCTCGTTCTCAGCCGCACGTGGGGTGTCTCACACTCCAGCCCGGCGTCTCGTCCGCCTCGAACAAGTGCAAAGATGGAGCCCGGCAGGACAGGGCCCCCACCGAAGGGCCGAAGCATCAAGCGGCCGGACACCAGCCGCCCGCCGGTCACTGGAGACCGGTCTACGGCGCACATGCATGGAGGACGTGACGTGGCGAACGACGCCAGCACCGTTTTCGACCTAGTGATCCTCGGCGGTGGTAGCGGTGGTTACGCCGCGGCCCTGCGCGGGGCGCAGCTGGGCCTGGACGTCGCCCTGATCGAGAAGGACAAGGTCGGCGGCACCTGCCTGCACCGGGGTTGCATCCCCACCAAGGCCCTGCTGCACGCGGGCGAGATCGCCGACCAGGCCCGCGAGAGCGAGCAGTTCGGCGTCAAGGCCACCTTCGAGGGCATCGACATCGCCGGGGTCCACAAGTACAAGGACGGCGTGATCTCCGGCCTGTACAAGGGCCTCCAGGGACTCGTCGCCTCCCGGAAGGTGACGTACATCGAGGGTGAGGGCCGCCTGTCCTCCCCGACCTCCGTCGACGTGAACGGCCGGCGCGTCCAGGGCCGCCACGTCCTGCTGGCGACCGGCTCCGTGCCGAAGTCGCTGCCGGGCCTGGAGATCGACGGCAACCGGATCATCTCCTCCGACCACGCCCTCGTCCTGGACCGCGTGCCGAAGTCCGCGATCATCCTGGGCGGCGGTGTCATCGGCGTCGAGTTCGCCTCCGTGTGGAAGTCCTTCGGCTCGGACGTCACGGTCATCGAGGGCCTGAAGCACCTCGTCCCGGTCGAGGACGAGAACTCCTCCAAGCTTCTCGAGCGCGCGTTCCGCAAGCGCGGCATCAAGTTCAACCTGGGCACCTTCTTCCAGAAGGCCGAGTACACCCAGGACGGTGTCAAGGTCACCCTTGCCGACGGCAAGGAGTTCGAGGCGGAGGTCCTCCTCGTCGCCGTCGGCCGCGGCCCGGTCTCGCAGGGCCTGGGCTACGAGGAGCAGGGCGTCGCGATGGACCGCGGCTACGTCCTCGTCGACGAGTACATGCGGACGAACGTCCCGACCATCTCCGCCGTCGGTGACCTGGTCCCGACGCTCCAGCTCGCGCACGTCGGCTTTGCCGAGGGCATCCTGGTGGCGGAGCGTCTGGCCGGTCTGAAGACCGTCCCGATCGACTACGACGGTGTCCCGCGGGTGACGTACTGCCACCCGGAGGTCGCCTCCGTGGGTATCACCGAGGCCAAGGCCAAGGAGATCTACGGCGCGGACAAGGTCGTCGCTCTGAAGTACAACCTGGCGGGCAACGGCAAGAGCAAGATCCTCAACACCGCGGGCGAGATCAAGCTCGTCCAGGTGAAGGACGGTGCCGTGGTCGGCGTCCACATGGTCGGCGACCGCATGGGCGAGCAGGTCGGCGAGGCGCAGCTGATCTACAACTGGGAGGCGCTGCCGGCCGAGGTCGCCCAGCTCATCCACGCCCACCCGACGCAGAACGAGGCGCTCGGCGAGGCACACCTGGCGCTGGCCGGCAAGCCGCTGCACTCCCACGACTGAGCCTTCGGTCACGGGCGCGACGACACAGACTTCCGCAATTCGTAAGGAGCAACCGAAACCATGGCGGTTTCCGTAACCCTTCCGGCGCTCGGTGAGAGCGTCACCGAGGGCACTGTCACCCGCTGGCTGAAGGCCGAGGGCGAGCGCGTCGAGGCCGACGAGCCGCTGCTCGAGGTGTCGACCGACAAGGTCGACACCGAGATCCCCTCCCCCGCCGCCGGCGTGCTGGCCTCCATCAAGGTCGCCGAGGACGAGACCGTCGAGGTCGGCGCCGAGCTGGCCGTGATCGACGACGGCACGGGCGCGCCCGCTGCCGCCCCGGCCCCCGCCGCTGCCGAGGCTCCGGCCCCGGCCGCTCCGGTGGCTGAGGCCCCGGCCCCCGAGGCCCCGGCCGCCGCTCCGGCCGCCCCCGCCGCCGCCCCGGCCGGTGGCGCCGAGGGCACCGACGTGGTCCTGCCCGCGCTCGGTGAGTCCGTCACCGAGGGCACCGTCACCCGCTGGCTGAAGTCGGTCGGCGACTCCGTCGAGGCCGACGAGCCGCTGCTCGAGGTCTCCACGGACAAGGTCGACACCGAGATCCCGGCGCCCACCTCCGGTGTGCTGCTCGAGATCGTGGTCGGCGAGGACGAGACCGCCGAGGTCGGCGCCAAGCTCGCCGTCATCGGCGCCCCCGGTGCCGCCCCGGCCGCCGCTCCGGCCCCGGCCGCCCCGGCTCCGGCGCCCGCCGCCGCTGCCCCGGCCGCCCCCGCGGCTCCGGCTGCCCCGGCCCCGGCTCCCGCCGCTCCGGCCCCGGCGCCCGCCGCCGCTGCCCCGGCCGCCCCCGCGGCTCCGGCCCCCGCGCCGGCCGCTCCGGCCCCGGTCACCCCGGCCCCTGCCGCCCCCGCCGCCGCCCAGGCGACCGACGAGGGCGCGTACGTCACCCCGCTGGTGCGCAAGCTCGCCGCCGAGAACGGCGTCGACCTGGCCACCGTCAAGGGCACCGGCGTCGGCGGCCGTATCCGCAAGCAGGACGTCATCGCCGCCGCCGAGGCCGCGAAGGCCGCCGCCGCCGCTCCGGCCCCGGCCGCCGCCGCCCCGGCCGCCGCCAGGAAGGCCCCGGCGCTGGAGGTCTCCCCGCTGCGCGGCCAGACCGTCAAGATGCCCCGCATCCGCAAGGTCATCGGCGACAACATGGTCAAGGCGCTGCACGAGCAGGCCCAGCTGTCGTCGGTCGTCGAGGTCGACGTCACGCGCCTGATGAAGCTGCGCGCCAAGGCGAAGGACTCCTTCGCGGCCCGCGAGGGCGTCAAGCTCTCCCCGATGCCGTTCTTCGTCAAGGCCGCCGCCCAGGCGCTGAAGGCCCACCCGGTCATCAACGCCCGGATCAACGAGGCCGAGGGCACGATCACCTACTTCGACACCGAGAACATCGGTATCGCGGTGGACTCGGAGAAGGGCCTGATGACCCCGGTCATCAAGGGCGCCGGCGACCTCAACATCGCCGGTATCGCCAAGGCCACGGCCGACCTGGCGGGCAAGGTCCGCGCCAACAAGATCACCCCGGACGAGCTGTCCGGCGCGACCTTCACCATCAGCAACACCGGCTCGCGCGGCGCACTGTTCGACACGATCATCGTGCCGCCGAACCAGGTCGCGATCCTCGGCATCGGTGCCACGGTCAAGCGTCCGGCCGTCATCGAGACCGAGGAGGGCACGGTCATCGGCGTCCGCGACATGACCTACCTGACCCTCTCCTACGACCACCGCCTGGTCGACGGTGCCGACGCGGCCCGTTACCTGAAGGCGGTCAAGGCCATCCTGGAGGCGGGCGAGTTCGAGGTCGAGCTGGGCCTGTAAGCCACTTGGGCTTTCGCCTGTACGGCGCCCCGTCCGGAGCTTCTCCGGGCGGGGCGTCCGTGTTTGTCGGCACACGTTGCGTGTAAGCCTCGTCTCACCTGCGCAAAAGCACCCCCACGCGCCCTACCCGCAGAGCGAACCCGCCGTATTGTCTAAACGTCAGCCCTCCCGAAGGAGCCCCCATGACCGCGCCCGTCGTCCACTCGCTGCGCGAACAGATCCGCGAGCACATCGTGGAGGGAATCGTCAGCGGGCGCTGGCAGCCGGGTGAGCGCATCGTGGAGCGCCGGATCGCCACCGAGCTGGAGGTCAGCCAGACCCCGGTCCGCGAGGCCCTGCGCGAGCTGGAGTCCCTCCGCCTGATCGAGTCCGCACCGAACAAGGGCGTCCGCGTACGGAACCTGACGGCCGCCGACCTGGAGGAGAGCTACCCGGTCCGAGCCGGCCTGGAGGCCATCGCGGCCGAGCTGGCGGCAGACCGCCTCGCCGAGGACTGCTCGGCCCTGGAGCCGCACGTCCTGGCCCTGTACGAGGCCGACCGCAAGGCGGACGGCACGGCCCAGGTCCGCCACACGGTCGGCTTCCACCGCGAGCTGGTCCGCGCCGCGAACAACTCGGTGCTGCTGCACACCTGGGAAGGGCTCGGCATCGAGGTCTTCACGGCCCTGTCCATCCGCTGGCTGGGCACGGTCCAGCAGTCGTACGCGGAGGAGCACGAGGAGCTGGTGCAGGCGTTCAAGCGCCGGGATCCGAGGATCGCGGAGCTGGTGAAGGCCCACGTGCTCGGCTGCGCACCGCGGGCTTGATTCAGTAGAGCGCGCCCCCGCTCATACGCCGCCCCACCTGCGAAAACAAGGCGATTCGACGTCACCCGGTGCCATCACCGAAGGCACCCGGTGCCTACTTTCTCGTAATCGAGAAGTTTTACCCCTCAAGGCTTTGATCGATCATCGATCAGGGAGTTACAGTCGCCGACGGACACGCGACGGAGTCGCAAATCGACACCGCCACCGAAGTCCGTCTGCCCTGTCCTGCCAAAGACCAAGGGCACCCCCGAACCCTTACCGATGAGGGAACCCCCTTCGACTGAGGAAGGCGGCGACATGACCGACCCCAACGCCATCCAGCCGAGCGCGCTCGACCAGCTCCCTGACCGCGACCCCGAGGAGACCGCCGAATGGCAGGCCTCCCTGGACGCCGTCGCGAGGGAGGCCGGGCCGCACCGCGCCGCATACCTGATGCGGCGCACGCTGGAGCGCGCCGAGGCGGGCGGCATCGCGCTGCCGAAGCTCCTCGAGACCGACTACGTCAACACCATCCCCACCGCCGCCGAGCCGGGTGTTCCCGGTGACGAGGCGATGGAGGCCCGGATCACCGCGTGGAACCGCTGGAACGCGGCCGCCATGGTGACCCGCGGCTCGAAGTACGGCGTCGGCGGCCACATCGCCACCTTCGCCTCCGCGGCCTGGCTCTACGAGACCGGCTTCAACCACTTCTTCAAGGGCAAGGAATCCCAGGAGGCCGCCGGCTCCGGCGACCAGCTGTACATCCAGGGCCACGCCTCCCCGGGTATCTACGCCCGCGCCTTCCTCGACGGCCGCCTGAACGAGGCGCACCTCGACAACTTCCGCCAGGAGTCCGGCGGCAACGGCCTGCCGTCGTACCCGCACCCGCGCCGCCTGCCCTGGCTGTGGGAGTTCCCCACCGTCTCCATGGGCCTCGGCCCGCTCTCCGCGATCTACCAGGCGCGCTTCAACCGCTACCTCACCAACCGCGGCATCAAGGACGTCTCCGCCTCGCACGTGTGGGCGTTCCTCGGCGACGGCGAGATGGACGAGCCGGAGTCCACGGCGGCCCTCGCGCTCGCCGCCCGTGAGGAGCTGGACAACCTCACCTTCGTCATCAACTGCAACCTGCAGCGCCTCGACGGCCCGGTCCGCGCCAACTTCAAGATCGTGCAGGAGCTGGAGGCCCAGTTCCGCGGCGCCGGCTGGAACGTCGTCAAGACGCTGTGGGGCTCGGCCTGGGACGAGCTGTTCCAGCTCGACACCACCGGCGCGCTCGTACGCCGCCTGCGCGAGGTACCGGACGCCCAGGTGCAGACGTACCAGACCCGGGGCGCCGCCTACATCCGCGAGGACTTCTTCGGCAAGGACCCGGCGCTCGTCGAGATGGCGAAGCTGCTGAGCGACGACAAGATCCTCGAGGTCTTCCACCTCTCCCGCGGCGGCCACGAGGCCCGCAAGGTCTACGCCGCGTACAAGGCCGCCGTCGAGCACAAGGGCGCGCCGACCGTGATCCTGGCCCAGACGGTCAAGGGCTTCACCCTCGGCGAGGGCTTCGCGTCGAAGAACGCCAACCACCAGATGAAGAAGCTCTCGGTGGACGAGTTCAAGGCGATGCGCGACCTGCTCGACCTGCCGATCAAGGACAGCGACTTCGTCGACGGCGTGGTGCCCTACGGCCACCCGGGCGCCGACTCCCCCGAGGTCCGCTACCTCCAGGAGCGCCGCGCGGCCCTCGGCGGCCCGGCCCCGGCCCGCCGTACGCACGCGCTGGCCCCGCTGCCCGCCCCCGCCGAGAAGGCCTTCGCCTCCTTCGACAAGGGCTCCGGCTCGCAGAACGTGGCGACGACGATGGCCTTCGTCCGCCTCGTCAAGGACCTGGTCCGCGACAAGGAGACCGGCAAGCGCTGGGTGCCGATCGTCCCGGACGAGGCGCGCACCTTCGGTATGGAGTCGCTGTTCCCGTCCCTCGGGATCTACTCCCCCAAGGGCCAGACGTACGAGCCGGTCGACCGCGACCAGCTGATGTACTACAAGGAGGCCAAGAACGGCCAGATCCTCAACGAGGGGATCACCGAGGCCGGTTCGATGGCCGACTTCATCGCCGCGTCCACCGCGTACGCCACGCACGGCGAGGCGATGATCCCCTTCTACATCTTCTACTCGATGTTCGGCTGGCAGCGCACGGCCGACCAGATGTGGCAGCTCGGCGACCAGCTCGGCCGCGGCTTCCTCGTCGGCGCGACGGCGGGCCGTACGACGCTGACGGGTGAGGGCCTGCAGCACGCCGACGGCCACTCCCCGGTGATCGCGGCGACGAACCCGGCGGCGCTGACGTACGACCCGGCCTTCGCCTACGAGGTCGCGGTGATCGTCCGTGAGGGTCTGCGCCGGATGTACGGCGAGGCCAAGCCGGGCGAGGACCAGAACGTCTTCTACTACCTGACGGTCTACAACGAGCCGCTGCCGCAGCCGGCCAAGCCGGCCGGGCTCGGCATCGACGAGGGCATCGTCAAGGGTCTGTACCGCTTCAACACGGCGGAGTCCGCGGGTGTGACCGCCCCGGCCAACGCCCCGCGCATCCAGCTGCTCGGCTCCGGTACGGCGATCCACTGGGCCCTTCAGGCGCAGCAGCTGCTCGCCGAGGAGTGGGGCGTGGCCGCCGACGTGTGGTCCGCGACCTCCTGGTCGGAGCTGCGCCGTGACGCGATGGAGGCCGACGCGGCCCTGCTGCGCGGCGAGGAGCGCGTGCCGTACGTCCGCCAGGCCCTGCAGGGCGCCGAGGGCCCGGTGCTCGCGGTCTCCGACTACATGCGCCAGGTCCCGGACCAGATCGCGCAGTGGGTCGAGCAGGACTGGTCCTCGCTGGGCGCCGACGGCTTCGGTCTGTCGGACACCCGTGAGGCCGCCCGCCGCCACTTCGGCGTCGACGCCCAGTCGATCGTCGTCGCGGCCCTGGCCCAGCTCGCCAAGCGCGGCGAGGTCAAGGCCACGGCGGTGAAGGAAGCGCGCGAGAAGTACGGGCTGTAAGAGCCGACCGATGAGGCCCCCCGCTGCGGCGGGGGGCCTCGTTGCATGATGGCCGTATGCGCGCTGCCCGGCTCATCAAGATGGTGCTGCTCCTGCAGTCCCGCTCCGCCATGACGGCCGCCGAACTCGCGCGCGAGCTGGAGGTGTCGGAGCGGACGGTCACGCGGGACGCGCAGGCGCTGTCGGAGGCGGGAGTGCCGGTGTACGCCGACCGGGGGCGGGCCGGCGGGTACCGGCTGATCGGCGGATACCGCACGCGGCTGACGGGGCTGGCGCGGAGCGAGGCCGAGGCCCTGTTCCTGAGCGGGGTGCCGGGGGCGCTCAGGGAGATGGGTCTGGAGGACATCGCCTCCGCCGCCCGGCTGAAGGTCTCCGCCGCGCTGCTGCCCTCCCTGCGGGACGCCCCGGACAGCGCCGCCCAGCGGTTCCATCTGGACGCACCCGCCTGGTTCCGGGAGCCGGAGACACCCGCGCTGCTGCCCGCGATCGCCGAGGCGGTGTGGGACGACCGGCGGATCGGGGCCGTCTACCGGCGCCCGGGCGCGGAGCCGGAGGGGCGCGCCGATGATGCTGCGACCGTGGTCGAGCGGGAGCTGGAGCCGTACGGGCTCGTGCTGAAGGCGGGCGTCTGGTACCTGTGCGCGCGGGTGGCCGACGGCGGTGCCTTCCGGACGTACCGGATCGACCGGTTCGACGCCGTCGAGGCCCGTGAGGAGCGCTTCGGCCGTGACCCGGACTTCGACCTGCCGGGCCACTGGGCCGAGCAGGCCGAGGGGTTCGCCCGGTCGATCCTGCGCGCCGAGGTCGTCGTACGGCTGTCCCCGGAGGGCGTGCGCAGGCTGCCGTACGCCGTCGACCCGCTCTCCGCGCGCGAGGCGCTGGCCGGCGCGGGCGAGCCGGATGCCGGGGGGTGGGTGACGGTGACCGTGCCGGTGGAGTCGGAGGAGGTCGCGCACACGCAGCTGACGGCGCTGGGGCCGGAGGCCGAGGTGCTGGCGCCGGCGGGTCTGCGCGAGCGGTTCGCGGCGGACGCGGCCCGGCTCGCCGCGCGGTACGGGCACGGGAACGTCTGATAACGATCCGCCGCACTCCACGTGCGCCCCACCGGCTCAGGCCCGATGCTGGACCCGTGATGGAAGAGTCGGAGTTCTGGGAGCTGATCGACGCCACCCGCGAGGCCGCCGAGGGCGACCCCGAGGAGCAGGCCGACCTGCTGGTGGAGCGCCTGCTCCAGCTGGACCCGGAGACGGTCCTGGACTTCGCCCGTCATTTCGAGTCCCGCTACAACCGCGCCTACCACTGGGACCTGTGGGGCGCCGCCTGGGTGCTGCTGGACGGGGCGAGCGACGACGCCTTCGACTACTTCCGGTGCTGGCTCATCGGCCAGGGCCGGGAGGTCTTCGAGGGCGCCCTGCACGCCCCGGACTCCCTGGCCGAACTGCTCGAGGACTTCGACGAGGAGATCGACGGCGACGGCGAGGAGCTGGGGTACGCGGCGGACGAGGCGTACGAGCAGCTCACGGGGACCGTCGCCCCGGACCTCGGGATCGCGCCGGCGCCCGCCGAACCCGAGGGCACTCCGATCGACTTCGAGAACGAGGCGGTCCTCACCGAGCTTTATCCCAAACTTTCGGCGCGTTTCAAGGGCTGATTCCGGCGCGCAACTCGACCGAAAACGATCCATCGGGCCCGCGAGCGACCTTTTCCCTGTCTGAGCTGCGGATTCACCGGCTCCCCCGGTATCTCCCGTCCCACTGGACACACCGTCAGAAACCATGCGCCAGCGCGCGTTCCCCGTCAATCCTGCGCCCGAGGTAGGCTGAGGCATCCCTCAGGGCAGCCAGGTAGCAGGCCGCCCCTGGCAGAGTGCCACCGGCAGGCTGCCAGGTGGCAACTGCCAGGTGGCAGCTCGAAGTCACCCTCGACAAAGAATCGGGACCGCGAGGAGATGACATCGAAAGATCCGGCTCTGGAACGGCGCAGGGTGCGTCTCGCCCTGCGCACCTACCGCAATGACGCGCAGATCAGCCAGCCCGAGGTGGCCGAGCGCCTGTCCTGGTCACCGTCGAAGGTCATCCGCATCGAGGGCGGCTCGGTCGGGGTGTCCGTGACCGATCTGCGCGCCCTCCTCGATCTGTACGGCGTCACCGACGAGACGATCCGCCGCGACCTGGAGCAGGCCACCCGGGAGAGCCGGCGGCCGCCCTGGTGGAGCGGGTTCCGGGACGTGGTGAGCCCGCAGTTCGCCGTGTACCTCGGCCTGGAGAGCGCGGCGGGCGAACTGTCCGCCTACGACCCGACGCTCGTCCCCGGCCTGCTGCAGACCGAGGGCTACACCCGCGCGCTGCTGGCGGACGGCAGCCGGCCGGCCGAGAAGACCGACGCGATCGTGCGGCTGCGCGCCGAACGGCAGCGCAGGCTGCTGGAGGAGGCGACCGGTCCGCGGCTGCGGTTCCTCGTCGACGAGGCGGCGCTGCGCCGCTGGATCGGCGGACCGGCCACCATGCGCGAGCAGTTGGAGCGGCTGAGGTCCGTCGCTCGTGTCCCGCACGTCGAGCTGAGCGTCATGCCCTTCAAGCAGGGCGCGCACCCGGTGCTGCGCAACGGCTCGATCGCGCTGACGTTCCGCGAGGGCGACGACGCCCTGTTCGTGGAGGGCCCGAACGGCGCGCTGACGACCCGCGACGACCAGGAGGCCGTCGTCGAGTACCTGGCGAGGTTCGAGGAGTCCCGCGGGAAGGCCGTGTCCGGTGACGAGGCGATCGACTTCATCGACGAGGTGCTGGCCCAGTACCCCTAGCAGGTTCCACCGCACTGGAGACAGTCGGGCAGAGATCGGAGAGGGCCCGTGGCGGGTGTCTTCACCTGGATACGGCGATGGCAGGCGGGCAAGGGTGCCGGCCCCGGCGCAGCCGCGCCGGAATCCGCCTCGCCGCCGGCAGCGGGGACGGCTTCCGAGGAGCCGGATCCCGAGCCCGAGCCGGCCGGTGGGGAGATACCGGGCAGGGGCGGCAACGACATCGCCTCCCCGCGGGACGTCCTCCCGGACAAGAACACCACGGTCAACGACCTGGTGCTCTATTTCATGCACTCGGTCCTCGGCTCGACCCGGGCCCTGTTGCGGTTTCTCGCGGTGCTCGTCGTCGTCGGCATGCTGTGGGCCCGGCCGCACATCCCCGTTGGCATACACGCCCTGAGCCACAAGATCGCCCCGGGTTCCTATCCGTCCCTGGACGCCGTGAGGCTGAGCGCATGGCTGCTCGGTGGCGTCGGCGCGCTCGTCATCGGCGTCCGCCGAATACGCGCCCGGCGGAGGAGGCACCCCCAGGACCCGCCTACTCCGGCGCCCGGAACCGTCCGTCCCCCTGAGCCCGAGCGGCCAGCTGCGGGAAGCGACGAGCTGCAGCCGTAGCCCCCCGGTCGAGGAGCACCCCGGTGACGGCCGCCGTCACCGCACCTGACACCCCCCACACCCACGGCCGCAGTTCTGGCGTCACCGCCAGCGACAGCAGAACGCCCACCAGCGTGGCCGTACCCCCGGAGAGGACGAAGCCGACGACGAGGAGGACGGCCAGCAGCAGGAGTGATCTGCCCCGCGGCCGGTCCGCGTCTCCGACGGGAAGCGACGTCTTGGCGGATTCCCCCATCTCGCCCCCAGGCAGCTGAATCGGACCATGGTGGTGATGCGGATGTCGTCTCACTGCTGGGTCCAATCGAACCACAGCCACCCCCCGTGCCTGTTCTCGCCCCGTTCCCATGGCCGGAACTCGTCGCCCCTCATGCCGGCCCTTCCAGGGTTCTACCGCATAACGCGCGCAGGAATTCCCCCCAGGCCGGAGCCTCGAAGGCGATGACATGCCCGTCCGGACGATGCGATGCACGCACGTGAACTCCCCCGTCGTCCTTCCGGGCGACTTCCACGCACTCGTACGGGTCGCATGCACTGCTTTTGCGCCAGTCGAGTGCGAGCAGGTCACCGTCGCCCACCCCTGACTCCCTCTCACCCCACGGTCGACGACCGTACGGTCCGAGGCTGCTCCACGCCTGGAAACCCCCGTATTTCCCGCATTTCCCGCTTTCGCCGGTGCGCACGCACCGTACCGCACGCGCGCGGAGCCCCGCAGGATGACGGCGGGAGTGGCCAGTGCGCGGCACAACCCGACCGCCGGTCACTCACTCCTGCCTCACTTTTGCCCTAAAAGGCTAGGCTCTCCAAAGCGCTGCGCCAAGTTGCAAACAAGCCCCGATTGCCTTGTCACACAAGGGACTTGACGGGGATCTCAGGGGGTGCGGTGAGCCGGCTGGGGCGTTTCCGTGCGCGCGGGAGCAGAGGTCGTACGGCCCTGCAGGCGGGCCGCGGTCCGCCGGATCTCCGGGAGCCTGGCGGTCAGAGCGGCGCCGGGGCAGCTGGTCATGAAGCCCTCGTTGTGGCCGGCGACGGCGGGCAGGGTGGCGGTGCTGCCCGTCTTGTAGCGGCTGAGGCCGTTGCTGGAGACCAGACGGGAGCGGGAGCGCGGGTCGATGTCGGCGAGGCCGAGTTTCCAGGCGGTGAGGGCGGCGATCGCGTCGGTCATGGCCCGCGGGACGGGGACGCCGGCGGTGAAGGTGCCGAGGGCGGCGATGCCGGCGGTGCGGTGGTTGAAGCCCTGGGTGTGGGCACCGGTGACGGGCCGGTCGGCGCCTCCGGCGCGGCCCTCGTAGATGGTGCCGCAGCGGTCGACGAGGAAGTTGTAGCCGATGTCGTCCCAGGCGCGGGGGCCCGTCTGGCCCGCGTACAGGTCGCGGATGATGCGGGGCGCGTCGGTGCAGGCGTAGCGGTTGGTCGAGTCGGTGTGGTGGACGAAGACGGCGACCACCTTGTCGTCGTAGCGCGGGGGCGGCTGGGTGTGCCGGGCGGCGACGGCGCGATCCAGCCAGACGGAGCGGGGCACGATGCGCGGCCGGGCGGCCTGGTGGGCCGACCGGGGCAGGCCCGCGCCGGGCTGGGCGAGGCGCGCGGACACGGGGCGCTCGGCGCCGCGGGCGCACAGGACCAGCGCGAGGACGGCGGCCAGGCCGGGCAGACACCCCAGCAGCACCAGCAGGGTGCCGGGGATGCGTACGGCCCACCGCTGCCGCGCTCCCCGCGATCTTCGGAAGACACGCTTGAAGGCAGGCATAGGGCCACTCTCGGACCGCGGCATCCGGCTCGCGATGTGTGCTGTGCCACCCGGTGGAACCATCGTCCTGGTGGCTGACGTTTCTGGGGATATACGCACACGTGGCCGGTTCGCCGTCCGGTGGCCGTCCACGCGCACGCGTGACTGATCATCGGGCCCGTCCCGCCCGTACTAGGGGGTCCGAGAGAAAGGCGGCTCCGTGGACCTGCTCGACCTGGTGCTTGTGCTGGTGATCGTCGTCTACGCGGCGGCCGGTTACCGGCGCGGGCTGGTGGCCGGTTGCGTGTCCCTGGCCGGTTTCGTGGGCGGCGCGCTCGTCGGCGTGTGGGCGCTGCCCTGGGTGACGGGTCTGGCGGTGCGCGGGTCTGCCGCGGCGACCGTGCTGGCGGTGCTGACGGTGCTGGTGCCGGGCATGGTGGGGCACGAGCTGGCGGGCCGGCTGGCGCTGCGGCTGCGGCGGGAGCTGGACCGGGAGGGCCGGGGTCCGCTGCGGGTGGCGGACGGCATAGGGGGTGCGGCGGCCAACGCGGTCGCCGTGCTGATCGTGGCCTGGGTCGCGGCGAGCGTGCTGGGCGCGTCCTCGTCACAGACGCTGACGACGGCGATACGGAACTCGGCGCTGCTGGGCGCGGTCCAGCAGACGATGCCGGACACGACCCCGGTGTGGTTCTCGCGGGCCACGTCCGCGCTGACCGAGGCGGGGTTCCCCCAGGTCTTCAACCCGTTCGAGAACGAGTCGACGGCCCGGGTGCCCAGGCCCACGGGCGACAGCGTGACGCCCGCCGCGACCGACGCGGCCAAGCGGAGCACGGTGAAGATCGAGGGCGCCGCCGGCACCGAGGGCCGCGAGGGCAGCGGTTTCGTGTACGCGCCGCGGCATGTGATGACGAACGCCCACGTGGTGGCGGGCATCGACCGGCCGAGCGTGCGCCTGGGCGGGGTCGGGCAGTCGTACGGGGCCCGGGTGGTGCTCTTCGACCCCGACCGGGACGTGGCGGTGCTGTACGTGCCGCAGCTGCACGCGCCGGTGCTGCGGTTCGACAAGACCGCCGCGCGCGGCGACTCGGCGGTGGTCGCGGGCTATCCCCAGGACGGGAACCTGAACCTGCAGGCGGCGACGGTGGCGGGGCGGGTGCGGGCGACCGGCCAGAACATCTACAACAACCACACGGTCACCCGGGAGATCTACTCGATCCGCTCGACGGTCCGGCCGGGCAACTCCGGCGGCCCGCTGCTGACCACCGAAGGCCGGGTGTTCGGCATGGTCTTCGCCCGCTCCACCTCGGACACCGAGACGGGGTACGTGCTGACGGCGGACGAGGTGGCGGGCGACGCCGGCCGGGCCGCCTCGGCGACGACGCCGGTGGACACGGGGCAGCTGGTCGAGTCGTGAGGCGTGCGGTCCAGGGGCTCAGAGGGTGCGCCCCATGAGCACGTCGTCGACGTACGGACGCGGCGGTGGACGGCCACCTTGGACGCGACGGTGAAGGATGGGGCCATGGAACGTTCGCGAATCGCAGTGGCCGGTGCGTCCGGTCTCATCGGCAGCGCCCTGGTGCGGTCCCTGACCGCGGACGGGCACGAGGTGGTGCGTCTGGTGCGCCGTGCGCCCCGGGACGGGAGCGAGGTCCGCTGGGACCCCGAGCGGCAGCAGGTGGACGCGGCCGGGCTGGTCGGCTGCGACGCGGTGGTCAATCTCGCGGGGGCGGGGATCGGCGACCGGCGCTGGACGCCGGAGTACAAGCGGCTGATCCGGGACAGCCGGGTGCTCGGCACGGCGGCGCTGGCTCAGGCGGTGGCCGCGCTGGACACCCCGCCACGGGTCTTCGTGAACGGCAGCGCGATCGGCATCTACGGCGACACGGGCGACCGGGCGGTGGACGAGGACACGCCGCCCGGGGACGGGTTCCTGCCGTCGCTGTGCGTGGAGTGGGAGGAGGCGGCGGCGCCGGCGCAGGAGGCGGGCGTGCGGACGGTGTTCGTGCGCACGGGGCTGGTGGTCGCGCGCGGCGGCGGGGCCTGGGGGCGGCTGTTCCCGCTGTTCAAGGCGGGGCTCGGGGGGCGCATGGGCGACGGACGGCAGTACTGGTCGTACATCGCGCTGCACGACGAGGTCGCCGCGATCCGGTATCTCATCGACCACGCGTCGCTGTCCGGGCCGTTCAACCTGACCGCGCCCCAGCCGCTGACGAACCGTGAGGTCACGGAGGCGATGGGGAGGGTGCTGCACCGGCCGACGCTGTTCTCCGTGCCGGCGCCGGTGCTGCGGGCGGTGCTGGGCGAGATGGCCGGGGAGGTGCTGGGCAGCCAGCGGGTGGTGCCGAAGCGGCTGCTGGAGTCGGGGTTCACGTTTGCGTTCCCCGGCATCGAGGACGCGATCCGCGCGGCCTGACCTGACATCAGGAAGCTCTGACATGACGTCAGGAAGCTCCTGAGATCTCCTGCGACCTCTTGTGACCGTATGCGACCGTCGTGCGACCGTGCTCTGTCCATGCGCGACTGTTCCTGACCGATCACGGCCCTAACCTCGAGCCGAACTCGGGTATCCCTGGAGCCTGTTGGGGGCATGACGTCTCCACCGGCCGCGCAACCACAGGAGGGGCCTCGTGCTTGAGCCCGCGAACCAGGTGGACGTCGTCATCGTGGGAGCCGGAATCGCCGGACTCTCGGCGGCCCATCGGCTCACCAGCGCAGGAGTAACCACCACAGTCCTGGAGGCCGCCCCTTACGTGGGCGGCCGTATGTCGACCGAGAAGGTCGACGGCTT
This sequence comes from Streptomyces sp. NPDC031100, assembly GCF_055570785.1. Lineage (NCBI taxonomy): Bacteria > Bacillati > Actinomycetota > Actinomycetes > Kitasatosporales > Streptomycetaceae > Streptomyces > Streptomyces sp. NPDC031100. The sequence continues at coordinate 510,846 of NZ_JBVIGN010000001.1, forward strand.
CCGGCTCGACCGCATCGGACAGCTGCTGTCCACGTCCTATCCCGAACTCCGCCGCACCCCGGGGCTCGGCTCGCTCGCCCTGCGCCGCCTCGCACCCGGTGTGCTGCTGCACCGCGACGGACACATGCACCGCGCGGGCGCTCCGGCGGCCGGAGGGAGCGCAAGGGGCGCACTCCATGTGGTGCGCGCCCTGGCGAGCGCCCCAAGGGGCCCGTCGGCCGCGCCTGGCCGGTCCGGTGCGCCCGTGGGCGGCGCGGTCGACCAGGCGCGCCTCGGCACCGCCCTCGGCCGGATCGCGGCCACTCCCGTGGAACGCCTGCTGTCCCGGCCCGAACTGCCCGCCGCGCAGGCTCTCGCGGCCCGTGGGGTGCCGGCGCGGACGATCGAGGGCTTTCTGCGTCCGCTGCTCGCCGCGCTGCTGTGCGATCCGGAGCTGACCACGTCCAGCCGGTGCGCCGACCTGGCGCTGCACTCCTTCGCGAGCGGCCGGCTGTGCGTGCCGGAGGGCGGCGCGGAGGTGCTGCCGGAGCTGCTGGCCGGGGCGCTGCCGCCCGGCACCGTGCGCACCGGGGTGCGGGTCACCTCCGTGTCCACGACCTCGGTGAGCACGGCCGAGCACGGTGAGATCCGCTGCCGTGCGGTGCTGCTGGCGACCGACGCGCGGGCCGCGGCGGAGCTGCTGCCGGGCCTCAGGGTGCCGGACTTCCACCCGGTGACGGTCGTTCACCACACCACGGACGACCCGGCGGCGGCCTTCACGACGGGCACGTCACTGCTGCTGGACGCCGACCGCGGCGGACCGGTCGCGCACACGGCGGTGCTCAGCACCATCGACCCGAGCCGTGCACCGGCGGGCCGCGTGCTGATCTCCTCGACCGTGCTGGGCACCCCGCCCGACGCGATCGACACCGCCGTCCGCATCCACCTCTCGCGGCTCTACGGCACCTCGACGCGCCGCTGGGAGACGCTCGCCGTGCACCACACCCCAGAGGCGGTACCGGCCATGCGCCCCCCGCACGACCTGCGCCGCCCGGTACGCCTCCTGGCCGGCCTCTACGTCTGCGGCGACCACCGCGACACCAGCACCGTCCAGGGCGCCCTGCACTCGGCCCACCGCGCCGCCGCGGCGATCCTGGCGGACCTGGGTGCGGCGGGCTCGATGCACACGGCCGACCCGGCGCCGACCCTGCCGCGAGCGGCGTAGGGCCTGTTGCGAAAGTCCCGCCTGCCCGGCAACGCCCGGCACGTACTCTCGCCGCACCGGGCACAGACCCGAGTACGTCCAGTACGAGGGCCTGCACCCGGCACGCCGAGAGCACGCACCGACGGCGACATCAGCCGCTTCCGCGGCGGGCGCCGGGCCCGCCCTTCGGGCGGACGACGGGACTTTCGCAACAGGCCCTAGACGGACAGTCCGGCACCGCCGGCCGGCGGTGCCGGACCCCGCTCAGCTCAGGGCGGCGATCTTGTCCCGGTACCCCCTCACCGGTGCCGCGTCCTTGTACGGCTCCAGACGCCGCTCGAAGTCCTTGACGTACTCGAGCGCGCGAGCGGAGCGCATCTCCGCCGCCTGGCCGGCTGCCTCCGCGGCCAGCGTGCAGGCCTGGTCGAGTTCGCCGAGGCCGAGCCGGGCGGTGGCGAGGACGACCCGGCAGAACAGGCGACTGCGGGCGAAGGAGGGGGCGCGCAGCTGGAGGGAGCGCTCCGCGTGCTGGGCTGCGGCGCGGAACTGCTGCAGATCGCGGTGGCAGTGCCCGAACTCGTCGGCGAGCTGCGCCTCGTCGAAGAACCGCGCCCAGTACGGCACGTCGTCCCCGGGCCGGGCCGCCTCCAGGGCGCGTTCGGCCCGCACGAGCGCCCCGGTGCACGACCGCACCTCCCCGAGGACCCCGTGCGCGCGGGCCTCGGAGGCGTGCAGCAGCGCCTGCACGACCGGCGGTGCGCCGGTTCCGACCCCCTGCTGCGCCACCCGCGCGAGCTGCACCGCCTCCCTGCCGTGCCCGAGGTAGACGGCCTGGCGGCTCATGGTGACCAGCACGTAGGAGCCGTAGGCCCGGTCGCCGGCCGCCTGGGCGAGGCGCAGGGCCTGCACGAAGTAGCGCTGGGCAAGTCCGTGCGCGGCGATGTCGTACGACGTCCAGCCCGCGAGCCGGGTGAGGTCGGCGGCCGCGGCGAACAGACGGCGCCCGGTCTGCTCGTCGTAGGTGCCGCGCAGCATCGGCTCGCACTCGTGCTCCAGGTAGCGCACGAGGGCCTGCCGGGCGTGGCCGCCGCCGTAGGCGTCGTCGAGGGTGCGGAACAGCTCGCCGACCGAGCGCAGTGCGGCGATGTCACCGCCGGTGACCCGGTGACCGGGCGCGCGGGCGGCGTGTCCGCGCGTCCGGGGCGGGGCCGCCGCGGCGTCCGGCCGGTCCTTGGCGGGGCCGGGGCGGCCCTGGGCGGGCACCCGGGGCGGCGACTCGCGGGCCACCTTGTCGTCGGGCTTGCCGATCAGCCAGTCCCGGCTGGGCACGACGAGCCCCGCCGGGGTGAAGGCGATCTTGCGCAGCTCGATGTGGCTGCCGGAGTCCTTGCGCCACAGCCCGCTGACGATGTCGACGGCCTCCTCGGGGGTGCCCGCGAACTCCAGCCCGGCGTACACCGGCGCGCAGGCGTCCAGGCCGAGGTCCTGGGCGGTGAGCCGGCGCCCGAGCCGGCGCGTGAAGACCTCGGCGATCAGGGCGGGCGTCGTGCCCCGGGGCTGCTGGCCGCGCAGCCAGCGGGTGACCGATGTCTTGTCGTATCTGAGGTCCAGCCCGTGCTCCAGACCGAGCTGGTCGACGCGACGGGCCAGACCCGCGTTGGAGAACCCCGCTTCTGCGATGAGCGCGGCGAGCTGGCGGTTGGGGGTGCGCTGCGCGGGTCGGTCCGTCATCTGCGGTGCGATCTCCTGCCTTCCGGTGCCTTCGGTGCTCCTGAAGTGCCCGGATTGCCTGTGAGCAGCCCTTATGGCCTCGTGGACGGCGCGAATGTAGCGGAGAGTGAGTAGCCGATCACAGGCTTCACGGCACATTCATCCGATCGTGTGAGGATTGCCCCCAGGGCTGACGTGTGCCGGTCGGACGTACAGTGGCGTGGGCGCGTTACAGGCCTGACACACCGGTTCGCTGAGGGAGGCGCTTGCCGTGAGTGAGTTGCGGTTCGTCCGCATGGGGTTCGGTGCGGATGCCGTCGAGTACCAGGAGGCGTGGGACGAGCAGCGCCGGGTGCACGCGTCCCGGTTCGCCGACGAGGTCCCCGACACCGTGATCCTCCTGGAACACCCCCCGGTGTACACGGCGGGCCGCCGTACCGCGGACAGCGAGCGTCCGCTGGACGGCACCCCGGTCATCGACGTGGACCGCGGCGGCAAGATCACCTGGCACGGCCCCGGCCAGCTGGTGGGCTACCCGATCCAGAAGCTGCCCCGCCCGGTGGACGTCGTCGCCCACGTACGCCGCCTCGAGGAGGCGCTCATCCGCACCTGCGCCGAGTTCGGCCTGGAGACCACCCGGGTCGAGGGCCGCAGCGGCGTGTGGGTGCTCGGCGACCCGGTCGAGCAGCGGCCGGCGCTCGGCGGGCTCTCCCTCGACTTCGACCCGCGGCTGAACGACGAGGAGTTCGACCCGCGGCTCAACGGCCCGGAGTACGCCCCCTCCAACGCCGGCCAGCGCCGCGAGGACCGCAAGATCGCCGCGATCGGCATCCGCGTCGCCAAGGGCGTCACGATGCACGGCTTCGCGCTCAACGTGAACCCGGACAACAAGTGGTTCGACCGGATCATCCCGTGCGGCATCCGCGACGCAGGCGTGGCCTCTCTCGCGAACGAGCTGGGCCGGGACATCACCATCGGCGAGGTCCTGCCGGTGGCCGAGCGGCACCTGAGGGACGTACTGGAGAACGCGGAGCTGAAGCCGCGGGTGATCGAGAAGGCATCCGCCTGATCGAGGGAATGCGCCCTGCGGCCGCGAGGTTGGCCTCACCAGTAGGGCTCAGTTAACACGGGCGTACGCTGGGGTGCGCCGAAGAATCGAAGACTACGCAAAGCAAACAGCAGGGAGCCGGTCGTGTCCGCAGTCGCACCCGACGGACGCAAGATGCTGCGCCTGGAGGTCCGCAACAGCCAGACCCCCATCGAGCGCAAGCCCGAGTGGATCAAGACCCGGGCGAAAATGGGTCCCGAGTACTCGAAGATGCAGAACCTCGTGAAGAGCGAGGGCCTGCACACGGTCTGCCAGGAAGCGGGCTGTCCGAACATCTACGAGTGCTGGGAGGACCGCGAGGCGACCTTCCTCATCGGCGGCGACCAGTGCACCCGGCGCTGCGACTTCTGCCAGATCGACACCGGCAAGCCCGAGGCCCTGGACCGCGACGAGCCGCGCCGCGTCGGCGAGTCCGTGGTCACGATGGACCTGAACTACGCCACCATCACCGGCGTCGCCCGCGACGACCTGGAGGACGGCGGCGCCTGGCTGTACGCCGAGACGGTCCGCCAGATCCACCAGCAGACGGCGGAGCGCGCGGGCGGCCGGACGAAGGTGGAGCTGCTGGCTCCGGACTTCAACGCGGTCCCCGAGCAGCTCGCCGAGGTCTTCGCCTCCCGCCCCGAGGTCTTCGCGCACAACGTCGAGACCGTGCCGCGGATCTTCAAGCGCATCCGCCCCGGCTTCCGCTACGAGCGCTCCCTGAAGGTCATCACCGAGGCCCGCGACTACGGCCTGGTCACCAAGTCCAACCTGATCCTCGGCATGGGCGAGACCCGCGAGGAGGTCAGCGAGGCGCTCAAGCAGCTGCACGACGCGGGCTGCGAGCTGGTCACCATCACCCAGTATCTGCGCCCCTCCGTGCGCCACCACCCGGTGGAGCGCTGGGTCAAGCCGCACGAGTTCGTGGAGCTGAAGGAGGAGGCCGAGCAGATCGGCTTCTCCGGCGTGATGTCCGGCCCGCTGGTCCGCTCCTCGTACCGCGCCGGGCGCCTGTACCAGATGGCCGTCGAACAGCGTCAGTCAGCTGCTCCGCAGCAGGGCGGCTCCTCCATCGCGGCCCAGGCTGTGTGAATTCACGCACAAGCAATTACTGGCCAGTAATGGCCGACTTGACGCGGTCCTGACCGTCCTCGCTGATGAGGGCGACCGTCAGGGCCGCGTCGGTGTTTCGGTGCTCTGTATCAAGGCTTCATAGGTGTTTGACCGGTCGGTCACGCCCTGGTAACACCAATCAGTGACTCTGGTATCACGCCTCGTACAGCACCCGTCCCGAGGGGGGACCTCGATCATGCAGGCCGCGCCCGTTCGCGCCACCGCCATCCCGTCCTTCACCGACGCGCTCCGCGCCGTCGAGTCCCTGCTCATGAGCGGCGGCCAGCGCACGGCCCGCCGCAACGCCTGGACCTCCGTGCTCGAGGACCGCCGCCGCGCCAAGGACCGGGTCGAGGCGCAGCGCGTACTCGAACAGGCCGCCACCCGCTCCTGAACCCCTCCCGCACCGGGCACTGCCGTCGTGGGCACTCCCGGGGCCACGTAGACTTCGTGCCATGGCGAGGAAGGAAACCGCGGCGGACGCCGCGAACGCAGGGCGACTGAAGCAGATCGCTCTCACGTACAAGATGACCCGCAAGGCCGACAAAAAGATCGGTCTTGTACTCGCGGCCGTCGGCATCGGCACCCTCGGTGTCTTCCTCGCGATCGGCTTCCTGATCGGCCACCCGGTCTATCTCGGCATCCTGGGCCTGCTGCTCGCCTTCCTCGCGACGGCGATCGTGTTCGGCCGCCGGGCCGAGCGAGCCGCCTTCGGCCAGATGGAGGGCCAGCCGGGCGCCGCCGCGGCCGTCCTGGACAACATCGGCCGGGGCTGGACGACGACCCCGGCGGTGGCGATGAACCGCAGCCAGGACGTGGTGCACCGCGCGGTCGGCAAGGCCGGCATCGTGCTGGTCGCCGAGGGCAACCCGAACCGGGTGAAGAGCCTGCTGGCCGCCGAGAAGAAGAAGATGAACCGCATCGTGGCGGACGTGCCGGTGCACGACGTGATCGTGGGCACGGGCGAGGGCCAGGTCGAGCTGAAGAAGCTGCGCACGACCATGCTGAAGTTCCCGCGGGTGCTGACCGGTCCCCAGGTGACCGCCACCAACGACCGGCTGCGCGCCATGGGCGACCTGATGAGCAACATGCCGCTGCCGAAGGGCCCGATGCCGAAGGGCATGCGGATGCCGAAGGGCGGCCCGAAGGCCCGCTAGGCACCCTCGACGAGAACGAGAAAGGGGGCGCCCGGATCACTCCGGGCGCCCCCTTCGTCGTACGTGGATCAGGTCCTTCGCCGTACGGGATCAGATCCTTCGTCGTACGCCGATCAGCTCCGCACTTCCACCGTCTTCGCCAGCCGGTCGTGCAGGCCGCGGCCGTCCCGGTCCCAGATCAGGGCGGGGACCGCGAGGCAGAGCAGGACCGTGCGCAGCAGGGAGCGCAGCGGGTTGACCGTGCCCGTCTCCAGGGCCACGACCCGCAGGCCGAAGAGGCGCTTGCCCGGGGTGAAGCCGAGCGTGCCGACCAGGAGGGCGCTCATCACGAAGAAGACGAGCAGCGCCCAGTTGCTGGTGGCCGGGCTGTTGCCATGCGTGATCAGGCCGTATGCGATCAACACGCACAGACCCCAGTCGACGGCCAGGGCCCCGAGGCGCCTGCCGGGCCGGGCAATCGAGTTCGGTCCCTCCTGGGGGAGGCCGAGCTTCTCGCCCCGGTACCCGAAGTCGGCACCGGCTTCTTCCATGGCCGCGCGCGGCCCGGAGAGCCACGATCCGATTGCTTGCCTGTTGTCCACCCGTCCACGGTACGCGCCCGGATTCCGGCAGGGCGCACAGGGGTGTGTCGGCGCTACGGTGGAACCGTGGCCGGTTAACTTCTGCGAAACAAACGGGTCACGCCCGAGAAATCACCCGTCCCTAGGGTCGAGGCAGCGTGTGCCACCGCACTGGCCGCACGAACGATCTACCACCCCGGCGGGACGGTCGGGAGTAGGAGGAGCTGGATGTTCCAGAACGCCGACGAGGCCAAGAAGTTCATCGCGGACGAGGACGTCAAGTTCATCGACGTCCGCTTCTGCGACCTGCCCGGCATCATGCAGCACTTCACGGTGCCGGTCGAGGCGTTCGATCCGGACGACGAGCTCGCCTTCGACGGATCCTCGATCCGCGGCTTCCAGGCCATTCACGAGTCCGACATGGCCCTGCGCGCCGACCTGTCCACCGCCCGCGTCGACCCGTTCCGCCGCGACAAGACCCTCAACATCAACTTCTTCATCCACGACCCGATCACGGGCGAGCAGTACTCCCGTGACCCGCGCAACGTGGCCAAGAAGGCCGAGGCCTACCTCGCGTCGACCGGTATCGCGGACACCGCGTACTTCGGTCCCGAGGCCGAGTTCTACGTCTTCGACAGCGTGCGCTTCAAGACGTCCGAGAACGAGTCGTTCTACCACATCGACTCCGAGGCGGGCGCCTGGAACACAGGCGCGCTCGAGGACAACCGCGGTTACAAGGTCCGCTACAAGGGCGGTTACTTCCCGGTCCCGCCGGTCGACCACTTCGCCGACCTGCGCGCCGAGATCTCCCTGGAGCTGGGCAACGCCGGCCTGCAGGTCGAGCGCCAGCACCACGAGGTGGGCACCGCCGGCCAGGCCGAGATCAACTACAAGTTCAACACGCTGCTCGCCGCCGCGGACGACCTGCAGCTGTTCAAGTACATCGTGAAGAACGTCGCCTGGCGCAATGGCAAGACGGCGACCTTCATGCCGAAGCCGATCTTCGGTGACAACGGCTCGGGCATGCACGTGCACCAGTCGCTGTGGAGCAACGGCGACCCGCTGTTCTACGACGAGGCCGGCTACGCGGGCCTGTCGGACACCGCCCGCTACTACATCGGCGGCATCCTCAAGCACGCCCCGTCGCTGCTGGCCTTCACCAACCCGACGGTGAACTCCTACCACCGTCTGGTGCCGGGCTTCGAGGCGCCGATCAACCTGGTGTACTCGCAGCGCAACCGCTCCGCCGCGATGCGTATCCCGATCACCGGCTCCAACCCGAAGGCCAAGCGCGTCGAGTTCCGCGCCCCGGACTCCTCCGGCAACCCGTACCTGGCCTTCTCCGCCCTGCTCCTCGCGGGCCTGGACGGCATCAAGAACAAGATCGAGCCGGCCGAGCCGATCGACAAGGACCTCTACGAGCTGGCTCCCGAGGAGCACGCGAACGTGGCCCAGGTCCCGACCTCGCTGCCGGCCGTCCTCGACTCGCTCGAGGCCGACCACGAGTTCCTCCTCCAGGGCGACGTCTTCACGCCGGACCTGATCGAGACGTGGATCGACTTCAAGCGCACCAACGAGATCGCCCCGCTGCAGCTGCGCCCGCACCCGCACGAGTTCGAGCTGTACTTCGACGTGTGACATGACTGCCCGGCGGTCACGACGTCGGACGACAGCATGAGGGCCGCCACCTGCGAACGCCGCAGGTGGCGGCCCTCCGCCGTGCTCAGAGCTCTGTCACACCGCCTTCTCAGCCCACAACGATCACTACGACGCCCGTGCCGAAGCCGTTGTTGAAGCCGAAACCGTTGTTGAAGCCGAAGCCGTTGTTGAAGCCGAAGCCACAGTTGTTCCACCAGCAGCCACGGTGGGTGGTGACCTGGGTCGGGGTGGCTGCCGACGCGGTACCGGCGGTGCCGATCGCCAGCCCGCTCGCCATCAGGACGCCGATGGCGGACGCGGCGGCGAGGCGCCTCGCGCGATGTGCATTCATCGATCTGCCCTCCTTCCACCCCCTCGTGCGGTCGCCTTCGAGGCACGAGACGGATGGCCACGATCCCGGAGCGCGATGCCCGGCGTGGTCGTAGGTTTGCCGCCCGAGTAGAGGAAACAGGGCTCTCAGTCCCCTGCGATACGGGGATTGCGCACGTCTGGCGCACCCTGTGGCGCGGCTCTCACCTGTAGATGCTAGCCGCCCGGCGACCGCCCAGCATCCTGACGAGATCGGCCGGGAATCGGCGGCCGTCCGTGCAACCTTCTGCGCTTCCCAGGATTCCTACTTTCGGGGGATCATCACCCTGGTTCTGTCCGACGAGAGAGGTTGAACGGGGATGACCGAACAGGACGACTGGGAGCGCGAGTTCGATCACAGGTGGGCGAACTCCGCGGAGCACAAGGAGCCCTCCGCCCGGGCCCGCATGCTCGCCGCCCGCTGGAAGGAGAACCCGCCGGACCCGGCACCGTTCCGCGCCGACCCGGAGCACGGGGCACCGCGACGGTCGTCATGGGTGTCGACGGCCGTGGTACTCGGCTGCGTGGCCGTGGTGATAGTCCTGCTGGGGTACGCGCAGCTGCGTTCTCCGTACTAGGGCCTGTCCGGCGGATCAGGTCGGAGGAAAGTAGCGGCGCCTGATCAGCGCAGGTGAGCGGGGCCTGGTGCGTCCAGCAGCAAGGCGGAGGAGGGCGGCGACGCGATGGGGGTCCCCCTGCGCGAGCGCAGGGGTGACCGGTTGCCGACCCCCAGGAAGCCTTTGCTGCCCCTAGGTCTGCTCGCGGCCTCCTCATGGGATTCCGCAGGTGCACACTGGACAGCGGGACGAGTGCCTGACTGCGGGGTGATGCAAGATGCAGAGCCGCTTCCGGAGCGATCGGCGGCTGACCGTGCGCATGACGGTCACGATGTTCCTCCTCGGGCTGCTGTACGTGGCCTTCGTCGCCGCGTTGATCGCGTTGCTGAAGTCCTGGCTGCTGGTCGTCGTCCTGGTCGGGGCGATGTTCGTGGCCCAGTTCTGGTTCTCCGACCGGATCGCGATGTTCGCCATGCACGGGCGGGTCGTGGAGCGGGAGGAGTATCCCGAGCTGCACGCGGTGGTGGACCGGCTGTGCGCGATCGCGGACATGCCCAAGCCGGTGGTCGCCGTGTCCGAGATGGACATGCCGAACGCGTTCGCGACCGGGCGCAATCCCGACCACGCCGTGGTCTGCGTGACCACGGGGCTGCTGCGGCGGCTGGAGCCCGCCGAGCTGGAGGGTGTGCTCGCGCACGAGCTGTCGCACGTGGCGCACAAGGATGTCGCGGTGATCACGATCGCGTCGTTCCTCGGCGTGATCGCCGGGCTGATCGTGCGGTTCGCCTTCTACTCGCAGCTCTTCGGCGGGGGCCGCAGGGACCAGAACACCGCCGTCGTGTTCGCCGCGGTGATGGGGGTCTCGGCGGCCGTGTACGCGATCAGCTTCCTGCTGATCCGGGCCCTGTCCCGGTACCGTGAGCTGGCGGCCGATCGGGCGGCCGCGCATCTGACCGGCCGGCCCTCGGCGCTGGCGTCCGCGCTCACCAAGGTCTCCGGGGACATCGCCCGGATCCCGACCAAGGACCTGCGCACGGCCCAGGCCTTCAACGCCTTCTACTTCACGCCGGCGACCGGCAAGGAGCCCGGCATCGAGCGGTACTTCTCCACCCACCCGCCCCTGGAGCAGCGGCTGGAGCAGCTCGGCCGGATCTCCGCGGAGCTGGGTGAGGCGGCGGCTCCCGGGAAGGCGGGCTGAGCATGGGCCTGCTGGACATCCTGCTCGGTCGTACGAAGCCCGTCGCGCCCGATCTGGACCAGCTGTTCGCGCTGCCCTCGGCGGCGGTGACCCTCCAGGCGGCGGCCGGGTTCACGCCGACCGGGGTCGGCGCGGTGTGCTTCGCCACGGTCGAGGGCGCGGCCTTCGAGCAGACCCACCGGGAGGTCCAGGCCCTGCTCGACGCGGATGCCGACCGCACCGGTCCCCCGGTGGAACTGACCCAGGACGGCTACGGCTACTCCTGGCTGGTCTCCCGGCGGTCCCCCGACCAGCTGCCCCAGCTGGTCAACGACCTGCACGCGGTGAACAGCTCGATGGAGGTCAACGGCTTCGGTCCGCAGCTGCTGTGCTCCCTCGCCGCGTTCGAGGACGAGCGGGGACGGCGGCTGGCCCTCGTCTACCTCTACAAGCGCGGCACCTTCTATCCCTTCGCGCCCCTGCCCGGCACCGCCGAACGCCGGGACAGCGCGCTGGAGTTGCAGGTGAAGGCGCAGCTCGCGAGTGACCTCAGGATCGAGCAGGACCTGAGCCGCTGGTTCCCGGTGTGGGGTGCCCCCGGCCTGTGACCGGGGGCTCCCCTGCTCACCTGCTCTTCTCGCGCTCCTGGCGCCGGGCCTCGTAGGGGCGCTCACGACGGTAGCGGCGCTCCCACTTGGCCTGGCGGTCCCGGCGCTCGCGGTACGCCCGGTAGGAGTCGGGCAGCGCGCCCGGGCCGGCCGGCGGGGGGCGCCGGGCGAGCCCCGGCCGTACTTCACGTACAGATAGAGCAGTGCGGCGGCGGCGAGCCACCAGGTGTGGTTTGCGAATCCGAGAATCACCAGGACGACGGTCCCGGTGATGACGATGCCACTCATGACGGACCTCCGTAGGGTGAGTGCGGATGGGGGACGTGTCGGCTTCGCGACGTTTGTTCAGCGTAGGGACGCCGTCACCACGCGTGCATCCCGTTTTCCGTGTGGCGCTGCGGTGAGCAACTGTTGGCCAGGTTCTTGGCCGCAGTTGGCCGATGCGTCGTCCGTACGGGTGAACGGGGCCGGTTCCCGTGATCGCGCGGGTGTTTGGAACACATGATCGGTGCTGACCGCCGAGTTCTAGGTGACCGGGGAAGGGGGATGGCTGGTGGCGCGCAGACGAGGGAAGAAGCGGGAACTGCGAGTGCTGGCGCCTCCGTTCACTGTGCCTCCGCCGTCGGGCGCACGAATCCGGGACCGGCTGCGCCTGGAGGCGTCCGATGAGAAGGTGCTGCGCCTGGTGGGCGAGCACCTCGGGCATTGTCAGCGGGCCGACTTGGCAGAGCGCGTCAGGATCGGCCAGGTCGCGGCCAAGGACACGCGGTGGGCGGAACGGAAGAAGAAGCTCACCATCGTGTCTTCCTCCCGCTGGGCCGGAGCGATGACCCGTGCCAGCGAGGATCAGTACCAGCTGTCGATGCGCTGCCTGTACGGCGAGCGGGCCGGGCTGCACCGGGCGATCCGCACCATCAGCCGCCGCTTGGCCGCCCCATGCGGCAAGCGCTCAAAGAGCGGTGTGCGCGGCTACGCCGACCAGAACGAACGGGCCCAGAAGCAGCGCCGCCTGCACGTGCTCCAGGCGCGGCTCGCCGTGGTGGAGGCACGGATCGCCGCCGGGCGCCCGTCCATCACGGTCGGCGGACGCAGCCTGGCCAGGCTGCGGCACCACCTTGCCGACGCCCGCCTGACCGAGACGGAATGGCGTCACCGCTGGGAGGCCGAGCGGCTGTTCCTGACCGCCGACGGCGAGTCCGGCGCCCAGCACGGCAACTACACGATCACCGTCGACTCGTCCGACGGCTCGGTGACCATCGTGCTGCCGGAGCCGCTGCGGCACCTGGCCAACGCCCCCCGGGGCCGCTACAAGCTGGCCTGCACCGTGGCCTTCCAGCACCGGCACGGCGAGTGGCTCGACCGGGTCAGCGCTCACCGGGCGGTGCGCTATGACATCGTCTGCGACCCGGGCAGTGGCAGGTGGTATCTGGACGCGTCCTGGTCGGCCGACAAGATGGTGTTGCCCACCCCGGACGAGCTCAAGGCCTCCGGCGCGCGGTTGCTGGGGGTCGACCTGAACGCCGACCACCTCGCCGCCTACATCCTCGATGTGCACGGCAACCCCATCGGCGAACCCCTCACGGTCCCGCTGGAGTTGACCGGCCCGACCGCCACCCGGGACGGCCGACTGCGCGGCGCGATCAGCGACCTGACCGCCCTCGCCCGCGAGCACGGCTGTGCCGGGATCGCGATCGAGGATCTTGGCTTTGCCGAGGCCCGCGCCACCGGACGGGAGACCATGGGCCGCGGCAGGCGCGGCAAACGCTTCCGCCGCACGGTGGCGGGGATCCCCACCGCCCGCTTCCGCGAACGGCTGCGCGGCATGGCGTATCACGCCGGCCTTGTGGTGGTCGCGGTCGACCCGGCCTACACCAGCCGCTGGGGCGGGCAGCACTGGACCACACCCTTGCAGGAGCAATCGAAGAAGACCAAGGTCACCCGGCACCATGCAGCCGGGGTGGCCATCGGCAGGCGCGCCCTCGGATTTGGGATTCGGCGTCGGCCAGGTGTGACCCCCGCTCACCGGAGGATGAGCGCGGGGAGAGCTACCGGCCAGGCCGTGTCCCTGCCGAGGGTGTGCGGGACCGCGAGCCCACCCAGGACAGCGGGCACGCCCACCCAGGGCGGCAAGACCCGACCGTGCCACAGTGACCAGCTCGCGCTGTTCCCCGGCCCTCAAGACCGTTCGGAGGGCCACCGGACCACACGTCCGGTTCATGGCGAGTTGGCCAACACCGGCCAAGTCCCCTAGGAACGGTGGAGACCTCGTGGGGCCCCGCCGACCTCGACGTCGCCCTCCCCCACTGCCTTAAGGGCGTGGGAGGTGCCCCCAGCTCGACGGCCCTGGCCCTGCTGCACGGTCCCGAGCAGGGGCTGGCCTTCCGGGACCGGTACGAGGAGCAGGGCGGCGCCGGGCTCGCGGACGGGCCGGACCACCTGTACTGGCGGCTGCTGGACGCCCTGGCCTACTCCCCCGACGCGGAGAAGCTGGCCGGACCGTGGCGTGAGCTGGGGCGCACGGATCTGACGCCGGAGGTGCTGGGCGGGCGGCTGGAGGCGTATGTGCGCGGGCTGTTGGAGCGGTACGGCTGAGCGGCCGGTCACACCCCCGGCTCGGCCGGCACCACCCCCGCCGCGATGGCCGCGCCGAGGGTGGCGTGGTCGGCGGCGACCTGGTCGGCGTAGGCCAGGGCGAAGTCGGCGACGGCCCGCTCGAAGGTGTCGGCGGTGCCCAGGTAGGCGGCGATGGCGATGCGGTCGCCGGAGCGGGCGTGGGCGCGGGCCAGGGTGGTGCCGCAGAGGCGGGCGTAGGCGAGCAGCCCCGCCGGGTCCATGCCGGCGACCTCGGCGGAACCCTTCATGTCGCGCAGCTGGCGCCAGTAGAAGGCGCGGCCCTGCGGTCCGTTCATCCAGCCGAGGAAGATGTCGGTGGCGGACTGCAGCAGCCGCTGCCCGGCGACCACCCGGTGCCCGGGATGGACGTACGGCCCGACCGGCAGGTGGTCCTCCAGCACCGAGTTCCGCGCCTCCTTGATCTGCAGGAACAGCGGGTCGTCGGCGTCGCGTCCGGCGAGCAGGACGATGAAGCAGCGCATGCCGACGCTGCCGACGCCAACGACCTTGCGGGCGGCGTCGGCGAAGCGGTAGCGGTCGAGGAGGTGGCGGCGCTCCTCGGACAGGGTGGAGCGGTAGTCGCTGAAGATCTTGCGCAGGGAGGCCATGTCCGGGGCGCCGGCGGGTTCGAGGAGCGGCGGGTCGTGGACGATCCGGCGCCGCCCGTCGATCACCTCCGTCAGTTTGCCGAGGGCCTGGAGGCTGGTACGGCGGCGGGCCCGGGTGAGGCTGGACTCCAGGCGGCGCCTGCGGCGGGCGGAGCGGACCAGGGGCAGCAGGCTGTCGGCGTCGGTCTGCTCGTACCAGACGGCCAGCTCGCCGAGTCCGGCCATCCGGCGTATGGCGGTGCGGTACCCGGTGCCGGCCGCGTGGGCGGCGGCCCACGCGCGGGCGGTGCTGTGGCCGTTCTCCAGGGCGGCGACGGCCACACTGGCCGCGAGCCGTTTGACGTCCCACTCGAAGGGCCCGGGAAAGGTCTCGTCGAAGTCGTTGAGGTCGAAGAGCAGGGCACGTTCCGGGGAGGCGTAGAGCCCGAAGTTGAGCAGGTGGGCGTCGCCGCACAGCTGCACGGTGAGCCCGGTGTGCGGCTGGACGGCGAGGTCGGCGGCCATCACGGCGGCGGCGCCGCGCAGGAAGGCCAGCGGCGAGGCGGCCATCCTCCCGTACCGGATCGGCAGCAGCTCGGTCAGCCGGTCCCGGCCCTGCCGCTCCAGGGTGGCGACAGGGTCTGCCCGGTCGGCCGACGGCAGCCAGCAGGCGTGTGTGGACCGGGGGACGCGCTTGCGGGCCTCCTTGCCGTGCCGGGCGCGGTCCTCGGGGCCCGAGCGCGCGACGCGGTCCTCGGGGGTGCTCATGGGGCAGCCTCTTCCTGCGGGTTCTCGTGGTTCCCGTCACCTCCTGATCGCAGTGAAAAGCCCAGGTGGGGGTGGGCGCATGCCGAGTCCGGCGAACGGGTGAAGGGGCCGGTTGTCAGTGGCGTTTGCGACCATGCAGGCAGGCATGGTGGACGACCGGGAGGCCGGGCATGGGTGACGGACGGCGGCGGCACATCGACGTGGCGGAGCGGCGGGCCCGGCTGGCCCTGCGGCACCGCCTCGCGGGTACGGCACGGGCGGCGACCCCCGAGGAGGTCGCGGCCTCGCTGGTGGCCCTGCACGGCACGGACCCGGCGACGGTGTACCTGGCGGTGGCGGCCCGGCTCACCGACCCGGCGAAGGCGGTGCCCGAGACGGAGCGGGCGCTGTACGAGGACCGCACGCTGGTCCGGATGCACGGCATGCGGCACACGGTGTTCGTGTTCCCGACCGATCTGACGGCCGTCGTCCACGCCTCGACGGGCCTGACCGTGGCCGCCCGCGAACGTGCCTCCCTGCTCAAGGACATGGCCAGGGCGGGCGCCCCGGACGCGGCCTGGCTGGCGGAGGTCGAGGCGTCCGCGCTGGCCGCGCTGACGCGCCGCGGACAGGCCACGGCGGCGGAGCTGACGGCGGACGAGCCGCGCCTGCGCGAGCAGTTCGTGTACGCGGCGGGGAAGAGCTACGAGGGCGTCCACACGGTCTCCTCCCGCCTGCTGCGCGTGCTGGGCGTCGAGGGCAAGGTGGTCCGCGGCCGCCCGCTCGGCTCCTGGACGTCCAGTCAGTTCCGTTGGGCTCCGGCGCCGGAGCATCCCGAGCTGGACGCGGCCCGGGCCCAGGCGGATCTGCTGGAGCGCTGGCTGCGAGCCTGCGGCCCGGCATCGGAGGCGGACCTGAAGTGGTGGACGGGCTGGAGAGTCACCGAGGTGCGCCGCGCCCTGTCCGCGATCGGCGCACAGGAGGTCTTGCTGGAGGAGGGCACGGGGTACGTCGTCGAGGGCGACACGGACCCGGTTCCGGCCCCGGGCGAGCCCTGGGCGGCCCTGCTCCCCGGCCTCGACCCGACGGCCATGGCCTGGCAGGAGCGCGACTGGTATCTGGCTCCCGACCTGCGCCCGCACCTTTTCGACCGCAGCGGCAACGTGGGTCCGACGGTGTGGTGGAACGGCCGGGTGGTGGGCGGCTGGGCCCAGCGGCCGGACGGGGAGATCGTCTGGCGGATCCCCGAGCCGGGCGTCCGCCGGGAGGCCGAGGCGGCGGTGGCCGCGGAGGCGGAGCGGCTGCGCGGGTGGGTGGGGGCGACGAAGGTGACGCCGCGCTTCCGGACGCCGTGGGAGCGGGAGTTGTCGGCGTGAGGACCGGGTGCCCCGCACCGGCGCAGGGCACCCGGAACCGGTTCACCGGCTGTAGCGCATGAACGCCCGCACCATGTGGCAGGTGGTGTCCGACGGCGGGTGTACGCCGATCTTCTCCGCCGTGCTGCGGATCGTGTCGTTGTGGGCCTGGTTCGGCAGGTAGATCCCCAGGTCGAGCAGGGCTATGGCGAGGCGCATGGCCTTCAGACGCCGGTTGTGCATGACGTACCACTCGCGCGGCCGTCCGGCCGGCAGCGGTCGCTTGTCCGTCGGCGCGTAGGGCGAGTCGAGCCGGACGGCACGCTTGGCGGTGGACTGGGTCGGCAACGGCTTGGACTTCAGGGCGGCAGCGGGCACAGGCATCCTCCTGTCGCGGTCGGGCACCCACCGGAACGCCCCGGCGATGCCCTCGAACACTGCCTCCAGTCTACTGCCGACCACTGACAACGAGGAGTGTGCCGAGGTGAGCAAACAGCCAGGTGAACAAGGGAATTGGCGCCGCGTCACGACAGGTCCGCGAGGTGCGCATGGGGCGACAGAAATTCGAACAGAACCGCTTCGGGGTAATGCGCTTGTCGGCCCTTGCGGTCCGTCGTTACCGTGCCGGAGTGGATCTCTTCTCACGCTCGTGGACGGCGTTGCGCACGGCGGTGGCCGACCTCCCGGACGAGGACTTCGAGCGGCCGTCCGGCTGCAGGGGATGGCTCGTGCGGGACCTGGTGTGCCACCTGGTCATCGACGCCCAGGACGTCCTGATCACCCTGGTCACGCCCGCCGGGACCGAGCCGACCGCGGACGCGGTCACCTACTGGGATCTCCTCGACGCACCCCCGACCGGCGAAAACCCGCTCGACGCCCTGATCCCCCGGCTGGCCGCGGCCTACGGCGAGCCCCGGTGGCTCAAGTTCCACCTGGAGGACGTCGGTTCCGCCGCGGGCCGCGCCGCCGAACTCGCCGATCCCGCGGGCCGCGTCAGCACCCAGGACAAGGTGCTGACCATCGGCGACTACCTGTCCGCGTACGTCCTCGAATGGACCCTGCACCACCTGGACCTGGTCGCGCACCTGCCGTCGGCCACCGAGCCGCCCGCCGAGACCCTCGCGGCGGCACGCGCGCAGCTGGAGAAGATCGCCGGGGCCCCGTTCCCCGCTTCCTTCTCCGACCGGGACGCGCTGCTGGTCGGCACCGGACGGCGCACGCCGACCGACGCGGAGCGGGCCGCGCTGGGCGGCTTCGCCGCGCGGCTGCCGCTCATCCTCGGCTGAGCAGGGGGAAGGCTGGTTTCGCGTACCGTGGGCCGCATGGAGATCTGGATCAACCCGGCCTGCTCGAAGTGCCGCAGCGCGCTCAGCCTCCTCGATGCCGAGGGGGCCGACTACACCGTCCGCCGCTATCTGGAGGACGTGCCGAGCGAGGACGAGATCAGGGCCGTACTCGACCGGCTCGGCCTCGAACCGTGGGACATCACCCGCACCCAGGAGGCCGCCGCCAAGGAGCTGGGGCTCAAGGAGTGGGCGCGGGACGCGACCGCGCGGGACCGGTGGATCACGGCCCTCGCCGAGCACCCCAAGCTCATCCAGCGCCCGATCATCACCGCCGACGACGGAACCGCCCTGGTGGGCCGCACCGAGGAGGCCGTGCAGGAGGCGCTCTCCCGAAGGAAGAGCTGAGCGGGGCTCAACTCCGCTGTGACACAGGTTACTTCGGCGAACTCCGGCAACCGCTGAGTAACCTCGTTCGGCATCTCGTACATAGCGACGTACGCTCCCCTACCTCTTCAGGAGGCGCGCATGTCGCGCAGGAGAACTCTCGGCACGAAGAAGAAGCTCGCGCTGCTCGTCAGCGCCGCGGCGGTGGCGGGCGGCGGAGCCTTCGCGCTGGCGACCACCTCGAACGCCGCGCAGAGCCCGCAGAACGCCAAGACGCTGTCCGCCGGGAACTCGACCGTGTGCCAGGGGCTGGCCACGGCCCACGGCAACAACGACAAGTTCATCGCGGACCAGAAGGCGAAACCGGACGCGCAGTCGGCGGCCCGGATCGCCAACCGCGAGGCGGTCATCCAGCAGATCGAGGTCCAGCAGAAGGCGGCCGGCTGCACGGTTGGGGAGTCGGCTCAGGGCTCCCAGGCGGCGCAGAACGGCAACGCCCAGCAGGGCACTGGTCAGCAGGGCAACGGTCAGCAGGCCGGCCAGCAGGGCAACGCTCAGCAGGGCGCGCAGCCCGCACAGACCGGCGCCGCGGGGAACAACGGCGGCGGCGCTGCCGCGGCCTCCGGCCAGCAGGTGTGCAAGGGCTCGACGGTCACGCTCTCCGGCGAGGGCGGCGCCCCGGCCGCGTCCAGTAGCCAGTTCCCGGCGGGGACGACCCTGAAGGTCACCAACCTGGACAACAACAAGTCCACGACGGTGAAGGTCACCTCGGTCTCCGGCAGCTGCGTCCTGCTCAACAACGCGGCCTTCGAACAGGTCCGGGAGCCGGGCAAGTTCCTCATCCGCCGCGCGGTGATCGAGAAGGTGGGGTGAGGCTCAGCCGCCCGACAGGAAGTCGGTGAGGCGGCGGGTCAGCGCGGCGGGTGCCGCCTGCGGCAGCGCGTGGTGCGAGACCTCCGGCAGTACGCCGGTCTCCACGTGCGGCAGCACGGCCGCCGCCCGGCCCGCCACCTCGGTGGGGTCATGGGTTCTGCTGTTCGCGGCCACGAGCAGCAGGACCGGCACGTCCAGGGCGCGCAGCGCGTCCGGCGCCGGGCGCGGGCCCGTCACCGGCTTCACGGACGGAAAGCCCGCGGCCGCCTCCTGGAGGGCGAGCCAGTCGGGATCCAAGGAGGCCGCTCCCCCGGTCTCCCACTCCAGGAAGGCGCGGACCCGGCGGGGCGAGGGCCGCAGCAGCATCGGCAGGGCATGGAGCAGGTACGCCGCCTTGTATCCGGCGAAGCACTGGGTCGGATCCAGGAGGAACAGGCGGCGTACCCGGGCGGGTGTGCACAGGGCGTAGTGCAGGGCGATCCAGGCGCCGTAGGAGTGTCCGCCCAGGTCGGCATCGGCCACGCCGAGGCCGTCCAGGAGGGCGTCCAGCCAGGCGGCCAGGTCGGCGACCGTACGGGGGTGGCGGTCGGCGGCCGGGGCGCTCAGGCCGGGGGCGCCGATCAGGTCGGGGGCGTAGATGCGGCGGATCCGGGCCAACTCCGTGAGCCGGCCGTACCAGGACACCGAGGTCTCTCCGCCGCCGCCCGGCAGCAGGAGCAGCGGGGGCGCGTCCCGCGGGCCGCAGGCGTTGACCCGGGTGGCGCCGAAGGGCGTGGCGACCGTCAGCGCCTCCCGCCCGGCAGGCCATTTCGCCAGGACCTTGTCGTACGCAACCCGGAAGACCTCACCGTCGTATCCGGCCATGAGACCGCCCCCTATTATCTCGTCCAGCAAGATATTCGCTCGGCGAGATAATAACCTCGGAGGCCTCGCGTGCAGCCCGAAATGGAGATCGTCCACCTGCTGCGTGCCGTCGCCGTCGAACTCGGCCTGCACAGCGCCCGGTTCGCGGACCGGAACGGCATGCACCCCACGGACGTACGCGCCCTGATCGCGCTGATGGACGCGCGGCGGGCGGGCGAGGAGACGACCGCCGGGCGGCTCGGGGCCGCGCTCGGGCTCAACTCGGCGGGGACGACGGCGTTGCTCGACCGGCTGGAGCGGGCAGGCCATGTGCGGCGGGTGCGCGGGGAGGCCGACCGGCGCAAGGTCGTCGTGGAGGTGACCGACGGCGCCGTGGCACTCGGCTGGTCCTTCTTCGGGCCGCTGATCGAGCGGTCGGTGGAGCTGCTGCGCGGCTACGACGACCAACAGCGGGCAGCCATCCGGGGCTTCCTCGACGGGGTTCGGCAAGCCGCGGCGGAGGGCTCCCATACCCCGCCCGACGGCACCTCACAATGTGCGCCGTGACACAGAATCACCAGGTAACACGGGGTTCACACACGAGCAATGGACGGGAAATCGCCTGTTGACAGGCTGCGCGGCAGATCGACGCGGCGCCCCGGTGCCGCAGCGCCGCAGCACCCGCACCGAGTGCGCCCGACCCACCCCCGAAGGATGTGGCCCCGTGACCTTCAAGGCTGAGTACATCTGGATCGACGGCACCCAGCCGACGGCCAAGCTTCGTTCCAAGACGAAGATCATCACGGGTGCTCCGGCCGGTCTCGACGCGCTGCCGATCTGGGGCTTCGACGGCTCCTCCACCAACCAGGCCGAGGGCCACTCCTCGGACCGCGTGCTCAAGCCGGTCTTCACCTGCCCGGACCCGATCCGCGGCGGCGACGACATCCTGGTGCTGTGCGAGGTCCTCGACATCGACATGACCCCGCACTCGTCCAACACGCGTGCCGCGCTCGCCGAGGTCGCCGAGCAGTTCGCCGCGCAGGAGCCCATCTTCGGCATCGAGCAGGAGTACACCTTCTTCGACGGCGCCCGCCCGCTGGGCTTCCCCGAGGGCGGCTTCCCGGCCCCGCAGGGCGGCTACTACTGCGGTGTCGGCGCCGACGAGATCTTCGGCCGCGAGATCGTCGAGGCCCACCTGGAGAACTGCCTGAAGGCGGGCCTCGGCATCTCCGGCATCAACGCCGAGGTCATGCCGGGCCAGTGGGAGTTCCAGGTCGGCCCGCTCGCCCCGCTGGAGGTCTCCGACCAGCTGTGGGTGGCCCGCTGGCTGCTGTACCGCACCGCCGAGGACTTCGGCATCTCCGCGACCCTGGACCCGAAGCCGGTCAAGGGCGACTGGAACGGCGCGGGCGCGCACACCAACTTCTCCACCAAGGCGATGCGCGAGGGCTACGACGCGATCATCACCGCCTGCGAGTCCCTCGGTGAGGGCTCCAAGCCGCTGGACCACGTCAAGAACTACGGCGCCGGCATCGACGACCGCCTGACGGGCCTGCACGAGACCGCCCCCTGGGACAAGTACTCCTACGGCGTCTCCGACCGCGGTGCCTCGGTCCGTATCCCGTGGCAGGTCGAGAAGGACGGCAAGGGCTACATCGAGGACCGCCGCCCGAACGCCAACGTCGACCCGTACGTGGTGACCCGCCTGCTGGTGGACACCTGCTGCTCCGCCCTGGAGAAGGCCGGCCAGGTCTGATCCACGCCCGACGGCTCCCGAAGGGGCGTCCACCTCCAAGGTGGGCGCCCCTTCGCGTTGTCCACACTGTGGGACGCCGATTCGGACAAGCCGTCCGAGCAGTGAGAGGAGACTCCTGCCCAGGTGTCTCATCTGCTTCAATGGGTCCATGGCCAGCCTCCGGAAGTACCGCGCTACGGGTCGCCATGACCTGGAGCCCTTCTGGCCTTCCCGTCAGCACCACGACTTCGACCGGGTGTGTTGTCGCGCGATGAACGCGCGGGCCCTCTAAAGCCGTACACCCCGGCCTTCGGCCAGCGCGCACGACGTACGTCCCCAGACGACCCTCTCGCGCGAAAGAGCTGACCTCTCATGGCGACCACGACCACTCGTTCTCTGTCCTCCGTCCCTGTCACCTCCCCTGCCCGGCACCGACTGCGCGCCGTCGACCCCGACGAGGTGATCGACGTCGCGGAGTTCCTGCCGCCGGGCGCCACCTGGCTGCCCGCGCCCCAGCACACCCTGCCCAGGCTGCCGGGGCAGCCGCCGATGGTCGGATACCTCGTCCTCATCCCGGCCGACCGCCCGCACGCCGTGCCGGCCGACCGCCCCGGCGACACCGGCGACCCCCTCGTCCGCATCGACACCGTGCAGCGCACCGCCTCGGTCGACGGCCGCGAACTCGACCTCACCTACCTGGAGTTCGAGCTGCTCGCCCATCTGGTGGCCCACCCGCACCGGGTGCACACCCGCGACCAGCTGGTCACCACGGTGTGGGGGTACGGCCACGTCGGTGACGGCCGCACCGTCGACGTCCACATCGCCCGGCTGCGGCGCAAGCTGGGCGTCGAGCACCGCGGGACGATCCAGACCGTGCGCCGGGTCGGCTACAAGTACACACCGCCGACGGGGCGTTGACCCGGGCTGTCTGCCGACGGCAGACAGCCCTTCCCTCCCGGGCCCGTACCGGGCACGCTCCCCGGTATGAGACTTCTCGTGCTGGGCGGTACGGAGTTCGTGGGGCGGGCCGTCGTGGAGGCCGCGCTCGGGCGCGGCTGGGAGGTGACCGTCTTCCACCGGGGACGACACCGGCCTCCCGAGGGGGTGCGGTCGCTGCACGGCGACCGCACTGCCGCCGACGGCCTGGCCGCCCTCGCCGCGGACGACAACACCTGGGACGCCGTGGTCGACACCTGGTCGGCCGCGCCGCGCGCCGTACACGAGGCGGCACGGCTGCTGCGGGGCCGTGCCGGACGGTACGTGTACGTCTCCAGCCGGTCGGTGTACTCCTGGCCCTGGCCCCCGGGAGCCGGCGAGGACACTCCGCTGGTCGAGGGCGCCGCCGCCGACGCGGAGGCGACCGACTACGCGCGCGACAAACGGGGCGGTGAGCTGGCCGCCGTCGAGGCCTTCGGCACGGAGTGCTCGCTGCTGGTGCGGGCCGGGCTGATCCTCGGCCCGTACGAGAACGTCGGCAGGCTCCCCTGGTGGCTGACCCGGATCGCCCGCGGCGGCCCGGTCCTGGCACCCGGGCCGCACGATCTGCCGGTGCAGTACATCGACGTGCGCGACCTCGCCGACTGGCTCACCGGGGCGGTGGAACAGAAGCTGAGCGGGCCGTACAACCTGGTGAGCCCGCCGGGCCACACCACGATGGGTGAGCTGCTGCGGGCGTGCGTCGACGTCACCGGCGCGGGGGCCGAACTGCGCTGGACCGACCCGGAGGTGATCCTGGACGCCGGGATCGAGCCATGGACCGAGCTGCCGGTGTGGGTGCCGCCGGACGGCGAGATGTACGACGCGGTGCACCGCGCGGACGTGTCCCGTGCCCTGGCCACGGGACTGGTGTGCCGGTCGGCCGGCGAGACCGTCGCGGACACCTGGCGGTGGCTGACGGAGATCGGCGGCACCGCGCCGCAGCGCCCGGACCGGACGGCCAAGGGCCTGGCCCCGGAGGCGGAGGCGAAGGTGTTGGCCGGGGGCGGGGGTTCGGAGCTGCCGCCACTCGATCGAACTCAAGTGTGTTGCAGCGAGCATGAGTGAGTACCGCCTGCCGGCGCCGTGTCGGGTGCACCCCTGAGGCTGGTCGCTCCGTGTCTACATCACACCGCCTCTCAGAACACGATCGAGCGCTGCCCGGCCTGCGGGTCCCCATGTCGGCTTGCCGCCAGGAAGACCCCGGTCTCCGTTCTGGCCCATAAGCATGAGGAACAGGCTTTTCAGAGCAGCCAGCCCGCGGGCGCGCCGGATCGTCGCCTCGTCCGCAAGCGCGTACACGTCGAAGAAGCGTGAGGCGGCGTCTGCGGGAAGGACCACCCATGCGGCCGCGAGGTCCCACGCCGGATCGCCGGCGAACATGTCACCGAAGTCGATCACACCCGAGAGCGTCCCATCCGAAACGACGACATTCGCGGGATGAAGGTCACCGTGCACCCATACCGGCGGGCCCTCCCACTCGGGTGCCGCTACGGCATCGTCCCAGACGGACCGGACTTCGTCGGCGATGCTGCCGGGTGCAACGGCTTGAAGGAAGTGGTCGAAGCCGTCCGTGTACTTCTTGGGGTGAGCGCCGCGGTCCGAACTGGTCGGCGCATCGACGGGCGCCTCCACATGGAGCGCCCTGAGGAAGCCCGCAAGAGTGTCGGCCGCATGGTTGCCGCGGCTGATCGAGGTGTAGTCCAGTGGCTCGCCGGAAACCCACGTCATGATGGTCCAGGGCTTCGGGAAGCGCGCGGACGGTTCACCGATCCGCACAGGGTTCGGGACCGGGAGCGGCAGGCGGGGGGCCAGGACGGGCAGCCATCGGCGCTCCTTACGCTGGAGATCCGGGGCACGTTCTGTACGCGGCATACGCACGGCCAACTTGTCCCCGAGGCGCCACTGTTGGTTGTCCCATCCGCCGACTACTTCGCGGATGGCCAGCCCTGCAAGGTCCGGATGCTGCTCCTGCAGAAGGTCGTGGACCAAGTCTGCGGTGATCTCAATCTCAGCGTCGGTCACGCGAAGCCACAGTACTGCTGCGCGAACGCGCCCTGAACACCGAGGAAGGGCTCAAGGCCGCCCGCTCCAACCTTCGCTTCCAGGACCGTCGCGTCGCCGACCTCGAAGCCCGCATCGCCGACCCGGGATCAGCGACCTGATCGCGTCCTACTGCACAGGGTTTTCAGGGAGTATCCAGCTCACGCTGAAGAAGCTCGACGACTTCCCGGAGTTCCGCCGAGTACCAGGAGAGCTGGCGCTCGAATTGACTGCGAATGGGAGGACTCGATTGGTACATGGATCGCACAAGCGACTCCCAGGCAATGCGGTTCTTGGGGCTCACGTTGTGGGACTGTTCCGCAATCTCCTGGAAGTAGATGCAGTAGAGCTCGGCGAGTGAGGCGATTCTGCTGGCGTCTGGGTGATCAGGAAGAGCTGGGGTGTTGTCGAAGAAGAAAGGTCGCAGGTGAGGGTGTTCGATGAGGGTCAGCTTGATCTGGACACCGATGTCATAGGTGGCGCGACGGGCGGATGACCGGAGTCCTTCTGCGAGGTGCCGCAGTTGCACGATGACTGCGGCGAGACCGACGAGTGCGGCCGCGCTTCCGACGGCTGCAGCGAGCGCTTCTACCTTGTCTGTCCACTGCACAGTGCATCGCCCCCGTGTGCTCTTGTTGCTCCCCAAACGCGAAACACCTTGCGGCCCGTCCACCGTCCCCGTGGACGGGCCGTCGCGCAAGACCACCCTGACGAGCTGCAGCAACAGCCCCAACTCGCCGTCACGGACATGCCCTGACCACGCTGCTGCACCACACCCGACGGTGCGGGGCCGCGGCGATCGCGATCGAGGACCTCGACTGCACCGACAGCAGGACACGCGAGAAGTACGGCCGCAACAAACGCTTCCGCCGCCTCATCTCCCGCTTCCCCACGACACGGCTGAAGTCCCGGTTGACAGCGATGGCCGCCGAGCAGGGTGTTGCGGTCGTCGCGGTGGACCCGGCCTACACCTCGAAGTGGGGCGCCCAGCACTGGCAGCAACCCCTCACCAGCACTACTCGCAACCCCGTCAGTCTTTGGAAACGGTGGTGCCAGCCACACCCCCCAGACGTGGGCTTGACCCCAGTGACCGGGACCAACGAGTCGGCGAGACTTTCCGCATGAACACCGAAACGAAGAACGGCCGGGCCCGTGCGCGAGCCCGAGAGGTCGTGCTGGCCGCCGTACAGGGACTCACGCTGGCGGTGTCCGTACTGCCCCTTTCCGTGCTGTTCCTCGTCCTGACCCTCGTCTCCCTCGCGCTCATCCCGATCGGCGTCGGCCTCGTCACGACCCCGGCGATCCTGACCGCGGTGCGGGCGCTGGCGGACAAGCGCCGGGAACTGGCGGCCGAGTGGTGCGGGGTACGGATCCCGTCGGCCTACCGGCCGATCCCCGAGGGCGCCAACCCCTGGACGCGCACCTTCGCCCTGCTGCGGGACCCGCAGGTCCACCGGGACCTGCTGTGGCTGCCGGTGGACATGACGGCCGGGTTCGTCACGGCCCTGCTGCCGGCCGTGCTGTTCTTCTACCCCTTCGAGGGGTTCGCGGTGGCGGCCGGGCTGTGGCGGGTGCTCGCGGACGGCCAGACCTACTGGTACGGCTTCGTGCCGGTCAGCAACCAGCCGACCGCGCTCGGCGCCGCCGCCACCGCCGCGGTCCTCCTGGTCGCCGCCTACCGCCTCACCCCGCGCCTGCTGACGGTCCACTTCCGGCTCACCCGGGCCGTCCTCGCCACCGAGCAGGGCGAACTCGCCGAACGGGTACGGGTGCTGACCGAGACCCGGCGCGACGCCGTGGACACCTCGGCCGCCGAACTGCGCCGCATCGAGCGGGACCTGCACGACGGGGCGCAGGCCCGGCTGGTCGCGATGGGCATGGACCTCGGCACGATCGAGATGCTGCTGGACAAGGACCCGGCGCAGGCGAAGAAGCTCCTCTCCCAGGCCCGCCGGAACTCCGTGGAAGCCCTGGAGGAACTGCGCGACCTGGTCCGCGGCATCCACCCGCCGGTGCTGGCCGAACGCGGGCTCGGGGACGCCGTACGGGCGCTGGCGCTGCGGCTGCCGCTGCCCAGCGAGGTGAACGTGGAGCTGCCCGGCCGCGCGGACGCGCCCGTCGAGTCCGCCGCCTACTTCGCGGTCAGCGAGGTGCTCACCAACGCCGTCAAGCACTCCGGCGCCGACCGGGTCTGGGTGGACCTGCACCACGCCGACGGCACGCTGCGGATCACGGTCACCGACAACGGCGGGGGCGGCGCCGCGATCGGCGCGGGCTCGGGGCTCGCCGGCGTCGAGCGCCGACTGGGTACATTCGACGGCGTCCTGGCCGTCAGCAGTCCCGCGGGCGGTCCCACCCTGGTGACGATGGAGATCCCGTGCGCGTTGTCCTAGCCGAAGACCTCTTCCTGCTGCGCGACGGACTGGTCCGGCTGCTGGAGGCCTACGGCTTCGAGATCGCGGCCGCCGTCGAGTCGGGGCCCGAACTCACCCGCGCACTCGCCGAGTTGCAGCCCGACGTCGCCGTGGTCGACGTACGCCTGCCGCCCACGCACACCGACGAGGGCCTGCAGTGCGCGCTGCGGGCCCGGCGGGAGCGGCCCGGGCTGCCGGTGCTGGTCCTCTCCCAGCACGTGGAGCAGCTGTACGCGCGCGAGCTGCTCGCCGACGGCAGCGGCGGGGTGGGCTATCTGCTCAAGGACCGGGTCTTCGACGCCGATCAGTTCGTGGACGCGGTACGACGGGTCGCCGCGGGCGGTACGGCGATGGACCCGCAGGTGATCCAGCAGCTGCTGTCGCGGCGGGCGGCCGACGACCGGCCGCTCGGCAACCTCACCCCGCGGGAGCGGGAGGTGCTGGAG
The DNA here is from genome assembly GCF_055570785.1 of Streptomyces sp. NPDC031100. Classification (NCBI taxonomy): domain Bacteria; kingdom Bacillati; phylum Actinomycetota; class Actinomycetes; order Kitasatosporales; family Streptomycetaceae; genus Streptomyces; species Streptomyces sp. NPDC031100. The sequence continues at coordinate 538,309 of NZ_JBVIGN010000001.1, forward strand.
CTGATGGCGCAGGGCCGGTCGAACGCGGCGATCGCCGCGCAGCTGGTGGTGACGGAACGGGCCATCGGCAAGCACACCTCCAACATCTTCACCAAACTGGGCCTCGAGGTGTCGGACGACGACAATCGTCGCGTTCTGGCGGTGCTCGCCTATCTCGACCGCGACCGCTGAACCTCCCGGTCAACTTCCGCTGCTCAGCGGGCATTTGAGGCCTGTGGGCGGCGTATTCCTCTGATTAATTTGTGAGGCGGCTGAACACCTCTGGGGCGGCGTCCGTATGGAAGGGCGCCGCTTCACTCCTGTCGGGCGCCTCGATGCTGCCCCGCAAGGAAGTCAGAGGAGTTCCATGGGACGCAACACACGAAAACGCCGTACGCCGCTGGCCACCAAGGCCATTGCCGCATCGGCGGCCCTAGCGCTCGGTGGGGGCGGGCTGATCTGGGCGAACTTCTACGCCTCGGCGCACGAGTCGAACAACCAAGCGTGGGGAGGCAACCAGACCAAGGCCTCGACGGCGCAGGTCGCGACGATCTCCTGCCCGGACGTCGGCCAGAAGCTGACGAACGTGCCGAACGCAGCCCGCCAGGGCGTGGCGACGGAGCTGGCGAACCTCGACCGGCAGATCACCGAGGCCTACAACCGGCTCGCCTCCACCCGGCAGTCGCAGACGAACGATCCGAGCTTCGTGCAGAACGCGATCGTCGGTCCCCTCAAGGAGAAGCGGGCCGCGACGATCGACCGGATCAGGATCGACATCCAGCGGGTCGGCGGTTCCGTCAACAACTGGCTGAGCCAGCTCGCCGCCTGTACGACGCAGACCGCCAACCAGACCACGGCCGGCGGGCAGCAGCAGAACGGCGGCCAGCAGCAGAACACCGGTGGTCAGCAGCAGAACACGGGTGGCCAGCAGCAGAACGGCGGGCAGCAGCAGGGCGGCGCCGGGCAGCAGCAGAACATCGGCGGGCAGGCCGGCAACGGCCCGGTCGCGGCCGACTTCGTGGACATCACGAAGGTCGCGCCGAACGTCCAGGGCAAGCCGGCCAGGACCGGCAACGCCTCGACCGGTACGTTCACCACGCGCTGCGGTGTGAACGCGAACAAGAACCACAACACCGACAACGTGATCGTGGCGCCCGGCGTGGCCAACGGCGCGCACCACCTGCACGACTACGTCGGCAACCAGAAGGTCAACGCGTTCTCCAGCAACCAGACGTTCCTGCAGGGCGGCACCAGCTGCCAGAACAAGAACGACCTGTCGTCGTACTACTGGCCGGTGGTCCGTATCCAGGACGGCTCGCAGGACTTCGACCAGAACAACGACGGCGGTGGCAAGGAGGGCAACGTCGGCAAGATCCTGACGCCGGTCTCGGCGCAGATCAAGTACGTCGGCAGCCCTGCGAGCAAGGTCGTCGCGATGCCGCAGTTCCTGCGGATCATCACCGGTGACGCCAAGACCACCACCAACGGTCTGGCCAACGCCAACGCCCACTGGAGCTGCACCGGCTTCGAGAACAAGGTGCAGCTGACGACGCAGTACCCGATCTGCCCGCAGGGCAGCAAGGTGGTGCGTACGTTCGCCTTCCAGAGCTGCTGGGACGGCCAGAACATCGACAGCGCCAACCACCGCACGCACGTGGCCTTCGCCGACCCGGCGAGCGGTGTCTGCGGGAACGGCTTCAAGGCGATCCCGCAGCTGAAGATGCGCCTGGTGTACGACATCACCCCGCCGACCATCCAGAACGGCCAGGTGAAGAACGCCTACGCGGTGGACGGCTTCCCGGAGCAGCTCCACAAGGCGGCCACCGACCACGACGACTTCATCAGCGTCACGACCGGCGGCCTGGCGAACAAGATCGCGAACTGCATCAACAGCGGCCAGCGGTGCGCGTAGTGAACACCCCCTAGGAAAGCGGGCGGTGGGAATCTCCCACCGCCCGCTTTTCTTCTGCTCCGAACAGGTCAGCCGCTGTGGGCGTGGTGGTTCGCACCCACTTCGACGTCGCCGCCGAGCGTGCCGCGCAGCGCCTTGACGACGCCGTCGTCGCCGACGGCGACCCACTTGCGGCCGACGAGGTAGTAACCGCCGTAGTCCTTGGCGTCGTTGATCCACTCGCGCTGGCCGCGGTCGGTGGCGAAGGTGGCGAGGACGAACTTCCCGTCGCCGTTGCGGCACAGGGCCTGGCGGATCTCGTCGGCGTCGGTCTGCATGTTCGGCTTGCACTTCACCTCGGCGGCCAGGCTCTCCAGGCTGCCCGTGGCGGCCGGCGGCACCGCCTTCGTGCCGCCGCTCGCACCACAGCCCGCCAGCGTCAGTGCCGCCGCGGCGCCGATCATCAGTCGCGTCAACCTCATCCGTTCCTCCGGTCCCGATGGGCCAAGCATGCCCCAGTCCTCTCGGATACGGCTCCGGGACGCGGTCCGCTCAAATCCGCCGCCCTCTCGGGCACAGGTGTGCGACGCGCCGGAGGCGGAGGCGGACACGCCGGTGACCAACCAACGGTTCGCTCGTTTTCCCGGACGTGCAGTCACAGGATGTAGCCCAGCTTCAAGCACCCTCCTCCTCCGGAGCCGCCGGCCCGGTGGTCAGCCTCGCGCAGGCCGAGGCCGCGCTCGTCGAGCACTACCCCCGGCTGGTCCGGCTCGCCTACCTCGTACTGCCACCGGGCCTCGGCCGCAGCCGCCGGGTGCTGACGGCACACGCCCTGACCCAGCGCGCCCTGCCCCGGGGCCGCAAGCCGGCGTCCGTGATCCCGGCCCAGGCCTCGGGCCGGGAGGACGACCCCGGGTACGCCTACGTCCGCCTCCAGGTCCTGCGCACGGCGCTGGAGGCGGCCGCTCCCCGCAAGGGCCTGTCGAGGCTCGCACAGCTGCCGCCGCTGCTCCCCCAGGTGTGGGGCCTGCGCCTGTTCCCGCGCTCCGGCGGCGCCGACGAACTCGCCCTGGACCAGCGGCTGTCCGCCCTGTCCGGCCCGGCCCGCGCCGCGTACGTGCTGCGCGGCCTGGAGCAACTGCCCGACGAGGACGTCCACGGCGTCCTGGAGTCCGCCGGGGCCGAGGACGCCGGGTCCGCGCTGGCGGAGGCCAACGGGGTGCCCGCGCAGGACACGCTGCTCTCCGCCCCCGAGTTCGACCCCTGCTCGCTGCAGGCTCGGCCCACGGATCTGATGCGCCGCCGCCAGCACGCCAAGGCGGCGCTCGCCGCGGCGGCCGCGCTCGCGGTGTGCGGGGCGCTGGTGGCCCTGCCGGGCGGCGGCTGGGGCCCGGACGGCGCGGCCGCGCCCCTGTACGCGCAGAACGCGGCCGCCGAGGCCGCTCTCGACCCGGGCCGGCTGACCCGGGCGGCCCCGACGGCATGGCAGTCCGCCGCCCGCACCGACTTCTCCGTGTGGCCCGCGCGCGGCCCGCTCACCCACGACAAGGCTCTGCTGCGCCGCGCCCTCGCCGTCTGGGCCCGCCCCGGGGAGACGGTCCGGGTCTCGGCCACCCCCGGCACGCAGACCGGTGGCCCGGCCGGCCCGCCCCAGCTGCTGTACGCGGGCGAGGTCGACAACGCGCGCGTGGTGATCCTCTACGACGGCCTGCGCATCGCCCGCTACGCCGAGCCCAAGGAGGGCACCGCGGGCGCCGCCCTGGACTTCGCGCGCGTCGACGGCGCGACCGGCGCGGAGGCGAGCGCGCTGGTGCTCGGCCGCTCCGACAGCAACGTCCGCTATCTGACCGCCCCGTGGGTGACGAAGGCCGCCGCGCGGGACCTGATGAAGCCGGACGCCGCCGCGGCGCCCCTCACCGTGACCGACGGCATCACCGCACCGCTGACCAGCCCCGCCCTGCAGACCGGCAGCTGCACCTCGTGGAACGTGCTCCAGCTGACCGATGCCTCCGGCACCCGGCTCGCCACGGACCTCGGTGAGCTGGTCCCGGCCCACCTCACCGCCGGACGCCCCGGCGCCCCTGGTGAGGCGGTCGGCGCGGACGGGCTGCGTGCCTGGGCACCGTTCGCCTGCTCGCTGGCCGCGGAGCGCTCGGCAGGTGTGCGCAGCGTCAACGCCTGGGGGTTCGCCAACCAGCCGCTGCCGGACGCGAGCGGTGAGGGTCAGTGGGTGTGCACCAGGGCGGAGACCTGGCACGGCGACGGCACGGCCGCGCTGGCCCAGTTCCGGACGCCGGGCGGTGCGGTCGGGGCGGTCGTGGCCAGGGGCACCGATGTGCCGGCCTGCGGTCCGCGCGACCCGCAGGTCCTGGCCGGGGTGCTGTGGAAGTCCCGGGCCGGGACCTGGTACCTGCTGGCCGCGGGCGGCCCGGACACCGCGTCGATCCGGACCAGCGGAGGCGTCACCGCGTCGGGGCAGGGGCCGCTGCTTGCGACCCGGGCCAAGCAGGGGGCACAGGCCGATCTGCAGGGGAAGCTGAAGGACGGGCGGCAGATCAGCGGGCTCCACTGATCGACGACTAGCTGACATCGGCGTCAACAAGGTGCTGCACGGGGGTTCTCAGACGACTTACCCGTCAGTACATTGACGCCATGTCTAACACGCAGGCCCGGCCGGTGGAGTCCGAGCGCATACCGCTCAAGGCCCGCAACGTGTCCTTCTCCTGGGAGGACACGCCGCTGCACTGGGTCCCCGGCGACCCGTTCACCACGCACACCATCAACGTGCTGCACCTGCTGCTGCCCGCCGGGGAGCGGTGGTTCGTGCACGTGTACAAGCAGGTGCTGCCGCTCATCCGGGACGACCGGCTCCGCGAGGACGTCATCGGCTTCATCGGGCAGGAGGCGATGCACTCCCAGGCCCACGACGAGGTTCTGCCGCACCTGAGGGAGCTGGGGCTCGACCCGACGCCGTACACCGCGCAGGTCGACTGGTTCTTCGAGAAGCTGCTCGGCGATCGCACCCTGCCCCCGGGCAGGGCGCGCCGCTGGTGGCTGCTGGAGCGGGTCGCGCTGATCGCGGCGATCGAGCACTACACCGCCTTCCTCGGCGACTGGGTGCTCAACGCCACCGAGCTGGACCGGCGCGGCGCCGACCCGACCATGCTGGACCTGCTGCGCTGGCACGGCGCCGAGGAGGTCGAGCACCGCTCCGTCGCCTTCGACCTGTTCCTGCATGTCGACGGCAGCTACCGGCGCCGGGTGCGCACCTGGGCGACGGCCTTCAGCGCGCTGGTGTTCCTGTGGCAGCGCGGGTCCCGATTCTTCATGGAGAACGACCCGACCCTCGTGGACGGCAAGGCCTCCGTCAAGGAGTTCTATCTGAGCGGCCGGCGCGGCACCCTGCCCACGACCGGCGCGATGCTCAAGTCCATCCCGCGCTACCTGAGCCGTGCCTACCACCCCTCTCATGAGGGCTCCACCGCCCAGGCCGTCGCCTATCTGGCGGCCTCCCCCGCCGCGCTCGCCGCGGAGCAGGCGGAGCGCTCCGCGAAGGGGGCCGTCTGATGCCGAAGGTGCGCACCGTCGTGCTCGTCGCGGGCGCCGCCCTGCTCACCCGGCGGGCCCTGCGCCGCCGCATCCAGGCCTCGCCGCTGTGGCCCATGCCCACCCTGGACCCGCCCGTCTCGGGCCGCCCGCGCTCACGGGCGCTGCGGCTGCTGCTCACCGGGCACGAGACGGTCGCCGAGGGAGTCGTACAACTGCGCCTGGAGGGAAGCGGGTTGCCGCCGTGGGAGCCCGGTGCGCACCTGGACCTGGTGCTGCCCTCGGGGCTGGTGCGGCAGTACTCGCTGTGCGGGGACCCGGCGGACACCTCCTCGTACACGGTGGCCACCCGGCTGGTCGAGGACGGCCGGGGCGGCTCGCGCGAGGTGCACGAGCAGCTCGCCGAGGGCATGGAGCTGGAGGTGCGCGGCCCCCGGAACCGCTTCCCGCTCGTGACGGCGCCCTCGTACGTCTTCGTCGCCGGAGGAATCGGCATCACGCCGATCCTGCCGATGCTGCGGGCCCTGCCGGACGGCACCGACTGGCGGCTGCTGTACGGCGGGCGCACGCGGGCCTCCATGCCGTTCCTGGAGGAGGTGCGGGGGCTCGCCGGGGACCGGCTGACCCTCGTCGCCGAGGACGAGGACGGACGGCCGGACCTGGAGGCGCTCTTCGCGGACGTCGCGGAGGGGGCGGCCGTGTACTGCTGCGGTCCGGAAGGCCTCATGGCGGCGGTGGAGGCCCGGCTGCCCGAGAGTGCCGTGCTGCACCTGGAGCGGTTCGCGCCGCGTCTGTCGGCCGACGGGAACGCGGAGTTCGAGGTCGAACTCCGCCGCAGCGGGCGGACGTTGACGGTCCCGGCCGACTCCACCGTGCTGGCCGCCGTGCGCCGTGAACTGCCGGACACCGCCTACTCCTGCCGGCAGGGCTTCTGCGGAACGTGTCAACAGCGGGTGCTGGAGGGCGAGGTGGACCACCGGGACGAGCTGCTGACGGATGCGGAGCGTGCCGACTCGATGCTGATCTGTGTGTCACGGGCCAGAAGTGAGCGTCTCGTGCTGGACTTGTGACGGAATCATGTGAACGCCGGTGCCGGTCCGGCCCGTTCCGGGCCGGATCCGATCGGTATGGTGTTCGCATGAGTACCGGGGTTCGCCGCAGGATGGGCGTCGAGGAGCGGCGGCAGCAGCTGATCGGTGTCGCGCTCGACCTGTTCAGCCGCCGCTCGCCCGACGAGGTCTCCATCGACGAGATAGCGTCGACGGCGGGCATCTCACGCCCGCTCGTCTACCACTACTTCCCCGGCAAACTCAGCCTGTACGAGGCCGCGTTGAAGCGTGCCTCGGAGGATCTCGCGGGCCGGTTCGCGGAGCCGCACGAGGGTCCGCTGGGGGCGAGGCTGCTGCGCGTGATGCGCCGCTTCTTCGACTTCGTCGACGAGCACGGCCCCGGTTTCTCGGCGCTGATGCGCGGCGGCCCGGCCGTCGGCTCGTCGACGACCAACGCGCTCATCGACTCCGTACGGCAGGCCGCCTACGAACAGATCCTGTCGCACCTGGGCGTCACCGAGGCCTCCGCGCGCATGGAACTGGTCGTCCGCTCCTGGATCTCGCTCGCCGAGTCGACGGCCCTGATCTGGCTGGACGGCCGGCGCATCCCGCGCGGCGAGCTGGAGCTCCAGCTCGTGCACGACTTCGCCGCCCTGGCCGCCGTCAGCGCGGCCTACGACGCGGACATGGCCGCCCTGCTGCGCACCATGGTCAAGGACGAGCCGGCCGACGGGCCCTTCGCAGAGCTCGTCGGCCGGCTGCTCAGCCTTGCTCCCTAGGTCCTAGCGGTCGAACTTCCGGTAGGACGGATCCAGGTCGCGGATCTCGGCGGAGGCGTGGAGCTCGAAGCGCTTGTCCGCCACGCACGTGCGCAGCAGCTCCAGCACGGCCTCCGTGAGCCTCGCCTTGGTCTCGTCGCTGCGGCCGGCGAGGAGCCCGATGGTCACGTGCACGACCGCGTGCCCGTGATCCGCCGGGTCCTCGTACCCGAACGCCGTGAAGGCGCTGGGCCGGAACTGCGTCTTGCAGGCCTCCGGCTTGGCCGCCGCGATCTTCACGACCGCCTCGTGCAGCGCCCGCGCGAAACCCGCGCGGTCGAAGGCGGCCTCCATCGTGTTCGAGTAGTCGACGGTGATCTGCGGCATGGGCACTCCTGTTCTACGACGCGGGTCCGACCCTACTTCGCCGCCCGGGTGAACACCGCCACGGTCCGCGCGGGCACGGTGAACGTGCCCGAGTCGGCCGCATAGGAGGAGGTCTTCACCACCGCGTCCGCACCGGCTGCCTGCGCCGGGTGCAGCCGGTAGGCCGTCCCGGCGAGGGCACCGATCCGCTGCTCCTGCTGCTGCGGGGTGGCGTTGAAGACCACGACCAGGTCACCGAGCTGCATGGTGATCACCCCGGGCGTCTCGTCCTTGCCGGACAGCGGGAAGGAGAGCCGCTCCTGCACCTGCGTGGCCGTCCCGAGGGAGAACGCCTTCTCCGTCGTACGGATCCGCAGCAGGTCCTGGTAGGCGGCCGAGGCACCGGTGATCTGCGGGCAGCCCACCTTGACCGTGCCGAGCAGCGGCTTGGCGTAGTTCCACTTGGACTGGTTGTCGGCCGCCATGGGCAGCCCCCGCCCGAAGCCGTTGCCGTCGGCGCAGTCCCAGTGGATGGCGTTGAACCAGTCGCCGCTGTCGAAGGAGTTGCGGTCCAGCGACTTCGAGCGCAGCAGGTCGGTGCCCGCCTGGGAGAGGGACGGGCCCTGCGAGAGGGCTGACGTGGCCATGGCCAGGACCTGCATCCGGGCCCGGTCCGCGGCGCTCGTGGAGGCGGGCAGCTTGTAGGTCAGGGCGTCGAACAGCGACTCGTTGTCGTGCGCGTCCACGTAGGCGAGCGCGTCGCCGGGTGCGTCCGCGTAACCGGCGGGCGAGCCGTTGTAGTCGACCTCGGAGCCCTTTACCTCCTTGCCGTCGGTGTCGGTGAAGTGGAAGGACTTCAGGTTCCCGGTCAGACCGACCTTGATCAGGTCCTGGTAGTGCAGGAGCCGGGCCTTCTGCTCGGCCGGAGTCCCGTTGGCCGTCGACGCGTTCGGGTCGGTGTACAGCCCGGACGCGAAGCCCTGGATGCCGGGGTCCGAGTCGAAGGGGCCGCCGCCGCGCACGGCGTCACGGGCGCGGTCGGAGAAGGTGGCGATGCCGGTGCCGGCCATGTTCGCCTGCGTGGCCTGCACGAACCGGGCGTCGTTCGCGACCTCGCCGAAGTTCCAGCCCTCGCCGTAGAGGATGATCTTCTTCCCGTCGACGCCGTCCTTCTCCATGGTCAGTGAATCGAGCGCCCGCCTGACCGCGAGGATGTTGGCCTTCGGGTGGTGGCCCATGAGGTCGAAGCGGAAGCCGTCGACCTTGTACTGCTTGGCCCAGGTGACGATCGAGTCCACGACCAGCTTGCCCATCATCGCGTTCTCGGGCGCGGTGTTCGCACAGCAGGTGCTGTTCGCGACCGATCCGTCGGCGAGGAGCCGCTGGTAGTAGCCCGGCACGACCTTGTCGAGAACGGAGGTGTCGGCCTGGCCGCCGGCCGCCGTGTGGTTGTAGACGACGTCCATGACGACCCTCAGGCCGTCCTCGTTGAGCGCCTGGACCATCGTGCGGAACTGGACCGTACGGGCCGTGCCGTCGGGGTCGGTGGCGTACGAGCCCTCGGGGACCGTGTAGTGGTACGGGTCGTAGCCCCAGTTGTAGGCGTCCTTCGCGGCGATCTTCGCCACGCACTCCTGCTGCCTGTCGGAGTCGGCCGCGTACGAGGCCAGGTCGCAGTCGGTGGTGGCCTGGTCGGCCCTCTTCTCGGGGATCGTGGCGATGTCGAAGGCGGGGAGGAGGTGGACGTACGAGGTGCCCGCCTTCGCCAGCTCACGCAGGTGCTGCGAGCCGTCGCTGCCCTTGTCCGCGAAGGCCAGGTAGGTGCCCGGGTGCTTCGAGGTGCGGTCCCCGATGGAGAAGTCCCGGATGTGCAGCTCCTGGATCTGCGCGTCCTTCAGCGGTACGGCCCTGGGCTTGCGCAGGCCCGCCCAGCCGCTGGGCGCGAGGGACGTGTCGTTCAGGTCGACGACGAGGCTGCGCTCGGAGTTCGCGGTGAGCGCGACCGAGTACGGGTCGGTGACCTTGTTGGTGACCACCTTGCGGACGCTGGGCGCCCAGACCTTCACGACGTACCGGTAGGGCTTGCCCTTCCAGGAGGCGGGGCCGGTGACGGACCAGACGCCGGTGGTGGCGTTGCGGTGCATCTTCACGGCCGTGCCGTCGAGGTCGAGGTGGACGGACTGGGCCGTCGGCGCCCACACGGACAGGGTCGGCCTGCCGTCGTGGAACACCGGTCCGAGCGCGGCCTTCGTCGCGCCGGAGTACAGGTCGTCCAGCACACCGGCGATCTGCACACCGGTCGCGGCCAGCACGGCACCGTTCGCCGCGCGCTGCGAGGCCACGAGCTGTCCGCCGAGCGCCACGCGCACCCGGTCCCGGTCGCGCGGGTCGATCGACCAGGCGGTGTAGTCCTTCAGGTGCGGGAACTTCGCCTTCTGGGCGTCGGTGAGCGTGGTCTTCGTCAGCCGCAGCCAGCGCTCGTCGTCGCTGGTCAGCGCCCCGTCCTTGACGGCGATGGAACCGTCGTGGGAGTACAGCAGCTGGGTGGAGGCGGCGCCGTCGACGCCGTTCCAGGCGACCGTGTTCCGGTCGATCCAGACCGCCTTGGACGTGGTCAGGTCGAGGGCGGCCGCGCTGCCCGCGGGCTGCGGCAGCAGGTACTTCTCCTGGCCGTTCAACAGCCACACCTCGTAGCCGTTGGACTTGAGGTCCAGGGACTGGTCGGCGGGGAGATCCTTGTCGTCGCCCTTGTGGATGATGTAGCTGAGGCTGGTGGCACCCTCGGTGAGCGGCACCTCGAAGACCGCGCCATAGGCATCAGTCTTCACCGGCTGCAGCGGGTTCGACCAGTCGGTGGGGTGCGCGGCACCCGCCCAGACGTGCAGTCCCCAGCCGTCGTAGTTGCCGTCGGCGCGGTGGTAGTGGATGACCGCCTTGGCCTTGTCCTGGGCGGGATAGTCCGGCTTTTTCGTCAGGACGTCGGCCTTGCCCTGCTCGACCCAGACCTCACCGGTCTTGGTGACGTCGATGGACCGGTCGGCGGAGACGTCCTTGTTGCCGTCCTTGTCGATGACCAGGAAGCCGACGTTCGAGGCGCCCGGCTTCAGCTTGACGTAGGCGAAGGCGCCGTAGGCGTCACGGCCGACGAAGGGGTGGCTGGCGGGCCAGTTCGTGGCCTCGCCGTCGGCGAGGTCGCCCCAGGCGTACAGGCCCCAGTTGGCGTAGTCGCCGTCGGTGCGCTTGTAGTGGACGATCGCGTAGTCCCGGGAGGAGGCCGTGGGGACCTGGGGCGCGGGCCGGGTGCCGGTGGTGCTGCTCGCCAGGGCGCTCGCGGTGTGCCCGGCCGAGTCGATCACGACCGCCTTGTAGCGCAGGGCGGTCCCGGCGGGTACGTCCTTGCCGAGGGACTGGCTGACCTTGTAGGGGGCGTGGTCGGCGGAGCCGAGGGTCTTCCACGCTCCGTTGCCGACCTGGGCGGCGAAGACCACGCGGTTGAGCTGACCGCCGTCGATGTCGGCTGTGACGTCGACGGTCCCGGTGGCACCGGCGGCCGGGGCCGTCAGCGTGATCGTCGGCTTGGCGGCGGGCGCGGCGAGGGTGCCGGTGGCCTTGAGTACGACGGCGGAACCGGCCGGGACGGTGAGGGTGACCTTGCGGTCGGCGTCGGACTTCACCGCATCGGAGGTCCCGTAGATGCCCTGGTACGACATGCCGGCCGAGCCGGTGGCGAAGGTCGCGGACTTCTCGCTGTCGGCGTTGTTGAAGGCGACGACGTACTCGGCGCCCGTCTTCGCGCCCGTACGGGTGAAGGCGTAGATGCCGGCGCCGTCGGCCGCGTACCGCTCGGTCTGGACGCCGTCGGTCAGGGCCGGGTTGGTCCTGCGGAGCCCCGCGAGGGCCGCGATGTCCTTGTACAGCGGCGCGCTCGTGTCGTAGGCGTCGCTCGTGTGGGTGCGGTCGGTGCCGATCTCGTCGTCGTCCAGGTAGTCGGCGACCTTGGAGGCGAACATCGTCTGGCGGGCGTCCTTGTCGCCGCCGGAGCCGGTGAAGCCCTGCTCGTCGCCGTAGTAGACGACCGGGTTGCCCCGGCTGAGGAACATCAGCTCGTTGGCGAGCTTGTCCTTCTTCAGGATCTCGGCGTCCGTGGCCTTCGGGTTGTCCTGCTTCAGGAAGTACCCGATACGGCCCATGTCGTGGTTGCCGAGGAAGGTGACCTGCTCGTACGCGTTGGCCTTGCCGGACGTGTACTTGTAGTCGTCACCGAAGACGCTCGCCAGTCGCTGCGCGCTGCGGCCCTGGGAGGCGTAGGCGCGGGCCGCGTCCTGGAAGGGGAAGTCGAGGGTGGCGTCCAGGCGGCCCTGGGTGACGTACGGAGAGGTGATAGAGGTGTCGGCGGAGTAGACCTCGCCGAACATGAAGAAGTTCTTCCGCCCGTGCGCGGCCGCGTACCTGTCGAGCGCGGTGGCCCACTGGGTCCAGAACTCCATGTTCACGTGCTTGACGGTGTCGATCCGGAACCCGTCGACGCCGAAGTCCCGCACCCAGCGCTCGTAGATCTTCTCCATGCCCTGGACGACCTCGGGACGCTCGGTCCACAGGTCGTCGAGCCCGGAGAAGTCGCCGTACGTGGTCGACTCACCGGCGTACGTCGAGTCGCCCCGGTTGTGGTACATCGTCGGGTCGTTGAGCCAGGCCGGGACCTTGCTGTTGTTCGTGACCTTCGGGGTGTACGGGAAGGAACCGGCATCCACGGCCGGAAACTTCCGGCTGCCGTCCGCGTAGTCGGCGTCGTCGAACGGCCGCCCGTCCTTGGTCAGGTACGGAAAGGCGCCCTTGGACAGATAGCCGTACGACTTCTCCGCATAGTCCACGACGTCGGCGGTGTGGTTGGTGATGACGTCGAAGAAGACCTTCATGCCCTTGGCGTGCGCCTTGGAGATGAGGGTCTGGAGGTCCTTGTTCGTCCCGAAGTGCGGGTCGACCTGGGTGAAGTCGGTGATCCAGTAGCCGTGGTAGCCGGCGGAGGCGTTGCTGCCCGTGCCCTGCACCGGGCGGTTCTTGAAGATCGGCGCCATCCAGATGGAGGTGGTGCCGAGCCCCTTGATGTAGTCGAGCCGCTTGGTCAGGCCCTTGAGGTCGCCGCCTTGGTAGAAGCCCTTGTCGGTGGGGTCGTAGCCGGTGCTGAGGCGTGAACCGGTCAGGCCGCCCCGGTCATTGGACCTGTCCCCGTTGGCGAAACGGTCCGGCATGACGAAGTAGAACTGCTCGCGCGTGTCGTCGTGCCGGGCGGGCTGGGCGGCGAGGGCCGCGTCCGAGGGGGGCGCGGGCGGGGTGGCGGCGTGGGCGGCCAGTGGCTGGATCAATGCGGCGGCGAGGGCTACGGCGGTGACGGCCGCTGCCCGTCTCGCTCTCGGTTTCACAGGCGGTAACTCCTAGCGAATGCGGCTCTCTTGGGTCCGACCCCGCGCGACCGTATCGCCGGCGAAAGGTTTACAGCAAGAGTCTTGAAACTCATAGCAAGAAGTTTCAGCGTCAACCTTGACGGCCCTTCTCAACTGCCGCACGCTTTCGAGTACAAGTACGTGAAGAAGGACGGCTCCGGGAACGTGACGTGGGAGTCGGGGACGAACCGCTCGTACACGACGGGCAGTTCGTCCGGCTACACGACGAGCAACAGCTGGAAGTAGCCCTCCCGGCTCAGCAGCTCGACTTCCCGGCGTAGATCGCGAGCGCCGTGTTCGAGCCCAAGGTGGCGGTGAACTGCCCTGCGGAGTTCACCGTCACCGTCGTGTTGTTCTGCACGTTGCAGTACGTGCCTGCGGGCAGCGAGGTCTGGTAGGTGCGGGTCAAGCTGCCGGTCTCGTGGTTGATCGCCACATACCCCTTGCTCCCCCGGCCGAAGGCGATCGCGTTGTTGCCGTTGTCCCACCAGTTGGATACCGCCTGGCCGCGCGTCGCGTTGCGGAAAGCGACCATGCGGATGATCTCCGGCCAGGCGTGCTGGCACTTCCAGCCGTCCTGCCAGCAGGCGTTGACCGTGCCGCCGTTGGGCGGGCCCGCGTCCACGTCCGACCACTCGTAGCCGGAGTTGATGTCCGGGGCGCCGTAGGGATAGGCCAGCATGAAGACGTTGGCCAGGGTGTAGTTCGCGCCGTCCTTGTAGTTGAGGGTGGAGCCGTTGCGCTCGGTGTCGTGGTTGTCGACAAAGACACCGGCCACCGAGCTGCTCATGTAGCCCCAACCCTCGCCGTAGTTGTTCAGATAGGCGAGGCGCTCGTTGTTGAAGACGCGCTTGAGGTCGTAGGCGTAGCGGAACTCCTGGACGTCGCCGTTGCCCGTGTACTCGGTGGGCTGGACGGCTTCCCCGGCGCCATAGATGACCTCCTGCTTCCAGTAGACGGAAGGGTTCGTCAGGCGGCTCTTGATGTTCGCCAGGTCCTCCGCCGGGATGTGCTTGGCCGCGTCGATGCGGAAGCCGTCCACGCCGAGGGTGAGCAGGTCGTTCATGTAGCCCGCGATCGTCTTGCGGACGTACTCCTCGCCGGTGTCCAGGTCGGCCAGGCCGACCAGTTCGCAGTGCTGCACGTTCCAGCGGTCGGAGTAGTTCGACACCTGGGCCGTGCAGTCGTCGAAGTCGTATACCGAGTACAGGCCGGGATAGTTGTACTTCGTGTACGACGAGCCGCCCGTGCCGGTGCCGGAGCCCGCCGACATGTGGTTGACGACGGCGTCCACCACGACCTTCAGGCCGGCGGAGTGGCAGGTGTTCACCATGTTCTGGAACGCCGTGCGGTCGCCGAGGCGGCCCGCGATCTTGTACGACACCGGCTGGTACGACGTCCACCACTGCGAGCCCTGTATGTGCTCGGCGGGCGGGGAGACCTGGACGTATCCGTAGCCGGCGGGGCCGAGGGTGCTGGTGCACTCGCGGGCCACCGAGGCGTAGTTCCACTCGAAGAGGACGGCGGTGACGTCCTTGGTGCCGGGCGGGGAGGCCTGTGCGGCGGTCGGGTACATGCCAACCATGACTGCGGCCGCGAGGGCGAGTGCCGCGGGGAGGGTTCTGCGTGCCATGTGGGGGTCCTTCGTCCTTGAAGGCGCTTGCTGCAATGTTTCAGCAAACTTGCGGTGACGCAGATGTTAAAGGCCCGCCGTCTGAAAGACAGCGGGCCGTTGTGAAGTTGATGCAAAAACTTTCAGATGGGCCGTCAGGCCACGGTCGACCACCACACCGTCGTGTCGGCCGGTACCTTCGTCTCGCCGTCCGCCTCGGTCAGCTCGCCGCTGGCGAGCAGGACACGGCCGTAGGACGGGGTCGTCACGGACTCGCCGGTGGTGTTCGCGACGCACACGAACTCGCCCCGGCGGAAGGCCAGGACGCCCTCGGGGGCACGGAGCCACTCGACCGCGTCGCCCGCGCCCAGGTCCGGCTGCGAGCGGCGGACGCTCAGCGCGGAGCGGTACAGCTCCAGCGTCGAGCCCGGCACGCCCGTCTGCGCCTCGACGCTCAGCTCGGCCCAGGTCGACGGCTGGGGCAGCCAGCTGCCGCCGCTGCCGAAGCCGTACGAGGAGCCCTCGCGGGTCCACGGGATCGGCACCCGGCAGCCGTCGCGGAAGCCGTCCTGGCCGGCGCCCCGGAAGTACGCGGGGTCCTGGCGCACCTCGTCGGGGAGGTCCACCACGTCCGGGAGGCCCAGTTCCTCGCCCTGGTAGATGTACGCCGAGCCGGGGAGCGCCAGCATGAGGAGGGTGGCGGCGCGGGCTCGGCGCAGGCCGAGTGCGCGGTCGCCTGCCGTGCGGATCTGGGTGCCGAGGCCGGGCGGGTTGGCGAAGCGGGTGGCGTGCCGGGTGACGTCGTGGTTGGACAGGACCCAGGTGGCGGGGGCGCCGACCGGGCGCATCGCCTCCAGGGTGCGGTCGATGACCGTGCGCAGGTCGCCCGCGTCCCACTCCGTGCTCAGGTACTGGAAGTTGAAGGCCTGGTGGAGTTCGTCGGGGCGGACGTAGTTCGCCGTGCGCTCGACGGTCGGGGTCCAGGCCTCGGCGACGAAGATCCGCTCGCCCGCGTATTCGTCGAGGATCGTGCGCCACTGGCGGTAGATGGCGTGCACGCCGTCCTGGTCGAAGAACGGCATGACATCGTTGCCCAGCAGCTTGAGCTGATCGTGGGAGCCGAGGTCCGGGAGGCCGTCGGCCTTCACCAGACCGTGGGCGACGTCGATGCGGAAGCCGTCGACGCCCATGTCGAGCCAGAAGCGCAGGATCGAGCGGAACTCGTCACCGACCGCGGGGTGTTCCCAGTTGAAGTCGGGCTGCTCGGGGGCGAAGAGGTGGAGGTACCACTCACCGGCCGAGCCGTCCGGTTCGGTGACCCGGGTCCAGGCGGGGCCGCCGAAGATCGACTCCCAGTCGTTCGGGGGGAGTTCGCCGTTCTCGCCCTTGCCGGGGCGGAAGTGGTAACGCTCGCGCAGAGGCGAGCCCGGGCCCTCGGCCAGCGCCCGCTTGAACCACTCGTGCTGGTCGGAGGAGTGGTTGGGGACCAGGTCGACGATGATGCGCAGGCCCAGCTCATGGGCGTCACGGATCAGCGCGTCGGCGTCGAGCAGGTTGCCGAACATGGGGTCGACGGCGCGGTAGTCGGCGACGTCGTAGCCGGCGTCGGCCTGCGGGGAGGCGTAGAAGGGGCTGAGCCACACGGCGTCCACGCCGAGGTCGCGCAGGTACGGGAGTCTGGAGCGTACGCCCTCCAGGTCGCCCATGCCGTCGCCGTTGCTGTCGGCGAAGCTGCGCGGATAGACCTGGTAGATGACCGCGTCCCGCCACCAGTCGCGGCGCTTGGCGACGGTGACGACGGCGGAGTCGGCGGCCGGGGCTGCAGGGTGCTGCTGGCTCATGGCGTCCTTGATGCGTAACGGAGTTCGGTTCATTGGGGTCTTTTCGGGCGGCGGGTGTGCGAGGCGGCCGCGGTGTCAGCGGGGTCGGATGGACACCGCGGCCGCCTACCCGCGCGGACAGGCGCGCGGGAACCCGGTGCGGACAAGGGACTCAGCCCTTGGTGCCGCCTGCGGTGAGGCCGGTGACGAGGTTCTTCTGCACGAGGTAGAAGAACACGGACACGGGTATCGCGATCAGTACCGCGGTGGCGGCCATGTAGTTCCACTGCGCGTCGTGCTCGCTGACGAAGGTCTGCAGACCGACGGCGAAGGTGTACTTCGAGTCGTCGAGCATGAAGGTGGTCGCGAAGGCGACCTCGCCGACGGCGGTGATGAAGTTGTAGAAGGCGGCGACGGCGAGCCCGGGGCGGGCCAGCGGCAGGATCAGCCGGAAGAAGGTGCCGAAGGGGGTGAGCCCGTCGACGCGTCCGGCCTCATCGATCTCGAAGGGGATGGTGTCGAAGTACCCCTTGAGCAGCCAGGCGCTGTAGGGCACGGCCGTGGTGCAGTTGATGACGATCAGCGACCAGTAGGTGTCGATGAGGCCGAGTTCGCTGAAGATCTCGTACATCGGCACGATCAGGATGGCGATCGGGAAGGCCTGGGTGAGCAGCAGCACCCACATCAGCGACTTGTAGCCGGGGAAGCGCATGCGCGAGACGGCGTAGCCGGTGGTGGCCGCGACGAAGACGCCGACGAAGGTGGTGCCCAGGGCCACGATCATCGTCGACTTGAACCAGTCGAAGAACGCGGTGTGCTGCAGCACGAAGCTGTAGTTGGAGAAGGTGAGCTTGCCCAGGATCTTGCCCGGATGCAGGTAGTCGTCCTTGTCCGGGCCGAGGGACAGGAAGACCAGCCAGGCCACCGGGGCCAGGGCGATGAGGCTCGCCACGGTGAGGCCGCCGTGCAGGAGGGCGGCGCCGAGCGGGCCGCGTTCGCCGCGGCGGCGGGTGCGGCGCCGGGGCTGCGGGGCGGGGGCCGGTCCGGTCTCGGTCTTCTCGAGGGTCGTGGTGCTCATGGCGGCGGCTCCTGCGGCGTCAGACGGCGAGCTGGTCATTGCGCTTCAGCCAGCGGAAGTAGAAGGACGTGAAGACGGTGAGGATCGACAGCAGCAGCACGCCGTACGCGGCGGACTGGGCGAAGTCGCGCGGCTGCTGGCCGAAGCCCAGGTAGTAGGCCCAGGTCACGAGGATCTGGGCGTCGGGTGCGCCGGTGGGTCCGAACAGCAGGAAGATGATGGCGAACTGGTTGAAGGTCCAGATGATGCCGAGCAGGACGACGGTGGAGCTGACCGAGCGCAGACCGGGCAGGGTGACGTGCCTGAAGCGCTGCCAGGCGCTCGCACCGTCCATCTCGGCGGCCTCGTAGAGCGAGGAGTCGATGGACTGCAGGCCGCCGAGCAGCGAGAGCATCATGAACGGCACACCGCACCAGGTGTTGACCATGATCGCGGCGAACCGCTGCCAGAAGGTGTCCTCCAGCCACTGCGGCTGGGGCAGGTGGAGCGAGCCGAGGAACTGGTTGAGCGCGCCGGAGTCGGCGAGCATGATCCGCCAGGAGAAGACGGTGACGAAGGTCGGCACGGCCCAGGGCAGGACCAGCATCACCCGGTAGAAGGTGCGGCCGCGCAGCTTCTGGTTGAGCATGAGCGCGAGGCCCAGGCCGATGGTGTAGTGCAGGGCCACGCAGGCGACCGTCCAGAAGACGGTCCACAGGAAGTGGGACCAGAACCGGTCGTAGGCCAGCGGGCCGAACAGGATGTCCTTGTAGTTGTCGATCCCGATGAACTTGTACGTGGCGTCGATGTGGTTGACGCCGATCGTGCGCGCCGAGTTGAGGCTGTTGGCGTCGGTCAGGGTCAGGTACAAACCGCGCAGCAGCGGATAGCCCACGATGACGCCGAGCACGATGACGACCGGCGCGATCATCGCGTAGGCGTACCAGTGCTTCTGGAGTCCGTTCTTTATGCGCTGGCCCAGGCCGGGCCGCGGCGCGCGGTCACCGCGGCGGCTGCCGGTGGCGCGGTCGATGGCGACTGTCATGTTCGACACCTTCGGGAGATCAGGGGGCGGGCCTGGGCACAGGCCGGTGGCCGTCGGATCCTTCCCCCTCAGGAGGATCCGACGGCCACGCGGGCTCACTTGCTGAAGTCGGGCACCAGCTTGGTGATGGCCACCTCGGCGTTGCTCAGACCCTTGTCCAGGGACTCCTTGCCGCCGGCGACCTTGGGCAGCTCGATGTCCAGCGGGCCCCACAGGGAGCTGTACTCGGGCAGGGCCGGGCGGGGCTGGGCGGCGGAGAGGACGCCCTGGTAGCCGGCGATGCCGGGGTCGGCCTTGACCTGCGCGGTGTAGGCGTCGGAGCGGGTGGGCAGCGTGGAGTTCTTCAGGGCGATGGTCTCCTGGGACTTCGCCGAGGTCATGAACTGCACGAACTTCAGCGCCGCGGCCTGGTGGGCCTTGTCGGAGCCGGCGTAGACCGAGAGGTTGTGGCCGCCGGTCGGGGCGCCCGCCTTGCCGGTGGAGCCGGCCGGGATGGCGGCGATACCGAGGTTGGACTTGTCGCTGAAGGCCGAGCCCTTGTAGAAGTTCGTGATCTCCCAGGGGCCCTGGACGATCGCGGCGACCTTGCCGTTGACGAACGCGTCCTGGATGTGGGCGTAGGCGTCGGCGGTGGTGTCGGCCTTGTGCAGGCCCTTGCCGGAGAACAGGCTCAGCCAGGTGCCGTAGGCCTTCTTGGCGGCGGCCGAGTTCACCGTGATCTTCTTGGCGCCTGCGTCGACGGTGTCGGTGCCCTCGCCGTAGAGGAAGGACTGGGCGTAGTAGGCCGCGGTGGAGCCCCAGTAGCCGTCGACCTTGGCCTTGTCCTTGATCTTGGCGGCGTCGGACTTCAGCTCGTCCCAGGTCTTGGGGGCCTCGGTGATGCCGGCCTTCTTGAACAGGGCCTTGTTGTAGACCAGGGCGAGGGTGTCGGTGACGAACGGCACGCCGTAGGTCTTGCCCTCGTACTGGGCCTGCTTGATCAGGTTCGGCTGGAACTTGGCCTGGTCGGCGAGGGCGTCCGTGCCGTCCAGCGGCAGGAGGTAGCTCTTCTTCGCGAAGGCCGGGGTCCAGCCGACCTCGGAGCGCAGCACGTCGGGGGCGCCCTTGGAGCCGGCGGCGGTGTCGAACTTGTTCTGCGCCTGGTCGAAGGGGACGTTGACGTACTTGACCTTGATGTCCTTGTTGGCGGCCTCGAACTGCTTGATCAGGGCCTGGTACGTCGGCGCCTCGTTCGTGGCGTTGGAGGTGTCCCACCAGGTGATGGTGACCGGGCCGTCCGACTTGCTGTCGCTGTCGCCACCGCCGCACGCCGTCGCCGCCAGGGCGAGGGACGCCACCAGCGCGGAGGCCGCTATGCCACGCCGCATGAGTTCTCCTTGAGGGTTAAGCCCGTGTGATGCAGGGAGCGGTCCCGTCCGCTGTCCCCGCGGTCTTGCCGACTGCGCCGTTGCGGCCGCCGGGCGACTGGAACGTAACAGCGATGTAAGCGTTGCGAAAGACCTTGCAGAAAAAAAGTGCAAGGAGCGACGATGGTTACGTCCTCGTGACCAGCTCTCGACCGCCGCGCAACCGGGCATTGAAGCCGATGGGGCGGGCAGGGGACACTTGTGCAAGACTCTGCAAGCTCTTGCCACCACGAACTCGAGGGAGCGCGATGACGCAGCAATCCACGGCAGGCCGTGCCGCCGCCCGCGCACGGCGTCCCGTCGGTGTGCAAGGCGAGGTGCGGCCGGTACAGTCCAGTGGCGTGACCACACGGCTTGCGGACATCGCTGCGCAGGCGGGGGTGAGCGAAGCGACCGTCAGCCGCGTCCTCAACGGGAAGCCGGGCGTCGCCGCCACCACCCGCCAGTCCGTGCTCGCCGCGCTGGACGTGCTCGGCTACGAGCGTCCGGTACGGCTGCGACAGCGCAGCGAGGGCCTGGTGGGCCTGATCACCCCGGAGCTGGAGAACCCGATATTCCCGGCCCTCGCCCAGGTCATCGGCCAGGCCCTGACCCGGCAGGGCTACACCCCGGTGCTCGCCACCCAGACCCCGGGCGGGTCGACGGAGGACGAGCTGACCGAGATGCTGGTGGACCGCGGGGTGGCGGGGATCATCTACGTCTCCGGGCTGCACGCCGACACCACCGCCGACATGCAGCGCTACGAGCGGCTGCGGGCGCAGGGCGTGCCGTTCGTCCTGGTGGACGGGTTCTCGCCGAAGGTGCAGGCGCCGTTCATCTCCCCCGACGACCGGGCGGCGATGACGCTCGCGGTGACCCACCTGGTGTCGCTGGGCCACACCCGGATCGGGCTGGCGCTCGGCCCGAAGCGGTTCGTGCCCGTGCAGCGCAAGATCGAGGGTTTTGTACGCGTCATGCAGGACCAGTTGGGACTGGCCGCCGAGACGGTCGAGACCGAGCTGATCCAGCACTCGCTGTACACCCTGGAGGGCGGCCAGGCGGCCGCGACCTCGCTGATCGGGCGGAAGTGCACGGCCGTGGTGTGCGCGAGCGACATGATGGCGCTCGGTGCGATACGGGCGGCCCGGCAGCTGGGTCTGGAGGTGCCGCGGGACGTGTCGGTGGTGGGCTTCGACGACTCCCCGCTGATCGCCTTCACCGACCCGCCGCTGACCACGGTCCGCAAGCCGGTCCCGGCGATGGGCCAGGCCGCGGTGCGCACGCTGCTGGAGGAGATCGGCGGGACGCCGGCGCCGCACAGCGAATTCGTGTTCATGCCGGAGCTGGTGGTGCGCGGTTCGACCGCTTCGGCACCGAATGTCCTCCGTATGTCGTAGAACGTGCGGGGTGGACCCAACCTTGGGATGATCTGGCGAGGAAGCCTTTTCTGGCAGACTCTGTGCCTATGAGTGACTCGACCGTGACAGAACCGGAAGGTCGCGAGGAGGTGGCCGTTCCGCAGGCCGTCACGGGCGAGGACAGAGAGGGTTCGCGGGTTTCCCCGCACCGGTTGCGCCGCCCGCGTCGGCCCCGGCTGTGGTTCGAGATCCTGCTCATCGCGGTGAGTTACTGGACCTACTCGCTGATCCGCAACGCGGTCCCCGAGCAGAAGGGGAAGGCGCTGCGCAACGCCGACTGGGTCTGGCGTCTCGAGCACCAGCTGGACATCGCGCTCGAAGGGTCGGTCAACCACGCCGTGAACTCGGTGACTTGGCTGATCATCGGCATGAACTACTACTACGCCACCCTGCACTTCGTCATCACGCTGGGTGTTCTGGTGTGGCTGTACCACTGGCATCCCGGCCGCTACGCGGCGACCCGGATGGTGCTGTTCGCCACCACCGGCGTGGCCCTGGTCGGCTACTACCTGTTCCCGCTCGCCCCGCCCCGGCTGATGAACGGCGGGCACTTCGTGGACACGGTCATGGTGCACCACACCTGGGGTTCGATGGCCTCGGGCGACCTGAAGCACATGTCGAACCAGTACGCGGCGATGCCCTCGATGCACATCGGCTGGTCCCTGTGGTGCGGGCTGACGATCTTCGCGCTGGCGTCCGTGCCGTGGGTGCGGGTGCTGGGCCTGCTCTACCCGGCGACGACCCTCCTGGTGATCGTTGCCACGGCCAACCACTTCTGGCTGGACGCGGTGGGCGGCGTCCTGTGCCTGGCCTTCGGTTTCGCAGTGGCCCGGCTCTGGTACGGGAGCCTGCCGTATGGTCTGCCGCGGCTGGTGCTGAGCCCGGGCCGGCGCGCCGGAGCGGCGCCCGACCGCGTGGAAGCTCAGCTCCCGTCCGCGTAGAACAGGTCCTGTACGACCGTGCGCGCCCTTCGGGTCGTACGGCGGTAGGCGTCCAGCATGTCCCCGGCGTGCCCGGCGCCGTAGCCCAGATAGCGGCCGACCGCCGCCAGCTCGCGGGGCTCCGTGGGGAAGGTGTCCCCCGCCCGGCCGCGGACCAGCATGACCGCGTTGCGCACCCGGGTGGCCAGCACCCAGGCCTCGTCGAGTACGGCCGCGTCCTCGGCGGCGATCAGGCCGGCCGCGTGGGCGTGGGCCAGGGCCTCGCGGGTGCGGGTGGTGCGCAGGCTGCGCTCGTGCCAGCCGTGCCGCATCTGGATCAGCTGGACGGTCCACTCGACGTCGGACAGACCGCCGGGGCCCAGCTTGGTGTGCAGCCTGGGGTCGGCGCCGCGCGGCAGCCTCTCGGCCTCCATGCGCGCCTTCAGCCGGCGGATCTCACGGACGGCGTCGTCGCCCAGGCCACGCTCCGGATAGCGCAGCGGGTCGATCAGCTCGGTGAAGCGGCGGCCCAGGTCCTCGTCCCCGGCGACCGGCTCGGCCCGCAGCAGCGCCTGTGACTCCCACACCAGGGACCAGCGGCGATAGTAGGCCTCGTACGACTTCAGGGTGCGCACCAGCGGCCCGGACTTGCCCTCGGGGCGCAGGCCCGCGTCGATGAGCAGCGGCGGGTCGGCGCTCGGCAGTTGCAGCAGGCGGCGCATCTGCTCGACGACCTTGTTCGCGGCCTCCGCGGCCTCCTGCTCGGCCACGCCGTCCTGCGGCTCGTGCACGAACAGCACGTCGGCGTCGGAGCCGTAGCCCAGCTCGTGGCCGCCGAAGCGGCCCATCCCGATGATCGCGAACCGGGTCGGCAGGGTGTCGCCCCAGCCGTCGCGGACCACCGCGCGCAGGGCGCCCGCGAGGGTCGCCGCCGTCAGGTCGGAGACCGCGGCACCGACCCGGTTCACCAGGGCGCCCTGGTCGGGCTCGGCGGGGCTGGTCTCGGTGCCGTAGGAGGAGACGATGTCCCCGGCCGCCGTGCGGAACAGCTCGCGGCGGCGGACCCCGCGGGCCGCGGTGACACCCTGCGCGGCGTTCTCCGCGCGGCCCACCGCGGCGAGGACCTCCTGCTCCAGCTGGGCGCGGTCGCGCGGCTCCAGGCCGCCGCCCGTGCCGGTGGTGCCGTCGCCGAGCAGGGCCACCGCCTCCGGGTTGCGCATGAGGAGGTCGGGGGCGAGGCGGCCCGCCGACAGGACGCGGGCCAGGTTCTCGGCCGCCGCGCCCTCGTCCCTGAGCAGCCGGAGGTACCAGGGGGTCTTGCCGAGGGCGTCGGAGACGTTGCGGAAGTTGAGCAGGCCCGCGTCCGGGTCCGCGGAGTCGGCGAACCAGCCGAGGAGGACGGGCAGGAGGGTGCGCTGGATGGCCGCCTTGCGGGTCACGCCGGAGGCGAGGGCCTCCAGGTGGCGCAGGGCCGCGGCCGGGTCGGCGTAGCCGAGGGCGACCAGGCGTTCGCGGGCCGCCTCCGCGCTCAGTCTGGCCTCGCCGGGGGCCAGTTGGGCCACTGCGGCGAGCAGCGGGCGGTAGAAGAGCTTCTCGTGCAGGCGGCTGACGACACCCGTGTGCCGCCGCCACTCGCGCAGCAGCTCGACCACCGGGTCCGTGCGCAGGCCCAGCGAGCGGCCCAGGCGGCGCAGGTCGGCCTCGCCCTCGGGGACGAGGTGGGTGCGGCGCAGCCGGTAGAGCTGGATGCGGTGCTCCATGGAGCGCAGGAAGCGGTACGCCTCGTCGAGGCGGGCGGCGTCCTCGCGGCCTACGTAGCCCCCTGCGGCGAGGGCCTGGAGGGCGTCGAGGGTGGTGCCGCTGCGGAGGGAGAGATCGGTGCGGCCGTGCACCAACTGCAGGAGCTGGACCGCGAATTCGACGTCCCTGAGGCCGCCCGGGCCCAGTTTGAGTTCGCGTTCGATGTGGGCTGCGGGGATGTTCTCCACGACCCTGCGGCGCATTTTCTGTACGTCGGCCACGAAGTTCTCGCGTTCGGCCGCCTTCCAGACGAGGGGTTCGAGCGCGTCGACGTACGCCTGTCCCAGGGGGATGTCCCCGGCTACCGGGCGGGCCTTGACGAGTGCCTGGAACTCCCAGGTCTTGGCCCAGCGTTGGTAGTAGGCGAGGTGGCTGCTGAGGGTGCGGACGAGGGGGCCGTTGCGGCCCTCGGGGCGGAGGTTGGCGTCGACCGGCCAGATCGAGCCCTCGATCGTGGATTCCGAACAGATCCGCATCATGTGCGAGGCCAGCTTTGTCGCGGACTTCAGGGCCTTGCCCTCGTCTGCGCCTTCGGCGGCCTCTGCTACGAAGATCACGTCCACGTCCGAGACGTAGTTCAGCTCGTGGCCGCCGCACTTGCCCATCGCGATCACCGCGAGGCGGCAGGCTGCGGTGTCGGCGGGGGCGGCCGCCTGCGCTATGGCCAGCGCTGCGCGGAGGGTGGCGGTCGCCAGGTCTGCCAGTTCGGCCGCGGTCTCCGCGACGTCCGTTGTTCCGCACACGTCTCTGGCCGCGATCGACAGCAGGCAGCGGCGGTAGGCCACGCGGAGGGAGACGGGGTCGGTGGCCTCGGCCAGGCCGCGCTCGAACTCCTCCACGCCGGGGTGCAGGTCCCTGGGCTCGTACATGACCAGGGCGTGCCAGTCGCTCGGGTGGCGGGTCAGGTGGTCGGCCAGGGCGGCGGAGGCGCCGAGGACGCCGAGGAGGCGGTCGCGCAGGGGCTTGGCCGCGGTCAGGGTGTCCAGCAGCTCGCGGCGGGCCGTGGGGGCGGGCTGGGCCTCCAGGAGGCGGACCAGGCCGTGCAGGGCGAGGTCGGGGTCGGCGGTGGCGCCCAGGGCCTCCAGGAGGACCGGGTCGTCCCGGACCGGGGCCAGCTCTGCGCTGTCGAGGAGCCGCTCGGCTGCGGACGGGTCCGTGAAGCCGTGTCGCAGCAGTCGCGTGAAGGTGCTGCTCCTGCGCCCCGGCGTCATCCGCGGCCTCCCCTGGATCTCGGTCGTCCTGGGCTGAGCCTAACCGGAGAGGGCGGTTGTGGCTCTGGTGGCTTCGGGTGCGGTTGCCTGCGGCGGCCTGTGCGGGTGCGTGGTGGGGTGCGCCTGTGCCTGCGGCGGCCTGTGCGGGTGCGTGGTCGGCTGCGGCCGTGCCTGCGGCGGCCTGCTCGGGTGCGTGGTCGGCTGCGCCCGTGCCTGCGGCGGCCTGCTCGGGTGCGTGCTGGGGTGCGCCCGTGCCTGCGGCGGCCTGCTCGGGTGCGTGGTCGGTTCGGTTGCGCCCAGAGGGGTGGGTGAGTCGGGGCCGCGTCGGGTGGTGTCCGTCCTCGGTCCGGCGGACGGTTTGCTGAGGGGTGGTCGGAGTGTGCGCCGGCCGCTGCGGGCGGACACCACCCGACACGTCCCCTTCCCGCCGTGCGCGGCTGCGGCCTCGAGGGGCGAAACCCTCGCCATGGGCCGGGCGGACTTTCGTGCTTTCGGTGGCACCGGACACCGTTTTCGGCTTCGGTAAGGGGGAGCCGTTCAGCCGGACGCGGTGGCGGTTGCGGTGACGAAGGAGTCGGTTCATGGAGATGACGCTCGAAGTGATCCTGCTGCCCGTGTCCGATGTGGACCGGGCCAAGGAGTTCTACCGGGACAAGGTGGGATTTCACGTGGACCTCGACGGTGAGGTGATGGAGGGCGTGCGGATCGTGCAGCTCACACCGCCCGGGTCCGGGTGTTCCATCGCCCTTGTCGACGGGTTGCAGGTGCCTACGGGGACGCCTCGGCCGGGGACGTATCACGGGATGCAGCTGTGCGTGACGGATGCCAAGGCCGCGTACGAGGAACTGACCGCGCGAGGGCTCGAGGTGAGCGAGCCGGTGCAGTTCGCGCCTCAGGACGGGGCCACCTTCATGTACTTCAAGGACCCTGACGGGAACGGGTGGG
Source organism: Streptomyces sp. NPDC031100 (assembly GCF_055570785.1). Lineage (NCBI taxonomy): Bacteria > Bacillati > Actinomycetota > Actinomycetes > Kitasatosporales > Streptomycetaceae > Streptomyces > Streptomyces sp. NPDC031100. The sequence continues at coordinate 564,552 of NZ_JBVIGN010000001.1, forward strand.
CCATCCAGGAGTACAAGCGGCGGGCCACTGAACCGCTGCATCAGGTGCTCGCCGGACTGGCCCACCGGGACGAGTAGTTCACGTGGTCTTCATCCGCCGGGTTGAGTGACGTGGGACGGGGGAATATCGGCGTGCGCATGCTCTGTCCGCACCGCCAACCCCGCCCCTCTCCCCGGAGGTTGATGTGTCCGGCAGTTCCGTATACCGCCGTGCCCGCACGGTCGTGGCGTCCGCGGCGGCCTTCGCCGCGGCCGCGTTCGGCGTGTGGACCGGGCTCGGTGGTGAGACCGCGCACGCCGCGGGCGCCGTCCCCAGCCCGGACCACGTGGTTGTCGTGGTCTTCGAGAACCACGCCTACAGCCAGGTCATCGGCTCCTCCAGCGCCCCGTACATCAACTCGCTCAAGTCCGGCGGCGCCAACCTCACCCAGTCCTACGCCATCACCCACCCGAGCCAGCCCAACTACCTCGCGCTGTTCTCCGGCTCCACCCAGGGCATCACGGACGACAGCTGCTACACCCCGGGCTTCTCCTCGGCCGCGAACCTGGCCTCCGAGCAGCTTGCCGCGGGCCGCACCTGGGCCAGCTACAACGAGTCGCTTCCCAGCCAGGGTTCGACCACGTGCAGCAGCGGCAAGTACGCGCGCAAGCACAACCCGTGGTTCGCCTTCAGCAACGTGCCGACGTCGAGCGCCAAGACGTTCGCGCAGTTCCCGACCGACTACTCGACGCTGCCTCAGATGTCGTTCGTCGTCCCCAACCTGTGCAGCGACATGCACGACTGCTCGGTGTCGACCGGTGACACCTGGCTGAAGAACAACCTGGGTGCCTACGCCACCTGGGCCAAGACCCACAACAGCCTGCTCGTCGTCACCTTCGACGAGGACAACCGGCTCAGCGGCAACCGCATCCCGACGGTGCTGTACGGGCAGCCGGTCGCGGCCGGGTCCAGCTCCTCCACGACGTACAACCACTACGACCTGCTGCGCACGCTGGAGGACACGCAGGGCCTGACGACCCACGCGGGCAACGCGGCCTCCGCCCAGGACATCACCGGCGTCTGGGCGCCCTGACGTGTACGTAGCGGACAGCCGCGCCAGCACCCCGAGTGCGCCGGCGTCCGCGGACGGTGCCGCCCGGTCTTCGGCCGGGCGGCGCCGCGCCGTGGTCGCCCCTACGGTGATCGCCCTCGGCACCGTCAGCCTGGTCACCGACGTGTCGTCCGAGATGGTCACCGCGGTGCTCCCGCTCTACCTGGTGGCGGGGCTCGGCCTGTCGCCGCTGGGCTTCGGACTGCTCGACGGGATCTACAACGGCTTCTCGGCGCTCGTGCGCCTGGCCGGCGGGCACCTCGCCGACCGGGGCGGCGGACGGCACAAGTGGGTGGCCGGGTTCGGTTACGGCATCTCGGCGCTGTGCAAGCCGTTGCTGCTGGTCGCCCACTCGCTCACCCCCATCGGGCTGGTCCTTGCCGCCGACCGCACGGGAAAGGGGCTGCGCACGGCCCCGCGTGACGCGCTGATCTCGCTGTCCAGCACGCCGGAGAACCGGGGGCGCGCCTTCGGAGTGCACCGGGCGATGGACACCGCGGGTGCTCTGCTCGGGCCGCTGGTGGCGTTCCTGATCCTGCGGGCCACGGTGGACGGATACGACGCGGTGTTCACCGTCAGCTTCTGCGTGGCCGTGCTCGGGGTGCTGGTGCTGGTGCTCTTCGTGCCGGGCGGTCGTCAGCAGGGGGCCGAGGAGGCTCGTCCCACCGTGCGCGCCGCCGTGGGACTGCTCCGCCGCCGCGACCTGCGCCGGATCACCGTCTGTGCCCTGCTGCTGGGCCTGGCCACGGTCAGCGACTCCTTCGTCTACCTGCTGCTGCAGCGGCGCCTGGGGGTCCCCGACCGCTGGTTCGCGCTGCTGCCGCTCGGCACGGCGGCCGCGTTCCTGCTGCTGGCGATCCCGCTCGGCCGGCTCGCGGACCGGGTGGGCCGGTGGACCGTCTTCCTGGCCGGTCACGGAGCCCTGCTCGTCGCGTACGCGCTGCTGCTCACCTCCTGGCACGGCACGGCTCTGCCGTACCTCGTCCTGGCCCTGCACGGCGGCTTCTACGCGGCCACCGACGGGGTGCTGATGGCAGCCGCCTCGGAGGGCGTGCCGGAGGCGCTGCGCTCGTCCGGTCTGGCCGTCGTACAGACCGGGCAGGCGCTGGCCCGGTTCGCCTGCTCGCTGCTGTTCGGCGCGGCCTGGACGGTGTGGGGCGACCGTGCGGCGCTGGCCGGGGCGGCGGGGGCGCTGGTCGCCTGTGCAGTCTTCTCACTCGTCGTCCGCCCGAAAGGCACCGTCACCGCATGACCGTACGCACCCGCATCCTGATCCTGCTCTCGGCCGTCACCGCGCTGGCGGCGGTCGGGGTGGCGTCCGTCCTGCACGCGTCGGCGCGGGCGGACCGCCGCGACCACACGCAGGCGGGCGGCCCGAAGGTCACGGCGGGCACGGTGGCCCTGACCGGGCACGGCCGCATGGTGTTCCGCAACATGGCGTGGGGCCCGCACCGGGATGAGCTGACGACGGTCCCGGCGGACGATCCGTCCGGACCGCGCACCGCCTCGGGCGTCAAGTGCCTGCGGTTCTACGCCGCCTCGGGCACCGGAGTGTGCCTGCAGGCGGTGCACGGCCCGGTCTCGGACACCTACCGCGCCCTGATCCTGGACTCCCGCCTGCGTACTCGGGATCGCTACGACGTCCCGGGCATCCCCTCCCGTGCCCGGGTCTCCCCCACCGGGCACTTCGCCGCCTGGACGGCGTTCGTGGGCGGTGACTCGTACGCCGGTACGAACTTCTCCACGCGTGCAGCGATCGTGGACACCCGCACGGGTGAGCTGATCCCGTCCCTGGAGGCCTTCCGGATCGTCAAGGACGGTCATCCGTACCGTGCGGCGGACGCCAACTTCTGGGGCGTGACGTTCGCTTCGGACGACCGCACGTTCTACGCGACGCTGGGGACCAAGAGGAGCACCTATCTGGTCCGGGGCGACCTGCGCACGCGCACGGTCACCACCCTGCACCCGAACGTCGAATGCCCGTCCCTCTCCCCCGACGGCACCCGCATCGCCTACAAGAAGCGGGTCAAGGGCCTGCCCAAGGACGCCCCCTGGCATCTGTACGTCCTCGACCTGCGCACGATGCGCGAGACTCCGCTGGCCGAGCCGAGGAGCGTGGACGACCAGGCGGTGTGGAAGGACGCCCGTACGATTGTGTACGCCCTGCCCGGCGACTACGGCGCGGACCTGTACGAGGTCCCGGCGGACGGGTCGGGGCGGGCGCGACGGATCAGTACGGCGGCGGTGTCTCCCGCGTATCTGCGCTGAACGCGGTCACAGTAGGGACATGGACGACAGGAACCTTCTGGCCCGAGGCCGGGTCGCGACCAGGCTGCCCGCCCAGGACCTGGACCGCGCGCGCCGTTTCTACGCCGAGGTGCTCGGCCTGGAGCCGGTCGACGAACGCCCCGGCGGGCTGCTGTACCGGTGCGGGGGCACGGACTTCGTCGTGTTCCGGTCGACGGGGTCGTCTCCGGGCACCTTCACGCAGATGGCCTGGGAGGTCGAGGACATCGAGGCGGTCGTGGCGGAGCTGCGGCGGCGCGGGGTGGCCTTCGAGGAGGTCGACCTGCCCGGCATGCGCACGCGGGACGGCATCGCCGAGATCGAGGGGAACTACCCCAGCAAGGGCGCCCGGGGCGAGCGCGCCGCCTGGTTCCGGGACAGCGAGGGCAACCTGATGGGCATCGGCGAGCCGATCCGCTGACCGGCCCGCCGGCCCGGGTCAGCCGGTGCAGCCTTGGACGGGGACCGGCCCGCCGCAGTTGTCCGGGACGTTGTTGCGTACCGTGCTGCCGTTCAGCGCCACTGTGCCAGAGAGGTTGTAGATACCTCCGCCGCTGCCGGGGCCGCCGGTCGCGGTGTTGCGCTGCACCGTGGAGCGGGTCAGCGTTGCTGTGGCTTGGTTGTAGATACCGCCGCCTTGGAACGCCGTGTTGCGCTGCACCGTGGTGCGGGTCATTGTCAGCGTGCCGTTGTTGAAGATGCCGCCGCCTAGGGTCGCCGTGTTGCCCTGCACCGGGGAGTCCGTCAGCGTGAGCACGCCAAAGCTGTGGTTGCTGATGCCGCCGCCGAAGCCGCCGATGCTGCTGATGGTGTTGCCGCTCACCGAGGAGTGGTCCAGCGTCGCCGTGCCGGTGTTGTCGATGCCGCCGCCGAAGCCGGAGGTGTTCTCGCTCATGCTGTTGTTGCTCACCGTGGAATTGCGGAGCTGCAGCACACCGCCATTTTGGATGCCGGCGCCCACGCCGGCGGAGCTGAGAATGTGGTTGCCGCTCACCGTGGTGTGGTCCAGCACCAGCGTGCTTCCGCTTTCGTTTTCGACACCGCCGGCCTCGCCGTTGGTGATGGTGAGCCTGACGATCCGTACCTGGGAACTGTTGGCAACCCTCACCGTGCGGAATCCGGCTCCGGCGCCGTCGAGGACCGCGCTTCCCTGGCCTGTCAAGGTCAGGTCCTTGTTGATGACGAAGTTGCCGACACAGGTTCCCCTCACCACCAGCGTTGCTCCCGACGGAGCGCTGTCGATCGCACCCTGCAGGTCGTCGGCAGGACAGTTCACCACGGTGATCTGGGCGGCCGCGGTCGGCGCCGCCCCGGCCAGGCCGGCCGCCCCCGCCATCGCCGCCACCACCGCCGTCGGCATCCCCCGGTGCCACACCGCCCGAGCTCCTCGCATGAGCATCCGTCGTCTCCCGTCCATGTGCGGGGACACGCCCGCCGGCCCTGCCCCGCTGTCGTTCTCCCGCAGGCGGCCCAAGCGCCCACGCTCGGAAGAACTGGTGCCCTCCCGGGGCGGACGGGGCGCCGGAGGTGAGCCGGCATGCCCCCGGACGGTCGGAAACAATGACCGGCATGGCTCACAGACGGCAGCCCAGGCGTAGTGAGACGCGGCAGGAAGTGACGTTGACCAGCCCGGCCGGAACAGTGGGCGCACGCTTCGGTTGCGGTCGGCAGGGCGGTCAGGGAGAGGGATCCTGCCTCTGTTCCTGACCGCCCAGGGGGTGGATGGGTGGACTTCTTCCGTGTGCGGTTGTGTGATGGGCGGGCAGGAACTGCCGCCGGTTGTCCGTCAGTTGCAGAAGTTGAGGAGGTCGAGGATGCCGTCGCCGCACGCGTTTTCGTCCCCGCCGCCGTGGCCGTAGGCTGGGGCGGCCTTTGTGGCGACGTGCGTGGCGGGCGTCGCGGCCGCGGCGGATGTGGCAGTTGCCATCCCCGCCGCACACGCGATGCCCACGGCGGCACTCACCGCGAATGATCGCGGAATCCGGGAAACGGCCTTCTTGGCGAGAGGTGTAGTGATCATGAGCTCACGATGCACACCCTCCCGCGCAGCCGCTCGTCGAGCGCATCCGAGCGGGTGAGGCACCCCCGCACCCCCCTGGGCCCGGAAGACACGGCCCAGGAGCGGTGAGACGCGACGGGGCCGACGGTCCACGACCGTCGGCCCCGTCGCGTCGTTTCGGCGGGACACCCACTGACCTGCGCCTACAGCACCGGCAGGTTCTTCCGCAGCTCGAACGCCGTGACCTCGCTGCGGTACTCCTCCCACTCCTGGCGCTTGTTGCGCAGGAAGAAGTCGAAGACGTGCTCGCCGAGGGTTTCGGCGACCAGGTCGCTGCGTTCCATCAGGGTGAGGGCCTCGCCGAGGTTCTGGGGCAGGGGCTCGATGCCCATCGCGCGGCGCTCGGCGTTCGAGAGGGCCCAGACGTCGTCCTCGGCGCCCGGCGGGAGCTCGTAGCCCTCCTCGATGCCCTTGAGGCCGGCGGCCAACAGCAGCGCGTAGGCCAGGTACGGGTTCGCGCCGGAGTCGAGGGAGCGGACCTCCACGCGCGCGGAGCCGGTCTTGCCGGGCTTGTACATCGGGACGCGGACCAGGGCCGAGCGGTTGTTGTGACCCCAGCAGATGTACGAGGGGGCCTCGCCGCCGGCGCCGGCGGTGCGCTCGGAGCCGCCCCAGATGCGCTTGTAGGAGTTCACCCACTGGTTGGTGACCGCGGAGATCTCCGCCGCGTGCTTGAGCAGGCCCGCGATGAAGGAGCGGCCGACCTTGGAGAGCTGGTACTCCGAGCCGGACTCGTAGAACGCGTTCCGGTCGCCCTCGAAGAGGGACAGGTGCGTGTGCATGCCGGAGCCCGGGTGTTCGGAGAAAGGCTTCGGCATGAAGGTCGCGTGCACGCCCTGCTCCAGCGCCACCTGCTTCATGACCAGGCGGAACGTCATGATGTTGTCCGCCGTGGAGAGCGCGTCGGCGTAGCGGAGGTCGATCTCCTGCTGGCCGGGGGCGCCCTCGTGGTGGGAGAACTCGACCGAGATGCCCATGGACTCCAGCATGGTGATCGCCTGGCGGCGGAAGTCCATGCCGACGTTGGTCGGGGTGTGGTCGAAGTAGCCGGAGTTGTCCGCCGGGGTGGGACGGCTGCCGTCCAGCGGGCGGTCCTTCAGCAGGAAGAACTCGATCTCCGGGTGGGTGTAGAAGGTGAAGCCCAGGTCGGAGGTGCGGGCCAGGGCGCGCTTGAGCACGTAGCGCGGGTCCGCGAAGGACGGGGAGCCGTCCGGCATGAGGATGTCGCAGAACATGCGGGCCGTGCCGGGAGTCTCCGCGCGCCACGGCAGGACCTGGAAGGTGGACGGGTCCGGCTTGGCGATCATGTCGGACTCGTAGACCCGGGCGAAGCCCTCGATGGCGGAGCCGTCGAAGCCGATGCCCTCGTCGAAGGCCTGCTCCAGCTCGGCGGGGGCCACGGCCACGGACTTGAGGAAGCCCAGCACGTCCGTGAACCACAGGCGTACGAACCGGATGTCGCGCTCCTCCAAGGTCCGGAGCACGAACTCCTGCTGCTTGTCCATCTTCCGCTTCCCCATCCTTGCTGGTCAGGCCGCCTATCCCGAGTGCCACCGGAAGACGGTCGGGCACCCGAGCATCACACCACAACACCGTTTCGTGCGCGTTGCGGACCTTGATCGCCCGAGCGTCCTCGGCCTGAACGCCTCTCGTACCGCAGGTGTACTGCTCTGTCGCCCATCTTGCCTGCTCGCACCGACATCCGTAATGGGCGATCCGCTTCCGGTCCGCTTCCTGCGTGCGAGGAGAGCAGGAGCGGGCCCGGCGGATACGGCAGTACAGCCTCTCCGGGGCTCCGGGCGAGGCGGTCCGGCAGTTCGGCGTCAAAGCGCGTGCACGACGGCGCACCGCCCGACGGCGAGGTGTCGAAACCTCCCGCACGCGCGCGTGCGGGAGGGCGACGTCCTGGAGCTGTCCGAGCCGTACGGCGACCTCGTCGCACTTCTTCTACGAGCGTGACGCCAGGCCGGGCGCCTGCCTGGTCGACCTGGCCGACATCGCCGTGGCGGCCGGCACGCGCGCGTACCTGTGCGGCCCGCTGCCCTTCATGCGCGCGGTACGGACCCAGCTGATCGGCAAGGGCGTGGCCTCGGCCGACATCCACTACGAGGTGTTCGGGCCCGATCTGTGGCCGGCCACGCATGCCTGGAACGGCACAGAACCAGAACGGCACAGAACCAGAACCGCACAGGGCCGTCACGCGCCGAAGCGGCGTGCCCCCTCGCGGCCGATCTCCTGGTTCTTGGTCACGTACGGGCGCAGATCCTGCTCGTAGGAGGCGAAGGCCTTGCCGTGGTCGTCGCAGGCTGCGAGGTGGCGGGCGAGGGTCCGGGCGCCGATCAGGGCCTGGGAGGTGCCCATGCCGGAGGTCGGTGCGGCGCAGTAGCCTGCGTCACCCACCAGGACCACGCGGCCCTCGGACCAGTGGTCCAGGTGCACCTGGCAGGCCGAGGAGAAGTAGAAGTCGGTCGCGGCGGACATGTCCTCCAGGAGGCGGGGCACCAGCCAGCCGGCGCCGGCCATCCGGTCACGGATGACGCGCTCCTGCTCCGCACGGTCCAGCAGGTCCAGTGCCGGGGAGTCGCTGGCGAAGGACAGGCTGACGGCCGCCCGGTCCGGGTCGGCCGCGCTGAACGTGTAGACCGACCGGCCGTCGGACTGCCACAGCGCTCCCCGGTGGTCCAGGCCGAGATGGTTGGGCGAGCTGAAGCCGGCGCCCGAGAGGCCGAGGTGGCGGATCGCCTCGGAGTGCGGGGCGAAGACCAGGCGGCGCACCACGGAGTAGATCCCGTCGGCGCCGACCACCAGGTCGTACGTGTCCGGCTCGGCCCGCTCGAAGCCGACCCGGACGCCGTTCGCGTCCTGTTCGAGGCGGTTGATCGAGTCGTCGAAGACGTAGCGCACCCTCTGAGCCGTGTGCTCGTGGAGAATGCGGGTCACCGCGCGTTTGGGGACCTCCAGCTCCCCGGCGAAGGTCTCGGCCGGCAGCTCACCGACGCGGTCGCCGTCGGCGCCCAGCAGGTCGGTGCCGGTCATCCCGGTCGCGTGCGCGCGGACCTCCTCCAGGATGCCCAGCTCCTCGAGCACCTCGAAGGCCGGTCCCCGGAAGTCGACGGCGTAGCCGCTGTCGCGCAGGGCCGGGGCGCGCTCGACGACGGTCACCTCGTGGCCGTCGCGGTGCAGGAACCAGGCCAGGGCGGGTCCGGCGACGCTCGCGCCGGAGATCAGGATCTTCATCACGTTCCCCCGTTTGTCGATCCGTTTGTCGATCCACTTGTCGACATGCGGAGGCCTCAGCTTTCATGAGGCCGACGTTGTTGATCAAGCGAACTTTCGGCCACGCGGCCGAGCGCCCAGAGGATCCGCAGGGCCAGGTCGGTGGAGCGCGGCAGCCGGGTACCGCGAGGGTAGGTAATGCGCATTCCGGGTTCAGCTTCTCCGTTTGTCGTGCCCTCCCTGCGGAAGAGCGCACCCCGCGGATTACGATCAGCGAGCCTCACCGTCCCCGTCTCTTTCCCCCAGAAGGACACGCCTCATGGGTTCCGGCAAGAACAGCAGCAACGCGGCGCGCAAGGCGCGCATAGAGGAGATGCGGCGCGCCGAACGTGCCCGCGAGCGCCGCAACCGGGTGCTCACCATCGCCGCGAGTGCCGTGGTCGTCGTCGGCCTCGTGGTCGGCGGTGTGGTGCTCGTGCACTCGCAGTCGGACAACTCCGGCAAGAACGACTCGACCGCGAGCAGCGACGCCAAGGGCTCCTCCGGGGACTCCGGGCACTTCACCACCGGCAAGGACGGGGTGCAGACCTGGTCCGGCAAGCTGGCGCGGACGCATGTGACGACCAAGGTGTCGTACCCGATGCACCCGCCGGTCGGCGGCAACCACAACCCGGTGTGGCTCAACTGCAACGGCGACGTCTACACCGAGCCGGTGCAGGACGAGAACGCCGTGCACGCGCTGGAGCACGGCGCGGTCTGGGTGACGTACACCGACAAGGCGAGCAAGGCCGACGTGGACGCGCTCACGGCCAAGGTGAAGAAGACGCCGTACTCGCTGATGAGCCCGTACGAGAACCAGGACGCCCCGCTGATCCTGTCGGCCTGGGGCCACCAGGTGACGGTGAAGAGCGCGAGCGACCCCGAGGTGGACAAGTTCTTCGCCGCCTATGTGAACGGTCCGCAGACGCCCGAGCCGGGTGCCTCCTGCACCGGCGGGGTCATGAAGTGAGGCGGCAGCACATCGGCTGGGTGGCGGGCGCCGCGGCGGCGGTGCTCGTCGCGGCCGGGGCGATCACGTACGCGGTCGCCGAGGACGGCGGATCGGGCCCGAATACGCCCGCGGCCGAGTCGGCCGACGCCGGGTTCGCGCGGGACATGGCCGTCCACCACCAGCAGGCCGTCGAGATGTCGTACATCGTGCGGGACCGTACGAAGAACGAAGAGGTGCGGCTGCTCGCCTACGACATCGCGCAGACGCAGGCCAACCAGCGCGGGATGCTGCTGGGCTGGCTGGATCTGTGGGAGCTGCCGAAGGTGTCGGCCGAGTCGCCGATGACCTGGATGGGCATGGGCGACATGGCCTCCGGCAAGGACGGCGCGCTGATGCCGGGCATGGCCACGAACACCGAGCTGAACAAGCTCCGGTCGCTGAGCGGGAAGCAGGCGGAGATCCTCTATCTCCAGCTGATGACGGACCATCACAAGGGCGGTATCCACATGGCCGAGGGCTGTGTGGCGAAGTGCACCGTCGGGGTGGAGAAGCGGCTCGCGCAGGGCATGGTCGACGCGCAGCAGTCGGAGATCGAGCGGATGGCCGGCATGCTCAAGGAACGGGGCGCGCAACCCCGTTCGTAACACCGCTGTAAGGATGAAAGGCACAAATCGCCCCACCTTACGGTTACTTGAGCTTCTCTTGACTTTCACGTTCCCCTGGCATGAACGGTTCATCGAAAGAGTGGCCCCCATCGTGTGATCCATTCGCGGGCCTACGCCGCCGCGGGCCCGCGCCGGGATCCACGACGTACCGACCACTACATGCATGCGAACCGCATCGCAGGGGGTTCTATGAGATCCAACCGTGCCAAGGCGCGCGCCGGTGTGAGCATGGCAGCGACACTGCCCATGATCGCCGGTGCTCTGGCGCTCGGCATACCCGCGGCGCACGCCGCGGACACCCCGGCCCGTGACGCGCTGGCGGGCACCAAGCCCGCCTGGGCCACGGCCACGGCGGACAAGGGTGCCACGGCCGACAACGCGCAGGTCAAGGCCCGGGTGTACCTGGCCGGCCGGGACCGGGCCGGACTCGCCGCCTACGCCAAGGCCGTGTCCGACCCCAGCTCGCCGCTGTACGGCAAGTACCTGAACGCCAAGAAGACCGAGGCCCGCTTCGGGGCCACCAAGGCCCAGGTGGCCGCGGTCAAGTCCTGGCTGACGTCGGCCGGGCTCCAGGTCACCGAGGTCACCTCGCACTACGTCGCCGTCTCCGGTGACGTCGCCGCCGCCGAGAAGGCGTTCGGCACCCAGCTGCACAACTTCACCAAGGGGTCGAGGACCTACCGCGCCCCGGCGAAGACCGCCTCGGTGCCGGCCGGTCTGAAGGGCGCCGTCCTGACCGTCACCGGCCTGGACAACGCGCCGCACAAGTCGACCCACGACGAGCAGCTGCCGCCCCCGGACGCCGTGTTCAAGAACTCCGGGCCGTTCTCCTCGTACTTCGGCTCGAACATCGCGACCACGCTGCCCGACGCGTACGGCCAGAAGATCCCGTACGCGATCAAGGGCTACACCGGCAAGCAGCTGCGTGCCGCCTACGGCGCGGGCGACTACACCGGCAAGAACGTGCGCATCGCGATCACCGACGCGTACGCCTCGCCGACCATCGCCTTCGACGCGGGCAAGTACGCGCTGAAGAACGGTGACGCGGCCTGGAAGACCGGCCAGCTGCACCAGGCGCTGCCGAAGAACTACACCAAGACCAAGGAGTGCGGCGCGGCCGGCTGGTACGGCGAGGAGACCCTCGACGTCGAGGCCGTACACGCGGTCGCGCCGGACGCCGACGTCACCTACGTGGGCGCCGCGTCCTGCTACGACGACGACCTGCTCGACTCGCTCAGCAAGATCGTCGACAACCACCTGGCCGACATCGTCTCCAACTCCTGGGGCGACACCGAGGCCAACCAGACGCCGGACCTCGCGGCCGCCTACGACCAGGTCTTCCAGCTGGGCGCGGTGCAGGGCATCGGCTTCTACTTCTCCTCCGGTGACAACGGCGACGAGGTCGCCAACACCGGCACGAAGCAGGTCGACACCCCGGCCAACTCGGCGTGGGTGACCGCGGTCGGCGGTACCTCGCTGGCCGTCGGCAAGGGCGACACGTACCAGTGGGAGACCGGCTGGGGCACCGAGAAGGCGACCCTGTCGGCCGACGGCAAGAGCTGGACGAACTTCCCCGGCACGTTCACCTCGGGCGCGGGCGGCGGCACCAGCAAGACGGTGGCGCAGCCGTACTACCAGAAGGGCATCGTCCCGGACACGCTCGCCAAGGCGAACAACGCCGCCGGCAACCGCGTCGTCCCGGACATCGCGGCCATCGCCGACCCGAACACCGGCTTCCTGGTCGGCCAGACCCAGACCTTCCCGGACGGCACCGAGCAGTACAGCGAGTACCGCATCGGCGGCACCTCGCTGGCCGCCCCGGTGATCGCCGCGGTCCAGGCCCTGGCCCAGGAGGCGCACGGCGGCAAGGCGCTCGGCTTCGCCAACCCGGCGATCTACGCCAAGTACGGCAAGAAGGGCGTCTTCCACGACGTCACGGACAACCCGACCGGCTCCGGCCTGGCGGTGGCCCGTATCGACTTCGTGAACGGCCTCGACGCCTCCGGCGGCCTCGCGACCTCGGTCCGCAGCCTCGGCAAGGACAGCTCGCTGTCCGCGGTGAAGGGCTACGACGACGTCACCGGCGTGGGCTCGCCCGCGAACGGCTACGTCCAGTCGTACCGTCGTCACTGATCCGCTGACGCGGTAGGCACGGCAGGGGGCGTGGGGTACTCAACACTCCACGCCCCCCATCGCGTCGCTCTGACGATTACACTGGGCCGGTGCCTCCGTTGAACTTCTGGTCGATCTATCAGCATGGCTTCGCACGCGTCGCCGCATGTACGGGCCACACCGTCATCGCGGATCCGCCCGCGAACGCCGAAGCGGTCCTGCGCCACGCACGCCGGTGCGCCGGGGAGGGGGTCGCCGTCGCCGTCTTCCCGGAGATGGTGCTGTGCGGCTACTCGATCGAGGACCTGCTGCTGCAGGACGCGCTGCTCGACCAGGTCGAGGAGGCGCTCCAGGAGGTGGTGGCCGGGTCGGCGGAGCTGCTGCCGGTCCTGGTCGTCGGCGCCCCGCTGCGCCACCGCAACCGGGTCTACAACTGCGCGGTGATCGTGCACCGCGGCCGGATCCTCGGTGTGGTCCCCAAGTCATACCCGCCGAACTACCGCGAGTTCTACGAGCGCCGGCAGATCGGCGACGGCGCGGACGAGCGCGGCGGCTCGATCCGCGTCAACGGCGAGGCAGTCCCCTTCGGCGTGGACCTGCTGTTCGCGGCCGAGGACCTTCCCGGTCTCGTCCTCCACGCGGAGATCTGCGAGGACATGTGGGTACCGGTGCCGCCCAGCGCGGAGGCGGCCCTCGCCGGTGCGACCGTCCTCGTCAACCTTTCCGGCAGCCCGATCACGGTCGGGCGGGCCGAGGACCGCAAGCTGCTGTGCCGCTCGGCGTCCGCCCGCTGCCTCGCCGCGTACGTCTACGCGGCGGCCGGCCTCGGCGAGTCGACCACCGACCTGTCCTGGGACGGCCAGGCCATGGTGTACGAGAACGGCGTGCTGCTGGCCGAGACCGAACGGTTCCCGCTCGGCGACGAGTACGCGGTGGCCGACGTGGACCTCGACCTGCTGCGGCAGGAACGGCAGCGGATGGGCACGTTCGACGACAACCGCCGTACGCACCGCGCGCGGACCAGCGACTTCCGCACGGTCGGCTTCGATCTCAACCCGCCGCTCACCGACCTGGGGTTGCGCCGTCGCCTGGAGCGCTTCCCGTTCGTGCCGGCCGACCCCGACCGCCTCGCCCTGGACTGCTACGAGGCGTACAACATCCAGGTCGAGGGCCTCCAGCAGCGCCTCGCGGCGATCGGCGGCCCGAAGGTGGTCATCGGGGTGTCCGGCGGCCTGGACTCCACGCACGCGCTGATCGTCGCCGCCCGCGCGATGGACCGCGCGGGCCGCCCGCGCAGCGACATCCTGGCCTGGACCCTGCCCGGCTTCGCCACCAGCGACCACACCAAGGACAACGCCCACAAGCTGATGAACTCGCTCGGCGTCACCGCGGCCGAGCTGGACATCACGCCGACCGCACGGCTGATGCTGCAGGAGATGAACCACCCGTTCGCCTCCGGCGAGCCGGAGTACGACGTCACCTTCGAGAACGTGCAGGCGGGCCTGCGCACCGACTACCTCTTCCGCCTCGCCAACCAGCGCGGCGGCATCGTGCTCGGCACCGGTGACCTGTCGGAGCTGGCGCTCGGCTGGTCCACGTACGGCGTGGGCGACCAGATGAGCCACTACAACGTCAACGGCGGGGTGCCGAAGACTCTGATCCAGCACCTCATCCGCTGGGTCATCAGCAGCGGCGAGTTCGACGAGGAGACCGGCAAGACGCTCGCCGCGATCCTCGACACGGAGATCAGTCCGGAGCTGGTGCCGGGCGAAGAGATGCAGTCGACGGAGTCGAAGATCGGCCCGTACGCGCTGCACGACTTCACGCTCTTCCACGTCCTGCGCTACGGCTTCCGGCCGTCGAAGATCGCCTTCCTGGCGTGGCACGCCTGGCACGACGCGGAGGGCGGCGCCTGGCCGCCGAACTTCCCGGAGGCCAAGCGGGTGGCGTACGACCTGGCGGAGATCCGGCGCTGGCTGGAGGTCTTCTGCCGCCGCTTCTTCGGGTTCGCGCAGTTCAAACGCTCGGCCATGCCGAACGGGCCGAAGGTCTCGGCGGGGGGTTCGCTGTCGCCGCGGGGCGACTGGCGGGCGCCGTCGGACAGTTCGGCGCGGGCCTGGCTGCGGGACCTGGCCCGGTTCGACATCCCGGAGGCGTGAGGGTGACGGCCCCCTGGGCCCCTAGTTCACCTCTTGAGCGAGGCGACGAAGGGGGCCCAGGCGGCGGCGCTGAGGATGAGGGCGGAACCGTGAGGGACCTTGGAGTCTCGGACGGGGACGAGTCCAGGGATGTTGTCGGCGACTTCGACGCAGTTGCCGCCGTCTTCGTTGCTGTAGGTCGACTTGCGCCAGAGGGCGGCGCCGGGGAAGTCGCTCGCTACCTCCACACAATCTCCGCCGCTGCCGTTGCTGTAGCTGCTCTTGAGCCAGAGCGCGTCACTCAAGTCGGTCCGGTTGCTTGCCATTTCGGTAATCCTCTGCCGCTGCCTTGATCATGGCCAGGGACGCCTCCGGTGACAGCGCGACGGCCCTGAGCCGATCGTACGACCTGCGGTACTCCTCCACGAGGGCCGGATCGTCGATGGTGTCACCGCTGTGCAGCGACTCCGTGTAGAACAGCGGCGGGGCATCAGGGAAAGTCATGATTTTCGCTGTGCCGGTCATGAAGGGATGCGTGCCGCACTTCCGCAGGACAAGCTGCGGAGTGATCCGGCGGCGCTCGGCCAACTCCACGATCCGGTCCAGCTGTTCTGCCATATCCTGAGACGGCAGGATCGGGTCGGTGATCAGCAACTCGTGCAGGATCGCCCAGTACTCCGGGGTGTGGTGGTCCCTCTCGAAGAGCTGGGCGCGCGCCATCCTGGCGCCAACTTTCTCCCCCACCTCGTCGTCGAGAGACAGCGGGTGAGTCGCCAGGACCACCGCCCGTGCGTAGGCCGGGGTTTGGAGCAATCCCGGGAAGAGGCTGGGGCACCACTCCTCGATGGTCTTGGCGTGCTTCTCCGCCTCCAGGACCTGCTCGAAGTACTGGGCATGCCCGACCCTGCGCGCCTTCCGCACATCCTCGCAACGCCGCTCGAAGAACCCGTCCGTATCCAGCACCCGATCCGCATGCCGAGCCAGATCGAGCGGCATCCGGCGCTCCCCGTGCTCAATGTCGCTGAGGTACGTCTTGCCGTAGAAGCTGCCCTCAAGGAACGCCTCCAACGACATCCCCGCAGCCTCCCTCTTCCACCGCAACTCCTTGCCGTAGAAGGTCGGGACGCTCATCGAGCCGTCAATGTCCTTGCGCCGTGCCATCGCTCACCTTCCGCTGCCCCGGTCGCGAACGCGAAACGCCTTTCACCGTACCGATCCCGACGACAGTCTGTGAGGCATTCATCACACACCGCACAGAAGGCTGCCGACCCCCATGCCCGACCGCTCCCCCACGGCCTACGACGTGACCCTCTGCGTCGAGGAACTCCGCACCGCCCTCGCCCTGCACGACATCACGCTGCCCTCCCTCCGCGTCGACCTGCCGAGCTTCGCGAGCACATACACACCGCCCGCCGGCCTCGTCGCGCTCGGGAACTGCAACACGGGTACGGCACGCGCCCTCGCCGCCGCGCTCCGGAAGACGGCGGCCGAACGATGACGCCACCCGAACTCCGCCTGCTCGCCACGCCGAAGGCAGTACCGGAACTCCGCCACCATCTCCGCGACCACGACTTCGACGTCCGTCTGTGCGCAACGGAGTTGCTGACGAACGTCATCGACCACGTC
Organism: Streptomyces sp. NPDC031100; assembly: GCF_055570785.1. Taxonomy (NCBI): domain Bacteria; kingdom Bacillati; phylum Actinomycetota; class Actinomycetes; order Kitasatosporales; family Streptomycetaceae; genus Streptomyces; species Streptomyces sp. NPDC031100. The sequence continues at coordinate 580,735 of NZ_JBVIGN010000001.1, forward strand.
GGCGAGGGCACACCCGTGACCGTCCGGGTCATCGGCAAGCCGGAGCAGGGCCAGACGCGCATCGAGGTGACCGACCCCCATCCGCGCACCTCGCCCGTCCTGCTGTCTGCCGCAGCGACGGAGGAGTCAGGGCGGGGCATGGCTCTCGTCGACGCGCTGACCGATCGGTGGGGCGTGGAACAGGGCCCGGACCGCAAGACAGTCTGGTGCGAATTGAGAAGCTGAAGCGGCGCCGGTGGTGCCCGAGAGAGTTGCTGCCGCGCAGCACGAGCATTTCCGGATGTCAAGTGACGAGTTCTCGTGAGGTGACCTGGAGGTGTCCTGGACGTCCACTGGATGAGCCAGATGGAAACCCTCACGAGATGGAACATTCCGATGTCGAACAGCAAGCGGGACACAATATCGCCGGACGTCACAGACCGATCGACGGAAGAGAAAGCAGCAAGGCGGAAGTGGCGACACAGGGCCACAGGCGTGGCACTGATGGCGGGCCTGGCTTTCTTCGGGTTCGTGGCAGTCTCCGGGAGTGCGTCAGCTGCCCAGGACCCCGGCGACGATTATTGCCGCTCATTTGGATCGCAACCAGTCAACATCGGGTGCGGCGGCGAGTCTGGCCCAGGACACCTCGGGGGTGGGGGAGGACCGGGGGATCCCCCCATCGGACCCGATGACGGTGGGGACGGCGGAGGTCCCGGGAACGATCCCTCCGATCCTCCTTCTTGGCCTGACCCTCGTCCTATCCCACTTCCTGATCCGTGGGACCCGGACAGTGGACCGCCTGATCCCTGCGACCGACCCCATCCGAATCCGCGTAATTGCAGCGTGGTGATCGACCATTTCAATCAGCACCTCAATTCTCGCTTCTGAGGTGGCGGGCGCGGAGACGCTGATCGGGTTGCGGGCGCATCCAGGACCGCCCGCAACCCGCTGAAATCCCTGAACGGCTACCGCTTCACTGCTTCTCACCGGGAGGAGAATTCCCATGACTCACATCTCACAGACACGGCATCTTGCGATGCTCGCGGCCTCAACCGCTCTGGCTGCAGGAGGCGTGCTTCTACCCACCAGCGCATTCGCCGCCTCGGCGACGCCGCACATCGGCACCACAACCTCGATCGCAGCCCACCACGACGGTCATCACGGCCACGGTCACGGCGGCAGCGGCGATCACCACCCTGGCCGCCACGGCGAGGGCGGCAACCAGGGCCCCAAGGTCTGCTCCTGCAGCCCCTTGCCCCCTCCGGACGACTCCCCGAAGCCCTGTCCCCACCACGACCCTCCCGACTGCATCCCCCGGGTATGACCCACGCGGAAACGCACACGGACGGCCGACCCCAGTCACACGGACCTCACTGATCCCACGCTGGATGGAAGTGGTGCATCTGTCCCAGGGCGCGGAGGGAAATCTGCAGGCCAGAAACGTAACCGACCCCTCACCCATGGGCCGAAACCACCACTTCCATCACTTCCATCCGCCCGTGTGCCCCGCCTCCTCCCCCCACCGGCCCCAAGCCGCCGAGCCCACCCGGCGTGCCCCCAAACCGCAGCCGCGCCCCACCACCCCGCCCCAGAACGCAGTCCGCCCAAGGGCCCAACGGACTCAAGCCGGCCACTTTCCCCCGGCCGCCCGCTCGCTTCCTCCCCGTGCTGGAGTGAGCCGAGTCAAGGGTCGGCCGTAGGCCGATCGGCGGAGCCGACGCGGGAGTGGAGCGCAGCGGAACGGGAGCGCCCTTTACTCGGCTCGCGGAAGCACGACACTGGCCAGGAAGCGGGCGGCCCGACAGCAACTGGTCAGTCCCGGCTCCGCAAAGCGCAGAGCCTCTCGGCCGACCGAGTCGGGTGGGCGGGTGGGCAAATGGGCAGGCAGGCAAACAGAATCAACCCCGCAACGCCCCCGACTGCTCAGGCACACGACTTCACGCTCTTCCACGTCCTGCGCTACGGCTTCCGGCCGTCGAAGATCGCCTTCCTGGCGTGGCACGCCTGGCACGACGCGGAGGGCGGCGCCTGGCCGCCGAACTTCCCGGAGGCCAAGCGGGTGGCGTACGACCTGCCGGAGATCGGGCGCTGGCTGGAGGTCTTCTGCCGCCGCTTCTTCGGGTTCGCGCAGTTCAAACGCTCGGCCATGCCGAACGGGCCGAAGGTCTCGGCCGGCGGTTCGCTCTCCCCGCGGGGTGACTGGCGCGCACCGTCCGACAGCTCGGCACGGACCTGGCTGCGCGACCTCGCCCGCTTCGACTTGTGAGCAGCTGAGGCACCGGGGGCTCCGCCCCCGGGCCCCGGTTCAGCCCTTGAGTGAGGCGACGAAGGGGGCCCAGGCGGCGGCGGTGAGGATGAGGGCGGGGCCGTGGGGGGTCTTGGAGTCGCGGACGGGGACGAGGCCGGGGATGTTGTCGGCGACTTCGACGCAGTTGCCGCCGTCACCGTTGCTGTAGGTCGACTTGCGCCAGATGGCGGCGCCGGGGAAGTCGCCGGCCACTTCGACGCAATCCCCGCCGTCCCCGTTGCTGTAGCTGCTCTTGAACCAGAGCGCGTCACTCAAGTCGATCCGGTTGCTTGCCATTTCGGTAATCCTCTGCCGCTGCCTTGATCATGGCGAGGGACGTGTCTGGTGACAGCGCGACCGCCCTGAGCCGATCGTATGCCTTGCGGTACTGCTTCACGAGGGCCGGATCGTCGATGGTGTCACCGCTGTAGGACGCCTCGATGTAGAGCAGCGACGGCGCGTCCGGGAAGGTCATGACTTTGATGGAGGCGGCCATCAGGGGATACGGGCCGCACGTCCGCGGAACGATCTGCGGAGTGATCCGGCGCCGCTCGGCCAACTCCACGACCCGGTGCAACTGTTCGGCCACCTCCAGCGGAGGAAGGATCGGATCCGCGATCAGCGACTCGTGCAGGATCGCCCAGTACTCCGGGGTGGAGTGATCCTCCTCGAAGAGGCGGGCGCGGGCGAGTCGGGCCGTCACCTTCTCCTCGACCCACTCGTCGGAGGCCGCCGGATGGGCCGACCGGACCAGCGCGCGAGCGTACGGGGCGGTCTGGAGCAGCCCGGGAAAGGTGATGGGGCACCACTCCTCAATGGACTCCGCGTACTTCTCCGCCTCCAGGACCTTCTCGAAGTACGCGGCATGCGGTCCCCGCCGCGCCTTCCGCACATCCTCGCAATGCCGCTCGAAGAACCCGTCGGTGTTGAGCACCCGATCCGCATGCCGAGCCAGTTCGATCGGCATCCTGCGCTCCCCGCGCTCGATGTCGCTCAGGTACGTCTTGCCGTAGAAGCTGCCCTCAAGGAACGCCTCCAACGACAGCCCCACCGCCTCCCTCTTCCACCGCAACTCCTTGCCGTAGAAGGTCGGGACGCTCATCGAGCCGTCAATGTCCTTGCGCCGTGCCATCGCTCACCTTCCGCTGCCCCGGTCGCGAACGCGAAACGCCTTTCACCGTAGCGAGCGCGACGACAGGCTGTGAGGCATTCGTCACACAACGCACCGGAAGAGGAAGACGCCACCGATGCCCGACCGCTCCCCCACGGCCTACGACGCGACCCTCTGCGTGGAGGACCTCCGCGCCGCCCTCGCCCTGCACGACATCACGCTGCCCTCCCTCCGCGTGGACCTGCCGAGCTTCGCGGGCAGATACGCACCGCCCGCCGGCCTCGTCGCGCTCGGGAACTGCAACACCGCGACAGCCCGTGCCCTGGCGACCGCCCTCCGGAAGGCGGCGCCCGGGCAATGACCTTCGCACTCACCCTGCTCGCGACGCCAAAGGCCGTACCAGAACTCCGCCACCACCTCCGCGCTCACGACTTCGAAGTCCGCCTGTGCGCAACGGAGTTACTGACGAACGTCATCGACCACCTCGGCGAGGGCACCCCGGTGACGGTCCGCGTCACCGGCACAACCTGCGGCCACACCCGCATCGAGGTCACCGATCCCGATCCACGCGCCCTGCCCGTCCTTCTGCCCGTCGCCGACACGGCCGAGTCCGGCCGCGGTCTGGCCCTGGTCGACCAGCTATCCCGGCGTTGGGGAATGGATCAGGGAGCGGACCGCAAGACGGTCTGGTGCGAGCTGGCCGAACCGGGGCAACGGTCGGTCACGTAGAGGAGAGGCGAGTTCACGCTTGCGATCAGCAGGATGGCTACGGCGGTGCCAGGGCTGCTCCAGATCAAACCCCATCACGCTCTCACACGAACGTGAACACCTGTACGAGTACGCCTGTGTGTGCCTAGAGTGTCGACGTGCACCGGCGGAGCCTGACCACTCCGTACGCACACATCAGTCAGCGACCGGGGGAACGCCGTCGCTCACGGGGAGGGGTTGCATCGCCATGCCATCGCACTGGCCATCCATGTGCATGAACCCGGCCAGGGACCTGCGCTTCTGAGTCTCCGTGAGAGTCCTTGCATTTACTGCTCTGCGGAGCATTGCATCGGCCGATCAACCGGCGCATACACACTCTGAAGAAAGTGATGCTCCGTTGCCTTCCCGACCAGGAAGATCGCTCATACCAACGCCAGGACGTTCAGGACTACTTGCCCGAATCATCCTTCTGCTGACCGCAGTCGCGGTCGTCGTCGGCCTTGCTGTGCGACCCGACCTCGCCGGCCTCTCGGACCAGGACGATGCAAGCCTCGTAGGGGATTCCTACGACGGCTACGACACCAAAGCGGCTGAACAACTGCGCGGTGATCAGTGCGTGGCCGCTGATGCCTTGCGCAAGGGCGGACCCAACTTGTTCGCCCTGGCCCAGAATGCTGTCGGACTGCCACCCGATCAGCTCCACCAGAAGCTCGACCGCAACCTCGACGACAACAACACCCCCCTGCACCAGGCGTTCTACGCGGACGATGCGAGCACCGACCAGTGGGTCAAGAAGGTCGGTGACCAGTGGCAGGCGTGGTCCGGTGCTGTCAGCGGCCTGGAGCCCTACCCTGGTGCACCGCAGGGAGCGAGCAAGATCTTCGACCAGATCGGGCTGCTTCCGTGGCTGTACCAGTCACACCTCAAACGAGTCGACTTGCTCTCGCCCTTCTACGAGCCGTCTCCCACTGCTGACGACGGCACGAAGGCTGCCGCGGTCGCGATCGGTGACCAGCTGTACACCTCTGGGGGGACACCGGAGGAGCAGCAGGCATGGGCGCTGTGGAAGAAGAACTCCGGGAAGATCGAACCCAACCAGTTGTTCGTTCCTAGGGTGTTCGCCGATGACGCCCGCATCTTCCTGTCCTCAGGCGGCTTCCCCCGCACCGCTCCGGCCCCGGACACCCCGGAGTTCCGCGTCGCGGTCGAGGACCTGAAGGCCCGCTTCGCCGCGTGCGCGTGGCACGACCCGATCGACCCGGACCGGGTACTCGGCAAGGAAGTGGCCCAGGCGTCCACCGAATGGCAGCAGGAGATCGCTTCGCAGGCCACGCAGCGACAGCAGATCCTCGCCGCCAACGTCACCGCCACGAAGGCGTTGCAGGACGGCACCTTCGCCCTGGGCAAGCTGCTCGGCCAGTCGTGGATCGCGGACTACTCCACCCGCTGGCTGGACCACTACACCGAGGGCGGCATCAACTGGATCGGTGACGCCCCGCTGGAGATCCAGGTGGAGGCGGCCAAGGGCAAGTGCCTCGACGTCCAGGGCGCCGGCAAGACCAACGGCACCCCGGTCCAGGTCTACACCTGCAACGGCAGCAGCGCCCAGAAGTGGCAGCTGTGGGGGATCTACGACGGCCACTACACCCTCCTGAACGTCAACGCGCAGAAGTGCCTGGAGGTACTGAACGGCGCCAATGCCAACGGCACGAAGATCCAGATCAGGGACTGCGGCAGCAGCAAGGCACAGCAGTGGACGTTCAACGTCCGCGCCGCGGACGAGCTGCGCAACATCGCCACGGACAAGTGTCTGAACCTGGCCACGTTCGACAACGGCAAAGACGCCCAGCTGAACACGTGCAACGGCTCCAACGCGCAGAAGCTCCGCATCGTCCCCAAGGGCCACACCGGCAGCGCGCCGTCGAAGGCCGACGTGGACAAGGCCAAGGCGAACGTCACCAGTGCACAGTCGGAGGCGAAGAAGCAGCTCGCCGCCGTCAAGGCACAGCTCGCCACGGCGCAGAAGGCCACCGTGACGTCGGACGCAGCCATCCAGGCCGCCTATGGCATCGCCGACACTAACGGCGCGCCGCGGGGGCGTGGTCTGCTGGTCGGTCAGCAGAAGGACCAGGTCGCCAAGGGTTCGGTTGCCGCACTGCAGGCGATGGTGAAGGCTGCCGAGACCGCCGAGGCCGCCACCCGCGCCTCCGCCGGCGACAGCCAGACCATCACGCAGCGTGCACTGGCTCAAGCCGCCCAGTCGAAGGCCGAGTTCCGCAAAGAGGCCGCCAAGGCGGCCGAGTGGCAGGCGAAGGCGGCCGCCGACGCGGCGAAGATCCACCGGGACAACGCCAAGAAGGACAAGGAGACCGCGGAGGCGAAGCTCGCCGACGCGCTGAAGGCCGAGGGCGACGCCAAGGCAGCCGCCGCCGACGCGCACGCCAAGCGGCTCGCCGCCGAGGCCGAGGAGAAGACGGCCAAGGCCGAGAAGGAGAACGCCGCCGCCAAGCGGGCCGAGGCCGCCGAACACAAGAAGAACGCCGAGACCCAGGCGTCCAAGGCGAAGGACGCCAAGGACAAGGCGGAGGCCGCCGAAAAGACCGCTGGAGACCGGCGCGACGACGCGGTCAAGGCACGCGACCACGCCAAGGCCATGCGGAACGACGCCTGGGATGCAGAGCAGCAGGCGGATGCCGCCCGCGCGAAGGCCAACGCCAAGGACGCTTACGCCGACAAGCTGGACTCCGGTGCGGCGGCGGACGCCGCCCGCGCCGCAGCGAACGACGCCGACAAGTCGGCTGGCGACGCCGAAGCCGCCGCCAAGAAGGCACGCTCCGAGGCCGACGCCGCCACCCAGGCGGCAGCCGACGCCGACGCCGCGGCCACCCGCGCCGAGGCGGCCGCCAAGCGGGCACGCTCCGACGCGGACGCCGCCCAGGCGGACAAGCTGAAGGCGGACGCGGCCGTGAAGACCGCGACCAGCGCGGTGGCCGACGCCATCAAGGCCTCCCAGGACGCATCAGCCGAGGCCAAGACCGCCGTCAAGCTGGCCGACGAGGCTCAGCAACACGCCAAGGACGCCAAGACCCAGGCCAACGCCGCCAACGCGGAGGCCGCCAAGGCACTCGCCGCCTCGGCGAAGGCCGCGGGCTACGCCCATGTCACCGCGCAGGCGGCCGTGGACGCCGGCAAGGCGGCGGAGCAGGTGGCCAACCCGGCCAACGACGCGATCCAGCTCGGCTCACCGTATGTCGACACCGACTCGGCCGCCGGCCTGGTCGTGCTGACCGGACAGGCGTCGAAGACGATCGCCGAGCAGCAGCAGGCGGTAGCCGACGCGCACGCCAAGAACGCCGCCGCCGAGGCCCAGGCGGCCAAGAACCTCGCCGACCAGGCCAAGGGCGACGCCAAGGAGGCCTACCAGCACGCGGCCAACGCCGCCCAGTACGCCGCCGACGCCCGCACCTACTCCAAGGAGGCCCTGGGTTACGCGGCAGACGCGGCCAAGGCCGCATCCGCGGCCGCGGCATCACTGGCCCGCACCATCGAGTACGACAAGCAGGCTGCCGACGACGCCGCAGCCGCCGACAAGGCGGCCGGCAACGCCGAGGGCTACGCCAAGGACGCCCGCGACTCCGCCGACGCCGCCGAACTCGACGCCGAAGCAGCCCGCTCCGCAGCCGCCCAGGCCGAACAGGACGCCAAGGACGCCCGCGCCGCCGCCGACCGCGCCGACACCGCCGCAACCGAAGCCGAACAGGCGGCCAAGGACGCCGCCAAGTACGCCAAGGAAGCCCAGGATGCAGCCGACCGCACCGAGCGGGAGGACGCCAACAAGCAGGTACAGACGGGTGCGGCGACCGGTGTCGGAGGGGTCTTCTCCGTCATCGAAGAGATCAAGCAGCGCGGCGAGCCGGAACGCCTCCCCAACGAGTGCCACGGCATCAACTGCAACACGCTGGTGTTCATCGCGCACTTTGACGCGGTGGTCAGCTTCTACCTGTGCACCAATCCGGACGTGCCCGCCACCGAGGCCGGCTGCCCGGCCGAGGACACGGTCTTCCTGAAGACGCAGACGGTCCCGGACCTGACCAAGAAGATCAAGGTCTCCGCGTGGGACGTGACCGTGGACCTGTGGAAGGGGATCGCCAAGTCGATCAAAGGCGACTTCACAGGCTGCTACCACAAGCTCAACGGTGACGGCAGCGGAAGCTTCGGCGACTGCGCTTGGGCCGCCACCTGGCTGCCCATCGGCGGCGCGATCACAAAGATCACCGAGGCGATCCGTGCCCTCGACATCGCCATGCGGTCCGGTGAAGGGGTCCGCGACGCGCTGAAGGCGCTGAAGGCGCTGGACGTCGACGCCCAGACGATGGCCGAGATGGAGCGGTCCGTGGAGGTATTCGAGGAGCTGCGGACGGCGTGCTCGGTCAACAGCTTCCCCGGCACCACCGAAGTGGTCCTGGCCGACGGCAGCCGCAAGGCGATCAGCGACGTGCGAACCGGTGACCGCCTGATGGCCGCCGACCCGGCGACCGGACGCACCCAGGGCGAGCCGGTCACGCGCACCTTCTACCACACCGCGGTAGACCTGGTCGACGTCACCCTGGCGGACGGCGGACGCCTCACCAGCACGCCCGGACACCGGTTCTTCGTCACCGGCCGCGGCTGGACCCTGGCCTCCGACCTGGTCCCCGGAGACGCCCTGCACACCCCGGACGGCACCTTCCGCACGGTGGCCGGGCTGCGCGAGCGGGACCACTCCGCGCCCCAGGCGGTGTACGACCTGACCGTGTCGGGCCTGCACACCTTCTACGCGGTGGCGGGCGGCAGCCCGGTCCTGGTCCACAATTGCAACGACCTCGTGGCCGACGCGCAGAAGTTCCCCGGACAGGCTCACATCCTCGATGAGCACGTGAACCCGACGCAGTCGGAAGCGCTCAGGCTCGCTGTGGGGAAGGGTGAGAAGAACAGTGTGTTCGTCGACTTCCAAACGGCTCAACAGGTCGTCGACTACGCCTTGGCGAACAAGGCGGGCGAAATCACCAAGTGGCTTCGCGGCAACGACCAGCAGAAGACACTGAGGGGGACGTTCGGGGCGAGGAATCCCCTCGGCTTTGTCGCTCACCCGGACGGCAGGACGATCACGCAGGCGGGCAACCAGTACGTGATCATCCTTAAGCGTGCCCCAGGGCATAGGTTCGGCTACTACGTCTACACCGGGTATCCGGTCTGAGGAGGAGACGCCCGATGCATCGGTCTACGGAGTTCACGTTCGGCATCCCGTGGATCATGAGTTTCTTCCACCAGGACTGGACACTGGACGCCTCCACCGAAACTGAGGCAGTGGCGAATCAGTTCGTGGAGGAGCTGGAGCCGGGGTTGGTGCTGCTGGTGCGGCGTGACGCCCGGCTCCTCCTGGACAACCTCAGCTCGGACCAGATCAAGGTGCTGTGGGAAGGCTGCGCCGACGGAGGGGAGTACTTCTTCCGCCGCGGCCGTGTCACTGAAGGCGCCGAGTGGATGCGGCAGGTGATCGAGGTGTGCGATGCGTGGCTCTCCCACCGCTCGGGCCCTCCGACGCTCACCGACGCAGACGCATACGAGGGGAGAGAGCTGGCCGACCAGGTCCTGGCCTCGGTGAAGGAGTTCAGGAGCATCCTCGCTCCCGAGGTGGCGGAGACGCTCGGCGCATGCTCCCGCTCCTGCACCCCCGATCTCGCATTCCGGCTCCTCCTGAGGGCCCTAGTCGAACGGAGTGCGTCGCGGTCTCCGGGACACGTGTCGCTGTCCGAGGACCAGTACGCGAGGCTGAACAGGCTCGGGTCGGCATTCAACTACGGTGAGTTCGTCGTGAGCGATGTGAGGTACCTGGTCGAAGGCGGTTAGCGGGAAGCCCTTTTTCCGCCCTATCTCAGAGGGGGGTGGGCGTGACACACCCCACCCCCCGCTCCTTTCAAACTCCGTTGACAATGGACTGCGATCTCACCGGTTTCCTCGATGCTCCGGAGCCCCCACCGGCCCAGGCCGGAGGCGACTCCCTACGTCGACGAGGTACGCGACATCCACCTCCCATTCTCCGAGCGCGCGATGCGGAATCCCACCTCGTCATTCCGGAAGGTCGGGGGGCTGTGCCGCCTCGCTGATGCCCGGCAGCTCCAGTGCTCGTCGACCCATCCACCACCACGAAGCACCCGATGTGTGCCGTACACCTCGCGGTCGTAGCCGTCCCAGCACCAGCCCCACGCATGGCCCAGCATGTCGGAACACGCATTCACGAAATCCGCCGTGAACGTGGTCGGACGAGGACGATCCGACGTACAGCAGACCTCACTCAAAGACCCAGTCCGCCTACGGCCGACAGTTCCTGCTTTGTTAACTCAGACGACGTCGTCCCGGTAGCCGGGCCGGGTCTTCATGGAGACGAGCAGTCGTAGCGCATGTGGTTCCTCCTGGCGCCAGGGCGAGGCCGGATGCCTGCCCGAGCCCCATGCCTTGCCCTGATCGCGGCCTCTTCGCCGACCGAACCGCTCGTCCACCGGCCGACCGAGTCGGGTGGGCGGGTGGGCAAATGGGCAGGCAGGCAAACAGAATCAACCCCGCAACGCCCCCGACTGCTCAGGCACATGGGCAGCAACCACCCGGCCGACCCGCCCGCCCCGGACGCTCTCCCGCCGCCGGTCCACCAGATAAGCCACCCCAGCCACACCCAGCCCCAGCACCGCCAGCCCCGCCCCGGCAACCGCAGGCGACGTAACCCCGAAGCCCGCCGCCAATGCGAGTCCCCCGATCCAGGCGCCGCCGGCATTCGCCAGGTTGAAGGCCGCCTGGTTGGCCGAGGATGCGAGGGAGGGAGCGGCCGCGGCCTTCTCCATGACCATCAGCTGGAGCGGGGAGCCGGTGATGAACGCCGCCATGCCGAGTAGGGCCACCGCGAGGGCCGCGCTCCACTCGGCCCGCATCAGCAGAGGGAACAGCAGCAGTACGCCCGCCAGCGAGGCCAGCCCGCCGAACAGCGTCCCCCGCATCGACTGGTCGGCCAGCCGGCCCCCCAGCAGGTTGCCCGCCGTCGCGCCCACGCCGAACAGTGCCAGCAGCACCGTCACGCTGCCCTCGGCGAACCCGGCGGAGTCCGTCAGCATCGGGGTGACGTAGCTGTACGCGGCGAAGAGCGCGCCGAAGCCCGCCACCGTCGTACCCAGAGCCAGCCATACGGGCACCGACCTCAGCGCGGCCAGTTCGCCGCGCAGTCCCGTCGTAGGGGCCGCAACCCGGTCGTGCGGGATCAGCAACGCGAGCGCGGCTATCGCAGCTACGCCGATCGCACTCACACCGAGGAACGTCGCCCGCCACCCCAGATGCTGACCCATCAGCGTGGCGACGGGAACGCCCGCGACGTTGGCGACGGTCAGGCCGAGGAACATCAGGGAGACGGAGCGCGCCTTGCGCTCCGGCGGGACCATCGCCGTGGCCACCACCGCGCCCACGCCGAAGAAGGCGCCGTGCGGCAGGCCGCTGAGGAAGCGGGCGGCCAGGAGCGAGTCGTAGCCGGGGGCGAGCGCGGAGAGCGCGTTGCCCGCCACGAACAGGGCCATCAGGCCGATGAGGACCGTACGGCGGGACATCCGCGCGGTCACGGCGGCCAGCAGCGGGGCGCCGATGACGACGCCCAGCGCGTACGCCGAGACCAGGTGCCCGGCGGTGGGGATCGAGATGTGCAGGTCGTCCGCGACGTCGGGCAGCAGGCCCATCATCACGAACTCGGTCGTACCGATACCGAAAGCGCCGACGGCCAGAGCGAGCAGGGCCAGGGGCATGAAGGGCCTGTGCCTTTCGAAGTAAGAGTTCGAAGCAAGACTTCGAAGTAGGAGAGCGGAGTCCGTACAGCTTATGTTCAGCTACGGAACAAACTCTCAGGCCCAGTATTCCGGCCGGTTACGAGGACGTGTCCAGCTTCACACGGGCAGCCACCGGGAGGTGGTCGCTGTTGGTGCGCGGCAGGGTCCAGGAGCTCTCCGGCTCGACGCCCTTGACCATGATCTGGTCGATCCGCGCCATCGGGAACGACGCCGGCCAGCTGAACCCGAAGCCGCTGCCGGCCGCGCCCTGCGTGGAGCGCAGCTGCGAGGTGACGGCGTTGAGCGAGCGGTCGTTCATCGTGCCGTTCAGATCGCCGAGCAGCACGATCCGCTGCAGGGTCTCGTGGGCGATCGCCTCGCCGAGCGCGTCGGCGCTCTTGTCGCGCTGCCGGGCGGTGAACCCGGCCTCCATCTTCACCCGCACCGAGGGGAGATGGGCGACGTAGACGGCGAGCGGGCCCTTGGGGGTCGCCACGGTCGCGCGCATCGCGCGCTGCCAGCCGAGCTTGATGTCGACGTCCTCCACGCCGGTCATCGGGTACCTGCTCCACAGGCCGACCGTGCCGACGACCGCGTGGTACTTGTACGTCGACGCGAGCGCCTTCTCGTACACCGGGACGGCGGACGCGGGCAGTTCCTCCAGGGCCAGCACGTCCGCGCCGGAGGAGGCGACGTCCCGGGCGGTGGCGGCCGGGTCGGGGTTGTCGGCGTTCACGTTGTGGGTGGCCACCATCAGGTCCCCGCCGCCGGCGGTCTTGTCGGTGAGCAGTCCGCCGAAGAGGTTCAGCCAGACGATCGCCGGGAGGAGGATCGCGATCAGGGCGGTCGCCGACCTGCGGAGCAGGCCGAGGACCAGCAGGACCGGGATGGCCAGGCCCAGCCAGGGCAGGAAGGTCTCCGTGAGGCTGCCGAGGTTGCCCACCCGGTTGGGAATGTGCGAGTGCAGCAGCATCACCAGCGCGAGCAGCAGCCCGAGGACGGCGAGGACGATGCCCCGGCGCCAGATGTGTGGATCGCCGCGCCAGCCGCCGAGCAGGGGGTGCATCAGGCGCCGAAGCCGGGATCCCGGTCGCTCGGGCCCCGAGCCGCCGTTGTCCGTCTCCGTCACGTACGCCTGCTGCGCCATACCGTCTGCCTCACTGCCTGCCGTGCACACCGTCGTTCCCCCGTGTTCATCCGACCCTAGGGGATGATCGGCTCCGTTCCCGCCGTCCCATGACGGCCGTACGGAAGACGAGGACGAACGAGGCGGGGCCGGGAGTTCCGGTTACCCCCGGAACCCGCGTGGTCTGTGACGAAACGTGCACATAAGCGCTACGAGGCTGTCGAGCTGACGGGCCGTAGCCCGGCCAGGACCGTGTCGACGATCTCCTCGGCCAGGCCTTCGGGCAGGTCGGCGTCGGGGCGCATGACGGAGCGGACGAGCATGGGGCCGACGAACATGTCGTTGGCCAGGTCCACGTCGATGTCGGTCCGCAGTTCGCCGTTCAACTGTCCGCGGCGCAGCACTTCGCGGCCCAGCTCGCGCCGGGGCTGTATGACGCTCGCGTGGTACGCCGACCAGATCTTGGGGCTGCTCTTCATCTGGGCGTACGCGTTGTGCATGATCACCGAGGAGCGGCTGAGCAGGCCTCGCCGGCGCAGGGATTCGAGCAGGACGACGAGGTCGTCGCGCATGGAGGTGCCGGGGAGATCGGGGTCCGGGGGCTCCGCGGCGCGCATGACGTCGACGAAGAGCTCCTCCTTGCCGCTCCAGCGGCGGTAGATGGTGGCCTTGCCGACGCCGGCCGTGCGCGCGACGCGCTCGATGGAGAGTTCGGCGAGGGGCACGCCCTCCTCCAGGAGCTTCATCACGCCTTCCAGGATGGCGCGTTCCACGGCCTCACTGCGGGGCCGGCCCCGGGCGGGGCCGTCCGTTCGCGGTCGGCTGTCGGCAAGGCTCACGTCGTTTCCGTCCTTTCACTGTGCTGCGGGGATTGTCCCGCAGCAGCCTCCCTCCCCCGTGGAGTCCCGCTCGAGTGTCAGTCCGCCGCCGCGACCAATTCGGGTTCCTTCTTGTCCTCCTGACCGACCGGCGGCTTGCCCGGCAGGAACAGGACCGTCACCAGGGCGCCGATGAGCGCGACGCCGGTACCGCACAGGGCGGTGACGTGCATGGCGTGCAGGAAGGCGTCGTTGGCGGGGCTGACCAGGGCCCGGCCCTGCGGGCCGAGCTTCTCGGCGACGCCGAGGGTGGCCTCGATGGACTCGCCGGCCGTGCCGCGCAGGCCGGGCGGCAGCAGTCCGAGCTTGCCCTCGATGCCGTTGCGGTAGGCGGTGGAGAGCACCGAGCCGAGGACGGCGATGCCGAGGGCGCCGCCGACCTGGCGGAAGGTGTTGCTGAGCGCGGAGGCGGAGCCGGCCTTCTCGCGGGGCAGGGCCTGCATGATGACGACGGAGGTCGGCGTCATGATGTGCGCCATGCCGGTGCCCATCAGGAAGAAGACGATCTCCAGCAGCCAGATCGGCGTGTCGGCCTCGAAGGTGGCGAAGGCGGCCAGCGTGGCCGCGATGAGCACCAGGCCCGCGGTGGTCGTGGCCTTGTTGCCGAACCGCTGAACCACCAGCCGGGCACGCGGCGCGAAGATCATCTGCGCGGCGGCCAGCGGCAGCAGCATCAGACCGGACTGCAGCGGGGAGTAGCCGCGCACGCTCTGGGTGTAGAAGACGGAGAAGAACGTGACGCCCATCAGCGCGAAGAAGACCAGCGCGATGGCCGCCATGGCGGCCGAGAAGACCTTGTTCTTGAAGTAGGTCACGTCCAGCGACGGGTGGTCGCTGCGCTTCTCGAAGACGACGAAGACGGCGAGGACGGCGAGACCGGCGCCGATGGTCGACAGCACCTTCGGGTCGGTGAAGTCGGCCAGTTCGCCGCCCTTGATGATGCCGTAGACCAGCAGGACCAGGCCGACGACGGACAGGACCACGCCGATCGGGTCGAGGCGGCCGGGGTTGGGGTCGCGGGAGTCCGGCACGAGCCACACCATCAGGGCGAGCGCGATGATCACGATCGGCACGTTGATGAGGAAGACCGAGCCCCACCAGAAGTGGTCGAGCAGCGCGCCGCCGGTGATCGGGCCGATGGCGATGGCGAGGCCGACGCCGCCGGCCCAGATGCCGATGGCCTTGGGCTGCTCCTCGCGCTCGAAGACGTTCATCAGCACGGCGAGGGTGGCGGGCATCACGAAGGCGGCACCGAGGGCCATCAGGGCGCGGTAGGCGATCAGCTGGTCCGGGGAGCCGGACTCGGCGGCCAGGGCCGAGCCGATGCCGAACACCAGGAGACCGCCGAGCAGGACCTTCTTGCGGCCGAGGCGGTCGCCGACGAGGCCGGAGGTGAACAGCAGCCCGGCGAAGACGAGGGTGTAGGCGTTGATCGCCCACTCGATCTCGCTCTGGGTGGCGCCGAGGCCGGTGGGCGCCGGGGTGGAGATGGTCTTGATGGCGACGTTCAGGATCGAGTTGTCGAGCACCACGATGAGCAGGCTCAGCATCAGCACGCCGAGGATCGCCCAACGGCGCCGGTGCACCGTTTCCGGTATCCGGGAGGCAGGGACGGGACTTGTCATGTGTTCAAGCGTACGATCATTCCGATACGGAACGGTCTCGTATCTTATTCCTTTACCAAGGCCTTACTACCAAGGCCTTACACAGTCGGCGCCCGGCTTCGGGAGCCGAGGGGATCACACGGGGGTCCCCTGGCCCTCGCCGGCACGAGGTGCCACCATGGAGACGATCCGGGGACGCCGTCAGGGCGCCTCGAGATGACTGAAGGAGCCGTTGCCATGACGCAGCTTTCGGCTGCCCAGAACAAGCCTTCCGACGGCAGCAAGGCGCTGTACGGGGGGAAGGGCACCCGCCGCATCACCGTCCGCGACATCGCCCTCGCCAAGGAGCGGGGCGAGAAATGGCCCATGCTCACCGCCTACGACGCGATGACCGCGTCCGTCTTCGACGAGGCCGGGATCCCGGTGATCCTGGTCGGCGACTCGGCGGGCAACTGTCACCTGGGCTACGAGACGACCGTCCCCGTCACGCTCGACGAGATGACCATGCTCTCGGCCGCCGTGGTCCGCGGCACGCAGCGCTCCCTGATCGTGGGCGACCTCCCTTTCGGCTCCTACCAGGAGGGCCCGGTGCAGGCGCTGCGCTCGGCGACCCGGCTGGTGAAGGAGGCCGGGGTCGGCGCGGTCAAGCTGGAGGGCGGCGAGCGCTCGCACGAGCAGATCCGGCTGCTGGTGGAGTCCGGCATCCCGGTGATGGCACACATCGGTCTGACCCCGCAGTCCGTGAACGCGATGGGCTATCGCGTGCAGGGGCGGGGCGAGGAGGCGGCGCAGCAGCTGCTGCGCGACGCGAAGGCGGTCCAGGACGCGGGCGCGTTCGCGGTCGTGCTGGAGCTGGTTCCGGCGGAACTGGCGGCCGAGGTGACGCGCGTGCTGCACATTCCCACGGTCGGGATCGGTGCCGGGCCCGAGACGGATGCGCAGGTGCTGGTCTGGACGGACATGCTCGGGCTGACCTCCGGTCGCGTGCCGAAGTTCGTCAAGAAGTACGCGAACCTGCGTGAGGTCATGGGGAACGCGGTGAAGGAGTTCGCGGAGGACGTCGTCGGCGGAACGTTCCCGCTGGAGGAGCACTCCGTCCATTAGCCATTGCGGCAACACCACGGACAGCCCGCCGATCGTCCCCCGTCGGCGGGCTGTCCCCCTTTTTGCGCCTAAACCGGCGCCGCTCTCGCGGAGGTGGTCGCTCGCCGTCGTGGTTGCTCAATTGATGATTGCGGTGGTCGTCGGGGATTTGTCGGTGCTGTCGGTCGGCTGTCGGTGGTTTGTCGGTGGGGCCTGGCACCTTCATGGGCATGACGCGAATCGACGACAACCCCGCCGGCGGGCGCCCCGCCGTGACCGTACGGGGACTGGTCAAGCACTACGGCGAGACCAAGGCGCTGGATGGGGTCGACCTGGATGTACGGGAGGGCACCGTCATGGGGGTGCTCGGGCCCAACGGTGCCGGGAAGACCACCCTCGTACGGATCCTGTCCACTCTGATCGCCCCCGACGCCGGACAGGCCACCGTGGCCGGGTACGACGTCGTACGGCAGCCCCGGCAGCTGCGCCGGGTGATCGGGCTGACCGGGCAGTACGCCTCGGTGGACGAGAAGCTGCCCGGCTGGGAGAACCTGTACATGATCGGGCGGCTGCTGGACCTTTCCCGCAAGGACGCCCGCGCCCGCGCCGACGAGCTGCTGGAGCGGTTCTCGCTGACGGAGGCCGCCCGGCGCCCGGCGAGCACCTACTCCGGCGGTATGCGCCGGCGGCTGGACCTGGCCGCCTCGATGATCGGCCGGCCGGCGGTCCTGTACCTCGACGAGCCGACCACCGGACTCGACCCGCGGACCCGCAACGA
This sequence comes from Streptomyces sp. NPDC031100, assembly GCF_055570785.1. Lineage (NCBI taxonomy): Bacteria > Bacillati > Actinomycetota > Actinomycetes > Kitasatosporales > Streptomycetaceae > Streptomyces > Streptomyces sp. NPDC031100. The sequence goes on from NZ_JBVIGN010000001.1 coordinate 598,127, forward strand.
GGTGTGGGACGAGGTCAAGTCGATGGTCGGGGAGGGGGTCACCGTGCTGCTCACCACCCAGTACATGGAGGAGGCCGAGCAGCTCGCCTCCGAGCTGACCGTCGTTGACCGCGGCAAGGTGATCGCCAAGGGCGGCATCGAGGAGCTGAAGGCCAAGGTCGGCGGGCGCACCCTGCGGGTGCGGCCGGTGGATCCGCTGCAGCTGCGGCCGCTCGCCGACATGCTGGACGAGCTGGGCATCACCGGGCTCGCGACCACCACCGTGGACCCGGAGACCGGCGCGCTGCTGGTGCCGATCCTCAGCGACGAGCAGCTGACCGCCGTGGTCGGCGCGGTCACCGCGCGCGGCATCACGATCTCCTCCATCACCACCGAACTGCCCAGCCTGGACGAGGTGTTCCTGTCCCTCACCGGCCACCGCGCCGGTGCCCCGCAGGACGCCACGCCCGCCGACACCCGCGAGGAGGTCGCCGTATGAGCGCCGCCACTCTCACCCCAGCCGCCGCCGCTTCCAAGGGCGACACGCCCATCCCGCTGCGCGCCCACCTGCGCCACACCGGCGCGCTCATCCGCCGCAACCTGCTGTGGATCCGGCAGGACCCGGAGTCGATGTTCGACGCCATCCTGTTCCCGGTCATCTTCACCCTGCTGTTCGTGTACGTCTTCGGCGGCTCCATCGGGCAGTCCCTGGGCGGCGGTCAGGACCGGTACGTGCAGTACGTCGTGCCCGGCCTGATGGCCATGATGGGCATGAACATGGCCCAGGGCGTGGGAACCGGCTTCAACCAGGACTTCAACTCCGGTGTCATGGACCGCTTCCGGTCCCTGCCGATCGGGCGCGGCTCGGTGCTGTTCGCCAAGATCGCGGTCGAGCTGATGCGCATGCTGTTCGCGACGGTCGTGCTCATGATCGTCGCCGTGCTGGTGGGCTTCGACGTCACCAACTGGGCGGGGCTGCTCGCCTCGGTGGGCCTGTCCGCGGTGTTCGGCTCGGCCCTGATGTGGGTGTTCCTCACCCTCGGTGTGGTGATGAAGAGCGCGCAGTCCGTGCAGGCCATGGGCTTCTTGGTGCTGATGCCGCTGCAGTTCGGCTCGTCGATCTTCGCGCCGACCGCCTCGATGCCGGGCTGGCTGCAGAACTTCACCGACTACAACCCGCTGTCCGCCCTGGCGGACACCGCGCGCGGCCTGATGGTCGGCGGACCGGTCGCACACAGCCTGTGGGTGACCCTGATCTGGTCGGCGGCCCTCACCGCGGTGATGGCACCGGTCTCGATCCACAAGTTCCGCACGAAGAGCTGACGTTCGCCGTGCCTCAGACCAGGGCGGTGGCCTCCGCGAGGGAGAGGCCACCGCCCTCGGCGTACGCGGTCCGGTACGCGGGACCGTCGAGCGTCTCCCGGATCCGGGACTCGGCGAGCGCGAGGACCTTGCGCTCCACACGGGAGTGGACGTGCCCGTCCGGCAGCAGGGCCTGGGCGGCACCGAGGCAGCGGGCGGCGTCCGCGGCGCGGGTGCCGCCGTCGAGCCCGGCCAGCGCCGTCGCCGCCACGGTGAGGCAGATGGAGGGCAGCTGCGGGACGATCGTTCTGGACAGCGAGTCCTCGGCGAGCCTGAGCGCCCTGCCGACGCGGTCCAGGGCTTCCTGCGAGCGGCGGTCCAGGGCGTCCAGCCAGGCCTCCTGGCCGAGGATCATGGCGTCGAAGACGACGAAGTGCGCGATCTTGAACTCCTCGCGCAGCAGCCGGAGCTGGTCGCGGGCCTCGGCGGTGCGGTCGGACAGGCTGAGCCAGGCGGCGAGATAGAGCCGGGCTGCGGGCATGCCCTCGTTGTGGGAGCCGTCCTGGCTGGCGATGACGTCCCGCAGCAGGCGCTCGCCGGTCGCGGTGTCGCCCGCCTCGATGAGAACGCTGCCGAGCCGGGCGCGCAGGACGGCCATCTGGGCGCGGGCGCCGAGGCGTTCGGCGCGCTCGTCGGCCGCCCGGTAGTCGGCGGCGGCCTCCTGGTAGGCACCCGTGCGTTCATGGGCCTCGCCGCGGGCGGAGAGGGCCTCGGCGGCGCCCCAGTCGTCGCCGAGGCGGCGGTAGATCGCCAGGGACTCCTCGGCGTCGCGGGTGGCGTCGCCCGCCCAGTCGGCACGGTTGGCGAGGAGGTTGGCGCGCATCTGCAGGGCGCCGGCCAGCTCCCACTCGAAGCCGGGGGTGTCCCGGCAGGTCCGTATGGAGGAGTCGATGAGCGTGCGCAGCCGCTCCACGCCGTTGGTCAGCATCTCGGCGAAGTACCACACCATGCCGGGGATCCGGCAGGTCTGCGGCATGCCCGGCTCGTAGACCCGGGTGATGACGCGCAGCCTGGCCTTTGCCTCGGGGGTCTGCCACGCGTCCAGCTCGGTGTCCATGCAGGCGAGATGGGCGAGGTGGACACCGCGCCGGGCCTCGGCGAGGAGTTCGCCGGTGAGCGGGGGCGGGGTGTCGGTGCAGCGCTGCCAGACCGGGCGGGCGGGACGGACCGGCTCGGTGAAGGGGTCGGGGCCGAGGGCCATGACCTCCTGGCACCAGGTGCGGGCCTCCAGGCGCAGGTCGCGCATCTGCCAGTACCAGACCAGGGACAGCACCAGGACGAGCCCCTCCTGCTCGTCTCCGACGGCGACGGCGTGCCGCAGGGCGGTGCGCAGGTTCTCGTACTCCAGCTGGAGCCGGTCGATGGCGGCGCGTTGTCCGGGGCCGCGCAGCAACGGGTCGGTGGTGCGGGCGAGTTCGCGGTAGTACGTCAGGTGGGCGCGCTCGGCCTCGGTCCGGCGCCCGGTCTCGTCCAGTCGTTCGGCCGCGTACTCGGCGACGGTCTCCAGCAGCCGATAGCGCATCGTGCCGTCCGTGGACGGGGAGGCCACCACCAGGGACTTGTCGACCAGGGAGCCGAGCGCGTCCAGGGCGGCCGGGCCGCACACGGCTTCGGCGGCGGCCAGGTCGCAGCCGCCGGCGAAGACCGACAGACGGGACAGGACGTCCCGTTCGTCCGCGTCGAGCAGGTCCCAGGACCAGTCCACGACGGCGCGCAGGGTCTGCTGGCGGGGCAGCACGGTGCGGCTGCCGCTGGTGAGCAGCCGGAACCGGTCGTCCAGCCGGTCGGCTATCTGGCGGGGCGTCAGCATGCGCAGGCGGGCGGCGGCCAGTTCGATCGCCAGCGGCAGTCCGTCGAGCCGCCGGCAGATCTCGGCACACGCCTCGGGGTCGCCCTCGGTACGGAATCCGGGGCGGGCGGCCGCGCCCCGGTCGGCGAGCAGCCGCAGCGCGACCGGCTCGGGCAGCGGCTCCACGGGGCGCACCAACTCTCCCGGCACGCCGAGCGGTTCGCGGCTGGTGGCGAGGACGGTGAGTTCCGGGCAGCGGGCCAGCAGCCGTTCGGCCAGCTGGGCGGCGGCCTCGATGACGTGCTCGCAGTTGTCGAGGATCAGCAGCATCCGGCGGCGGGCGCAGTGCTCCACGAGCTGTTCGACGGGGTCGTGCGCGTCGGTGATCGCGCGCATGGTCTCGGCGCCGGCGCCGTGCAGCACGGTCTCGCGGGCGCCGATCGCGGTCAGCACGGCCTGCGGTACGGCGTCCGGGTCGTCCACGGGTGCCAGCTCGGCCAGCCACACCCCGTCCCGGGCGGTGTGCCGTACCGCCTCGGCGGCTTCCTGCGACAGCCGGGTCTTGCCGGCTCCGCCGGGCCCGAGCAGGGTGACCAGCCGGGCCGCCGTGAGGTCGGCGCCGATGGCCTCGATGTCGGGCTCACGGCCGACGAAGGAGGTGAGCCGGGCGCGCAGGTTGCCGAGGGCGGCGGGCGGTGCGGGCCGCGGCTCGGGCGGGGCCTCGGTGAGCAGCTCGGTGTGCAGGGCGCGCAGGTCGGGGCCCGGGTCGGAGCCGAGCCGGTCGGCGAGGAGCTGTCGTACGTCCTCGTAGGCGGCCAGCGCCTGGGCCGGGCGGCCCGCGTCGCGCAGGGCCCGCAGGCGCAGCGCCTGGAGCGGCTCGTCGAGGGGGTGGCTGTCGCACAGGGCGGCCAGCTCGGGCAGGGACTGCTCGGCGTGGCCGAGGGCGAGGGCGGCGGTGTGCCGGGCGCGCAGCGCGTCCAGGCGGCGGGTCTCCCAGCGGGCGGCCTCGGCGGTGTGGTCGGGCAGGTCGGCGAGGGCGGGGCCGCGCCACAGGGCGAGCGCGTCGTCCAGGACGACGGCGGCCTTGGCCGGGTCGCCGTCGGCCAGGGCGGCGAGGCCCTCGCCGGTCAGCCGGTCGAAGCGGGTGAGGTCGATGTCGTCGGGGGCGGCGGCGAGCCGGTAGCCGCCCTCGGCGGAGGCGACCGCGTCGGCGCCGAGCGCCCTGCGGAGCCGGCCGACCAGCGCCTGCAGCGCGCCCGTGGCGTCGGCGGGCGGGTCCGCACCCCACACCTCGTCCACCAGCAGGTCGGTGGGCACGGTCCGGCCGGCCCGCAGTGCGAGCACGCTCAGCAGGGCACGGAGCCGCGCTCCGCCGACCGGGACGGGCGTGCCGTCGGGGCGGAGTGCCTGGGTGGGGCCTAGGAGGCGGTAACGCACGGGGTCCATTGTCTCCGGAGCGGTCGGTACGGGTCACCGGGTTCGGGGGGGGGGGGGGGGGGGGAGCGGGGGGGGGGGGGGGGGTGTCCTGGTGGGGAGGGCGGCAGAGGGAAAGGCG